>JASHNQ010000032.1 GCA_030041545.1 candidate division FCPU426 bacterium | reverse complement strand
GTCTTCGTCGTCGCCTTTTTCGTCCTCCTGATCGGCCTCCTGAGCCTGCTGTTCTCGCTTTTGGAGCCTTTCCTGCGTTCCTTCGTCTGGGCCACCATCCTGGTGATGGTGTTCCACCCCCTTTACGCCCGGCTGCTCAAGGCCACGGGAAAGCGGAGATGGCTGGCGGCCCTGATCTCCACCCTGCTGGTCCTGGCTTTCCTGGCCCTTCCCGGATTTTTCGTCGTCCTGAACCTGGGGCCCGAGCTGCACAAGGCCTATGATTTCCTTTCCACGGCCCAATGGGACGAAAAAAGCCAATGGCTGGTCGAAAAAATGAAAACCCTCAACGTGGGGGCTTGGCTGCAGTCCTGGGGCATTGATTCGGGACAATACGAGGCGGTCCTCCAGCGGCAGGTTTCCAACGCCATGGAGAACTTCTCCCACGCCGTGCTCCAGAGGATTTCAGACGCCTTCCAAAACGTCGTCTGGTTCGCCGTGGAAATCGCCTTCATCTGCGTGGCGCTTTTCTTTTTCTTCCGGGATGGTTCCCGCCTGGCGCTGCGCGCCACCGAATTCCTCCCCCTGGAGGAGAAACACCGGCAAAAGGTGGTCCATACCTTCTCCGTCACCGTGACGGCCGTGGTGCGGGCCATTTTCCTGACGGCCCTGGTCCAGGGTTTCATGGCGGGCCTGGGTTTCGTAGTTGCGGGGGTTCCCCTTCCCATCCTCCTGGGGCTGGCGGCCTTCGTCCTTTCCTTCATCCCCTTCCTGGGGGCGGCCTCGGTTTGGATCCCGGCGGTCATTTGGCTCCTGGCCCAGGGCCAGGTGGGGGCGGGCATTGGTTTGACGCTCTGGGGCGCGGTCATCACGGCCATGGACTACATCATCAAGCCCTGGGTCATCGGCAACGAGGCCAAGCTGCCCCTCTTCTGGCTTTTTTTCACCACCATCGGGGGCTTGAAGGTTTACGGGCTCCTGGGGATATTCCTGGGCCCCATCATTCTTTCGCTGGGTATGGCCTTCCTGGCCATCTACCGGGAGGTCTACCTGAACCTGCAAAAACCGGCCTCCTCCCGCCACGGCTAGAGGCACCCCACAGCTCACAGTTGGCGGTTCACAGCAAAGGCTTAAAACCTTGAAGATGGACTGTCTTGCTGTCGGCTGTCGACCGTGGACTGTTAACCGCTTTTAAGCCGTTGCTTTCCGGCGGGGGCGGGCCAAGAATAACCCCGTATTCGTCGACCTTTGAATTGGGAGGAGGACTTATGCGCTACCGCTGGTTGGGGAACACGGGATTAAGGGTCAGTGAAATCGGTTTCGGCGCCTGGGCCATCGGCGGCGCCTGGTGGGGCCCCCAGGACGACACGGACTCGCGCCTGGCCCTGCACCAGGCCCTGGACATGGGCTGCAATTTCATCGATACGGCCTGGGTTTATGGCGACGGCCACAGCGAAAAACTGATCGGCTCGGTCATCCGGGATCGCGGCGAAAGGCCCGTGATCGCCACCAAAGTGCCCCCCCAAAGCTGGCAATGGGACAACCCGCCCGGAACCCCGTTATCGACCGCTTTTTCCCCAGACTGGGTGGAAGCCAAGGCCGAGGAATCACTGCGGCACCTGGGAGTGGATTGCGTGGACGTGCTGCAACTGCACACCTGGCTTACCGATTGGAACACCCAGGCCGAACCCCTCCTTTCGGCCGTGGAACGGCTCAAGCGCGCCGGGAAAATCCGGGCTTTCGGCATTTCCCTCAGGGACAAGGGGCCGGAGGAGGCCAACGACCTGATCCGCTGGAGGCAGGTGGACACGCTCCAGATCTTTTTCAACCTTCTCTACCAGGACCCCTTATGGAAGGTTTTCCCGCTGGCCCGGCAGTACAACGTGGGTGTCATCGCCCGCGTTCCCCTGGCCTTCGGCGCCTTGAGCGGCAAATTCAGCCCCCAGACCCGCTTTTACGGGGACGACCATCGGCGCCGCCTCTACGTGGGCGATGGGCTCACGGCCACCTTGGAAAAAGTACAGAAGCTGAGGTTCCTGGGAAAGCCATCCCTGTCCCTGGCCGAGGCCTCCCTCAAGTGGACCCTGGCTTACCCGGAGGTTTCCACTTCCATTCCCGGCATCCGCAATCCGCGCCAGGCCCGCCTCAACTGCGCGGCGGGCGACGGCTCCCCGCTGCCCGCGGCCGCGGCGCGAAAGGCGCAGGAGCTTTACAAGGCGAATTTCGGCCTGCCGGTTAAAACCGTTTCTTCCGAAGAAGGCGTGCACGCGGTCCTGATGTCCGGCGTCAAGCGGGTCGCGCCTTCCAAAGCCCGGGTGCCGCAACCGGCCGGACGCAAGCCCGCCGCCCGAAAGAGGAAACCGGTGAAAAGGGTGAAAGGGAAGAATTTGAAAAGGCCCCGACCCAAGGGAAGGAAGAAAAAAAAGTGATCCAACCCTGGGAGAAGCGGAAACATTGGGTTGATTATGACTGCGGCTTTTTCCAAGTGCACGTGCACCACAGCGCTTCCCCCACCACCGGCAAGGAACATCCCTTTTACGTCCTCACCACCCGCGACTGGACCAACGTGGTGGCCCTCACCCCGGGGGGGAAGGCGGTCCTGGTGTCCCAATACCGGCACGGCACGGGCGAGGTGAGCCTGGAGATTCCCGGCGGGGCGGTGGACACCGGGGAACTTCCCTTGGCGGCGGCCAAGCGGGAGCTGCGAGAAGAGACGGGTTATGAGGCGCGGGAATGGCATTTGCTGGGAAGCGTGAGGCCCAACCCCGCCATCCTCGGCAACACGTGTTTTCTTTACCTGGCCCTGGACGCGCAACCGACGGCGGAACTGGACTTGGATGAGGCGGAGGAACTGGAAGTGAGCCTGCATCCCCTGGAGGAAATCCCCGGTATGATCCGTGACGGCCGCATCCAACATTCCCTGGTGGTCGCGGCTTTTTATTTCCACGAAATTTTCAAAAGGAAATAAAACCACTCCGGTTTTGGTTCCCCCTTCGTGCCGCGCCCAAGCGGAGTTGAGGCGGCAAGACGCCGGAAGGGGTGGTTTTTTAGGAAAACAAAAAACCAAGTCATGGGCAGGCAAAAAGGCGGGTTTCACAGGATGAACCAAACGGCAAAATTTAAAAAAGGGCCGGTTCGACAAGGGTTTATGCCTAATCTGTTAGGATTTTGGGCAAAAACTAAAAGTTGAAAGCGAATCCCCCTTGCGGCGCCCTTGAGAAGTGGCGTAGGATTAAAACCATCAGTTAAAAAAATCATATCAGTACTGATATGAAAGAGGTGCAGCATGTCGCGCATTTGTGTGTTCATAGATGGAAGCAACCTTTATTTCGCCCTCAAGCGGAATAACAAGATGACGCGGGTGGATTATTACCAGTTCTCCCTGGCCCTGACCGGGGAGCGCCGGAAATTGATCCGTACCTACTACTACAACGCGGTGTTTGACGCGACCCATTTTTCCGACAAGGCCAAGAGCCAGCAATCCTTCTTCGATTCGCTCGACCGCACGCCTTACCTGGAACTCCGGTTGGGCCGCATCATCCAGAACCGGGAAGGCCACCGCATGGAAAAGGGAGTGGACGTGCGCATGGCCGCGGACATGGTTTACTACGCCGCCCGCGACTTCTACGACACGGCCGTGGTGGTGACCGAGGACCAGGACTTCTCGCCGGCCATGTCGCTGGTGAAGGAACTGGGCAAGCACGTGGAACTGGCGGTTTTCCCCGACGCGCAAAGCCGGGAGATGATCCGGGTGGCGGACAAGATCCTCAACCTGGAGGAGATCGTCAACACCCACGCGGCCCACGTCTTTCCCCCGGCCCAAACCCAGGAGGAGAGGGCCCCGGACGCGGAAATGGCCTTCGGCGTCTGACCGAAAGCCCCTTCCCAACACCCCAAACCCCGGGCACCCCCGGGGTTTTTTATTTCCAAAAAACATAAAAGTAACTACGTATGGATTTTGTCCTTTAAAACCAGAAAGTCCAAAACAGAATTTGGTTTTAACAACGTGACAAATATGCTTGGAACCCCTTTCTAAAACAGTTCCAGTTGTTTATCCGAGAAGATTCCCTTCCAACGGTTTTGATACCCCCATTTTTCCTTGAGAGATTTTACCTTCCGGTAAAGGGCGGCCACGTAGCCCTCCGGTGGATAGGGCCGGGAACCGTAAAGCTTCCGCGTTTGCTCGAAGGCGGGCCCGTTGAACTTTTGCAGGACATGGTAATAGTAGCCCTTCACCACCTGCCCCCGGAGCCTCAAGACGTTGTAAACGAAATAATCCACCCCCATTTCCGCCGCGGTGCGGACCATGGACTCAATGGCTTCCTCCCGGTCGGTCAGGAAGGGGATGATGGGCATGAGGTGGATGCCGCAAGGGATGCCGTGGGCCTTCAATTGGCGCAAGGCCTCCAGGCGGCGGGCGACGGGGACGGCGTGGGGTTCGAGGAATTTCTGCAGGGCGGGGTCGAGCGTGGTCAGGGTCATGGCCACGCCGGCGTTGGAGCGCCGCGCCAATTCCCCCAACACGTCCAGGTCCCTCAACACCAGGTCCGACTTGGTGGAAAAAACCGCGGGCCAGCCGTACTTGGCCAGGAGCCGGAAGGCGCCCCGGGCCAGGCCGTATTTTTTCTCCGCGGGCTGATAGGGGTCGGTGGCCGCGCCCAAGGTGACCCATTCCCTTTTGCGCCGCGGGTTGGACAGCTCCTCCTCCAGCACCTCCAGGAGGTTCACCTTGACCTGGATCTTCCTTTGGAAGTCGAAGGAATTCTGGAAACCCAGGAACCAGTGGGTGTAGCGCGCGAAGCAAAAGGGGCAGCCGTGGCGGCATCCCCGGTAAAGGTTGAGGGAATAGTAAAAGGGCTTGGGGCTGTAGGGCAGGCGCGTGTGGTGGAGGGCGGATTTCACCTTGATCTCGATGTATTCCACCTCGCGGGGGTCGTCGTCCCCCTCGGCATAAGCGGGGGAATAGGCCATGGAAAGGAAAGGCTCTTGGGAAAGCATGAATGACACCTACTGAAGTTAGGAGTTAGAAGTGAGGAGTTAGGAGTGAAAGAATTAAACCTTCCGCTTCAACTTAAACCCATAACCCGGACGAGCCGGAACCAAAGAGGGAAGAATCCTCAAGATTCACTGGCGAAACCAGGGAAATAGTGCCCGATCCCTTAGGTCGGGAAATTTTCGGTTTTTTGTATAAAATTTCACGACTAAGGGATTAACTTTTAACTCCTCACTCCTAACTGTCTTTTAATGGTGGAGCCGGGGGTTCCGGTAAAAGAAGAAAAGGTTGGCGGAAAAAAGGCCGGAGGCGGAGGAAGCGCGGTGGATCGATTCGGCGGTTTCCAGGAACGACCGGGCGGACTCCCGCAACTTTTCCGGCGGCACCAGGCGGATCCATAGGGGTTCGCCCTTCCAATAGGACTTCTCGTCCATTTCCGGGGGAGTGGATTTTTCCCTCAGGAACCTCAAAAACTCCGCCAAGGAAGGCGCCTTTTTCAAGCCGACGCGCAGGAACACGCCTTCCGGCCACACCAGGAAATCCAGCAGTTCGTAGGCCCCCAAAACCTCGCCTTGCAACAGGGCCCGCACCAGCCGGTGGGCGTGGGAGAGCTCCTTGAACCTTTGGGGGGAAACCGTCTTAAGGGCGACCTCGTAAACCAGGTTTTTCCGGGAAAAGGGCGAGTAACCGGAGGGGGGCTCCTGAACCGAGGGATGGGAAAGGGCGGGAAGATAAAGCATGAAAACCTCCAGAGGGCAGTTCACGGCTGACAGTCCACAGTTGACAGCTACGGCGAGGATTGAATCTTAGCGGCCGACCGTCATCGGTGAACCGTTGGCTGGTTTTACCGCGGGCTGAAAACGCCGACGACCTTGCCGATGATCCGGAAATCCTGCCCCTCTCCCACCACGATGGGGGAATACTTGGGGTTGGCCGGCTCCAAGACCACCTTGGAGCTGGTCTTGCGGAAGGTTTTCACGGTGGCCTCGCCCTCCAAAAGCGCCACCACGATCTCGCCGGGCGAGGCATGGGCGGTCTGCTGCACGATGACCTTGTCGCCCGGAAGGATATGGGCGTTCACCATGGAATCGCCGCGCACCGTCAGCGCGAATAAGTTGCGCCCGCCCCGGGCCATGGAAGGGTCCACCACCATGGTGCCTTCGCGGTTTTCCTCGGCCAAAAGGGGCAAGCCCGCCGCCACCCGGCCCAGGATGGGGATCGAAACCCCCACGGAAGAATCCTCCGCCAGCCGCAGGCCCCGCGCCGTGTGTTCCTCCCGCTCCAGGTAGCCTTTTTCCTCCAGGGCTAAAAGGTGCTTTCGCGCGCTTTGGGGGGAATTCCATTTGAAGTGCCGCATCACCTCCCGCACGGTGGGGGGCCGGTGGGTCTGGGTGAGGTGGTCCTGGACGTACTTCAACACCTCGCGCTGGATGTCGGTCAAGGATTCGTCGGATGGCGCCATGGTTTTCTCCTCCCGGCTCATTTTAAAAATCGAAACGGACCGAACAGTCGAACAGGGGGGAAGGGGAACCCGAAAATCCCAACCCACCCGCCGTTCGTATCCGATTCCACTTGCGGAAACAGAATACGGTTGTATACTAGTATACGACTGTATTCTTCGTCAAGCGAAAAATGAAGGAGGGCGGGCATGGTGGAAATGGATGTCCAAGGGGTTTTAGGCGTTGAAATCGTCCGGGAAAAAGGGCCCGATTACCTGGGCCACCGCAAGCGGCTGAGGGAAAAATACGCCTCCGAAGGGGTCTCGGCCCTGCGGGACTACGAGCTGTTGGAACTCCTGCTTTCCTTTTCCATCCCCCACCGGGACACCAAGCCCTACGCCAAAAGGCTCCTGGCGGCCTTCGCCAACGTGCGCCGGATTTTGGAGGCGGATGAGGCGGCCCTCAGGACCCTGGGGGAACTGCCGCCCCAAAGCGCACTGCACTTCAAGGCCATGGGCGACCTTTTCCGCCTGGCCAACGGGGAGGATTTCAAGAGGGGCCGGAGGGTCGGCGGGCCCGAGGAGGTGGCGGCTTTCTTAAGGGAGCAGATCGGAAGCCGCCCCCGCGAGGTCTTCACCGCGCTGTTCATGGACCACCGCAACCACCTTTTGGCCTTTGAGCGCCTGCAAGAGGGCACGGTGGACCACACGGCCGTGTACCCGCGCGAGATCCTCCGGCGGGCCCTGGACCTGAACGCCACGGGGCTCATCCTGGCCCACAACCACCCGGCGGGGAGCCTGGAGCCCTCCGAGGGGGACAAGCAATTGACCCGGCAGGTTTTAACCGCCGCCCGCGCCATGGGCATCACCGTGCACGACCACCTGATCCTGGCCACCGAGGGGTACTTCTCGTTCCGCCAGGCGGGGCTTCTGGTTTGAGGTCGCAAGTTGCGACCTTAAAGTTACACGTGGAATAAGTTTTGGGAGGAAATCATGAAAGAAATTAAGTCGTCGCTGGAGAAAATCTTGAAGGTGACCAGCATCTTCCGGCTGGAAAAGCGGAAGTGGCCGCTGCACGCCGCCGAGTTGCAGGCCTTCGCGCTGGAACTGGGCAAGTCGCTTGACTTTTCCCGGTTCCACCGCTGCCGCTTCGTCATCAAGTCCAACCGGGAAATGGTGCTGGATTTCTGCCTCTCGCCCTCGGGCGACGGATGGGCACCCCGGGGAGCCATGGAAGTGAGGGTGCCTGGCATGGAAAGGGAAGATACCCTTCCCTTGCAGGTGGAAATAAAAAACCTGGCCCCCCAAAAAATAGAAACCCGGTCTTATTGCACTGTGGAGGAAGCGGTGGTCGCGCAGAAGCTCTCCGCCTAAAACGAAAGGCAATTTAGCCACAGATGCATGGGATATATGGGAGACAAAATCCTTGTGGAAACGTGGCCATGAGAGCCGGACTGAGGCCTAAGGCGAAAGCCTTGGAAAAGCCGCCGGACTCTAACGTGCGCGCGCGCTGATGCTCTACTCGACCCAGATTGGATTAAATGGAAGCCGGCTTAACTTAGGTTTTGGGGGCGCCGGGCTCTTCTTTCTTTATATCCAGGTTCATCCCCACGATGTTGGCGCCGGCATCCACGTAAAGGGTGTCGCCGGTGACGGCGGAGGAAAGGCTGCTGGCCAGGTAAACCGCGGTTCCCCCCACCTCCTCCTGCGAGACGTTGCGGCGCAGGGGCGTCATCTCCTCGGAGGCCCTCAGCATGCTCTTGATTCCGCCCACGGCGGAGGAGGCCAGGGTCTTGATGGCGCCCGCCGAGATGGCGTTGACGCGGATATTCTGGGGACCCAGGTCGTAAGCCAGGTAGCGCACGTTGGCCTCCAGGGCGGCCTTGGCCACGCCCATCACGTTGTAATTGGGGATCACCTTCACCGAGCCGTAATAGGTCAGGGCGATAATGCTGGCGCCCGGGTTCAAGAGGGGAACCGCCGGGCGGGTGATGGCAATCAAGCTGTAGGCGGATATGTCCAAGGCCAAGTGGAACCCGGCGCGGCTGGTGTTGGTGAAGGTGCCTTTGAGGTCGTCCTTGTTGGCGAAGGCGACGCAATGCACCAGGATGTCGAACTTGCCCCAGGCTTTCCCCACTTCCTTATAAAGGGCCTCGATCTGGTCGTCCTTGGACACGTCGCAGGGAAGGACCAGCTTGGCCCCGACGGATTCGGCCAGGGGGCGGACCCGCTTTTCCAGGGCCTCCCCCAGGTAATTAAAGCCCAACTCGGCCCCTTCGGCGTGGAAGGCCTTGGCGATACCCCAGGCGATGGACATGTCGTTGGCCACCCCAAAGATGAAGGCTTTTTTACCCGAAAGTAATCCCATTTCGTTTCCTCCCTCAATGGCCGTTGGTATTTGACGGATACCAACGATTGCGACAGTGTAAATTAACGGTTTTCACGGACAGATGAAAGCCAAAAAGGAGGTTCTTTTTCCACGGCCCTTGGCGAATAATAACCCCCTGTTTTCAAACCCCTGGAAAGGAAACGGGATGATCAAGCATATCGTCCTTTGGAAACTGAAGGATAACGTGGAGGGCAAGACCAAACCGGAAACGTCCAGGGAACTCAAGGCGGCCCTGGAAGGCTTGAAGGGAAAGATCCCGGAACTCCGGGCGCTGGAAGTAGGGATCAATTTCAACCCCGCGGACACGGCCAGCGACGTGTCGCTTTACACCGAGTTCAAGGGCCGGGAGGACCTGGAGAAGTACCAAAAGCACCCGGAACACTTGAAGGTGGTGGAAGTGGTGAAGAGGCTGACCGCCGAGCGCCGGGTGTCGGATTATGAGATTTGAAACGGCCTAAAAAATTGGCTTTTCATGCGGAATTTTTACGGAGGTTTTCTATGCCTAAAGTTAAGACTCCTCGATCAAAGCCCGTTTCCAGGGCAGCCAAACCCAAAGCCAAGAGCGCCGGTAAGACCTCCCCGAACGGCCTTTTAAAGATCGCCACCTTCAACGCCAATTCCATCCGCGCGCGCATGCCCATCCTCCTTAACTGGCTCAAGAAGGAAAAGCCCGACGTGCTGGCGGTGCAGGAAACCAAGGTGCAGGACTCGGAGTTCCCCAAGGAACCCATCGAACAGGCGGGCTGGAACGTGGTCTTCCACGGGCAGAAGGGCTACAACGGCGTGGCCTTCCTTTCCCAAAAACCCCTGGAAAAGGTGGACATGGGTTTTTACAAGCAGGCGGAGGAACAAGCGCGGTTCATCACGGGGGAGTACGCGGGCGTGAGGCTGTTCAACACCTATATCCCCCAGGGCTACGCCATCGACTCGGAGAAATACCAGTACAAGCTCCGGTACCTGGCCGACCTGAAGAAATACTTCGGGAAGAACGTGCCCAACACCCTGCCCGCCCTCTGGATGGGAGACTTGAACGTGGCCTTGACCGAGATCGACCTGAACAACCCCAAGGGCAACCAGGACCATCCCTGCTTCCACATCGACGCGCGCAACGCGCTTTTGGAGGCCATGAGGGGGAAGTGGACGGACCTTTTCCGCGAGAAGGTGAAGGAAGGGGGGCACTACACCTTTTGGGACATGCGCTTTCCCGGCGCCTTCGAGCGCAACGCGGGCTGGAGGATCGACTTGATCTTGGGGACGCCGCCCATGGTGGGGCGGCTGAAGGACACCTGGATCGACACCAAGCCCCGCGGCATGGAAAAACCATCCGACCATACCTTCCTTGTGGCGGAATTCTCAAAATAAGCGCTCCTATTGCGGGGGGCGTTTTTTGGATCCAAATCCGTTAAAATGATTCCATGTTCGATAAACAGCAAATCCGGAAATACCTTGAGGCTTTAAACGCCGAGCTGGGAAAGCGGGGCGTCAAGGGGGAGATTTGCCTTTATGGGGGTTCCGTCATGTGCCTGGCTTACGACGCCCGGCCCGCTACCCGTGACGTGGACGCGGTATTGAGAAAATGGGCCTGAAGAAGCCAGAGCAAATTTTCGCCATTCTCACAAAATACTATCCCCATGAACGGATCAAGCCGGCTACCCAGTATTTCATCGAGGAGTTGTTCCAAAAATGACACCACTCAAGGAAACCCGCGAGAAAATGGAAATGGATAAAGGAAACGCTATTCTCCACTTGATGGAGTTCGTGGATGATTTCCGGCGCGAGAGGGACCTTACGGCGCTGGCCCGGCCCTTTCCCTTATCCGACGAGAAATGGGACGCATTAGCCGCGGCCACCGCCGAGGAACTTTGCGGGGAGATGGGGCTTGAGGCTCCGGCATGGCTTTCCAACGTACCCGCCTGCCGCGATCCGTGGTTTGTGGCCGGCCTCGAAAGTTTGAAGGCCATTGCCTTGGTGGAGAGCCCCTTGCCTTTTAGGCTCCGAAAGGTTTTTGTTTTGGAGAATTTCCTGAGCCGGGCTTGAAAGGCTCCCAACACAACCTGGGCTGGAGGATCGACTTGATTTTGGGGACGCCGCCCATGGTGTGGCGGCTGAAGGACACCTGGATCGACACCAAGCCCCGCGGCATGGAAAAGCCCCCGGACCACACCTTTTTAGGTGAGGGTGATTTCGGGAATGGGATAGTCGGCCTATTTTTCCCGGATCAGGTTGTTCCAGGCGAATTTCCCGCTTTTGTCCAAAAAGGGCTGCTCCAGCAGCTTGTTCACGGGCAGGTATTTTTCCTCGTTGAAGACGTCCAGGCCGATCCTCATCTTCTCATGGCCCTCCTTGGGCTGGGCCCGGTAGGTCATGAGCAGCCGGTCCCAAATAGAAAGGTTGAAGCCGAAATTGCTGTTGGTCTCGGAGGGAATCACCGAATGGTGCACCCGGTGCATGTCCGGCGTGACGATGAGAAGCCGGAGGACCCGGTCCAGCCAGCCGGGCAGGCGCGCGTTGGAATGGCTGAACAGGGAGGTGGCGTTTAAGAGCGCCTCAAAGAGGAAGGCGGCCCCGGGCGGCGCGCCCAAGAGGGCCACGAAAGAGCACTTGACCAACATCGAAATGAGCATCTCGGCGGGATGGAACCGAACTCCCGTGGTGACATCCACTTCCAAATCCGTATGGTGCGTGCGGTGGAACTTCCAAAGGAGGGGAAAAGCGTGGAAGGCCCGGTGTTGGTAGTAAAGCACCCAGTCCATCGCCACCACGCTGAAGACCAGGGCGAAACCCGGGGGGACCTCCACCCAATTGAAAAGCCCGAAACGCGTCCTTTGGGCCCCCAAAGCCGCGCCGACCGTGGCGGCCGGAAAAACAACACGGACCAGGACCGTGTTCAGGAGGGTCAGGGCCAGGTTGTGGGGCCAGCGCTTCAGGCGGCCGATGCTTTCCTTCCTGCGCGAGGCCAGGGTTTCCCACAAGGCCATGCCTAAAAAGACGACCAGGAAGACATCAAGCCGGGCCGTCCTCTCATGCGCCAATCCCCACTGCAAAGCCGCGTTCAACATCCACGCCTCCTTATGACCTGGCCGCGACATCGTCCCCTCGAAACGGCAAGACCGGGAAAAACCCGGCTTAAAGGAACGCTCCCGTCCGCTAAAACCAGTATAACGCAAAGGAACTATGCGGGATACGCCAAGGCGGTTATAAGGTAAAATAGGACCATGAAATGCCCCTCCTGCCATTTCGAGCAAGCGGACGACCGCACCGACTGCGAGTGCTGCGGCCTCATTTTCGCCAAATGGTTCGAAAGGCATCCTCCGCCATCCCCGCCCCCCGCGCCGGAAGGCCCGCCGCCGGAAGAATCCGCCGCGCCATCCGCCGACCCCCCGGTTTCCGCCCCCGAACCCGCCATGGCCGCCCCTGCCGCCCAACCGGTTGCGCCTGAACCCGTTGAGGAGGAAGCCTGCATTCCCGATCATCCGCCGCCGGAAGTCCTCCAGGAAGCGGGAAATCGGAGGCTTTACGGCCAAATCGCGGGCCTGGACTTCCAAGTGACCACGGAAGGAAATTGGGTTTATTTTCCCTGGGGGATCTTCGGACGGGGCTACAAACTGGATAATCCAAGGTTGAAGGAGGGAATGGAGGTTTTTTTGGCCCGGTTTTGTTGCGTCCATTCCCCCCTCACGGCTTTTTTCAGCCTGCTGGCCCTTTTAAACTGGGTCCAAGCCAAGGACTATGAGGGCGCCTCGATCCTGGCGTTCTACCTTGTGGTGGCTTACCTCTTCCTTTGGATCAGGATCCGGCAATGGACCTCCCCCATGCCCCGGTCCCAAAACCGGATGAATTCCCGCTATTATTCGCTGCTTTACGCGAGGATTTTCCGTTCGAAGGCGCTTTTCGCGCCGGAAGTTCTGCTCCTCCTTTTGGTACTGGGCGGCGTGGGCCTCCAATGGATGGACCGATGGCGCTGGCTTCTGGACATTTTCAATCCATTCCTCTTTTGGGGCTTGCTGGCCCTTTCGGGGCTCCTGCTGATGGGATTTTCCTTCCGATATTATTTCCGCTGAAAGGAACCGGGATACTTTGTGGGCCTTGGGACCCCGAGGGCCTTCCCTTAGGTTGAAAAAGGCCGGCGGCCCCAGGGGTGGTAGTCCCTAACGTTTTACCCTTTTTAGGGGCGCTGAACATTGACGAATGGGTATAATGGGTATAATATTTTTAACGAGAAATATTGAAGGAAAGCCCCAATGGAGTTGCCGCTCCACGGTTCTTCCATCCCCCATGTTAAAATTCGCGGACGTAAAATTACGAGGAGCGGCTAATGGATTTTCCTATCCGGTGGTTCCATTTTAGTTTGTCCCATTTGTCTTTCCGCAAGGACGGCGGGCGTTCCCGCAAGAATGTCCGCCGCGCCACCCTTCCGCCTTTTTCCCACCGCCTGAACCCCCATGGTTCGGCCCTGGTCATGGCCGCCATCTTCATGGTGATCGCCATCACCTTGATCACGGTCGGCGTCCAGTTTATCGCCAACGCCTTCAACTCCATCCAGGCCAGCAACACGAACGTGGCCGAGGCCGAACAGGTGGCCGAGGCGGGGTTGGCGGCCGCGGTGCAGTGGTTCGCGGTCCAAACCGGCAACAACGGGTTTATCAGCGGCTTGGAGAACTCCAACATGCCCATTACGATGGGCATCACTCCCACGGTCAACCCCTATTACTTCACGGTGGACCAGGCCTTCAACCCCGCCTACTCCTCCAACCCCCAAGCGACCTATACCTCCGACTCCACTGTGGGCTTGATGATGGAATATCCCCTGGACAACGCCGTCTCCACCAGCGCCAACTATTGGGGCCGCTACGAGGTCTGGCAGCAAGGCTCCACCGCCTACACGCCGGGCGCCGGAAGCTCGGTGGTTTCGGGCGTGATCGAGGCCACCCCCGCCACCGTCACCTATAACCAAAACCCTTACGCCGTGCACGACGCCTCGGGCGAAAGGTACCCGGGATACGTGGACGGCGACGGCCTGGTGTGGGTCATCTACAGCAAGGGTTACGTCTATAAGCGGATGGACAAGACGCTCAATGCCACGGCGCCGGCCTGGAACGCGGGCTGGAACACCCCCTACAACCAGGCCCCCAACATCATCGAGGCCACGGCCATCTACAAGACCGAAATCCGGAAATTCAGCGTCAATCTCCCCGTGGCCAGCTCGGGCGTGACGGCCGCCCTTTACGTGGGCGTGCCTTCCTCCCAGGTGACATTGGAAGCCGACCAAACCGAGTTGTCCACCGAAAACCAGTCCCCTTTGAATTGCGTCGCGGTCATGGGCGTGTCCGTGACCAACCCCTGAGGCCCCTTGGAAAGGGAGGATACGATGAGGAACTTGAAAAGCAAAAACCCAACCTGGACTAGCCGGAACCAACAGGGGCAAAACGCTCAAGTTCATGGGCGAAACGAAGGCCCTAGTGCGCCGGGCTTCCGCCAACCCAACCGGCTGCCGCTCCCGGCCACGAAGGCTTGGCTTTATGTCCTTGCGGTCCTCGCGGCGTTTTGGGGTGGAATGGGCCCTTGCTGGGCGAATTGCGGGGGGGGATGCACCAGCACCCCTACCAACACCCCTACCAAAACCCCTAACGTCATCTCCACCTCCACGGCGACCCCTTCCGATACCGCGACCACCGCGCCCACGGACAGCCGCACCCCCACCTCCACCGTGACCAGCACCGCCACCGAAACCGCCACGAAGACCACCACTAACTACGCGGTGGAATCCTACACCCCCACCTTCACCTTCACCCCCACCCCCAGTCCCACCAATACCTTCACCTATACCGTGACGCCCACCTTTACCTGGACCTCCACCCCCACGGGGACCCCGACCTCTACCTGTGTCCCGCCCACCGGCGCCAACAGCACCAATTTTGTCGGCAACGAAAAGTGTTACCCGGTGTCCTTGGGTTATTGGGAACAGTTAAGCGCCCAAAGCGTGTTCGGCATGTCCCTCTCGGACGTCAAAAACCTCGCGGATTACGAGGGCAGCGCCTCGACCACGCTCTTCATCCCCAGCGATTGGAAGCTTTCCTATTTCGACGGCAGCGTCACCTACGGCCCCAGCCAGCCCTATCCCTATACCCAGCTGGGGGCGGAGTCGCAGAAACAGGGGGCCTTCGGCATTTTGGTGGTCAATGGGAACCTCTACCTGGGGGATGAATCGGGGTCCACCCCGGGCAGCGCATGGAACGGCATCGTTTTCGTGACCGGCAACCTCTACGTGGGCGGGGGCTGCCTGATCAGCGGCACAGTGATCATGGGATACCCCTACTATAACGGCAGCCCGGGAAACGTCACCTTGAACGGGAGTGGGAGCAACTTCGGCATGATCCTCTACAACCCCGCCATCATCTCCCTGGCCCAGTTAAGGGTGGGGGCTTACCGGCAGGACGTCAGCGAGACCAAAAACCTCCTGGGAATTTCGTATTTTTAACGCCCCCGGAGGTGAGCGGCGCCATGGCAAACTTGAAACGCATCGACCAAAGCGGCATGACCCTGGTGGAACTGGTCATCGCCTCGGCCATCATGGCCACCATGGCCTCCACGGTCATCCTGGCCAGGTCCCTCATGGCCAAACAATCGGTCAACACCAACGACCGGGCCTTCGCGGCCCAAAAGGCCATCCAGATGTTCCAGGAGCTGCGGGCCCTGGCGTATGGCAACGAAAACAACGTGACCGTCCTGGACAGCTACGGCAACGGCTCCCAATACGACAACGTGCTGACCACGGACAAGACCGTGGACACGGGCACCGCCGCGGCCAACCCCGCCAACGCCTTGAGCGGCAACATCCAAACCGACGGCAACTGGCGCTACCTGCGGCAGGTGCAGGTCAACCACCTCCCCTACAACGTCTACCTGCGCCAGGTCATCGTGAAGGTCTGGCGCTACGCCTCGGACCAAAACCCCACCCAGCCCGGCCAGCAGCTGGCCGAGGTGGACGGCATCCTGGGCACCAGCGCCGACAACCCGCCGCCCACCCAGGTGATGGACGTCTACGTGCTGGCCATCAACAACATCGCGGCCTGGTGGGACCAGGAATGGAACCTGTACAGCGATTTCCAACAGATCATTTCCTCCATGTCGGGCAACAACATCCCCGGGGGCAGCAGTTCCAACGGCAGCACCCCGGGGCTCCAGTTCAGGCCCCATTACATCACCCGCTCCTCCTACGGCCGCGACCTCGACTACGTCCCCTATTCCAACAACGCCCTGAGCACCGATACGGCGACCAGTGGCGGCGCCATCCCCTGGGTCTATTTCTACCCGGGCAACACCCCCGAGGACGCGGCGGACGGCGGAGGCGCGGGGAACTTCTACGATCCGATCGCAGGCTCGCCCGGCTTCCTGGGGTACGACGGGAAGGTCAACGTGGACGGGGCCAACATCAACCCCTCCTCCGGGGCCGGCGTCGGCGTCACCTACTATACGATGGCCGACCAGTACAACAACTCCGTGCGGTACCCGGACGAGCAGGCCATCTACCAGGCGGTCACCAATGCCGCGGGGCCCAACGACACGCTCTCGGACCCGCTCACTGAGATCAGCGAGCGCATGCTTTTCGAGGACATGCTTTCCGAGCCCCAGTCCTTCGAGAACGCCCTCATCGTGAACCTGCACGGGGAATGCCTGCCCCTTCCCCCCATGCGCAACTACTCGGACGCGGCCAAGGACCCCACCAGCACGGACAACGCCAACGACACCAACATCCGCGTGGTCACCCATCCCGAAATGCTCTATTATCCCAGCGCGGTCGGGGGCTCCTCGGTCACGGTCCGGCTGAGGGTCTACGCCTATTACGACGGCTTCGACAACCCCGTGAGCCTGGACGCCTCCGATCCCGCCACCTTGGACCCCAAGGTGCCGGGCATCAGCGTTTACCTGCCCGACCTGAGCCTGTCCCCCTCCAACGTCATGACCATCACGGCCGTCATCGGCAACGACAAGGGCACCGCCGTCTCCGTGGGGGGGCCCATTACCTACTCCTTCGACAACCTGACCACGACCAACACTTCCTTCCCCGCCACCTATGTCAGTCCCAGCGGCACGACCGACCCCAACGGCATCCAGTCGGGCACCGCCAACCTCTCCTCACCCACCTACGGCACCCCGGCGGGCCCCGTCACCGCGGTGGTCAACAACGTCGGGCCCAACAACCAAACCGTGATCGAGCTTTACAACACCCGCCTGCGCTGCACCCAGGCCTCCAACAGCAGCGGGTTGAACCCCGCGGACCGGCTTTACGGGCTGGAATACATCCCCTGCAGCCCGGATGAGACCTCCTTGGCCGGCGCCAGCCCCCTCTACACCTTCACGGGCCAGCCCCTGACCTTTACCGGCGCGGGACCGGGCGACCCCAAGAACACGGCCCGGTGGATCATCACCCTGTCCGTGCCCGTGAGCCAGGTCTTCGCCGGGGTCTCTTCGACCAGCCCCTTGACCGTCATGGCTTCGCCCGTGGTCCAGGCTTACACGGGCCCGGTCACCTTCGCCGGAAGGCATACCATCGAAACCCGCATCAACATCCTCTCCGGGACCGCCACCGACGCCGTCACCCAAGTGCCCTACAACTACGCTTATTCCAACCTCTCCCGCACCTATGTTTGGACCGGCGATTCCACCTCGGTTCCCTACGGGAACAACACCATCTCCTGCTTTCCCCCCACCACCGAGCAGTACCAGTTCCTGGGCGACCCCCGCGATGAGCCCTACCTGGACGTGAAAGTGGGCGGGCCCAACAACGCGGGCCAGGCCGGCACCATCGCGGCCAACGGCTATAACTGGTGGTTCAAGGACGGCGCCAAGGACACGGCGGTGACCCCCAACATGTACACCGACGGCTACCTGGGTTTCAGCGCGGCGCAGACCACCAATGGATGGGCCGGAACCGGCGTGACCTCGAACAGTTTCGAGGACCTCCCGCGCTTCTACCAGGTGATCCGCAGCGCGCTGTTGAACACCACCAGCATTTGGACCGCCATGAACGGATGGACCTATTACTATTTCGGCTTCGGCGGGGAATTCGGGTCCAACCAGCCGCCTTTTTCCAACGGCTTGGACATCAACACCACCCTCTACAACACCACGGCCCAAGCCGCCGTCACCTATGTCTCGGAGATGTACAACTGGAACGGCGCGGCCTGCCCCGTGACCGACGTACGCATCCCGGAAAACACGACCAACACCTGGTACGCCAGGACCTGGATGGGCGAGCTTTATCCGGACAGCCAGGCGGCCGAGTGGCAGGCCCACGGGAACCTGCCCACGAACCAGACGGCCACGGCCTCCAACAGCACCTTTTACCGGCAGGATTACGCCAACCTCGCCACCACGGGGTACACCTACGGAACCACCAATATCTCCACGGGCAACGGGGGCGATTCCCTGACCGGGCTGGGGCGGACCCAGACCAATGCGGCCGGGCCCAACGGCTGCTGTGCCTTTTATAACGGAACCTGCGCGTCCGGGGCCAATACCCTCACCTCGAACGGGCAGATGAACCATCTGGCCGCCTCCAACGACAGCACGGACACGGCCACGGCCTTGGCGGTCACCTGCTACAACATCTTCACCTTCCCCCTGGCCCCCAGCATCGAAAACACCGACGGCGATATGCGGCCCTGGCACTTAAGCGACAGCCAGACCAGCCCGGAGTGGAACCTCCCGCCCTATAACGCCGCCACCATGCGCACCGCCTTGAATATCCCCGAGGTGAGCAGCGACGACGAATACCGCCTTTTTTACACCAGCGACCAGGGTTCGGACTGGCAGGGCACGGGCGTGGTGCAGATCCAGGGTACCGTGACGGTCGGCGGAAGCGCGGTCACCCAATACGCCTACGTGGTGGAATCCGGGCTGGCCATCGCCGCCAACGTGGGCACCAACACCCTGGGCGAGACCGCCATGATCCTCATGCTGCGCACCTTCCTGGACGGCGGCAATTACAGCGGGAACGCCCACATCACCCAGGTCCCGCTGGTGGAGATGTATTGCGACAGCCCCACCCTGCAGTACAGCCAGCCCTCCTCCATCAACCTGGTGGTGGACGGCGCCGTCACCACGGGCAACTCGGAGACCATCGACGGCATCACCATCATCAGCGGGCCCACCACCAACCTCTGGTTCCGCTTCCCCGGGCAGACCTCCGAGACCGCCAATTTCTACACCGAGGAATACCCGGGCTACAATGTCCTTGCCAACAGCACTTATTCCGAGACCGCGAACGGGGAGCCCCTGACCCTGGACATGAACCTGCTTTACTCCTCGAACGACACGGAAAGCTGGCAATACATCCAGGATAACAGCCCGGCCAACTTCGGGACACTGAACACCGGCTCCACCTACCTCATTTCCACGAATTCCTTCCCCGTGACCTACCAATGGGCCGTTCCCGCCACCAGCGCCTCGGTCACCTTCGGCCAAGGCACTTATTACGTGGCCGTGGAAGCCTACCGGCACAACGACCCGCTGGACTACGCCTGGCACGAGCTTCCCATCCTGATCAACCGGTGATTCCCATGAAACGTCCATGGAGTTTTAAGTTCGAAGTTCGAAGCTCTAAGTTTTGGATGTTTTTCAGCCGCGGGCTGAAAAACCCCCTTAACTCAAAACCCACACAATTTCTCCATTCTAAACGGGGCCTTCGTCCCATCATTGAAAATTGTGCCGCCCTTATTGTCCGCATCGGGCGAAGCCCGATTTCGAATAATGTGAATAAGGGCAAAACTCAAAACTTAAAACTCCACGAAAGTGGATTTACCCTCGTGGAGCTGATGATCACGGTGGCCATCATCGGCATCATCACGCCGGCCATGACCTACCTTTTCCTGAAGGTCCAGCAGGGCATGGCGGCCGATGAAATGCGCGTGGACCTGCAGCAAATCAACACCGAAACCCTGGTGCGGCTCCACGCCACGGTGGGGGCCAGCCACCACATGTTCCAGAACCAGCCCCAAACCCAAGCCACTGGGTCGGTCTACAACACGGGCGTTTCCTTCATGACCCTCGTGCAGGCCGGCATGTCGTCCAACACCAAAACGGTCTATCCGGCCTTATCCCCGGTCACGCTGCCCGAACAGCAGCCCGCCATGGTGAACGAAACCCCCGTGCCGGGCTCCTTCTCGCCCACCACGGCGGCTGTGACGGATTTCGGCAACGCCCTTTTGTTCGCCGCTTATGACTCGCCCCAGACCGTGGGGAAGACCATTTATTACGCCCCGGCCACCATTTACGGGCCCACCATCAAATTCAGCACCGGGCAAGCCGCGACGGTCATCATCGACCTTTACCGCTTTTATTATTACTATTTGACCACCAACAATCCCAGGCCCCTGCCCGCTGGGCCCACCTACAACCTGGTGGAATGGCAAAGCACCCAATACCCCGACGCCAACGAGATCGGCAATATCATCGACGGCACCCTGGAAGCGGATGTCATCAACTGGCTGGCCGCGCCGGGGACCAATTTATGCCCCACCAACTCCTCCTATACGCTCCCTTACGGCTATGACCCCACCCAGACCTCGATCGCCACGGCCTTTTACACCTTGAGCGGCACCAACTTTGTCACCACCACCCCCGCCAGCATCGTGGAGGGGCCCGTCACCACCCTATCCCATGTTTTCTCGGGCGTGCTCAGCAGGGGGTTCGGCTATGGGGTGAGCCCCAACACCTCCCTTTTCCCGAGCGATCCCTTAACCGTACCCCAATTCGCCGCCTCCGCCACAGGGGGCTACCCGGGCGGGTTTGAGGTGGGCATTTCGGGGGAATCGGAGGGCATGCAGGTCATGATCCGGCAGGCCCTGCTGGCCCAGGGCGCCGCGCCTAAGATCATTTCGAACAACCAGCTCACCGTGGTCAACGTCCGGGACACGTGGTAAAGGGCCTTCCGGCCTTTGTTGGATAGAGTTTTTTCCCGCCTACCAGGGAAATGCCTTTCCCTTTAAAAAAGAGAACTATGTCTTTGACGTACAAAATCTAAAACGCACAAACAACGCCTTTTAGCCACAGATTCATGGGATAAAGGGGATTAGTCTTTGGCTTTCATCTCATGAATCCCATGCATGCCGATCTTCATTTAACCTATTAAAGAGATCGGTATAGTCCCACAAACCATTAACATCTGTTATGAGATGTGGGACATCTGTGGCCAAATGATTTTAGTTGCTCTCGCCTTTGCTTTTAGGTACGCCAAGCACATAGCCCCGAAGTTCTAAATGCTCAGACTGACATCCTGACTTGGTAAACCCGTTTCCTTGATTAGACTCCCAAAGGGGGATATCCTTAAACCTATGCAATGGGTCAAAACCTTCCCAACATCCCCCAAAAGGCTTGTTTGCCCGTTTCACCTGGTTTTGTTGTTTGGAATATTGGGCCTTTTCGCGGCGCCTTTACCCTCCCCCCTCTGGGCGGCCAATGAGGCCGTCTCCTGGGTTTCCCCCACTTCCGCCTACCAGGGGGTGACCTACAACACGGTTTCCAACAACGCCCTCACTTTCGTGGTCAAGGCCTACAACGGTGGCAACCCCGATTCCAGCTTCAACGACCCCGTCATAGTGGGGTTTTACGACAGCCTGACGGGTCTTCCAGCCCAACCCCAGGGGGTTTGGGTTCCCAAGGGCTCCTCGCCGGTCACGGGCGGAACCGCGGCCATGACCTTCTCCAGCGGAACGTTGGCCTTCGGGGTCACCGTGACATCGGGAAGCAATTCCATGGACGTGAGCATCACGGACGGCAACATCGCCACGGGCAACAGTTATCCCGGCTCCGTGGGCGTGACCACCTCCAATTATCCCGGCTACGTGGCGGCCGGTTATGACACCACCTATTACCTTCAAACCGCCAGCGGCACGACCGTGGCGGCCGTCTACGCGCCCTCCCCCACGCCCGGGGCCACGGACGCCCTCACCCTCACCCAGCCCTCCGGCAGCTGGGTGACCGTGGCCTACGCCAGCAGCGTGACCAACGCCCTTTGCTTCGCGGTCACGGGGGTGAACGGCGGTTACGCCGCGGGAGGGGCGGCCGTTACCGCCGACCTGTACTTCCAACGGGTCGAATCCTCCTCCGAGCCCACGGTCAACTATGAGATGATCGTGGACTACGGCAACGCGCCCAGCGGCCCCTTGACCGATTACAACAACCCCCGGCCCGCCTACGACACGGTTTACGCGGGAACGATGAACGTCGCCAGCGTGTATGACCTCAACAACCCCGGCAATTCCGCGGCCTTAACCTACCAATCCGGGCCCGCCACCTTCTCGCCTTTCATGACCAACGGCCAGGTCATCCTGAGGGTCTGGACCACCACGCCCTACGCCACCAACCCCGTGTACCTTTGGTGGGGCCCCGATCCCAACAACAACTATTCGAACGTCGTCGTTCCCTATTCCCCGAATAACACCCAGCCGGTCCTGTCCACCCTCAATGTCGCGGGTTCCACCGCCAACCCCGCCACGGTGCTGGATGGAAGCGCCGTCACCCTGGTGGACAGCTTTTTGAACCAGTTCAGCAGCCCCGTGACCCAACTGGTCTGGCTGATCCCGCCCAACAACCCGGCGTCCGGGACCAATTGGAGCCTCCCCACCGCCGAAGCGCCCAATGGGAACTCGGCCAATGTGGTGGAACCCTCGGGGTCCACGCCGGGCACCATCACCCTCAACGCCTCCTCCAACCCCATCGCGGTCCAGCAAACCTACCCCGTCACCCTCATCGGCACGGCCTCCAGCCAGGACGGCAGCTGGCCCATGAGCCTGGTGGGGGCCACCACCAGCAGCGGAACCGCGGCGCCCGCCAATTCCACCAACGCGGTGGTGGACACCCTGGGGGTTCCCGGCATCCCCGCTTCCTTCATGGCCTGCCCCGTCAATTACAACAGCGGGGGCGGGGCCATCTCCCTCGCCTGGGCGCCGGTGACCAACGAGGACCCCCTGGGCTACGCGCTTTCCCGCAGCCCGGCCGGTTCCAGCGGAAATCCCTTTTCCAGCCCCGTGACCCTTCCCAGCGGCGCCATCGTCGCCGACGCCATCACGCTGGCCGCCGGCACCACCAACTACGTGGACTCCAACGCGGCCAACCTGGCCGGCTATGCCTATACCCTCGAATCGTACAATGCCGTGGCCCAGTCCGCGTCCGCCACCTCCACCCCCAACCCGGTGACGGCCTTCGCCAACCCAGGCACCCCGGGCCCGGTGACGGCCTTGACGGGCGGAACGACGGTCCAGCTTTCCTGGGCGGCCCCCGCCTCCGTTTCGGGTTCCTATGCCGTGACGGGCTACCAGGTTTACCGGGGCGCTTCCTCGGGAGGGGAGGGCACGACGCCCGTGACCACGGTTTATTCCCCGGCCGCGGCCGTTACCTACGCGGACACACCGCCCACTTCCCCCGGAACCACCTACTATTACTTCCTTTCCAGCATCGACACCCAGTACAGCGCGGGCCCCACCCTGGGCCGCCATGACAGCGGGCCCTCGGCCCAAGTGTCGGGCTTCCCGCCGGGAAACCCGCCCAATAACGCGGCCGTGACCCTGACCAGCCAATCGCCCGCCACCTTGACGGTGAGCTGGACCGCCCCGGTCAACAACTTGAACCCCATTTCCGACTATTACGTCTTCAAACAGACCGACGGCGGGGCCTTCGCGGCCGCCGCCACCCTCACCGGGCTTTCCTGGCCGGACCCGGCCGTGGCCATCGGCAACGTGTACGATTATTTCATCGAGGCCGTGGACAGCTTGGGCAACGTCTCCAACGCCTCGGCCACCGTCACGGGGCAGGTGGGGCCCGCGGCGCCCACGGGCCTCGCGGCCTTCCCCTCCACCGCGGCCGTGACCCTGACGTGGAACTCGAACCCCTCCAGCCAGAACGTGGTGGATTACGTTCTGTTGAGCAACGGCAACATTATCCAGGCTGTGCCCGCGACCGCGAACGCGTCCGTGACGGCCACCGACACCTCGGCCCAGGAGGGCACCGATTACGGCTACCAGGTGGAGGGGGTCAACAATTCGGGCATCACGGGCACGCTCTCGGCGGCGGTTTCCTCGGCCCTGCTGCCCCTGGCGCCCCCCGGCCTGGGAACCAGCCTCAACCTTTCCAACGACAGCGTGACGGTTTCCTGGGCCACGCCCACGCCCGCCGAACCCAACTTGCAGCAGTATTTCCTGACCCAAGCCATCGGCACCGCCACCCCCACCACCATCGCCACGCCCGGCCCCGGGGCGCTCAATTACGTGGACACCTCCGTCACCTCCGCCGACGCGGGGATGACCGTCACCTACAGCCTCTCCGGCCAAAACAACCTGACAGGCACGGGGCCCTCGTCCCCGGTGAGCCTGATCGTGCCGCCCAACGCGCCCACGGGCCTGTCCGACACCGTTTCCTCCACGGCCGTCACCCTTGCCTGGACCGGGCGGCCGGCGTCCGAGGGCGTGACCCAATACACCGTCTACCGCGTGAGCCCCGGCCCCGTGACCGCCGTGGCCGGGACCACCGCCGCGGGCGTGACCACCTACACGGACAACAGCGCCTCGCTCACGGCCGGCGTCAACTACGTCTATTACGTGACGGCCCAAAACGGCGGGGGCGCGGGGCTGCCCTCCGCCTCCGTGACCGCGGCGCTGCTTCCCCAGGCGCCCTCCAGCCTGACCCTCACCGTGCAGCAGCCCGGGACCCAGTTCAACGTGGCCGTCACCTGGACCGCGCCCGCCGCCTCCGGCAACCTGACGGGCTACAACCTGCTCCGCAACACCTCCGACACCACCACCGGCGCCACCACCCTCTTGTCGGGGGCGGCCACCGGCACCACCAACTACGCGGACACCACCATCGCCTTGGCCCAGGCGGGCACCACTTTCTTTTACTTCGTGCAGGCCACGGACGTGAGCGGGGCCGGCGCTTTCGCCACGGCGGGCGCCCAAATCCCCCCCGATCCGCCGGGCACGCCCACGCCCACCTCCTCCTCCAGCGCGGTCACCTTGAACTGGACCGCCAACGCGGCCTCCCAAAACGTGACCTTTTACACGGTCTACCGCAACGGCGGGAGCGGCTATGTTTCCATCGGAGCGGCCTTAAGCCCCGCGACCACCTTCACGGACACCACGGCCTCCGCCGGGGTGAACTACGACTATGAGATCTCGGCCACCGACCCCGGCGGCGGGGCCGGGGTGCCGGGCGGGGAAAGCCTCAAATCCTCCCCCGTTACCTGGGGCCTTTCGCCCCAAACGCCCAAAAACCTGGGGGCCACGATTTTGGACACGTCCAACGACATCGGCGTCACCTGGTCGCCGGTGGACGCCGACGCCACGGGCGTGACCCTTCTGGGCAATACGGTCGACAATTCCAGCACCGCGGCCGCCACCAATTTGGCGGGCTCGGCGGTGTCCTTCACCTACGCGGCGCAATCGCCGGACACCACGTATTACTACTGGCTCCAGGCCGTCAACCCCTACGGCACGGGCGCCCTGGCCGGGCCGGTTTCCCAGCTCACCTACCCGGCGGCCGTCTCCCTGGATTTCGTGCACGTGGACGCGGACGGGTCCCGGTCGGTGAGTTGGACCACGGTGGGGTCGGGGGACGTGACCTCCTACGTTATTTACCGCGAGATCCAAGGGGGCTCGTCCTTTGTTTCCGTGGGCTCGGCTACGGCCGCGGGCCTTTCCCTGCCTGTCACCCTCGACATCCCGGTGGACCCGGGCGAGGACTACTATTACGAGGTGGCGGCCGTGAACGCCACGGGCCAGGGCCCCAGCGCCAATGTGGTCACCGTCGGCATCCCGCCCTCCGATCCCTCGCCGGTGACCGCCGCCTCCGGCGTCGGTATTGTCACCGAAGTCAACTTGTCCTGGGCCGCGGTCGCCGGCCAGGGCGTCACGGGTTATACGGTGTACCGTGGCACGACCGCCACTTGGCCCGCGCCCGTGACGGTGGCCACCGGGATTGCCTTGACGAATTACCTGGATGCCTCGGCGGGCCTTTCGGGCGGGACGACCTATTACTATTGGGTGGAGGCGGACAGTAGCGACGGCGTGGAAAGCCTTCCCACCACGGCCACCAGCTCGGTCACGGTGGTGGCCTACGCCCTGCCCAATGCGCCCACGGGCCTCGCTGAAACCGACGGGAACGCCTCGGCCAGCCTGGCTTGGACCGCGGCCACGGCCACCACCTACCCCATCGCGGGCTACAACCTTTACGACTCCGCCAACGGGGGGGCCACGGTCAAGGCCAACGCCACGCCCGTGCCGGGGTCGCCCTTTACGGTGGGCGGCCTCGCCAACGGGAGCGCCTACACCCTTTGGGCCCAAGCCGTGGACAGCAAGGGCGATTTGAGCGCTTACAGCGCCCCCGTGACCGCCTTCCCCGTGGCGCCCCCGGGCCTTCCGGGAAACGTAGCGGCTTCCAGCGGCAACAACGAAGACCAGGTGGCCTGGTCGCCTTCCACGGCGGGTTCCCTGCCGGTTTCGTATTACTTGATCCAGAAGGTGGCCGGAGGGGGGGTCACCACCTATATCCAGGTCGCGGCCGGCCTCACCGGCTACGTGGACAGCGCCGTGACGAACACGGGCGTTTATACCTATTCGGTGGAGGCGGTGGACGATTCGGGGGTCACCACGGGCTCCCACGTGAGCGGTTTCACCTCCCCGCAGACGGTCACCACGGGCCAAATCGGCATCAACCCGGCCAGCCAGGTGTCGGCCACGGGCGGGAACAACCAAGTGGTGTTGAAGTGGACCGATTCGGTGGGCAGCAGTTCCCCCGTGACAGGATATAATCTTTACCGGGCCGCTTCGGCGTCGGGCCCCTATAGCGCGCTGGCCAGCCCGGCCACGGTCGCCGCCGAGCCCAACGGCTATACGGATTCCACGGCCGTCAACGGCGCCACTTATTACTATTACCTGGTTTCCATCGCCAACGGCACCACCGTGGTTTCCGCCGATAGCGCCACGGTTTTGGGCACGCCCGCGGCGCCGCCCGCGGCCCCCACGCCGGTGGCGGAATCCGACGGCAACGCCTCCGTGACCCTCAACTGGACCGCCTCGCCCAACGAGGGGGCGGTGACCATCGCCAAATACGCCATCACCCAGGATATCCCGCCGGCCGCGGCCACGACCCTGGGCGCCACGACGGGCCCGGTGACCACCTATACGGACGGCACGGTTAGCAACGGGGAAACGGTGGTTTACCAGGTGATGGCCGTGAACTCCAACGGCACCACGGGGGCGGCCTCGGCGGCCGTGACCGGTTACCCCTACGCGCCCCTCACCCCAACGGGGTTCAACAGCGTCGATTCGGCCACGGCCGTGACGCTGTCCTGGACGGCCCCGGCGGTTGTCACTTGGTCGCCCCTTTCCGCCTATACCGTGGTAAGGACCTCCTTGGCGGGCGGCGCGCCCGTGACCTTCAGCATCGCCTCCACCTCTTATACCGATACGACCGCCGCCTTGGCCCAGCTCTACCTTTATACCGTGACCGCCACCGACGCCAAAGGGCACGTGAGCGCCCCGGCCGGGCCGGTGACCGACGGCCCGGCTATCGCGCCCGCCGCGCCCGCCACCCTCATCGCCACCGCGGGCGACCAACAGGTGCTTTTGGACTGGTCCGCCTCGGCCGCGGTTTCCGGGAGCCTGCCGGTTTCCTGGTACCTGCTTTCCCTCAACGGCGCGGCGCCCATCACCCTGCCCGCGACCCAGACCTGGTACCTGGATTCGGGGATCCCCAACGGCGCGCCCGTGACGGCCGTTTTGGAGGCCCTGGACGAGACGGATAACCCGACGGGCAACCACTTGAGCGCGCCGGTCACCGGGGGCCCGGCCACGTCCGCGGCGGCGGACCTGAACCCGCCCACGGGCCTCTCCGCCACGGCCTTGGGCCCCAATAGCGTCCAGCTGACCTGGACGCGCCCCAACGACGAGGGCTATATCGTGACCGCCTACGCCCTATACCGGGCCTCCTCCTTCACCACGGTCCTGGGGAGCCCCATCACCACCCTGGCCAACCCGCCCCTTTCGCCCGTGACGGTTTACAATGACGGGAGCGTGAGCCCCAACAGCGCCTATTACTACGTGATGACGGCCATCTACCAGCAGGGCGCCTCGCAGGTGGCCAGCCCGCCGTCCAACCACGCCTCGGTCACCACGCCCGCGCCGGCCAAGCCGGCCTCGCCGGTGACCATGGGCGAAATGGGCTTTGACGCCAACTTGTTGAAACCCTTGACCGGCCAGGTCTTGACCATTTATTTTGAGGCGCCCGGGAGCGGGCCGGCGCAGTTCAACATTTACAACGTCATGGGCATCCCCATCCGGGCGCTTTACGCCACGGCCGAGGCGGGCGTGCAGCAGACCGTGACGTGGGACGGCAAGGACCGCAAGGGCAACACCGTGGCCTCGGGCCTCTACCTGATCGAGATCCGGGGGCCGGGCATCCACCTGGTGAGGAAAGTGCTCGTCATAAAATGAGAAAATCGAATTCAAAATTAAATCGGCCCCTTTTCGCTTTTCTCTTCCTGGCGGCCTTGTTGGCCCATCCAGGCGCTCACGCGCAACAGTTAACAAGCGGGGCCGATTTCCTGGAGATCGACTCCGGCGCCCGCAGCGAGGCCATGGGCGAGGCCTTCACGGCGGTGGCCGACGACGTGGACGCGCTCACCTTCAACCCGGCCGGGCTGGCCCTGGTCGAGAAGCCCCAGGTCCAGTACCTCTACATGCTCTACCTGGCCGACGTCGCCTACAACTTCGGCGGGGTGGCCCTGCCCTTGCCCGACGGCGACAACACCTGGGGCCTGGGGGCGGGCATCGTCAACCTGGGCACCCCCAACTTCGACAGCACCTACGGCCTGGCGCCCGCGGTTTCCGCCGCCGACAACGCCTTCCTGGCCTCCCTGGCCTACCGCGTGAGGGACACCGTGTCCTTCGGGTTGACGGGCAAGTACATCATGCGCGACATCGCGGGGTACAACGCCAACGTCTTCGGCGGCGACGCCGGGGTCTTGGTGACGCCCACGGACCGCCTGCGCCTGGGGCTTTCCCTTTTGAACGTGGGCGGCCAGGTGCAGTTCATCTCCGCCGGCGACCCCCTGCCCACCACGCTTAGGCTGGGGATCGCGTACAAGGTTTTGGACGCGCCCCACCATTCGGTGCTGCTGTCGGCGGACAACGGCTGGGACCTGGAAAGCCAGAGCTACCTGGGCGGGGCCGGCGCGGAGTATTGGTTCGACAAGACCCTGGCCTTGAGGGCGGGCTACACGGGTGACGCCTATGAGCAGCATCCCACGGCGGGCTTGGGCCTGAACGTGCAGGACGTCGTGGAGTTCGATTACGCCTACGCGCCCATCGCCACCCTGGGCGACACGCACCGGTTTTCCCTGACCCTGCGGCTGGACACGGAGGTCCCGGGCCTGGTGGCGCCCACGGGCTTCTCGGCCCGGCCCTTGGACCGCTCCGTGGCCCTCACCTGGAGGCCCGCGGCCTCCGCCTCGGTGGTGGGTTACAACGTTTACGTGAAAAAGCCGGGCTCGGATAAGCTGGTCCTGGTCACCCGCCACCCCTTGAACGACACCACGGTGAAGTTGAACCACCTGGTGAACGGGGAAAACTATTCTTTCGCCCTGACCTCGGTTTCCGCG
Organism: candidate division FCPU426 bacterium; assembly: GCA_030041545.1. Lineage (GTDB taxonomy): Bacteria > Oederibacteriota > Muellerivitia > Muellerivitales > Muellerivitaceae > JAJPJW01. The sequence continues at coordinate 1,951 of JASHNQ010000032.1, read as the reverse complement.
GCCGGGCGGGAAAGCGCGCCGGTGATGCTGTCCGCCGTTCCCGGCGCGGCGGCCGTCGGCGCGGGCCTCCTGGCCCCCACGGGCTTCAAGGCCGCCCTCAACGGCAGCGGTTTCGACCTCACCTGGGACGCCTCGGCTTCCCCCGGCGTGGCGGGGTATAACCTTTACACCGCCGACGACCAGGGAAAGCCGGCCAAAAAGCTCTCAGCCCAGCCCATCGTGGACACCCAAATCACCCTCAAGAACGTGAACCCCACCCGCGCCTACCAGTTCGTGCTGACCACGGTGAACAAGGCCGGGGTTGAAAGCCCGGCTTCCGCGCCCTTGACCGTCAGCCTCGCGGGCTTGCAGGGCGCGGCCGCGGCCCAACTGTTGCCCCCGGCCCATTTGGCCCTGGGCATGGAGGACGGCAAGCTGCGCATGAGCTGGGACGCCGTGGGAGGCGCGGCCAAGTACAACCTCTACGTCTCCCACGACGGGGTGAACTTCAACCTCTTAACCCCCAACGGCCTCTCCAAGACCGAGGTCACCCTGGGCGGCCTGAAGGCCGGGGCTGCCTATACCTTCGGGGTTTCCTCCCTCTCCGCCAACGGCCAGGAAAGTGCCAAGACAGTCCAATCCCTCCCGGCGCAATAAGATTTAAGACGGTTGAAAAAGTCCCTGGGACCCTGTTCCAGTTACAAAAAGATATCTTGCGCTAAAGCCCTATAGGCCTGCGCCCCCGTGCGCCAGCCCGGATCCTTGATTTGTATGACGATCTGTCATACAATTTATTGGAGAAAACATGGAAAACTGGAAAGTTGTCTTGAGGGCGGAAGCCCAGGAACAGCTGGAGAAAGCCTTCGAGAAGCACCCTGACCTGGAGGATTTGATTCTCCAAAGGCTGGAAGCTCTGAAAAGCTTCCCCCCGCAAAGGTGGTTCGACGTGCGCCACCAGTTGAAAAGGGACGTATTCTCCTCCGACAGCCAGCTGGTGAGAATTTCCGGGGAAGCGGATTCCTCCACCCGGACGGTTTGGGTCGAAAAAATTATAGTAGGGAGGAAATAACCATGAGCACCAAAGCGCTTAGCTTCCGGCCTTTCATCCCGGCTGAAACACTTAAGAAAGTCGCCGAAGAGATGAAATACAAGGACGTCTCCGACTTCCTCAACGACGCGATTCGGGAGAAGATGCAAAGCAAGGCCATGGACCCCAAGGTCAGGAAGTTCGTAAAGCAAGTCTCTTCCGCCGCCTACGAGTATATGGGTTGGAAATTCTCTGCCCCGTCCCCGAGGGAGGCCGCCGAAATTCGTCGCGGTGTCGCCGAAATGAAAAGTGGGAAGGTCAAGACCATCGAATTGGGCCAATTGATCAAAAACCTCAGGGGCCGCAAAAGAAGCCACTCCCAGGCTTAAGAATCGGTGAGTACATAGGGGCAGGCCCTTTTTGCTCTTCGGGGTCGTACGCGGCGGAAAATAAGACGTTTGCGTCGAAGAAAGTCCTCATTAAAAACAGAGGCTTTTTAGCCGCGGATTCATGGGATGAATGGGATTAGTCTTCAGGCTTTTATCCCTATCCCATGCATCTGTGGGTGCAGCCTACAAGTCTCACTATCCAGCCGGTGGAAGTCCGGTCGTGGGAAATACTATAGCCCACGTAGTCATACCTGACATCCGTAAAGGGGGAGACCCATCGGATGAAAGCTCAGGAGTAAACGCCGCTCCCCAAGTGCGGTAAGCAAGCAGCCAGGCCGTAGCATTAAGCGAACTTTGCAGCCCCGTGAGCATGGCCATTTGAAGGACGATTGGGGGAAAGGGGAAGTGGTTGCCGACCCTCTCCACAGAAGGGGAAGGCCCAAGCGTGAAGGGGAAGGATAGTGGAAAGCGCCTTCATGAACCACCGGGGTAGGGAAGACGGCATGGAGGCAAGGATAGGGAGATAAAAGTAGGGAACCGGACGGACGCGGCGGGA
>JASHNQ010000031.1 GCA_030041545.1 candidate division FCPU426 bacterium | reverse complement strand
GCCACTCCCCTTTTGACCTTGCAGTCCAATCCCGTCAAGCCACCTCCTCCCGAGACTTGGATTCTGGCGAAAAAGAGCAAGGTGCCGCCACCGCCTTTGGTCACGCCCACGCCCACCCCTGAGGCGGCTCCGATGGTGGCCGCGGTCCGCCAACCTTCCCTGGTGGGTGGCTTCATTGATGAGAGCGATTATCCCGTCGAGATGAGGAAGCAAAAGAAGGAAGGCCTGGTGATCGTGGAGCTTCTCATCAACATCGAGGGAAGGGTTGATAAGGTGACGATCCTCCAGGGCGCCGATCCGGCCTTCAACGCGGTGGTATTGGAAAAACTGAAGGATGCGAGGTTCCGGCCCGCCTTGGACAAGATGGGCGAACCCATCAACTGCCGGGTGCGGCTTCCAGTCTCCTTCAAGCTCGATTGAGGGTGGTGGGGAAGTGGAAGGAATAGCGCGCCGCCGCCAAGGAAAACTTGATTCAGGGGTCTTTCCAAACCAAAAGGAGCCTCGCGTGAAAGTTTCGATTTTGATCCTCGCCGTTTTAATACCCGGGTTCCTCCGGGCCGAAGGTTCCTCCTTTAGGAAAGACCTGTCGGCTTATTACAAAAACACCAACGATCTAGCTTCGCGGGAAAAGGTCATCCGGGATGTCCTCGCGATGAAAAAAACCCCCGCCCTGCCTAAGAAGGCGATCGCCTTGAAGAAAGCCGGCGAGGACGCCCTCCAAAAGTCCCAATTCAAGGATGCGGCTCAATCCCTGCAAACGGCTTCGGACTGGGCGCCATGGTACACCGGCATCTACGGCGATTTGGCCCAAGCCCAGGAGAAAGCGGGCCTCTATCCCGAGGCCATTCAAAACCTGAATCTTTATTTGCTGGCCGCGCCCGAAGCAAGCGACCGTCCGCGGATCCAAGACCGGGTTCAGAAACTGGAAGACGAGAACAAGCACTGGATGGCGGACCTGATCGAGCACTTGGATGTGGATAGCGCGGGAAACACGCTGGCCGCGCGGTTCGGGGAGATGGGGCCCGCCGCCAAAATCGAAGTGCCTTTCCTGGTCAAAGCCCTGAAAAACAACGACGAGGATACCCGGGTCGGCGCCGCCATGCTTTTGGGGTTGATGGGGCCGGACGCGGCCGGGGCCATGCCCGCCTTGGTGGACCGGTTGGACGATCCGGTGACAACCGTCCGGGCACAGGCGGCCGACGCGCTCTCGAAAATGGGGCCCGGCGTCGCCCCATTCATGCCGGACTTAATCGATTCCTTGAGGGACGACGACGCGAACGTCCGGATCAGCGCCTCCTTCGCACTGGGCAATATCGGGCCTGGAGCCGTGAAGGCGGTGCCAGCCCTAATTAAAGTCTTGAGGGATCCGGATCCCTGGGTCCGGTCCAACGCGGCCTATGCGCTGGGGAAGATCGGACCCGGCGCCAAGGAGGCCTTGCCGGCCTTGGAGGGGCTATCCGGCGACCCAGACCTGAAGGTCCAGAAAAGCGCGGCTTGGGCGGTTAAGAAAATCAACGCGACAGCCGAATGATTGCGGGTTTTGTAAGGAGTTCCGGCTGGGTGGCGGGAAAAGAAATGAGGGGGAAATCATGGGGCGGTTCGTTTTAATCGGCTTGGGTTTATTGTTTTTTGCCTCCGGCCGGGCTTTCGCCGGCCCGGACGGCGTCGGCTCAACCGCCACCCCGATCAAACACCTGGTGGTCATCTTCCAAGAAAACGTCTCCTTCGACCATTACTTCGGGACTTATCCCAAAACCATCACCGACCCCCAGGGCCGGGTGGTCTTTCGGCCCAAAAAGGACACTCCGGCGGTGAATGGGCTGGGGGAAGACCTGCTGACCCATAACCCCAATTCGTCCCAGCCCTTCCTCCTGACCGAACAGGTCACTTGCGACCAGGACCACAACTATACCGCCGAGCAAAAGGCCTATGACGGGGGCAAGGCGGACGAGTTCGTCGAGTACACCGAGGGAGGGGGCTGCGACACCCCCTATGAGGTCATGGGCTATTACGACGGCGGCATCGTGACGGCCATGTGGAATTACGCCCAGAATTTCGCCATGAGCGACAATTCCTATAATACGGTCTATGGGCCCTCCACCCCCGGGTGCCTGAACCTTATTTCGGGCCAGACCAGCGGGGCCAAGGCTACGGCCCCCAGCCCCAAGGTCGTGGACGGAACCATCATCGGGGATATGGACCCCTATTTCGACGATGCCTCCAAAAAGGGTGCGCCGCTCCTCAAGATGACGGGGAAAAACGTGGGCGACCTGCTGAACGCCAAAAAGATCAGCTGGGGATGGTTCCAGGGCGGTTTCCGGGACCTTTCCCAGGCCCATACCTGCGCCGACGCCGATGAGAAACAGGATTATACCCCCCACCACGAACCCTTCCAGTATTACGCCTCCACCTCCAACCCCAAGCACCTGCCGCCAACCGGCCCCCAAATGGTCGGAAGGAACGACCAAGCCAACCACCAATACGACCTGGAAGACCTTTGGGGCGCCCTGGATTCGGGAAACCTGCCGGCCGTTTGTTTCCTGAAAGCCCCGGGCTACCAGGACGGCCATGCCGGGCATTCGGGACCCCTTTGCGAGCAGGAATTCCTGGTGGAGACCATCAACCGCCTTGAGAAATCGCCCGACTGGGCGGATATGGCCATCATCATCAGCTATGACGATTCGGACGGATGGTACGACCACCAAGCCCCGCCGCTGGTCAATTATTCCCATATCCCCTCCGTCGACTTCCTGCCTTCCCCGAATCCTCCGGTCCCGACCTTGGGCGGCATCCAGGGGCGAATGGGTTACGGCCCCCGCCTGCCCCTGCTGGTCATCTCCTCCTTCGCCAAGGTCAATTACGTGGACCATACCTTGACCGACCAGACGTCCATCCTGCGGTTCATCGAGGACAACTGGGGCCTGGGCCGTATCGGTGGAGGATCTTTTGACGCCATGGCCGGGTCCCTTGAGGGAATGTTCGATTTTAGCGGTGGTCCAAGCGCCCAGCCTTTGTTCCTGGACGCTCGAAGCGGCCAGCCCACGGGAGGCGGGCAGAGTGATTGAAAGAAGGGTCATGAGATGACGGGGTAAGGGCAGTTAAAAGAGTTTTCTCAACCTTTTGTAAAGACCGGCGGCGTCCAAAAGCCGTCTAGAAACTAGTTTGAACCGGAGGAAGGGAATGAAAAGCTTGCGTGGGTTGGGTTTGTTGCTGGCCGCCTTGTGGATGGTGGGAACCGCCGTGGCCCAAGAAACCACAAACGGTGGATACAAAGTCCTGCGGAAGATCCACTTGGATGGCGACGGGGGATGGGATTACCTCAAGTTTGACAACGACGGCCGGCGGCTTTACGTGGACCACAACAACAGCGTCCAGGTCTTGGACGGCGATACCCTGAAGCTGATCGGGACCGTCGAGAAAGTGCAACATCCCCACGGGGTGGCGCTGGTTCCCGAACTGGGCAAAGGTTACGCCTCCAGCGGCGACCCGGGCAGCGTGGTGGTCTTCGACCTGAAAACCCTCAAGACGATCGCCGAAATCCCCTCCAGCAAGGACACCGACGTCATTACTTACGACCCTGCTTCCGGGTACGTTTTCACTTTCAACGGCGACAGCGGCAACTCCACCGTGATCGACCCGAAGACCGACAAGGTGGTCCAGGTGCTGGACCTGGGCGGCAAGCCCGAGTTCGCGGTTCCTGACGGCAAGGGCTACCTCTATGACAACTTGGAAAGCAAGGACCAGGTTATCCGGATCAATACCAAGACCCTCAAAATCGAGAAACGGTGGAAGTTGAAGCCGGATTCCTCACCCTGCGGCATGGCGCTGGACCTGGACCACAATCGGATTTTCGTCGGGTGCCACAATAAGACCCTGGTGGTCCTGGACGCCCAAAACGGCAAGGTCATCCAGGAACTGCCGATCGGCGATCATATTGACGCGACTTATTTTGATCCCGCGTCCCAAACGGTTTTTAATTCCTGCGGGGATGGCACCTTGAGCGTGATCCACGAGGACTCCCCCGACCAGTACAGCGTGCTGGAAAACGCCGCAACTGAACTGGGCGCCCGCACCATGGCTTTTGACCCTCAAACCGGCCATGCTTTTTCCGCCACGGCCCAAATGGAGGCTCCTCCGACCCCCACCCAGGACGATCCCAAACCCCGCCGGAGGATTGTTCCGGGAACGTTTGAAATACTGGTGATCGGCAAATAACATAACCGCCATGAAATTTTTTCCAAAGGGTTCCCTATGGGCTTTGGCCTTGGGGGGAGCCCTTTTTGTCATGGGAGTGTCAACGCCGCTGTGGGCCGGGCCGCCCTTTGAGACGGACGACCCCGAACCCCCGCCTTTGGGCCATTGGGAAATTTACCTGGGGACCACCGGATATGAAAGCCAGGGGAATTTTTTGGGATGGGGCCCTTTCCTGGAATTGAACTACGGCGTCTTCCCGGACACCCAACTAAGCCTCACCGAACAGGCGGCCTTCAATTGGCTGGCCGGCGGGCGATCTTATTACGGCTACGGCGACACCCTCGTGGGCCTGAAATACCGGTTCCTCCATGAGACCGACCGGTGGCCCCAGGCCGCTTTTTACCCCCAGGTTTACCTGCCCACGGGGGACGCAAGCAAGGACCTGGGCACCGGCCAGTTCCAGTTTTTGATTCCGTTGTGGCTGCAAAAAAGTTGGGGGCCCTGGACCACTTACGGCGGAGGGGCTTATTGGATCACTCCGGGTCCCGGCTATAAAAACTGGACTTTCGTGGGTTGGGAACTCCAAAGGGACTTGTCGGACTTCTTCACGGTGGGCGGGGAACTCTTTTTCCACAGCGCGGACGTGGTGGGGGTCACCGACGGGGCCGGTTTCAACCTAGGAGGGTTCCTCAACTTCGACGACATCAACCACATCGTGTTTTCGGCCGGCCGGGATATCCTGGGCAATGAATACCAGTTCACCGGTTACCTCGCCTACCAGTGGACTTTCCCCAAGGAATAGATACCCTTTCCGACAATTGCTTTTTTGGCAAAACTCCCGAGTCCCGGCTTTCGTCTAAATAAGACAAGATTTTATTCCCTGCCCAATTCCGAGGTGCGAAATGAAAAGAATTCTTTTTGGTTTGATCCTGGCTTCCGGCCTTTTCTTCTCTTGGGCCTGCAATTCCTCAACCCCCACCTCCGCGAACGGGACCGGCACCCGCGGCTCCGGCGCCCCGACGGTTACCTCCACCCCCACCAACCTCAACGGCTACACGTCCACGCCCACGGCCACTTTCCAAGCTACCCCGGTTTATAACAGTTCTTTTAGCGTGGATGCCCCCAATGGAATCGCTTACGGTAACGGGCTCATTTACGTGGCGGAAGGCGCGAGTGTTACCGAAACAGCCCCGGTCTCAGAGGTACAGGTCTTCAACGCCTCCAGCAATGCATTGAGCTGGATTTGGACCAATGCAGGCGGCGTTTCGTTCGAAGGGCCCAGCGGGGTAGCGTCCAATTCGGCGGGCACCACCGTCTACGTCCTAGATGATAATCCTAACAATGGCAACGCAGTGGTTTATGCCCTGTCTCCTGCGGCCACGCCCACGGCCATCACGTCCTGGTCGAGTTATGGCACCACGGTTTTGTCCTATCCGGAAGGTATCGCGGTGGATTCCACCGGCAACGTGTATGTCGCGGATTCCAACAACGGACTCTTGGAGGAATTTACTTCTATTGGGGGTTCCGTTGCCTCTTGGTCCGACAGTATCGACGATGATCCGGTGGTCCCGATGGCGGTAGCGGTGGACTCCAGCAATGATGTTTACGTCGCGGACGGCGAGAACTATGAAATGTGGGTGTTGAACCCGAGTAGTGGAGGTTCCTTCACGGTGGCAAACAATTGGAGTCTTCCTGCGGTTCCGTATGACGGCGGTCCCCCCTATTTAGCCTATTACGGCTTGGCCGTGGACGGTTCGAAAAATGTTTACGTGGCTGATTATTACAACAGCCAAGTGGAGGTTTACACTAACACGGGCAGCCAAATCGGCCTTTTCAACGGCAGCAACGGAACACCACTGGTAGGTCCCGACGCCTTGTTGTTGTACAACAGCGATATATATGTGGGCGATTACGACAGTAACAGCACCTATAACAGCAACGGAATCATCGAGATCTTTACGAACAGTTATTAAATGGTTCTAACGGACAAAAACCCCGCCGCTAAAAGCGGCGGGGTTTTTGTTTTTTTAAGGCCCGCCGTCTTTTCACTTTTTATCGCCGGGTTTAAAGGTATAATTAAACCTATGACCTCCGGCCTTTCCTTCCCGAAAAAACTCCTTTGGTTTATCCTGGCCTTCCACTTGGCGGGTTTTGCCTGCCCCCTGTTCATCCCCAGGGCCCACGCCCTTTACTGGGAGGATGACAACGACGAAGACAACGACCCCAATGAGGTCAAGCAGCGGCCCGATCATTTCAGCCTTTTCGACTGGGTGGGGGACCTGGATAAGGATTCCAAAAAGAAGAACTACCAGCAAATGGACGAGCGGGACCACGGCCCCGAAGTCAACGGGGACGCCCGCGCCCTGGAACTGGTCACCTCCGGCGTGGTGGGCCTGGGCCTGGGCTTGTTCCTGGGATACGAGTTCACCGGCTCCAACGGCCCCCTTTCCGACAACATGTTCATCGGGGGCGCGTTGGGGCTGGGCGCGGGCCTGGGTATCGGGGCCTTGATCATGCCGGGGGATTACAACGTGGACCAAGTGGCCCAGACGGATTTCCTGAAACAACGCGAGGCTTGGCTGCAGGATCCCATCCAGCTCCAGATCGCCCGCGCCATGCCGCCCCCTCCGGTCGCATTCCAACTAAAATTTTGAATCCTTAATTTTGAATGATGGAAGATTTTCGATGGTTTTTCAGCCATCGAAAATTGGATGTCGTTTTGATCAAAATTCAGCTTTTTGAACGGGGTTGAGATTGCCCAGCTATATTCGCGTGAAATTGAAGCCCAAGGAGGAGGACCGGCTCCTGGCCGGGCATCCCTGGGTTTACGCCAACGAGGTGGACAAGTTCCCCAAGAGCCTTTCCCCCGGCGCGCTGGTGGAAGTGGTCACGGCCAAGGGCTCCCCCGTGGGCCGGGGCGTGGCCAGCCCCTTCTCCAAAATCCTCGTGCGCCTCCTGACACGCGGATTTGACCGGGACCTGGACGAATCCCTGGTCGCGGGCCGGGTGGCGGGGGCGCTCAGGCTCCGCGGGGGACTCGCCGAAAAATACCAAACCAACGGCCTTCGCCTCTTATTCGGGGAAGGGGACGGCCTTCCGGGTGTTATCGCGGACGCTTTTGGGGGGGAAAACGCCGTGGTTTCCTGCTTCAGCGCGGGACTCAAGCCCTTTCTCCCGGTCATCGTGAGGGCCCTCCAAGAGGGCGGTTACCGGCACATCTATGAAAAAAGCGTGGGGGAAACCTGCCAGAAGGAGGGCCTGGCGGAATTCCAAGGGTGGCTCACCGAACCCGGGACATTGCCCATGGTTTTCACCGAAGGCAAGGCCAAGTTCAGGGCCACCCCCGAGCAGGGACAAAAGACCGGCTTTTACCTGGACTTCCGGGAGGCGCGCCGCCGCGTCGCGGAACTCAGCCGGGGCAAGGCGCTTTTGGACGCCTTCTGTTACACGGGCGCGGCTTCCATCCGGGCGGTCCTGGGTGGGGCGGCGGATGTCCTGGCCATGGATTCCTCCCAAGGCGCGCTGGACGAAGCTTTGGAGAACGCCCGGCTGAACGGAGTGGAGGGGAAAATCCATTTCGAAAAGGGCGACAGTTTCCACGCCTTTAAGGAACTCAAAAAGGGCGGGCGGATGTTCGACGGCATCCTGCTGGACCCGCCGCCCCTGGCCAAGAGCGCGCATGACCTGCCCGCGGGCCGCACGGCCTTCAAGCGCCTGTTGGGCCAGTCCTTGGATATGCTCAATCCCGGCGGGTTCCTGGTGGCGGCCAGCTGTTCCCACCATTTTCCTTGGACCGTCCTGGAAGGGGCGACCCGGGAAGCGGTGGAGGAATCAGGCCGCTCGTTCCGGCTCATGGAGCGGCTCACCCAGCCCCAGGACCATCCCATCCACCTTTCCATTCCCGAGACGGAGTACCTGAGGGTCCTTGTGTTGATGGAAATAAACGGATAAAACAAAGGGCTATCGAGCCACAGATGAACACGGATGGTTTAAGGCATGGATCAAACATCGGAATTAAACGTGGTCACTGAAAAAATCATTGGCTGTGCTTTCAATATGGTTAATTCCTTGGATAGCGGCTTTTTGGAAAAGGTTTATGAAAACGCCTTGGCCCACGAACTGCAGATTAATTCCTGTTTTGTTTACTGTGTTCATCCCATTCATGCCGACCTTCCATAAGGCATTTAAAGAGGTCGGTATCGCACTGATTCCCTTAACACCATTATGGAGAATCAGCGCATCTGTGGCAAAAAGGGGTATGTCGTTATGAAAATCTTAGTTACGGGCGCGGCGGGTTTCATCGGTTCCCACGTGGTGGCGAGGCTGCTTCAGGAAGGCCACGAAGTCACGGGCGTGGACAGCTTCGACATCTACTATTCCCGCGGCCAGAAGGAAAAAAACCTGATGCCCGTGCTGCTCCATCCCCAGTTCAAGCTGGTGGAGGACAACCTGGCCGAAATGGCCCTGGTCAAGGTGATCAAGGGCACGGAGGCCATCGTGCACCTGGCGGCCCAGCCGGGGGCGCGCGGGTCCTGGGGGTCCTCCTTCCACCGCTATGTCACCCACAACATCCAAGTGACCCAGAAACTGCTGGAGGAATCCAAGGCCAACAAACTTAAGCGCTTCGTTTACGCCTCTTCCTCGTCGGTATACGGGGATATCGCCCAGCGGGAGGGCCAGGACATCGCGATCCTGAACGAGGAAATGATGTGCAAACCCCGCAGCCCCTACGGGGTGACCAAGCTGGCCGCGGAAAACCTGGCGCGGCTTTACCACCAGGAATACAGGATGCCGACCGTCTCCTTGAGGTTCTTCTCGGTTTACGGGCCGGGCCAGAGGCCGGACATGGCTTTCAACCGCTTCTGCCACAACCTTTTGCACGACGCGGCCCACACCATTTATGGCGACGGAAAGCAGGTGAGGGACTTCACTTACGTGGACGACGTGGTGGCGGTCATCGCGGCCGCGGTTACTTCGGAAGCGGCCGTGGGAGAGGTGGTCAACGTGGGCGGAGGGTCGCCCTGCACCTTGCTGGAGGCCGTGGCCTTGCTGGAGGAAATCAGCGGAAAGACCTGTCCCAAGACCTTCCTGGAGCGCCAAAAGGGCGACGTCTTTTCCACCCGGGCGGATACCGCCAAACTGGAGAGGATTTTCGGCGCCAAGCCCAAGACGCCTTTAAGGGAGGGGCTGCAACGCCAGTGGGACTGGATGCGGAAATTCGTCCAGGCCGAGGATGAGGAGCAGGCCATCAAGGCCCAGGCGCAGCCCATCACGGAGGTGGACGAGGCAGCCCTAGCTGAGGCCAAGGCGGATGAGAAGGCGACCAAAAAGGCCGCCCGCAAGGCGGAAAAAGCAACCAAGGCCGCGAAAATCAAAACGGCGACTTCCGAAAACCAAGATCAAATTTAGCCACCGATGAACACAGATAAATGTCGATAAGGACTTTGGATTAAAATCCTTTCATCGCCTCACCAGTGTTCATCAACGCCTATCGGCGGCAAAGTTCCGACGTTTTCGTGGAGGGTGGGTGGTTTTAATTCAAAATTCAAAATTTAGAATTCAAAATTCACCAAAGGTGAAAGTCGCCCATATCATCACCCGCTTAGACCTGGGCGGCGCCCAGCAGAACACCCTCTATTGCTGCGAGCACCATGACCGGAAGAAATATGATGTCATTCTTATCACGGGTGTTGGCGGCTACCTGGACGAGCAAGCCAAAAAGATCCTCGATTGCAAAACCTACTTCTTGCCCGAACTCAAGCATCCGATCCGTCCCTTATCCGACCTGAAGGCGTTGGGCCGGATCACCCAAATCCTCAAGGAGGAAAAGGTGGGCCTGGTCCACACCCACAGCTCCAAGGCCGGCATCCTGGGCCGCTGGGCCGCCAAGAGGGCGGGGGTGCCCCGCGTCATCCACACGGTCCACGGCTGGGGATTCCATCCAGGCCAGTTTTTCCTCACCCGCTGGCTTTACCAAGCCTTGGAGCGATGGGCGGCCCGCTTCACCGACGTCCTCATCACGGTCAGCGACGAGAACCGGCAGGCGGGCTTGGCCGCGGGCATTGGGCGGCCGGAGCAATACCGCGTCATCCACAGCGGCATCGACCCTAAGCAATACCAGGTTTCCGCCATGGAGGCCCGCCGCGCCCGGAAAAAGCTGAAGTCCGCCGGGCGACCCTGCGCGCTGGTTTTGTCCAACTTCAAAAAGCAAAAATCCCCCCTGGACGTGGTGGAGGTGGCGGCGGCCTTGAAGCAAAAGCTTCCCTACGTCCTTTTCCTTTGGGCCGGGGACGGCCCGCTTTACGGCAAAGTGGAGCGGGAGATAAGGGAAAGGGGACTGGAGGGGAACTTTTACCTTTTAGGCTGGCGCCAGGATGTGGCCCATCTCTTGGCGGCCTGCGACGCCCTTCTTTTGACATCCCTGCACGAGGGCCTGCCCCGCGTGGTCTTGCAGGCCATGGCCGCGGGCAAGCCGGTGGTGGCCACGTCGGTTTCCGGCACGCCCGAGGCGGTCAAGGACGGCGTGACGGGCTTCCTGCATCGGCCCCACGACGCGGCGGCCATGGCCGAGGGCCTTTTCACGGTCCTTTCCGACACCCGCTTGGGCCTGAAAATGGGCAGGGCGGGCAAGGAAATGCTGCAAGGGACTTTCTTGATCGGCGAAATGCTCCGGCGGATCGAGAACACCTATGAAAAAATGCCGGCGGGTTCCCAGCGATTGGAATCGCCGTAAGAATGGCACGGGACTTCTTGTTTCCGAATGGAAATCAAGTTAAACTAAGAAAAATAGTTTAACCAAATAGGAAGGGTTAAACCTAACCCGGACTAGCCGGAACCAAAGAGGGAGCATCCTCAAAGGTTCACTGGCGAAACCGGAATGATAACGCCCGGTCCCTTACCCTCATCCACCTTGTTGAAATCGGGCGAAGCCCGATAAAAGTCATGAGGGTGATACCGTTTTCAATGCAGGGGCCGAAGGCCCCAATTTGTCGGATAAACGGCATAGCTCGTAAATTTTCGTCATTTTGTGGAAAATTTTACGAGTAAGGGATTAAGGAGATTTTGTATGAAACATACGACTGCTTCCACCAAAGGACGGAGGTTGCCGGCGGATGGGCCGGGATCGATGGAAATGGGTGAAGCCACGGTGCTGGCAAAAGGGCAGGTCGTGATACCCGTGGGAATGCGGAGGCATTTGGGGTTGAAGCCCGGAGTGAAGGTGATCGTCCGGGAAAAAGACGGGGATCTGGTCCTGACCCCCCGCACCAAGGGCCTGGTGGATAAAATGGCGGGTTTTTTGAAGGACGACCGGGGGAAGCTCACCAAGGCGTGGAAGGAATACCGGCGGGAAGAAGCCGGGAGTGAGACCCGGAAGCTGGGGCGCTGGGGTGTCTCATGAGCCGGTACGTCCTGGACGCGGGCGCGGCTTTGGCTTTTTTCAAGATGGAACCGGGGTTTGAGAAGGTGAGGGAAATCCTCGGGGAAGCGGGAGAAGGCCGTAGCCGTGTTTTCATATCGGCGGTGAACTTGGGTGAGGTTTATTACATCGTGGGCCGGGAATCGGGACGGGACAAGGCGGAAAAAGCGGTTGGGTTCCTCGAACAGATTGGCTGCCGCGTCGCGGCCGACAGGGAATTATCCCTTTCCGCGGCGGGGTTGAAGTTGACGAGGAAGTTGCCCTATGCCGACGCCCACGCGGCGGCGCTGGCCATCCGGGAAAAGGCGGTGCTGGTGGCGAAGGACGGCGATTTTGAGTCCATTGAGGATGATGTGAAGGTGCAATGGTTGGTACCTTCAAAATAAGTCGCCCTGTTAAGACAGGCCATTGGAAAACGGATGAGAACCGCGGCCAGCTCGACACACCGGGGGGCGCTGAAAGACGGGGTGACGGGTTTCCCGCGCCCGTCCCACGACGCGGCGGCCATGGCCGAGGGCCTTTTCACGGTCATTTCCGACACCCGCTGGGCCTGAAAATGGGCAAGGTGGGCAGGGAAATCCTGTAGGGAACTTTCCTCATTGGCGAGATGCTGGAGCAAATCGAAGAGACCTATGAAAAATGCTTGACGAAGGATAAAATGGCTTTTCGGCAGGAGCTTTGGTCCTAACAGGGTGCTGAAAAATGCTTTTTCACCCTGTCTACAGCCACGGGTTAGGAGCGAATCGTTTTTAATTCCCTTGTATTTCAAGGGAATGATTCGCGACGTAGGTACGAAAAAGTTTGACTTTTAGACTTTTTCATCATCCTGCTAAGGAACAGCCGCCCATGAAAACTAAAGGCCGTTCATCCCCCAAGCGTAATCCCGCCTTCCCTCCTTTCCTGCGGCCCTTTTTTTGGGATGTGGATTTCTGTTCCCTTCAATGGAACCGCGACCGCCGTTTCATAGTGAGCCGGATACTTTCCAAGGGGGACGATGCCGCCATCCGCTGGATGCGCAAAGTTGTTGGCGAACGGTCCCTGCGGACTTATGTGCGCGAAGGGCTGCGGGTCCTTTCGCCGCGCCAGGACCGCTATTGGCGCCTGGTGCTCGGCCTGTCCCCAAGGAAACGAAGGATGAGGGAGGGAAACGCGGCTTGGGCCGGAAGGCTGAACCCATGACTCCGCATCCAGGGGCATTATTTCGCCCCCAATCGCGCCTGATCGGGAAATGGGGCCGTTGGTTTTGCCGGAAGGGATTTTACTTGGGCGGCGGCACGGCTATCGCCTTGCAATTGGGTCACCGCATGTCCGTTGATTTTGATTGGTTTACCCGGCGCCGCATGGGGGATGCCCATCGCCTTGCTTCGGCGATGGCGGGCACCGGCATGAAATTCAAAGTAATGGAAACGGCTCCCGGCACCCTTCACGGGCGTTTGGGGGAAACCCGCCTCAGCTTCCTGGAATACCGTTACCCCCTGCTCCGCCCCCTTCAACTTTGGCGTGAGATGGGGGTGAACCTGGCTTCCTTGGAAGACTTGGCGGCCATGAAGCTATCGGCGGCCGCCCAACGGGGAGCCAAGAGGGATTTTATCGACCTCCACGCATTGGCGGGGGAATTCGGCGGCCTTTCACGCCTTTTGGGTTTTTACCGCAATAAATACCGAACTTCCGACATTCAAAGCGTGCTTTACGGATTGGTTTATTTCAATGACGCCGAATCGGAACCCTCCCCTATCCGGTTAAATCCCATTTCTTGGGGAAAAATTAAGCGGGATTTCGAGAAGTGGGTGAAGCAAGCGTCCAGGTAGCGGAATGTCGGTGTTTTCGCCCCACCCATGACGCGGCGCGGCCATGGCGCAGAGCCTTTTCACGGACCTTTCCGACCCCCGCTTGGGGTGGAAAATGGGCAGGGCGGGCAGGGAAATCCTGTGGGGGACTTTCCTCATTATGTTGAAGCTTTGAGTATTGGCACAGGATCGTATGGCGCCTACTCAGAAGTTCAAGAGCTATCAGTTATGGAGGCAGAAGAGGGAGAACCGGCATTGACTGCTGCCGAAAATATTAAAGCTTTTTCTTCTTCTACGGAAGGACAAGAAGCAACAGCAGACATCATGAGTTTGGCACAGGAATCAGAACCAGAAGCATCATCCTCAAATACTTCAGCGCTATATGATACTGGTGCTGGACAAACCGGAGCTCCAAACGGTGTTAAGAATAACGCCGGTCAATGACAATGATCAACAATGGTGAATTATTAAATTTCAAAATGTTAAAACGAGAATTCAATGAATAAGGCTCAAAAAAAATTTCAAATCCTAAAATTCGAAAATTCGGATTCAAGTTTTTGTTTTTGCTCACCCTTTATTTAGGAACTTTTGGTGAATTTTGGCTTTACTTTAAAATTGTGGATTTTCAACTTTCTCATTTGGAATTTACCCATGGTTTTTTAATTTCTCCTATGGGGAGAACACTAGTCCTTGCTTTTAGCACTATTTCTACCGGAATTGTTTTAAGCGCCATTCTGTTTGCCTACAAAATTTTTGCAAATATTTTGTGGGGAGATTTAAAGAAAATTGGATCGACGAATAATCAGCTGGTGAAAAAAAGATATCCCAAAACTATACTTCAACAGCTCGTAACGAGTTTCAATGCAATTGT
Organism: candidate division FCPU426 bacterium; assembly: GCA_030041545.1. Taxonomy (GTDB): domain Bacteria; phylum Oederibacteriota; class Muellerivitia; order Muellerivitales; family Muellerivitaceae; genus JAJPJW01. The sequence continues at coordinate 425 of JASHNQ010000031.1, read as the reverse complement.
TTGTATTGCGATCTTGTCTGTTTTTGCCATTTGGTTGAATTCATTGCTTTTGGGTATCACACATACCCACTCTGATTTTGCAAATAAATTTCTTCCTTTGTATCGGCGGGATAATTTCATTTTTATTTTTTGTTGTTTGACAGGATTGGCAATTTATTTGCCTTTGTTTCAGTTATTAGAGTTTTTTTTAAATTCGGCAGGTAAACAACGTTAGGAGGATTTATGCGGTTTAACTAGCTTAATTCCTCGCGGCTTGCCGCGAGGTTACCTTATCCGTTAGCCTGGAGTGGATGCGAACGGTCCGAAAATCGGCGCACAACGCCTATCAAATCCACTACCATTTTGTTTTTCCAGTGAAGTACCGGGAAAAGATATTCCGGCAAAAGGACCGTGAGCAGACACTGGTTCAAATATGTGGGGAAATC
>JASHNQ010000030.1 GCA_030041545.1 candidate division FCPU426 bacterium | reverse complement strand
GCTTGCGGAACGGCCTCATAGCAGAGTCTCTAACGTAATTGCCGAAAACCTACCCCTTATGCTTTCTTCGACTGAATTTTTGGCCTTTGCGATACCGGACCCCTGACCCCTGATACCTGCCTTTTTAAAGTTTTTCCCTCCCAAAGCCGTTAGAATATCCGACTCTTGGAAGGGAAAGGCGCATGAATCCGCGACGCTTAACGACACCGGTTTTGGGGTTGATATTGTTTTTAGCCTTCCCCGCCCTCTTGCTCGCCCAGACGAGTACGAATACGCCTACCAATACCCTCACTTCCACCGACACCCCCACCCCTACGGATACCCCGACCGATACGGGGACCCCCACGTTCAGTTGGACTCCATCCGGGACCTACACCCCTAATGCCACCCTGACTCCCCCCTGCGGGGCGGCTGCCAGCGTTCTGGGGGTCACGACCGGCGCTTCGTCCGGCACCGCAAGCGATACCGTGCGGGCCAGCATGTTCACGCTGAATACGCCGGCGACGGTTTACAGCATTTGGCTGGAAAGCAACGATACCGGTATTTCGGTGGTGACCGGCATTTATTCGGGCGCGGCCAGCAATATCGGCAGCTTGGTTGTCCAGTCCACGCCCCAACCCATCCTCAGCGGCACCGGCGGTTGGACCGGCTTCCCCATCGTTCCGCCGGCGGTCTTGAGTTCCGGAACCTATTGGTTGGCCTATATGTACAATGATCCATCCTCGGATTATCCCGTATTCAACACCACTTCCACCACCGCCAATACCCTGGCTTATACCACCGCCAGCGTCACTTTCAGCACGATGCCGAACCCGTTCCCGACCCCCATCTATGATGCCCCGACACCCGGCATCTATTCCTACGACTCCATCTACGCGGTTTACTGCGCCGCGCCCACCAACACCCCCACGCCGTCCAACAGCCCCACATCCTCCAACACCCCGACTCCCAGCTTCACTCCCACCATCACTTCCACCCCCACCAACACGGGAACCATCCTCACCAACACCCCCACTTCCACCAACACCTTTACGGCCACCCCGACGCCCACCGTCACCAACACCTTCACCTTCACCAATACCCCCAACGAAAGCCTGACGCCTCCCTGCGGGTCCGCCATGGGGACCTTTGGGAACACCACAAGTACGGTCAGCGCTTCCGGTTACAACGACAGCATCATCGCCTGCCTTTATACCTTGAGCACCTCGGCTGATGTCTTCAGCATGGCCGTTTCCTCAGCCGCCGTTTCCTCCGGCACCCAAGTCGCGGTGGCCATTTACCAGGGGGCTGTCAGCAGTATCGGGAACCTGATCGTCCAATCCTCCGCCCAGGCCGTGACCGACGGGTGGAATTATTTTTCGATCCCCACCACCTACTTATCGTCGGGAACCTACTGGCTGGCCTTCATGTACAGCGCGCCGCAAACTTACTTCTTCGGCGCCGACGACGCCGCCAAGCTCCCGCAAGGGGATATGGCCTATACCAGCGAAACTTTCTCCATCAGCGGTGGCTTCCCGACGAATTGGTCCGGATCCGTCTCCTGGGGGGATACAAACGCGGCCATCTACGCCAATTACTGTCCGGAAAGCACGGCCACCCCCACCAGCACTCCCACCTTCACCGGCACTACCACTTTTACCCCCACCAATACGTACACCATCACCCCTAACCCCAGCTTGACCCCCGATTGCGGGTCCAACGCCTTGACCTTCGGAAGCTCCAATGCCACCCCGGCCCCCCTCGTGTGGGATTACCCCACCGGGATGTTGGCCAGCCTCTATACCATGCCCAACAATGGAACGGTGGAAACCATTTCCCTTTACGCGCCGGTTTCGGACGCGGGATACGAGGCCAATGTGGCCCTTTTCGCCAACAACGCCGCCACCACCACCCTGGGCGCCTTGGTGAACCAGTCCTCCGCCCAGGTTGTGGCGGCCGGATGGAACGTCTTTCAAATACCCGACTCCCCCGTGACGGCCGGGAATTATTGGCTGGCCTATATTTTCACCAGTTTTCCGGTCACGGCATACTCGATTGTTTACAGCACTTCAACAACCGCAAACTCCTTGGCCTATGTTGATTCGCCGTCCTCTTTGAGCTTTCCGACCGTCGTCGCGACCGCGACGCCCGCCTATATAGCCGGCAGCCTGCCGATTTACGCCGATTATTGCCTTACGATGGTGAGCACCCCGACCCCCTCCAACTCCCCCACCCCAACCGGCACCCTCACCAACACCCTTTCCCCCACCATCACCTCCACGCCGACGGCTTCGGCTACGGCGACGCCCACTTCGTCGCCTACGCTCACCGCCACGCCCTCGGCTTCGCCAACAGCCACCAATACGGCCACCCTCACACCGACGCCAACTAATTCCGGGACCGCCACGCCTTCAGGCACCCCGACCTCGACCGGCACTCCTACCGCCACTTCCACCATTACTGAGACGCCCACTATTACGCCTACACCAACTAATTCCGCGACCGCCACTCCCTCAGGCACCCCAACCCCGACGGAAACCACCACCGACACCTCCACTTCCACCAATTCGCCCACCATCACCTTAACCCCCACGAATTCCCCGACCGCCACGCCTTCGGGTACGCCCACCCCGACCGGCAGCTACACCGCCACCTTCACTTTTACGCCCACGTTCACCATGACCTCAACATCCACCAACTCCCCCAGTTCCACCCCCACGGCCACGATGTCGCCAACTTTGCCCGCCACTTCCACCTTCACGTCCTCCCCGACCTCCACGGGTACTTTGCCGCCCACCGCCACCGCCACTTCCACGGCCACCCTGACCCCCAGTTTCAGCCCGACCCCGACCCCGAGCCCTTCCTTGACCCCTTCCGGCACCCCCACGGACTCCGCGACCCCCACCTCCACCCCTTCGGCCACATGGACCTCCACGCCCGGCGCGGCCATCGTCAAGGCCGCCTCCGAGTCGGTCGCCAACGCCAACGAGACCCTTACCTACACGATCACGCTCAACGTGACGGGGGAGCCGGTCACCAATGTGGCGGTCACCGACATCCTGCCCGGAACGCTCAACTTCGTGGGGTTTGGGAACAACGCAGGGGCCGTGACGACTTCCTGGAACCCTTCCACAATGACCTTAGCCTGGAGCTTTACCTTTTTAAACCCGGGAACCTATACCATCACTTACCAGGCCCAGGTGGCCGCGAACGCCCAAGCCGGGTCGGAAATCACCAACCAGGCCCAACTGACTTACAATGGCCTGGCGGTTCCCAAATCGTCCACGGCCAGCGTGGCAGTGGCCCAAACCGCGCCCGTGCTGTATCCCAACCCGGTGAATAGCGGACCCGCGAAAATCCAGGTGATCCTCAACCAACCGCAGGATTACCTGACCGTCAAGGTTTACACGACGGCTTTCCGGCGGGTTTACAGCGACACGGTCGAAAACGTCCCGGCGGGGGAATTCCTGTACGGCTTGGATACTTCCCATTTCGAGGGGGGCGCCGCAGCCAACGGGCTTTATTACGTCGCGGTGACAACCCCCTCCAACCACTGGATCCTGAAACTCCTCGTTTTAAAATGACGTAACTTGTCCCGGCTTCCGTCCGTAACACGGGAAAAAGCGGAGGGGAAGATGGAAAAGGCGACCTTTGGCGCGGGCTGTTTTTGGGGGGTGGAGGAAACGTTCCGGCAGTTAAAGGGCGTCGTTTCCACCGCCGTGGGGTACGAGGGCGGCATCACCAACAACCCCACCTACAAGGACGTTTGCACCGACCGAACGGGCCACGCCGAAGTGGTGCAGGTGGAGTACGACCCCCGGCAAATTTCCTACGGGCGGCTCTTGGACGCCTTCTGGCACTGCCATAACCCCGCCAGCCTCAACCGGCAGGGGCCGGATATCGGAACCCAATACCGGTCCGTCATCTTTTTCCACGACGCCAAGCAGGAAAAGTCCGCCAAGGCCTCCAAGGAAAAACTGCAGAGGACGGGATACAAAAGCCCCATCGTGACCCAGATCGTCCCCGCCGCCATCTTCTGGAAGGCGGAGGACTACCACCAGCAGTACCTGGCGAAAAGGGGGCTGAACAACTGCCATCTATGAAAAGGGATCAGGTGTCAGGTATCAGTTTTAAACATATTTTGTCGAACTTTTTCCGGCACCTGACCGTCTTAAAAGACATGGCGCAGAGCTTTAGGGATTTACTCATTTGGAAAAAAGCGATGGCTTTGGTGACCGAGGTATATCGGGTCACCCGGCAATATCCAAAAGATGAACTTTACGGACTCACAAGTCAAATACGCCGAGCCGCTGTTTCCGTACCAAGTAACATCGCCGAGGGAAAAGGAAGGCATTCCAATCATGAGTTCAGGCATTTTTTGGCTTTAGCCCGGGGCTCCCTTCTCGAACTTGAAACCCAATTGGAAATTTCAGAGAACTTAGGTTACTTAGAAAATGAAAACTCCAAAGATTTAAGGGAGAAGGCTTCCGAACTCGGCAGAATCTTGAATGGTTTTCTGGAAGCGGTTTCCAAGAGAAAGTAGTTCCTGACACCTGACACCTGAACCCTGAGACCTTACCCGAGATCCCTAGCCCCTACCTTATCGAAATTCCCTTAATTGAGGCCCAAAAACCCCCCCCCAACAAACCGATGAACTAGGGAGGCCTTTGCGCTAAAATCACCCGCATTGAGCCCCCCTGGGGGCAAAACTGCTAAAAGGACGGTTGATTACAAAGCAAATGAAAATAAAGCCTTGGGTGAGCGACGCGGTGGAAGTGAAAAAGAGCGGAATGGAGGGAAAGGGCGTCTATGCCGTCCGCGCCATTAAGGAGGGGGAAGTCATCGGGGTTTTCGGGGGGATCGTGGTGCCCGAGGAAGAAATCGAAAACCTGACCCGCGCCATCCCCGCGGAAAAACTCAATATCGACCACGCCATGTATATTTACCCCGGCTTCATCATGCTGCACGATTACGAGAACGGCTGCGACCCCCTTTGCTTTGTCAACCACGCCTGCGACCCCAGCGCCAAGGTCGTCAACGGCGTCGTGCTGGTGGCCCAGCGCGACATCCCGGACGGGGAGGAGATCAGCTGGGATTACCGCCAAACCGACAACGTGGGCAATTGGACCTACGAGTTCAAGTGCCAGTGCGGCACGCCCAGCTGCACCGGCATGGTCCAGGTGGGGCCTAAGTACCGCACCAAAGTGACCGTCGCCTCCAACTAACCCCCGCCCGTTCCTCCGGAAATTCGATACCGGCTCCATTCGGGAGCCGGTATTTTTTTTGCTCCCCCCATTTTCTTGTTTCACCATCGTTTCCTTAGAACCCCTAACAAAAATACAAACTCTTACCACAAAGTTCACGAAGGACACAAAGTGAAGCATGGAAACGTCGTGGTTAGGGACTCTTAGATCCGATAAACCTCACGTTTTAAAGAAAACCGCCGTTAGAAAGTAATGAAATACCGTCCTTCGACGCCTTTGGACAACCCATTTCGTTTGGGATGGATGATTCATGAGCTTTCGGGCGCTTTACGCCTCCATATCCGGACTCCAGGCCGACAGCCAGTGGCTGGACGTGATCGGAAACAACATATCCAACGTCGATACGGTGGGTTTTAAATCCAGCCGCGTTGAGTTTTCCGATTTGTTCAGCCAAACCCTTTCCGACGGCACGGGGGACGGCAGCGTCCCCGGAACCGGGGGGACGGACCCCGAACAAATCGGATTGGGAACCCGGTTGGGTTCCATTGAAACGATTTTCACCCAAGGCCCCACCCTGACCACAGGGGTCTCCACCGATATTTCCATCCAAGGCGGGGGGTTCCTCATCGCCAAGAGCGGGGACCAGACCTTTCTCACCCGGGCGGGGGACCTGACTTTCGACAGCGACGGCTATTTGGTGGACCCCAATGGGGATAAGATCCAGGGCCTCATGGCCACCCTTCAATATACGAAAGACGCCATTAATTCCACTTCCTCGGTGGCGGGCCAGCCCGCGGTGGTGACCAGCACCCAGTTGGAATTGAGCTCGAATGTTTCCGCCCTGACGGACATCCAAATCAACCGCGACATGACCATGCCGGCCAAGGCCACCACCGAAGTCACCTTCAAGGGCAATTTGGACTCCCTCCAGCAGCCCAATGTTTTGGACCTGTTTCCCGGCTTCCTGGCCGGCGCGAACGACCCCACCCTTCCCATCGGCGTGGCCATCGCCGCCAATTCCCCCCCGCTCAACGACGCCATTGACACCACCCGCATGACCGTCCAATTCAACGCCACCGGGGGATTCAGCTTGCAGCAGGTCGCCAATCTTTCAGGGAGCGGCGTAGCGGGTGTCGACAAGCCGGTTCCCCTGGTCAACGGGTTCATCAACCTGACCTTCGCCAAGGACTTCGCGGGAAGCTATGCCTGGGACCAGCAGCCCCCCATCCCGCCGGCCGCCCAGGTTTCGGAGACGGTTTACGATTCCCTGGGCAACCCGCGCCAAATCACCGTCCAGTTCTACCAGGTGAACGACCTGGGGGCCGACGGCATCAACAACCCCAACGGCCCCAACCAGGTCTGTTACGCCTGGTACGCTTTCGACACCACCGGCGGCCAGCCGGTCTCGACCGCCGATTTGTTGGGCGGGACGGGCATCGGCGAGGGCAACCTGAATCCTTTCGGGTTTTACAACCGGGACAATCCGGATACCACTTACGCCGGCGACTTCCTTTGGTTCAACACCGACGGTTCCCTGGCTTCCAGCGGGGGAATCGGGGGGATACCCGGCCCCGCGGGCCCGGTTTTTAATTTTATGACCCAGCCCATTATTTACCTCCCGCCGGATAACACCAACCCGCCGACCTCCCCCATCCCCACCCAAGGCGCTGAAATCGACCCCATCACGCTCAATTTCGGGACTTACGGCCTGTTGGGCGCGGGCCAAAGCAACGGCCTTTACAGCGACGCGGAAGGGAGTTACCAGGTCGTCAATGGGGTCAATACCTATGTTCCCGATAACACCGTTTATGCCGCCTCCCAGAACGGCTATCAAGCCGGCACCCTGGAGAATTTGAGCATCGAAACCAGCGGCATGATCCAGGGTTCTTTCTCCAACGGCCAAACCACCAGCCTCGCCCAGATCGCCTTGGACCAAGTCCAAAATCCCCAAGGATTAAGCCAGGCCGGAAACAATGATTTCGCCTTTTCCCCCAACAGCGGCACGGTCCAGACGGGATTGCCCGGCCAAGGGAATTTCGGCACCATTGAATCCGGTACCTTAGAAGGATCCAACGTGGACCTGACCGTGGAACTTACCAACATGATCATCGCCCAAAGGGGATACGACACCAACGCCCGGATGATCGCGGCGGTCAATGAAACGATGGTCATCCTCGACCAATTGGGCCAGGGTGGGTAAAACAAGGATAAAGTTACCCGCGCCTTGAGCGGTCCATGTACGCGGAAAGCCTTTTCCGCGTTTTTCCTTCCCCTTAAAAAATCTTTTGTTCCCCATCCCCTGTCTCAATTGCCGCTTATTTTGTATAATTCCGGCGTTTGTTGCCTTTTTGACGGCCGTAATGCCTTCGGCCCTTTATTTTGAGGAATTCCTTGAGCCCCAATGAACGGGAACTGGTCCAACGCATCCTGAAAGGCGATTCCGCCGCCTTCCAAGACTTTTACCATACCCATAAAAAGGCCCTGATCCGGGCCTGCTGGTATTTCCTTGGAAACGACGCGGAAGTCGAGGATATGGTCCAGGAAGCCTTTATTAAGGCCCTGAAAAACCTCGGGGGTTTCAGGTTTGAGTGCTCCCTGGGCACCTGGTTGAACCACATCGCGGTCAACCTTTGCCGGGACTACCTGGAAAAGAAGAGGAAAACCCTGCCTTTTTCGACGGATTTTTTCTCCACCCACCCGTCTAGAGAACAAAAGACCCCCTACCCCGAGGAGGCCCTTCACCTGTTGCGACAGGAGATCCAGAACCTGGAAGGCCGGGAAAAAGAACTTATCACGCTTCGGGAAATCAAGGGACTTTCCTATGAGGCTATCGCCAACCGGCTGAAAATGCCCGTGGGAAGCGTCACTTCGGGGCTTTTCCGGGCCCGGCAGAAGCTGATTGAAAAAGTGAGGGAAAAGCTTCCCAAAGAAAAACTTGAAATGTTCGGGGAAGGTTGAGATTCGCAATGAAATTCACGCCTGAAACGCTGCTTCAAATCTACCTGGACGGCTCCTTTACCGAGGAGGCCCAGGCTGAGTTCGACGCGCTCATGCGCAAGGACCCGGCTTTTACCGAGAAGGCCGCCCAGGCCTTGGCCGAGCGATTGGGCCCCGTGCCGGATGCCACGGTGGACGCGATTTCTTCCAGTTTAGACGGGAAAATCGGGGAAGTTTGGAACCGGCACAAACCCGCGCCCTGGGGACAAAGCCTGCCATGGGCTCTCCGTGCCGCTCTGGTTTTGTCGGCGGCGGCCCTTATTTTTTTCGGCGGCTGGCTCCTTCTTATCCGCTTGCATCCTTTCGAAGCCTCGGGCACATCAACGATTTTGAAGGGAATGGCTTCCACGATGAAACCGGCGGCTGGTCAAGGAGTCCAGGCCGGGGGAATGAATCCCTCCGAAGGCAAGAAACCGGTGGCCGCCGCCGCATGGGAGAAAACCTCCTTGCCGGAACAAGCCCAGGCCCTGGGGAAGGGATTGGAAACCAGTTTGGAGAAAAATCCCGCCCAGACGACCCCCCCCCTTTCCCCGGCTTCGCCGAATTCCACCTCCCTAAGCGGTTCCTCTCCCGCCTCTTTTCCCGAGGTCCCGCCTTCGGGGCCCAACCCCTCGGGCGCCTCCCTGAACACCGCCCCAACCGGAACCACCGCCGAGGGCAATTCCCTCCGGGTGGCCATTGACATGGACAAAACCCAGGATGTCACCTTAACGGTATACGACGCCAACGGGTCGCTGGTCCGGCGGCTTTTCAGCGGCGCGATGGCCGCGGGAGAGCACGACGTGGACTGGGACGGGAAGGACGAGTCGGGGAACGCCGTCGTGCCGGGGGACTATACGGTGATCCTGGACACGGAGGGAAAGAGAATGTCGGGCACCTTGAAAGTGCTGCCCAATCCATGACCCCGCCCATTCGCCTTCGCCCTGGTACCACGGGCTACGCCCGTGGGGTTCCATAAGGATTTTTTTGTGCGAAAGAAACCTACCGCGTAAACTGTGGGGGCACGCCGGCCCGGGTTGAAAAGAGCCGGTTTTTGCGGAAGGGGAATCCGTGAAAGGCACAACCACCGGACAGGCGGGTTGGACCAGTGGGTTTTGGAGAAGAACCCTCCTGGGGGCCGCGGCCTTGGGGTGCCTGGGGCCCCTCCAAGACTCCAAGGCCTTCGCCCAAAATATTTTCACCGTGGCGGGAAACTGCACGGCGGCCTACACCGGGAACGGGGGGCCGGCCATCCAGGCCAGCCTTTGGCTCCCGGACGACCTGGCCTTCGATTCCGCGGGCAATTACTACATCGCCGACGCGGGCAGCAACACGGTGCGCAAGGTCGCCATCTCCACCGGCATCATCAGCACCTACGCGGGGGTTTACAATCCCGACGGGAATAAATCGGGGGGGAACGGCGGGCTTGCCAGCGCGGCCACCTTGTTTTACCCCTCCGGCCTCGCTTTTGACTCCAACAACAACCTTTACATCGCCGACTTCTACAGCGGCGAGGTGCGCGTCGTGACGGCCGCCACTGGCGTCATCAGCGACTACGCGGGATCCACCACGATAGGCACGCAAGGCTACGCCGGGGACGGCGGCCCCGCCACCCTGGCCGAGTTATACAATCCCACCGTGGTCCGGTTCGACCCCACGGGCCGTTATTTAGCCATCAGCGACGAAGGCACCAGCACCGTGCGGGAAGTGGACACCACCACCGGCCTCATTAAAACCGTGGCGGGTACCGGCACTTCGGGATACTCGGGCGACGGCGGCCCCGCCACCCTGGCCCAATTGAACCAGCCCGACGGCCTGGCCTTCGACGCCGCCGGGGACCTTTTCATCGGCGACAACCTCAACGGCGCCGTGCGCGAGGTCTTCGCGGCCACGGGCGCCATCACCACGGTGGCCGGAAGCGGCGTCACCGGCTACTCCGGCGACGGCGGGCCCGCCACCCTGGCCCGCCTGGGCGACGACATGGGGAACCTCAATTTCACCTGCGACGGGGGCCTCTTGATCGCCGACGGCGCCAACAACCGCGTGCGCAAGGTCAATAAAACCACCGGGGACATCTCCACCGTGATCGGCACCGGAAACAACACCACCGCCTGCAGCACCAGCGGCACGGCCGTTTTATCCACCAACGTCAGCATTCCCCAGGGCCTGGCCTTCGACCCCTCGGGCAACCTCTACCTGGTGGATTATGGATATGGCATCGTCCAGGAGGTGCCAGGGGGACTTTGCCCGCCCCCACCCCCACCGACCCCCACCCCCACGCCGCCGGTTCCCAGCGGGGGATGCGACAA
>JASHNQ010000029.1 GCA_030041545.1 candidate division FCPU426 bacterium | reverse complement strand
ACTCCCACCCGCACCAACACCCCCACCCCGACCCCCACCAACTTGTACGGTTACACTTCCACCCCGACGCCCCTACCCAGCATCGGGCCTTTCTCGGGAAACACGGGCATCCCGATTCCTTTCCCCAACCCCGTGCAAAACCAGGTTTCCTCCATCCAAGTCGAACTTCTATTTAAAAACAGCGATACCCATGGGCGGCTGGAAGTCTTCACGTTGTCCGGACGAAGGGTCCGTGAACTCATCCTGGGAACGGTCCAACCGGGGCCGCTCCTCGTCACCCTGCCTTTGACGGACAGTTGGGGCGTCCCCCTGGCCAACGGCCTTTACTACCTGGCCGTCAAAACCATTACCAGCCAAGCCGTGGGGAAGATGCTGATTTTGCGCTGATTTTCATTTTTTAACCTCCCCTTCAAAAAAGCTCCCTGCGCCGTTAAAGTATCGCCCAAACGAAGTTGGGGAGGGGTGGTTGTCCAACGGCGCACTTGCGATCCAAGGCAATGAAATTTTACGGGCCAGCCTTCCGGGGCTTAAGCGCCTGCCCATCCTCATGTTCCACCGGGTGGTGGAGGAAATCCCGCCGGGCTCCCTTTACGACATCCATTTCACCCGGCAAAACTTGGACAAGCTCCTGTTTTTCTTGGAGGGCAAGGGTTATGAAACGGTCACCTTTGAAGACCTTTTGGCCCGCCCCGCGCCTCCCAAGCCCATCGTCCTGACTTTCGACGACGGTTACGAGGACAACTACCTCCATCTTTTCCCGCTGTTGAAAAAACACGGGATGAAGGCCGTTATTTACCTTCTGGGGGACCGGGCCGTTCCCTCCAACCGATGGGACGCGGATAAGGGCGCTTCCCCCGCGCCCCTCCTCCATCAAAACCAGATACTGGAGATGGCCCGAAGCGGGCTGGTGGAGTTCGGCGGCCACAGCATGAGCCATTCCAACCTCGTGAAGCTGGAGGAGCCGGCGATGAAAAGGGAGATCGTGGACTGCAAAAAATCCTTGGAAGGGCTTTTGGGAAAGCCGGTGGTTTCCTTCGCCTACCCTTACGGGTTTTTCAACGAAACCGTGAAAAGGACCGTGGCGGAGGCCGGCTATCTCTTCGGCATCGCGGTGGAGTGGGGTCCGGATCATTTCGGGCGGGACTTCATGGAGACCCGGCGGGTCTGCCTTTCCCCGGACGCGGGGCCCATGGAGTTTTTTTGGAAAACCAGCAGGCTCTATCCGGCCTTCCGCAGGCTGCTGCGGCGGTTTTCCCCGCGGATAGGCCAGTGGTCTTATTGATGTCTGCCAAAATAATCGAATAGAGGGCCTTCCAAACCGCTTTGCCAGCAATAGAAATGGAAGGCGCTCTATTCGATTAATAATGTAGACATCAATAATGGCCGGATATCCCGCCATGTTCATTACGAAGGTCGCGATGCGTTTCCGCGCCCCTGCAGCGAAAAACCTTTGCTTGGGAAGTTTTTTTCCTGAAAATCGCCGGCTCAGCGGAGGGCAAGATTCAAGTTGCCCTTTCGGGCCGGGGAGCCTATTGTTTCCCCGACCGTTCCACCCTGTCGTATCGCCGGCCAAGTTCAAGAACACCTGAAAGTAAGGGAATGAAAACGAAGATGAACCTCCTCATCGCATTGCTGGTTTCTTTAGGCTCCTGTTTCATGATCGCGCCCCAAAGTTTCTGGGCCGACGAGATCGGAACCTACAATATGATCTCAAGCCCTTCCCCGGGGCCGGTGTTCCACAACCTAGTCGCGGACCGTTCTTCCGATTCGGAAATGCCCCTTTTCATGATCTTGGCCTGGGGTTGGAAGGGACTGGTGGGCATGGGCGAAACCGCCCTTCGATCCTTCAATATGGTCTGGTTCGGCATCATTGCCCTGTGCCTGCTGAGGATCCGAAAGGCCGGATCCACGTGGCTCTTGATCCCATGGACCCTGTTGCACCCTTTCCTTTGGTACTACATGAGCGAATTCAGGCCCTACTTGATGCTGACGGCCGGGGGGTTCCTCCTCCTGGTTTCGACCCTCCTCCTAGGCCAGGGCGAAAAGGGCTGGCTGGGCTGGTTCACCTGCGCCTCGCTGGTCCTGGTGGGCGCCAACTTGTTGGGGGTCATCGCGCTTTTTTCCTTCCTGCCGGTCTTGTACCTCCACCGGGATTGCGCCCGAAAAAGCCTCCGCCCGTCCCTGGTCGCCCTCAATGTCTTTTTCTTCGCCCTGTTCGGCGGGTACTATGCCTTCAAGTTGGCCCAAGGCGCGGGAGGAGGAAAACACTGGCATGTGGGGGTTTCCAATTTGGTGTTTTCGTTTTACGAACTCCTTGGGTTTTCCGGATTGGGGCCCGGCCGCTCGGAAATGCGAAGTGCGGCGCTCCAGGGATTGAGGCAGGTATGGGTCCAGGCCCTTCCCCACCTTGTCCTCCTGGCCGCCCTGGCCTTCCTTTACCTTTTTCTCCTGGGGTTGGCCTGGCGGGAAAGGGGCCGGCTGGGAAGTCCCCTTGTCCGGGCGAATAATTATTTCATGCTCCTTGGCGTTTTATCGATCGGGGCGCTGGCGGCGGCCTTCAAGTGGCCCTTTTGGGGGCGGCACCTTTCGTACCTGCTGCCGTTCCTCTTATTCAACCTGGCGGAGGCCCTTCACCGGGCAACCTCGCCTAAAACCAGGGACCTCCTGACCGCCGGGTTCCTGCTTTTATTCCTGGCTTCCGACTTCAACCTGAGGTTCAACCCCGCTTACGGGCGTGACGACTGCCGGGGCGCGGTCCGGGCGGCCCAGGAGGAGTACCTGCGGGGCGGAACCATCTGGTGGGTCGCCCCCTCGACCTTCGATTATTACAGGATTTACGACCGTGAAGGAAAACCGGTGGCGCCGAACGTCACCCCCCATATCCGCTTCATCGGCAACGCCACCGCCGATGAACTGCGGGGCTACGGGCGGCCGACGCTGGTGGTGGTCGGCAAGGCGGAAATCACCGACAGGACCGGGGCTGTTTCGGATTTCCTGCGGTTGAACGCCTACCGGGAATCGGGAGGGCTGGTCTCCTTCGACCTTTGGCGGCCGTCCGGATCTTGAGGGAAGGCCCGGGAGCCGTCCCGGGGGAAAGGCGGTCAAGATGAGATGGGGAAGGGCGATCAAGGTTTCAGCCGTGGCATTGGCGGGGTTGGCGGCCGTCCAGACGGTTTATTTCGCCCTGGTTTGCGAAGCCAAGCCGGATCCCCTTTTCAAACCCGATCTGGTGGTGGTTTACGGGGGGGACCTCGAATCCTCCCGCTATGGGATCTCGCTGGCCCGGTCACTGGGCTGCCCCCTTTACCTTTCCGAAACCCTTTGGAAGCTGGTCGTCCTCAAACGGGAAATCAGGGCTTTGGGATCCTCCGTTTATATCGAATCCCGTGCCCTCACGACCGACCAAAACGCCCGCTATGCGGCGCCGTTCATCCGCCAAAAAGGCTTCCGGAAAATCGCCCTTGTCTGCGCCTGGCACCACGAACCCCGGGCCCTTTTCCTTGCCCGTCTTTACCTGATAGGATCGGGAGCCCGGGTGGTAACCCGCCCTTATGATTCCTCGCCTCCCCATTTTCTGGAAAAGCCCATTTTCTGGGTCCAAATGGTCAAATTCTGGGGGAGCCTGGGCCGGGTTGCCTTGGACTGGGTAGGGATTGATAATTGGCCCAGGCCGCAATTGATCGGGCCCAGGGACAGTTACGACGCCTCCGAGTACCGCTCCAAGGACCTGGAGGAATTAAAGAAGTACAGGCCGTGAAGCGGTTTCTACAAACTCCGGGAATTGGGCCCGTCCCATCCTATCAAGGCGGTTTGTCGTCATGAAAATCTTGTTGGTCAACAACCATTATTTCAACTACCGCGGCGCCGACCGGTATTTTTTCAATATTAAAAGCGGCCTGGAGAAAGCCGGCCACACGGTCGTGCCCTTTTCGTTCCGATACGACGCCACCCTGGAAACGCCCTACCTGTCCTATTTCCCCGAACCCATCACGGGACCCGGGCCTTTCCTGCTGAAGGATATGAAGCTTTCCATGGCCGCCAAGGTCAGGACGGCGGTCAAGATGTTCCTCAATCCGGAGGTCGACGGGAAATTCCGGAGGGCCCTGCGCGAAACGAAGCCCGACCTGGTTTACACCATTTACTTGTCCTTCACTTTCCTTCCCCGGATCTTAAGGATCGCCAAGAAGGAATTCGGCCTTCCGGTCTTGTACCGCCTTTCCGACTATCACATGTTCTGCGCCAGCTACCTGTTTTTCCGGGACGACCAATCCTGCACCGAATGCCTCACCCGGCCCTGGGCCGCGGTGAAGTACCGGTGTGTCCACGGCTCGCGCTTCGGGTCCTTCTTGAGGGCCTTGCAGATCCGCGTCAACCGGTGGCGGGAGGACTATGGCAACGTGGATTATTTCATCTGCCCCTCCCGGTACATGCGGGAGATATTGGTCCGGCACGGCCGATTTCCCGAATCCCGGGTGAAGCACCTGCCGACTTTCACCGGGGACCTCTTCCAGGAAGGGAAACCCCTCCCTCCTGAAAGGCCTTACGCGCTTTATTTCGGCGCCATCATCCCGGCCAAGGGGATGGACGTGCTTCTCAAGGCTTTCAACCGGATTCCGAACCCGGCTTTCGGGCTCAGGTTGGTGGGCGACGTGGAGCCGGATTACCGGGACCACCTACTCGCCCTGTTGGATGACGCCCACCGCCCCCTTGTTTCCATGGACGGCGAATTGAAGGGAGAGGCCCTTTGGGAGGCCCTCCGGGGATGCAGCTGCGTCGTCCATCCCGTGCTTTGGTTCGAGAACATGCCCAATTCCATCCTGGAGGCCATGTCCGCAGGCAAACCCGTCATCGCCTCGTCCATCGGCAGCATGACGGAATTGGTGGAGGATGGCGTGAACGGCCGCTTGGTGCCGCCCGGGGACGAGAAGGTCCTCGCCCAGGCCCTGGAAGGGACCGCCGATCCGGCGTGGGTCGCGGCCATGTCGCGCGGCGCCAGGGAAAGATACCTTCGAGACCACACTCCCGAAAAGCACCTGGCGGCCTTGATCGACCTAATGACGGGGCTGGCGGGCAAGACGACCGCCACCGATCCGGCGGGTCCGGTTTGAAAACATCTTCATCAAAAGGGAGCCACTGAATGCGCATCTTGGTCACCGGGGCGGCGGGTTTCATCGGCTTTCACCTCTGCCTGCGCCTTCTCAGGGAAGGACACGAAGTCCTGGGCGTGGACAGCTTGAACGCCTACTACGACGTGCGGCTCAAGCAGGAACGCCTCCGGCGGCTGCAAGGCGACCCCGCGTTCAAGTTCTTCCGGCAGGATTTGGCCGAGCGGCCGGCCGCCCAGGACCTGGTCCAAAGCCAAAGACCGGAAGCGATCTTGCACCTGGCGGCCCAGGCGGGCGTGCGGTACTCCATCGAAAACCCCCAAGCCTACGTGGACAGCAACCTGACGGCTTTCGCCAACATCCTGGAAGCCGCCCGGGCCTTGAGGGTCCGCCACCTGGTTTACGCCTCCTCCAGCTCGGTTTACGGCGCCAACAACCGCGTGCCCTTTTCAGTGGAGGACCGGGCGGACCACCCCTTGAGTTTTTACGCGGCCACCAAGCGCGCCAACGAACTGATGGCCTATTCCTACAGCCACCTCTTCGGCATCCCCGTGACGGGCCTGCGCTTCTTCACGGTTTACGGCCCCTGGGGGCGGCCCGACATGTCCTACTTCCTTTTCACGAAGGCCATCCGCTCCGGAAAGGAGATCAAGGTGTTCAACCACGGGGACATGCTTCGGGATTTCACCTATGTGGACGACATCATCGAAGGGGTGGTACGGATCATGAACCTGCCGCCGACAGGGGAGAAGCCCCCTTACCAGTTGTTCAACATCGGGAACAACCACCCCGTCCCCCTCATGGAATTCATCGGCCACTTGGAGAACCTTTTGGGCCAAAAGGCCGTCATGCAGTTCCTGCCCCTCCAGCCGGGAGACATGCTGGAGACGGCCGCCGACATCGAGAGCCT
>JASHNQ010000003.1 GCA_030041545.1 candidate division FCPU426 bacterium | reverse complement strand
TCGGGCTCTTAGGCCCAAAAAAGTTGATCGCGGGAGGCCACTTACCAAGCGGGGTCTTCGTCGCCCCAGTAGGGTGTCGGCCTTCCCTCTCTTCCCGTATGACTTTGCTAATCTCGATTCTAACCCCCTCCAGGAGGGGTCTTCGTTATCATCTCCTTACCCTCTCCCCCAAGGGGCGAGGGTTTTTGCGGGTATTTCCCCCTCTCCCTTGAGGGGAGAGGGAGGGGTGAGGGTGAAGTTGGATTAGGCCATTCAAACTGAGACACTACCCATTTTTACCGGGGAACCGCGACTGTTTCCAATATCTGTTGGATGACTTCCTTGATGGTCAGTTCCTCAATTTCAAACTCCGGCCGCATGACCAGCCGGTGTCCCAAAACCGGGGCGGTCATGGCCTTGACGTCGTCCGGGGTCGCGAAATCCCTTCCCTTCAGCAGGGCGTGGGCCCGCGAGGACAATAACAAGGCCTGGGTGGCCCGGGGTCCGGCCCCCACCAGCAGGCTTTCGTGTTCCCGCGTGGCGCGGACGATTTCCACGGCGTAAGCGGCCAATTCCTCCTTTAACGTCACCTTTAGGAGCGCCTCCCGGAAGGCGGAAAGGTCCTTCTCATTTACGACCGTCCTCACCGCGTCTTGGTCCAACAGGGTTTCCGGCGGGGCGCTTCCCAGGGAACTCTTCGCCAGTAACATCTCTTCCTCCTTCGCCGGATAATCCATGGAAACCTTAAACATGAACCGGTCTTTCTGGGCTTCGGGGAGGGGATAGGTCCCCTCGTATTCAATGGGGTTTTGGGTCGCGAAAACCGTGAAGTTGGGCGAAAGGGCGTGGGTCTCGCCGTCAATGCTGACCCGCTTTTCCTGCATGGCCTGAAGCAGGGCGGACTGGGTTTTGGCGGGGGCCCGGTTGATCTCATCGGCCAAGAGAAAGGTGGTGAAAACCGGCCCTTTGACCAGGATGAATTCGCCTTTCTGGAGGTTGAAGACATTGATGCCCGTGATGTCCGAGGGCATCAAGTCCGGCGTGAATTGGATGCGGGAAAAGGGACATCCCAAGACCTTGGCCAAGGTGCGGACCAAAAGGGTCTTGGCCACGCCCGGGACCCCCTCGATCAGGGCGTGGTGACCGGTGAAAATCGCGATGAAAGACCGGTCAATGATTTCCTTTTGCCCAATGATGACCTTTCCAACCTCTTCCCGCGCCTTGAAAAGCGTTTCCTGGACCCGCTCTAAGTGGACCGCCATAACCAACCTCCAAAACGAAATTTTACTTTTTCTTCTTGAGAATCGCGCTCAGTTTCAGATAGCCCTCAACGGGATGGATATTTTTCCCGGCCCGGAGGCCGGAAAGCTCCCGCTCCATTTCGCGCGCCTTGGCGGCCAGGTGCTTGCGATCCCCCACAAAGGTCCTTTTCCAACTCTCAAAGCAAACGGCAAGAATATCCCGGGAGGGGATGTTCCGCCTTAAAAGGCTGACCAGTCCGGCGGAAAAATCCTTTCCCGACCGGGCCGACGCCTCTTTTTCGGGGCTTCGCTCCGTCGGCGGCACAAGGCCGACGGAACTGTGCCAAGTGAAAAGTCCGGCCAGGACTAAAAGGCCGGCCCCCAAACCGCCCAAACCGTATTTCGCGATCAAGGTGGAGGTATTGGGGGACTCCTTCACCCCCAGGTGGGTTTCGTCGAAAACAACCCGTTTTTTTTCACCCACGAAATAAGCCAAAAGGTCCGCGTGGCGGTCGTTGAGCATGGCCTCGTTGCTCACGAAGTAGGAATCAAGGAAGAAAACCAACTGCCCTTTTCCCATCGGCCGCTCGATGGCGACCGGTAGGGAACCCCTCAGGTAAATGGCGGTCCAGGCCGGGTCCAGTTTCTCAAAATAAAGGCCGCTGTGCCAAAGGAGGGTTGGGGGAAGCTTCCCATCCCCATTCCGTAAAACGGTGACGGGTTGAAAAGTCTCTCGTTCTTGGGTGATGGACTTGTCGGTTGTTTCGGGGGGTGCCTTAAAGCCGAGGGAAAAACCCCATTTTTCCCCAAGGGTTAATTCCGGGGCTTGGGTGGAAATGCGCCTTGGAATAACGGTCGGCGATGGAACCGGAGTCTCCTCCCACAAAAAATTTTTCTTTGACTGGGGGTCCGTGTTTTCCTCCAGGAACGTCACGACCAGCCTGCCGCCCTTGGAAACGAAGGATTCCCAGTCCTGGTTCAAGGAATCGGGAGCGGCGGCCGCTTCCCCGGCCTCCTCCCCCAGGTCAAACAATACGGTTTCGGAATCATGATCCAATTTCTCCACGGGTCCGTAGTTCCGGTCCACCGAAAGCTGCCCTTGGGAAGAAAGTCCCTCATAAAGGACCTTCACGCCCAGCGGGTCCGCGCGCAGGGACGAGTAGGGAGGATAAACGTCGCCGGTTTGGAGCCGCAGGCTCAAAATCCAATAAACACCGCCCACCAGCCCCGCCAGCAGAAGGAGCGATAGGAGGTAAGAAAAACGGCGTTCGTTGGAGGGCTTCAAAAGTTATCCTTCATTGGGGCCTCGGTTGGCCCGTGGGGAGGGGCGGCTCGACCGCCAGCCGGATTTTCTCGTGGTTTACCGCGAAGGTTTCCACCATTTCCCTCGTGACATCGGAGTTCCCATACCAACCCCGGTCGAACACCCGTCCGTTTTCGTTAAAAACCGGCAGGACTTGGGGAAGGCCGTGGGCCCTCCGGTTCAATTCCCTCTCATAATCCAGGGTGGATTTAAACTTAGCCAAGGTCAAAAGTTTCTGGCGGGCAAGGCAGGCCAGGCTGGCCAAGTAAAAAGCCCTGAGGGCCAGCCGAAACTTCCCCTGCCCCAACAGGTCCTGGGCCATCCGCATCCACCCGTCCATGGGAAGCTCCTCCCCGGAGACTCTTGCGTCCGCGATGTCCGGCTTCGGCGGCACCGCCTGGCTTAAGACGACTGTTTTTTCGCGCCGGCTCCAAAGGCGGTAGATAAGGAGGGCCAAGGCGCAGGCCGCGGCGCCCAGCAAGACCCAAAGAAAGGTGTTGAGCCACTCGAAATCCCATTCCGAGGACTTAACCTGCCGGTCCAAGTGACGGTAACGCAGCCAATGATCATAGATCCATTGAAGGCCCTCCCGGATCCAACGGCCCACCCTTTTGCCCACGCGCGTGAGGAAACGGAGGGAGGCCTCCAGGAACTTGCCGATGATCCCGGGCTCGGACGCGCCGGTTTCCGGGGCGGCCATCCGGGGCTCGTGCCACCGGAATTCCGCGTCCTGCAGGGCTTCCGCGATGGCCTTGTCCAATTCCGGCGCCTGGACGCTTTGAACGGTTTGCCGCGCCATCGGTCCGGGGGAAGTTTCGGCCGCTTGGGCAAAAGTGGCGCATCCCCAAGCCCAAAAGACCGCCAAGGCCATGGCGGCAAAAGGGGCGGCCGACGTCTTGAGTTCCGCCTTCAAGTCCTCGCCGGTTAAAAGCGATCCTCCGTAAAAACACCTTAAGGCATAGGCCGCTTTCAGGAGGGGATCGACGCAAAGATAGGTCAGGACGCAAAGCACGGCGAAAAGCGTGGTGTTGAAAAAACTTTTAGGGCTCCGGGTGAGCGCGGTTTCGATCCCCAGGAAGCTTTTCAAAAACCACGGTCCGAGTTGCGTGGCGGAAGCCAAATCCAAAAAGACGAAAAGGGCGAACAAGGAAACGAACGCGATCAGGCAGTTGTTTTGCCGCGGCCATAGGCAGGCTTGGCGCCAGGCTTTCCGGCCCAGCTCGTTGAGGTTCATTTCCGAACCCTCCCCCATCACCGTGACGTTCTGGAAAAAAGCGTAAACCCAGGCGAAGGGCAACGTCAGCAAGGCCGCTAAGGGGATGGCCAAAAAACCCAGGGGTTGAAGGGTGATCTGCAGAAAAAGGGTTTTTAGCCACCGCCCCCAGGTCCAAGCGGGCCACGTCTCCCCCGAAAGGCGGGTCCAAAGGACCCGGGTGAAGAAAGTTTGCCAGCATTTCATCCACAAAAAAAGGAGGGCGACGCCGAAAGCCTCTTGGGAAAGGTTCCGGGAAGCATCCGCCCCGCAGCTCATATCCGCCCAAAAATAAAGGAAGCCCAAGCCGAAAGGAATGCTTCCCAAGTAATAAACGGCCAGGACGGAAACCGGTGCCCGCCGGAGCAGCTGGGCCGCCTCCTCCAGCAGGTCAAGGGCGCCTTGGGAGGGGGATAGGGGGGAACGGTTCATGGGCCTTATTCCACGCCGGACATTCGCGTCCAAAAGGTCCCGTCGTGAAAGTCCGCTGGCAGGGACAAAAGGAATTTTCCTATTTCGTAAAAGAAAAACCAAAGGAAGAAAAGGCAGACAAGTCCCCAGGAGAGCTGGAACGATCGGAAAAGGATGGTAAATTTCTTTTTGGATTTTCCCGCTAATTTTAAAAGGCAGTCGGAGCAAAGCAGCCGGTCCTCATGTTCGGTCACGCACTCGCGGCAAAAAAAGCCGTTGCACTCCATGCAGCGCGCGACCGCCTCCCGGAAGGCGTGCCGGCGGCATTTTTGGCGGGACAATTCCATTTTTATTCCTTACAAGGGGGCGGCGGCTTGGCGGCGGTTATCCAACAATCCCAGCGTTCCCCAAATTCCAAAAAGAATGGCGCCCCCGATATTGAAAACGGAAACAAGGGCGGAAAAGGTGAAGTCCTGCACGGGTTGGGTGGCGGCCCAGTGGAGGAGTTCCCATTGATTGGCGGCCCTTTCAGGGTGCTCTATTTGCAGGATAAAGGTTTCGATAGTTCCCGCCGTATAACCGATGATCAGGAAAACCAGGGCCCCTCGGACCGCCCAGCGCAAGTTTTTGGAGACCTCGCTGCGGGCCTGCTGGACTAATGCGATCACCAATAAAATCATCTCCGTGAACCCGTTTATCACCAACAACAAGTAAAGGAAAAAGTTCGGCATGAGAAATCTTGAGATTTCCAGCATGGCCCCGATAAAAAACAGGGTGAATAAGATGCCATGCGCCACGGGCGAGAGGGGCTTGGGGGGTGTTGGGCGCACCGTGAGGGGCTTTCCGGAATCATCCATCAAAGGCGGGTTCTCGGGCATCGTTAAGGCGGGTTCGTTCGGCAGTTCCCCCTGGGCGGCTTCAAGCAAAGGCTTTAGGCGCCGAATGATTTTTTCGGCTTTTTTTCTCCGGGATATGGGCAGGGACGTTGTTTGAACGGCGGTTTTCAAGTAGCAAACGGCTCCGGGGCCCAACCACCAATTGACCCAAAGGAATAAAAGCATAAGGCCCAAGCAGGTTAAAAGCGGCATGTTCGAGGATATCTTTTTTTCGTCCAACGCCCAACACAGGAAAGCAAAGGCCAGGAAGACCATAAGCCAAGCCAGCCCCCAAATTTCCCTTGCGCGGGATGGGCGGAGGATGAAAGCCTGGATGTCCCTGAAGTAAAAGCGCTTATAGTCCTCCGCATACCCCATATTCTCGCCCAAAAGCAGGTGGTCTTTTCCCTGCCAGAGCTTGCGGATCATCCAGCCCCGTTGTTGGGACAGTTTCTTGTATTCCTTGTTCTTTTCAAAAGCCATGGGATAACCTTTCAAGGCTAGGCGCCATTTGGTAGTGCATCAGTTTCGTTTCAACAAAAATCCCAGACACCCCTCACCCTACCCTCTCCCCCAAGGGGCGAGGGTTTTTGCGGGTATTTCCCCCTCTCCCTTGAGGGGAGAGGGAGGGGTGAGGGTGAAGTTGGATTAGGCCATTCAAACTGAGACACTACCCGCCGTTTCAAGGCGGTCTCGCCTTAAAATCCGGTTTACTTGGAAGCCCTGTGGGCCAGGGTGGCGATGAGCCAAATCCAACCGACGATTTGAGCGAGGGCCAACAGCAATGCAACGACGAAACGGAATTTACTCCGGGACACGATGGAGAGCGGGGCGTTCCAATGGCGGATGACCATATAAACCACCGCCGGCGCCGTTAAGAAGGTGAAGGGCCACATCAGGACCGGAATAATGGAAAGCGAAAGGGCAATCTGGTCGTAGAGCACGCGGTGATTTTCCAAGCTTTTCATTTTCCCCTTTTTCTTCCAGGTTTCCAGGCATTGGGGGCAAAGATGCTGGCCCTGCCATTCCATCTCGCACAATCCGCAAAGAAACCGGCCACAACCCTCGCAAGCGAGCGCCGCCTTCTTTTGGGGATGGAAAAAACAGCTCGCCTCACTATCCATCAACAAGTCCTGGGGGGCCAGCGTGGAAATGGTGTTGTGGGAAAAAGCGGGAAAAAGATAGGCGGTGATGGGAGTCCCGCAGGACCCGCAGACCGCCGCGGGGGAATGGGCGAAGAGTTCCACGGAAAGGGCGGCCTTACATTTCAAGCAAGGAATGGTGGTGGCTTCCACTTTTAGACCTCATCCGGTAGGAACGGACGGTGAGTTCCTAGGGGTTGACCATAAGGAATGAGATGTATTCCTAAACAACCTTAACGACCCGGGTATTACAAACACGG
The DNA here is from genome assembly GCA_030041545.1 of candidate division FCPU426 bacterium. Taxonomy (GTDB): domain Bacteria; phylum Oederibacteriota; class Muellerivitia; order Muellerivitales; family Muellerivitaceae; genus JAJPJW01. The sequence continues at coordinate 23,556 of JASHNQ010000003.1, read as the reverse complement.
TCGTGCAAGGCCCTTTTTTCCGTATCCCAAGCCGCCATCAGGTAACCAATGGATAAGGTAAAAGCGCTCAACAATTCCCCCCAATAGCGGCCAAAAGCCTTTAGATAGGAAATTTTGCTCCCATCCGGATTAATCACTTTTAAGCGGCAGGCCATTTTGCCTGGGGTAGCCCCAAATTTACCCAAGAAAAACGTGATGTAAGCGATATTGAACCCGAAAATGAGGATGTACGCGCCCGCAATTCCGGCGATTCCAGCGGCCGTAGGGGCGGTACGTTTAAACCCCATCAGCGCCATAACGGGAAGCAAAACGGCATAATTGACGATTTGAAGCAGGATTCCATCAATGATTTTGGCTCCGAAGCGGATCCAAAAACCCCCATAAGTGAGGGATTTGGAGGTGGACACCCCTTCCTTAAGTTTTTGGAGAAAAATCGGCTTACAGAACTGACAGACCCAGGAATTCTCGAATTTAACCATGTCGTTGGACGAAAAACTCTTGCCGCATTGGGCGCAAACTTCGGATGAAACCGTCATAAGGTTCTCCTTGGTTCAAATAATCCGGCATCCAACCCAGAAAACATTTTTATCCTAACAAATTAACTTTCCAAAGTATATCGGCTCAAACCTCGGATTTCAAAATCAATTTCACGATCTCGGGCCGGCAGTAAGTCCGTATCGGTGGATAGCCCCCGATGCCGCGGTGGGCGAAAAGGGTGGTATCCCCTTCCCTGACGAATCCTTCCACGTATTTCCGGCCCTTGGTGGATGGGATGATCAAAGGGCCCCAGAGGGGAAAACAGATTTGTCCGCCATGGCAGTGCCCGGATATTTGTAGGTGAGCCCCGGACTTTTTCGCCAGGTAAAAATGGTCCGGATGGTGGGCCAAAAGGATCTTGGCGTCGCCCCGGGCTTCCAGGATGGGGCGCTCGTTTTTCGTCCCCTCCCACAGGTCGTCCACGCCCATGAGGGCCAAGGTTTTTCCCTTGCGCTTAAGGAAGACCGCCTCGTTGCGCAGGACTCGGATATGGTCCTGCTCCAGGGCCCTCCGCATTCCTTCCCCATCGGACCAGTAGTCATGGTTACCCAGCAAGGCGTAAACCCCGAGGGGCGCCTGGAGCCTCTTGAAAAGCCCCCTCATGGCCGGCACGTGCTTTTTGAACGAGATGAAATCCCCGGTGAGGGCGAACAAGTCGGGTTTCAGCTTTTGGGCCGCTTCCACCAGGATCCTGAGGTAATCCAGGTTGATGTATTTGCCGTAGTGGATGTCCGAGATCTGCGCCAGGGTGAGGCCCGAAAATGCCTTGGGCCAATGCGGAAGCCGGACCTCGTACTCAACGACTTCCGGCTGGTAAATCTGGTTTTCAAATCCCAGGTATTTGAGGAAAGCCAAGGGAGGCTTGAACCGGGGCGGCAAATCCAGGCTCTTCCGGGACAAAAGGCGGCTTTCCACCGGTTTTCGGGTGAAAAGCAGCCAGAAGAAAAATTCAACCCAATAACCGGTCACCGATAAGGCCAGGGCGGCCGTGAACAGCCTCCAAGGGAGAGGTGCAGCGGGCCAACCCGGGACGGAAAAATCCCAGGTCCGGGCCAAAAAAAGGGTGGCGCAGGTTTGCGCCGCCAGGGTGAGCGAGGTCCAAAATAAGGTCCAAGCTACCTCCAAAATACGGAATCGCGGGTGGAAGGCTATCCGGTTGGTCGCGTAAATGAAGACCTGGAATTGGAGTAAAAGGTAAAGCCAAAAGAGGGGTTGGGCGACCATAAAAGTTCTCGGTTCGAAGTTCGTAGTTTTAAGTTTCGGTAAGTTTTAACCTTCGGTTAAAACCATTTGATAACTTAGGTAGTATGCAGGCCGTTCCTCCGCCGGGGTAAAGTAAGCCCCGGCGTGAGTAGCCCACTCACAGGAGGAACGGTATGGAAAAGCGTAGCACGAAAAACAGGAAGGTTGGAATTGGAAAGAAAGACCTTGTGTACGTTGGTTTGGACGTCCACAAGCGCAGTATTTACGCGGCGGTGAGGGTAAACGGGGTCGAGGAAGCCACCCGGTCCCTGCCGGCGAAGGCAGAAGCGGTTGTGAAATTCCTGAAAAGATACAGACCGGGATTGCGGCGGGTGGTGTATGAGGCAGGCCCGACAGGATATGGATTGGCCCGGCACCTGAAAACGGAAGGGATACCGGTAGAAGTGTTGGCTCCTGGCAACATCCCGCGCGTACCAGGCGCCAAGGCGAAGTCTGATCGGTTGGACTGCAGGAAGCTGGCCGAGGAGGCCGAGAACAACCGACGGTTGAAACCCGTAGCCATTCCCACGCAAGAGGAGGAGGCCCAACGTCAATTGATCCGGCTGAGGAACCAAGTGGTGGAACAAAAGAGGCGAGCCAAGCAAAGGATCAAGAGCCTTTTCCTGCAATACGGATTGACGGAACCGGAAGGCTTGGAGTCATGGAGTTTGGGGGCCTTGGCATGGATGCGCAGCCTGAAGTTGAGCTTGGAATTACGGTTCGTACTGGACAGCCTTTTGGGGGATTTGGCGCATTGGGAAGGGCAGCTCAAGCGGGTGAACGGACGTTTGCGGGAAATAATGAAGTCCAAGGAACACCAGAAGCAAGTTCGTATCTTGAGATCACATCCCGGAGTGGGGGAAGTAACGGCATCGCAGGTGCTGATGGAATTGTATCAACCAAGGCGTTTTGAAAACGCCAAACAAGTGGCGTCATATGTTGGCCTGGCACCAAGAGTGCGGCAGAGCGGCGAAACCCGAAAAGAGGGGCCCTTGCAGAAGGCCGGCAAAGAAGCTCTCAGGGCAACATTGGTGGAGAGCGCATGGGCCTGGGTCCGGCGGGATCCGAAGGGAGCCCGGATATTCCGCCGTTTGGCTCGAAACACCGGTAATGGCAACAAGGCCATCGTCGGCGTGGCCCGAAGGATGCTGGTCCATCTTTGGACGATGTTGGTAAAAAACCAGATGTACGAAACCACAGCCTGAGGAGTATTGACGTCTTTGTTTCGTGATTCGTTTCCCCGGGGATGACCACGAAGAGCCTCCGTGCCCAAAAGCACGTTTGTTAGGTGGTGGCTCCCATCGGGAACGTCGTCGGATTCCTATCTTGTGCCTTGAGCACGAATAGCAGTGGGAATTCACGAAATCCAAAGAAAGTCAAAGGCTCGGTGGGTGTAGGTTATCAGGGGCTTGCGGAACGGCCTCATAGCAGAGTCTCTAAGTATATAAATCCCTTTTCAAAGGGGGAAGATGCAGGGAAAAACCCGGAACGAATTTATGATTCGCTCCACTAAAAAAGTGGCCGGGTTATTTTTTGTTCGCCAGTTTTTTTTCGATCAAGGCCGCGAAGTCGCCGACGTTCTTCAGGTCCTCCAGTTCCGATGCGTTGAACTTGACGCCGAATTCCACCTCGGCCCCGACGATGATGTTGACGTGGTTGAAGGAGTCCCAGCCGGGGACGTCCTCGGCAGTGGTGGCGGGGGTCAAGGCGATCTGGTCGTCTCCCAGCACCTGGCGGATGATTTGGGTCAAACGCTGAAGGATTTGCGGCCGGTCCATGGTTAATTCCCTTTTTTCAGTTGAATGGGATAGTCGAACTTCTTTTTCGAGGCGATTTCCAAAGCCCAGCGGGTACCCCCCTGCCCGTTCTCCCCCAGGGCCGCGAAGCCGAGCCCCGCGTAATGGCCCCGGACCATTCCGTTTTTCGGGGTTGGGATATAGCGGCCGACCAGCCTTTTCCCTCCCCTGGATGAAACCTCCTGGGCCAGGAGGTCCAGCATGGCCTGCTCCACGCCCCTGCCCAGGACCCGGCAGCTCATCAGCCAGGTATCGATATCCCAGTCCCCATCCCTCTCCTTGACGGCGATGATGACGCCGATGATGCCGTTGTCGCCGAAGCGGTCCGTCAGGCGGCAACGCAAGGTGACGGCGGCCGGGTCCGCGGCGAAGCGGTGGGTATCTTCCTCCGAATACCGGCGGGTCGTCAAATTGAATTGGTTGGTCTTATTGATCAGCTGGGTCACCCGGGGCAGGCTCAAGGCGTCAAAAGGGCCCCAAACCAGCTCCATCCCGAGGCTTTCCAGGTAATCCCGCATGTTTCCAAAGGAGTCCTGCGCCTTCTCCCTTTCCAGGTTCTGCCGGTATTGCTCGGTTCGGTCCCGGTCGTCCTGGGTGAGGGCAACAGCCTCAAAATAGCCCGCCGCAGCCAGGCAGGCGGGATAAAGGGCCGGATCCTCGGGAAGCTCCGGGACCGCCACCATGGGCAGTGCCCCCCGTACCTGGTTGCGCTCGAAGGGATTGTCATCCACGAAAACCAGGGAATCCAACCCGATATTCAGCCGCTGGGCGATCTCCCGGAGGTTGGAGGCCTTGTCGTTCCAATTGGCCACGAAGCAGGCGAAGTCGGATTTTTTCAGGACCATTTCCGGGTGCTTCTCAAAGGGTTCCAGGGCGTTCTTTTCATCGTTCTTCGAGCAAGCCGCCAGGAGGATCCCCCGGCTGGCGAGGTCCCGCGCGTAACGCTGGAAGACCGTGAAGGCTTCCCCGATGGCGCTTCCCTGTCCCAGTTGGATTCCCCGCAACCCGTCGTCCCCGATGACCCCGCCCCAAAGGGTGTTGTCCAGGTCCAGCACCAGGCACTTGAAGGACCGTCCCTGCTGGGCGGCCAGGAGCCTCCCGACCAATTCCCCGTACATCGGGCCCGCCGCGGGGCTCACTTCCTGCTTCGCCTTATGCCATAAAACGGGGTCATGCCATTCCCTCAACCCCTCCGTGGCCGCCCAGTGGTTGACGTCCAACAGGTCCACTTTTTGTTCGTCGGCCAAGGTCCGCAGTTGGGCGTTGAAAACCCGCAGGAGGTGGTAGGGCGAATCCGGAAGCCTTTGCTCATTGTGCCCCATCAAGGGATGGTAGAGGGGCAGGGGCGTCTGCTGGATGACGTGGCCGCCGAATTTTTCCCGGGAAAGCCGCCAAAGGGTTTGAATTTGGCCCAAGGCCCGCTGGAGCTTGGAGTCGGCCGCCTCCGCCGTGAGCCCTAAAGGCTGGGTGCCGAAAAGGGAGAATGCGTCCAAGGCCACCAGCACCACCGTCGGCTTGAAGGAATGCAGGCGGGACGAGTCCTCCAGGAGTTCCTGGAGGGATTGGCCGTAATCCGTCACGTAGGTGGAAACCCAGAGGTTGCGGCGCAGCCCCCCGATCCGGATGCCGGGCAAAAGCTGCTCCACGGTGGAGGAACCCAGGAGCGCCAGGCGGATGGGTTGGGTCGGAAGGGCCGGGGGCGGAGCGCCGCCGAACTTTTCCGTCAAGGCTTTGTCCAGCTGGAGGGTTTCCAGGAAGCCGAGGTCATATTGGGCGGCCGCCGTCAATAAGCCCCAGGCTTCCTCCAATGGGGCCTTTCGGATCGTTTGGATACCCTTCGAAAAATCCGTGGGTTTGGGAAGCCAGTATAGGTTCATGGGAGGCCGGCTCCTGATGGTCTTTTGGCGTCCATATTCCGGCGGTTTAATTTTATCATTGTTTAAAATTTCACGGCTAAGGGACTGATGGCGCCCATGGAATTATTTTTTGGCTGATCAACTCATGGGCCAAAATCAAGGCTTTGACTGTGTAGGCCTCCGCGTTCCAGTGGTCGTATTCTTGGCGGTCGGACACTGGAAAACAAGGAAGCCGGAGGGGGGTGAAATCCCGTGAAAAATCCACTACAGGGGCGCCGACATAGGCCCCGAGGTCCTTCCAAAAAGGCTGTTGGGCTTTCATGGGATAAAACTGTCCGGTGGGGAGGATTCCCAAGTAAAGAGGCACGGTTTTTCCTTCCGGGGTCCTTATCTCGCTTATTTTTTCGCGGAGCATCCGGATGGGTTTTCCGATGAGTTGGACTAAATCCTTTTCCACCTCCGGGTACTCCACCAATTGATTGAAATCGGCGAACCAAAATTTGAGGCCGTCGATCCTGGCGAGGTTTTCCTTTTGGCAGGCCTTGAAAAAATCGTCCACCAATCCGGGGGATATCCTCTCGGTCGAGGGTTTCAAGGCGTAATTGGGGTCGAATTCCAGGACGGGAATACCTTCTTTGCTTAAAGGCCTCATAAAATAAGCTTGGAATGAAAATTGGGTGAATATGTCGGCCACGCCGTTCAATACTTGGGGAGTGAACATGTGGGGGCTGAAGAGGTAAAGCACCAAGTCAACGTCGTATTTTCGTGCTTTATCCGGCGTTAAATAATAGGGCCAAAGGAACAGGGGATTTGTGCCGCCCTTCGCCTGGACCAATACCTCGAAATGGGTGGGGACGTCCTCTAAGGAAGCCAGGGTATTCAGGCTGAGTTCCAACCGCTTGGACAATGTGTACATTAAGTTATTATGGGTCCAATTTCGTTTTTTCTTATCCGCCGCGAAGCTGTCCATGACCTGCGAGTCGCCCACCATGAGGATTCGAAAGGTGTTGGGGGGCTTGGGGGCAGGATAATCGTAATCGACCATGCCGAGGTCGGAGGCACGGATGGTTTCGTCGGGAAAATAGTCGAGGAAGGAAAAGACGCATTGCCAATGGGGACTTGGGATATAAAAACACCGGCCTTGCCGCGGGTCTTCGACAAACTGGATGTTGGTTTCCGACGCCAAACCTTCGAAGCAAGGAGGAATATTGTCCTTTGCGGGCAATGTGTCGCCCCAAACGGATAAAAAATGGACTGTTCCGGGGGAGGGAGCGACGCGCAGCAGGGGGGCCTTCGGATCATCCAAAAGCGCGTAGAGGGACTCGGAGGAGCCCGTTAAGGCCAGGATTCCGCCTTGACCGTTGGGAAGTTCGGCCAAAATCTCCGGAACCACCCGGCCTGTCGCCTCGGTGTTAAGTTGAAAGACGCGGCGCAGGTCCCGGTCCGCGAAACACAGCCGCCCCCGCCACACGCAAAGCGCCTGCGGATGGGGGATTTCGGGCCTTCCCTTGAAAACGGTCGTGATTTCACCGGTTTGAATGTCCAGTTTTTGCAGGGCGCCTTCACTGGGTTCGGAAAAATACAGGCTATGGTCCGCGGGTAAATAGGCCAGGCTCCAGATCAACCCCAAAGGGCATTGGAGGGCAGGACCCTCCCGAACCCCTTCCTGTCCGTTTCCCGCGGCCGTCGTGACCGACTTCTTTTCAAGGTCGATCAGCCGGATCCGGTGGTTCCCGGAATCGTTCACGGCCAACTGGGCGGGCGGGATAAAGGCAAGCGAGGTCGGGGACTTAAACGCGGCCGAACCCAGGGAACCGTCCTGGTAACCCGCTTGGCCGCGCCCTGTGAGCGTCGTGACCTGGTTCTGGTGGTCCAGGTCCACGACCCGGATACAATGGTTGTCCCGGTCGGAGACGTAAAGCTTGCTTCCCGACTTATCGATGGCGAGGCCCCAGGGGTTGTTGAAGGTCGCCTGGTCAAAAGGCCCGTCCTGATGGCCGGTGGAGCTTTCCCCCGCGACCAAGCTGAAGTAGCCCCGCATGGGGCTCAAGGCGGAAGCGTCCCTGCTTTGGGCAAAAACCGGCGGGATGAGGCATAAGAGAAGCCAAGGCTTTCTTAAGCGGAATGGCATCGATCCATCAATCCCTTGATTGAATTTTAATCGACCGGATTCCCCGCTGTTTCAAAGATTACTTTTTGTCTTTGATGGACATGGGCTCTTTATCCATTTCGTCCCCGTCATCCACCCAAACGCGCAGGGAAAAACGGTCGTTGACATTGTTGATGGGGCCGGACCAAATCATGCCCGTGGAGCTGGCCTTCAGCGTTTCGGTCCCGAAGTTGGAATGATGGACCGCGTCCAACAGGACCATCTTCTTCGAAGTGACGTCCTTGACCGCGAATTTCAACTTGTGGTCCCGATAGCCAAAGTTCACGAACTGGAGGGCGATGGTATAGGGCCTTTGGTTGTTCCAGCCGTATCGGTAATAAATGAGGTCGTTCAGGTTGTTCTGGGTGTCGGCCAGAGCGGCGTCGAATTTTGAGACGATCGGGAAACTTTTCGCGAGGTCGTCCTCTTGCGCCACGCACCACTCCACCATGCCAAAAACGACGCCCAATGCCAAAACCAATAAACAGGACCTTCGCATCCGTTTCCCCCAGGGATAGTCCCGCCCGCGATATATCTCAACCGGGCCGTTCGTGTGATTTTAACATTTCGATGGCCTTAAAACGAGGATGGAAAAATCACCGGCAGGACTCTGAAAAATAGATGTTCTTCGAAAAGCCTTGAGCGGGATAAAACCCACACTCAAGGCATCGAGGGTTATGGGGGGTATCTTAAACCGACTTTAGTGGCCCGGCATCGGGTTCTCATTCCAAGAAATGCTGTTACAACTGATGGACCCATGGGAATTTCTTGCCTTTTAGGTGAGTCGCTCCCTAATTTTCGAGGTTCGCTGCCGGCCTTAAATAGAACCAGCCGTTTGATCCAAAGCTGAGTTCAGTTGGGTTTTCTGATCCACGGTCAATTCCTTTTGGCCGTTCTGCCGGAAGTACTGCAGTTCCTGCTGGCGGATGGACTTGAATTTCCCCAAAGCCGCTTTGGCCTGGTCCTTCGTTAAGCGCCGCAGGGCGTTCCACCCTCACACCGCCGCGCGGGGTGAGGGATACAGAAGCATTCCTGGAAAACAAACCACTACCCTTTCAATAATGGTTCATTGTGGCCAACCCTTTTGGTGTTTTGCTTTAATGATTTGATAAAGGCGATAATTCTTTGGCGGGAATAAGGTTGTTTTGGGATAACTCATGGGCCAAAATCCGGGCCCATAAAGCCATACCATCCTCATGGAAATGGTCGATGCCCAGGGGTTGATAGGACATACCAATGACGGAAAAATCGTCGGATGAGTCAAGGAAAGTAAAACCTTCTTTCTGGCATAGGTCGACCCAAAAGGATTTGTCTTTTTCCATATTCTTTTGGGGATCCATAACGCCCAAGCCATCCGATGCTTGGCTTGAAAAAACGTGATTGGAAAAAGGGAAATAGCAAACGACCAATTGCGGGGCCTTGCCGCCGCTGGTCCTTATCCCCTCCATCTTTTTCTTCAACATTTTCAAGGGCTGGCTCAAAATTTTTTCAAACAGATCCCAGGCTTCGCTGTCAAAAGAGCCTGGGGAAAAGATCCAATAAGTATCATTTACCGGGTTGACCATTTTATGGTCAATGACGTATTGAAGGAAATCCTTGTATATTCCCGCCGGGAACCTTTCCTTGATTGGTTTCATCAGAAATTCCGGTCGATCCGTCTTAGCGGGAATACCATCCGAATCAACCGGCCTGGTCACAAGGTAATCTAAATCAGATCTTAATTCGCTTGACTGCAGCATAATGAGGACCAGATCAACGCCATCATCAACGCAAATTTGGGGGACATTCCAATACGATTCGTCCAAAAGGTTGAAAAACCTGCCGTTTTTTGAAACGACCTCGAAATGGGCCGGATAATCCTCCAAGGCCGCCTGTGTATTTAATTCCACTTCCAAATATTTGGGCAGGGACATTAAGGGTTCCCACGATTCCTCATTCGCCTTTTCCGGCTGCCAAAAAAAGCGACTATCCGTATGGGCATCAATGGCAGACCTTCCCAAAACTAAAATACGAAAGGTTCCAGGCGGCTTGGAGTAAGGGGAACCGATCGAGGGGAAATCAGTGTCGGCAAGGACGTGGGAGGTCGTGTTATCCCTTATGGACGCGATAAAAGAAAGGTTGGGATTCGTAAGGTAAAATTGGTCATCCGATTGCGCATTGAAAATAAAACCTGCCTGGCTGCAACCGGGCGAAGCTTGAAAAGGGGCCAGTAATTCCCCCGGTGAGGAATAAGAATGTCCAAACTTCGATACCGGCAGGGATAAGGTGAATCCAAAACCCGATGGGAATGAAAGCGGCCCCGCATTCGGGAAAAAGCGAAAAACGGGGCAATCGGGTTTGTTGAGGCAGGCGTAAAGGCACTTTGCCGAACCCGCAAGCCCGGTGATGGTCCCCGGCGCTCGGCCCACTTGCTTCAGGGCCGGTCCGGGATTGTCGGAAGGTTTTTTCTTGAACGCCGAAGGGTTGAACTCGAAAACGTCGGGATTGTCGCGGTCGGCGATGTAAAGCTTCCTGTCCGCGACACAAAGGGCCTGCGGGTGGGGCAGCCGGGGATTGTCTTTCAATACCGTCTTAATGACGCCCGATCCCGGATCGAGTTTTTGTAAAAGGCCGGCGTCCGGCAGTGAAAAATAAAGGCAATGGTCTTGGTCGTAATAAACCAAGTCCCACAGGGGGCCAAGTTTGACCTTCAAACCCTCCCCTTCGGCTTGGCCCGGATCGGCCCCTCCCGCCAAGGTTGAAACCGTTCCCTTCTTCAAATCAATGATGCGGAGAAGTAGGTCCCCCTGGTCAAAAACGGCGATTTGATCGTTGGGGAGATAAGCTAAATCCTTCGGCTGGTTGAAGGACGAAAGGGTCAGGGGCCCATCCGCGCGCCCTGGGGACAATGACCCGGCAACGGTTATTACCTTATTTTTTTCTTTAAAAAGAACGGCCCGGATAAGGTTATTTTTCTGATCAGCCACATAAAGGATGGACCCGTCCGCGTTAAGCGCCATTCCCATTGGCTGGTTGAATTCAGCGAGGTAAAAAGGGCCATCCCTGTAACCTTTTTCCCCGTTTCCCGCCACTAAATCGCGGTATTGGACCATGGGGGTTAAGGCCCCGGCGGAAGCATTCAAAAGATAAAGCCCGCAAAAAGAAAAAAAAGACGCCCGGAAATATTTCAACGTTTTTCAATCCTTTCGCTGGAAGTACCCGAAGGCCGGGAAGGATTAAGGAGAATTTTTTGATTCATTCTTGAACAATGGCATCCCCAAATAAAATCATTCCGTCGCTCGTGAAATAACCGCTTTCGATAGTGCTTTTTCTTATTGATGTCTACATTGATTAATCGAAATAGAGCGCCTTCCATTCCTATTGCTGGCAAAGCGGTTTGGAAGGCCCTCTATTCGATTATTTTGGCAGACACCAATAAGACTTGGCTCAAACTGAACCACTACCTAATAGTGTGTTTCCTTGACGGATTGAACCCTTTGGGGTATATCTAGCCCATATTTGAAATCCTTTTATGAGACCTCCACAGGATCATAATGAAAAACCCAAGCGAACCCTTTTCATTTTCTAAACACCAAAATATTCCCATTCCCACCAAAAAAGTATCATTTTTAGAAAAACTAAAAAATCCAACAGTTTCTTACAATCGTTTGATCCTTTTTATCAAATCCTTCGTTTTGGGGACCTACCTGATTGAGCGGCTTCTCCCTTCGCTCATTTGACTTCAATAATGAAGGAAAATCCATGGTAAAAAAAGCAAGGTCCTTGAAGATAAGGCAAAATCCAAAAACAAGGGCGGTTCCCCCCGCAGCCTCCCCAGCGGGAAAAATCCCATTTCTTCCAGCTGGATCAAATGGCGCTGTTGCGGGTTTGTTTTCCTCCTTGCTTCTCTTGGCCGCCTTTTTTTTCATGACCTTCCAACCCACGCTTCGGATGGTCCGCCTAGGGGTAAACCATGACGAATTTAAGAGGAACAAACTGGATTTCAAGGTGGATGGGGTACCAGCTGTTTGGGGATACGCCGCCTGGGCCGGGCTTTTTGGCGACGTGGGTGAATTGCTCCTGAAAAACCTGCCCCCCCTTCCCAACCATAATATTGACGGGGGCCCGCTGGTGATCAATGGCGCCCCTTTCCAGTCCGGCATCGGCACCCATGCCCCCGGGAAAATCGCCTTTTCGCTTCAGGGGAAATTTAGCCGCTTTACCGTCCTCGCCGGCTTGGACGCCACTTCAACGAACAGCCGCGGCGTTATTTACTCCATTTTGGCGGACGGGCGGGAGATTTTCAGGAGCCCGAAATTGTATTTGGACGCCGATCCCTTTCCCATCGATGTTTCCGTGGCCGGGGTGAAGGAGCTTGTGTTGGACGCCGACCAGACTGAGTTCACGAACACGGATTGCAATGTGGACTGGGTCAACCTCCAGTTCACCCCTGTAAACGAACCACAATTCTCTTCCCTTTGGCACACTCCTGCGCGGGAAACCCATCATGAATAAGCGCCTTAAAACATCCCCCCAATCCTGGCGTCCCCAAGCCCCTTCTGCGAAGTTGTCCCCCCCCAAAATCCTGGTTCCGGCCGCTCCCAGCCCTTTTTCCCCCATCTGGCGGGCTGGGACGGTTGGAGTGGCGCTTCTTCTGGGAGGTTATCTCATCGAAACCCATCCGACGCACTACCACACTTTGGCCGGCGTTGCCTTATGGGCTGTCGCGGTTTCCCTTTCCTTGGCTTGGTTTCCCCGGGTGCCCGGGGCTGGAATTTTTCCAATCCTGCGGGCTCCGGAAACGGAAGGAAGCGGGGAATGGAGCATGTGGAAAATAACCCTGGCCGGTGGCGGCGCCCTGGCGGCTTTGGGCGCGTCGAGTTACTTCCTGGGAAAAGCAGTAGGGTTCTTTCTTTTTTCGCTCCTAGCCCTGGGATGGTGTTTAACCATACTGGAAGACCGCCTCCCCCGGGCTTTGGGGGACAAGCCCTTGGAACCAGCCCAATCCCATAGGGCCAGCCTTCCTTGGGCGGTGTTGGTTGTCCTTTTGTTCGGTTCCTTTTTTCTCTTTTACGGTTGGGACTTGTTTATCAAAGCCTACAACGCGGATTCCGTTAAAAGCCTTGAAGTAGCCCGTGACTGCATTGTAGGAATCACGACTCCCTACCGGGACTGGGCTGCCGGTATGCCCATTTTTCCTTATTGGCTGATGGGCTTGTTCTTTAAAGCGGTGGGTTGTTCGTACCAAAAGGGGGACCTTTTCACCGCACTCCTCAACTTGGCAGGTTATCTTTTCTTTTACGGATTTGTCCGTTTTTACCTCCCCAAGGCTCCCGCCTTGGCCGCGACTCTTTTATTCTCCGCGTCTCATTGGGTTCTTTATCCTGCCCGGGAAATCAACGGGGCAAGGGGAATGCTCCTCCCTTTTGAATGCGCCACCCTCTACTTTTTTACGCGGGCGCTGGAAAAGGGCCAAGCCCGGGATTACGCTCTTTTTGGCGCCTTTCTTGCTTCTATGCTGTTGGTCGCCCTTCAAGGCTGGATTTTTCTGTTTTTATTCATTTTGGCCATGGCGGGACTATGGTTTTTACGCCGCCCGGAATTTCTCCGTCAAAAAAAATCCTGGATATTCGCCTGGAGCGTCGCCTTTCTGTTTTATTTGCCGATGTTCCTTTATTACCAGCATTCCGCCAACCCCTGGTGTTTTCCCATAACCGAGTTCAACGGCAAAAGCGCCTGGCATGGGCAAAAATTCTTCATTCCTTGGGACAACTTCCGCTGCGCCATTCAAATGTTCAATATCAGTTCCAGAGAAAACTTGAATGAATTGCTTCCACTCTTGAGCCCCTGGGAAGGACTTTTTTTCTTAGCCGGCTTGGGTTGGTGTTTATGGCGTTTTTTCAAGCCTTCCTCCCTTTTCATCCTCTTAGGCCTTTTAGGGGGCCTCTCTCCCGCCTATATTACTGATGCCAATATCATTTTGAGGTCCATGGCGGCCGCCCCCTTCGTTTTTTTGCTGGTGGGCATCGGGCTGGACCGCCTGATGATGGTGTTAGCCGCCCCCCTGGGCCATCGGGGGGTGGCCTTGCGTTTTCTCTTGGGGGGGGTCTTCCTGGCCTTGGCCGTGGGATGGCAATACGACATTTTTTTCAACCATCTTCCCCGGTTCGCGGATTCTTATTGGAATCCTTGTGGGAGCGGGCGAAATTATCTCTTTGGGACCATTACCGCCAAGCACTTGGAGGGATGGGATACTTACGTCGATTTATTGGACGGAACCTTCCAGCATCCCGAGGATAATTTTTTCTACTCAAGATCCGATATGAAGAACGGCCAAAGATTCATCTTCCACACGGATCTATCATCCCTGCCTTTGAAAAGCATCCCTCAGAAAGGCGCCTTGATCCTCCTTCCCGACCAAGTGGGAAAAGAATTCCAGGGCTGGATCAGCTATTATTACCCCGCCGTCCAAGAGAAGGATATCCTCAACCCCTTTGGGGACGTTGAATACCGGCTTTGGGAAATAACCCCGGACCAAATCCAAAAGGCCTTGGCCCTCCCTCCTGGCCCGCCGCCCGGGGACATGGTCCTCAGCTGGTTTGACGCCCAAAGCCGCCCCTTGGGTCGGTGGACCATCCCCACCCTTTCGGCGAATGTCCTGAACCGCGAGTGGTCCTTCGAAAGCCCCGACAATACCTTGCTGCGCATGGACAAAGCCGCCTATTTCACCGTGCGGGGAACCTTGAAAAACCCCGCGGGAAAGGTTTTAGCTCTTGAAGCCAACGGCAGGGTTGATGGCTTCATCGGCGGCAGTAAAATCCTACTGGATGGCCGGGACCCCTCAAATCGCCTTGAGATTCCCCAGGTTTCCAAAAACCCGGCCCCCTTCCAAATCCGTTATGTTCCCCCAAAAGAAGGGGGCTTTAAACTCAACCTTTTGGAGAAAACTCCCATGGGTTGGGATATGATCCCTTCCTCGGAATTGGAGCTTTTGGGAAACGCCAAATAAAACTGGGGTGAAAAAAATCCATCGAAAAAAGGAAATCGTGTAAGATGCGGGTGACCATGGGAATTACCCGGAACAAAATCCTTTTTTTCATGTTTTTCGTTTCCGGTTTTTGCGGATTGTTGTATCAAATTGTTTGGGTCCGCCTGGCTTTTGCCGCCTTTGGGGTTAATACTCCCGTTCTTTCCGTGGTGGTTTCGGTGTTTATGCTGGGCTTGGGCCTGGGTTCTTGGCTGTCGGGTATTTGGGCGGAGCGCCGGGCACCCCGGTTTAGGATTTCGCCCATTTACGGGTATGCCACGGTTGAGTTCTTGATCGGCCTCGGCGCTTTCGCCGTTCCAAACCTTTTCCGGCTAAGCACCGGCTTCCTCCTTCAATTCGGCGAAATGAACTCTTTCGCCTACCTTTTCCTCTCCGCGGTCCTGATCGTTTTCTCCATTCTCCCCTGGTGCCTGTGTATGGGGGCCACTTTCCCCCTGATGATGTCTTATGTGCGGTCCACTTCACCGGGTTATTCGCGGAGTTTCAGCTTTTTGTACATGGCCAATGTGCTGGGGGCCTTGACGGGAACCCTCGCCACGATTGGGGCTTTGATCGAGCTTTGGGGCTTGTCGGGCGCCCTGTGGGTAGGCGCCTTACTTAACTTTGCCGTGAGCGGCCTGGCTTTTTCCCTGGGCCGGAGCGCTTCTTCCCGGAGACCCTCCAAATCCCTCCTTCCCCAAGGGCCGCCGAAAAAAGTTAAAAGCGCCTTGCCTTCCCGTTCACCGAGGACTTCTCCACTTTTCCCCCTTTTTCTAATCCTTTTCCTCACGGGTTTGGGGTCTATGGCCATGGAGGTGGTTTGGACGCGGGCCTTCGTGACCATCCTTTTGACCCAAGTCTATTCTTTTGGGATGATCCTGTTTACCTACCTCCTTTCCACCTGGCTGGGATCTTGGGCCTACCGCCTGGGCCTGGGGTGGAAAAAAGTCTTTTCCAATGAAAGCCTTTTAAATTTTCTTTCCGTCGCCTCCTTCTTCCCGGTCATTTTGGCCGATCCGCGCCTTAACCATTCCATTCCCGGAATCCTCTTAACCATCGTTCCCTTCTGCGCCGCCCTGGGTTACCTCACTCCCAAGCTCATTGACGAGATTTCGCAGGGGAACCCCGGACAAGCCGGCAAGGCCTATGCCGTCAACGTGGTGGGATGCATCCTGGGCCCCCTTTTGGCTTCCTATTTTCTTTTACCCTGTCTGGGGGCGAAAATCTCCCTCATTGTCCTGGCCCTTCCCTTCGTCTTCCTTTGCCTTTTCCGGGCCGGTAAGGGTTTTTTCCCGGGTTTTTTCAAGGTTGCGGCGGCCGGGTCGGCGCTGGTGGGCTTGTTGTTTAGCCAGAGTTATGAAACACCCCAGGATGGGGTCATCCGGAGGGACTACGTCGCGACCGTCATTTCCAATAGCGGGGGGATGAGCAAACAGCTGTTGGTCAATGGGGTGGGGATCACCCAACTGACCCCCATCACCAAATTCATGGCCCATTTGCCCCTTTGCCTCCTTAAAAACAAGCCGGAAAGGGTCCTGGATATCTGCTTGGGGATGGGTACCACCTTCCGGTCCCTCATGTCCTGGGGCATTGATGTTACGGCGGTGGAGCTGGTTCCCAGTGTCCGGGCGGCCTTTGGTTATTATTTTGATGACGCCGATTCCCTCCTCAAAAGTCCAAACGGAAGGATCTTGGTGGACGACGGCCGGAGGTATTTGAAACGGACGGGCCAACTTTTTGACCTGATAACCATTGATCCACCCCCGCCGGTTTGGACCGCGGGGTCCAGCTTGTTGTACTCCAAGGAATTTTATGAAGTGGTTAAAAAGCACCTAAAAAAAGGGGGCCTCCTGCAGCAATGGTATCCGGGCGGGGGAGGAAATACGGACACGGCGGTGGTCCGTTCCCTTGTGGAATCTTTCCCTTATATCAAGAAGTTCCCGGGTTTCACGGGTGGGGGAACCTACTACATCGCCTCCATGGACCCCATCGACGTCCCCTCCGTCGAGGAAATGATCTCCAAGATGCCGCCAGCCGCCCAAAAGGACTTGTTGGAATGGAGCGATGGCCAGGACATCCGAAAATATGTGGACTATGTTTTTTCCGGTGGAAAGGACGTGCCAATTCCCGATGCGGACCGGCGGATCGTAATAACGGATGATATCCCCTACAATGAGTATTTCTTCCTGCGTCAAACCTTTCCGAAGTATTTTCAACAATAGGGTCGTTGTTAAGGCGCGGCTCATCTTTAAGTTAAGAGGAGGGGTTGTTTGAAAACCGGCCGAAAGAAGCGGGCGGATAAAAAACTCCCGGCCATTGCCCGGCCTTCCGATCCAACGCAGCCGCCCGCCCCCTCCCTTGCCCTCATTTCCATGGTTTTCCTTGGTTTCATCTTGTTTTTTTTCCGCAAGGGGTTGTTGAACCCCTCGGAAATCATCGCCGGCACCGACACCAACCTTTTCTTCCCTTTCAAATACTATTGGTGCGAAAGTTTGAAGGCGGGCCATCCCGCCTTTTGGAACCCCTACCTGAACCTGGGTTTTCCCTTCACAGCTCATCCCAATGTGGGGGCCTTTTCGCCCTCGAATCTCCTTTTTTTCCTTTTTAATTATCCCTTCGCTTTCACCCTGCAGTACATCCTCCATTTTTGGCTTTGTTGCTTGGGAACCTATCTTTTTCTACGCCGTTTGGGCTGCAATTGGGAAGGAAGCTTTTTGGGCGCGCTGGCCTTTTCCTTCAGCAGCTTCTTTGTCAGCAGGATTTTTTGGGGCCAGCATGCCATGTTGTGGGTGGGGGCCTGGATCCCCTGGATGTTTTATTTTTTCCACCGGGCCTTGGAGGAGGGAAAAATCATCCTGACCGCCATGGCCTCCGCCTGCTCCGCCCTTGCCTTATTTGAGGGTTATACCCAAATCGCCGTTTATGCCCTCCTTGGAATGTTGATTTATCTTTTTTACCGGACCCTCAACCACACCCTTTCGTGGGGTCCGGCCATGAGGACCGGCGCCCTCTTTTTGTTCTTTTTCGCCGGTCTGGCCGCCTGCCAAATTTTCCCTACCCTTGAGGCGATGCCCTTTACCAACCGGGCCCACTGGGGTTTGGGGGACGTCATGTGCGAATACCTTGAACCTTCGGACTTTTTTTGTTTCCTCAGGCCCGACTTCAAGGGCTGTCAAGTGGGGGATCCTCCTTGGAGCGGCCGATGGGGTTACTTTGAGGAGGTGAACTACGTCGGACTCCTGCCCTTCCTGATCTTCCTGGCGGGGCTGGCTTGGTTCCGCCGCATTCGTTTTTACCCCTTTTTCGTCTTTTTGGCGTTTTTTTTCTCCGTCCTCTCGTTAGGGAATTCCACTGCATTTTCAGCGGCCATTTTCAAGTTTTTTTACGATTGGGTTCCCATTTTCGGGAAGAACCGGAGCATTGGCCGCATGATGGCCCTAACCAGTTTCGCCTTGGCTTGCGGAGCCGGTTTGGTCCTCAGCGCGGCGGCTTCCCATTGGAGGAAGCGGGGGGCCGCCGCAGCCCGTTGGGCGGGTCGGGTCACGCTGGTGATCCTGGCCCTGACCATGGTGGATCTCTACCAATTTGGGAACCGTTTCATTTTTTTGTATTACCCTGATTTTTACACATCGATGGAGCAGATTTTTCCCGACGCCGCCGTAGTAAAACCCCTCCTGGCTGATCCAACCCATCCCCGGTTCATTCCCAGGGATGTCCTTACTAAGAATCTCTTCCACAGCCTTTCCCAGGTTTACAACAACGACATGTTCATCCTTCAACAAACGGCCATCTTGCGGGGGCTCCGCATTGAGGATACGCCCTTGGCGGACCTCCTGCGCGTCCGGTATTGTTATATCGCTTCCCCCTCAAGCCCTTCGGACCGGATGGTCCGAATCGCTCCCGAGCATTATTTGAACCAAAGGGCTTTGCCGAGGGCCATGATGGTGGGGGGATGCCAAGTTTCAACGGAAACCTTGGAAGGGGAACTTCGGACATTGGAGTCGGGCAAATTGGACCTGAGGTCGGTGTTGTTGGTTAAAAAAAACCCGGACATCCAATTTAATCCCGTCCCCGGAGTAGCAGGCGAGGCGGAGATCGTTTCGTACGAAAACAACGAGGTGGTGATGAATTGCCGGGCGGATCGTCCTTGTTTCCTTTTCTTATCGGATCCTTATTTTCCCCACTGGGAGGCCTTCGTGGATGGGAATAAAACCCAGATTTACGATGCGGACGGGGGGTTCCGGGCGGTTCCTATAGAAAAAGAAGGGCTCCACCAGGTGGTGATGCGGTACCGTCCCACGCCGCTTTACCTGGGGTTGAGCGTTTCCGCCCTCACCTGGCTCCTCCTGGGAACCATGGCCTGGAAAAGCCGCCGTTTCCTGGTGCTCCCTTCCGCGCAAAATAAAAAAAGGGGGGCTGCCCCGCGTTCCCCTTTCGGGCCATCCTTCAGGGGATTTCTGGAAAAAACCGGGATAAGGAAACATGCGTCCTTGAGATAGTCGGCATGATTCACGGTGTTTCCCCGAAAGCGGAATAGGGCACCACTTCCACCTTGCCGCCGGGCTTGATCCAAAAGAAGCTGAAGTTGTCCCAATGCCCCCCCCGTCCAAAATCCACCTCGATGGGATGGGAGCCTTTGCGCAGGAATGCGCCCTGGCCCCGGGTCTTCGCGTCGGGCCATTCCCTGCCGTCCAACTTCACTTGCCCGGAGCCAGGGGGGAGGAATAGGAACCGGTAGGTCCCCGCCTCCTCCACTTCCAGCGTCCCGGTCCAACGGACGAAGCGGGGAGGGGGCTGCGCGGAAAAATCGTTGCCGTTGGTGAAATTCAAGACAGGGTCCAATTCCGTGAAGGAGGGTTTGTCATCCTGCGGGCTGTTGAAGTAGCTTCCCAAAAGCCCCCGGGGCGGCGGAAGGCTGTCAAAGGAACCGGCGTCCAGGACGGCGGCCATGCCGTTTTCCGTCGTGACTTGGAGGGCCATGGCCGGCGTGACGCCCTCCGGCACGGCCATTTCAACATCGATGGCATGCTCGCCCTTGTCCAGGTGGGAAAAACCCTTCGCCGCCGTCCTTTGGCCCTTGAACCTTAACAACGCCTTTACGTTGCCATGGAAGTCGAACCGGTAATCGCCGGTTTGGGGGACGTACAGGTTGCCCGAGAGGGCCGCCCGGTAGGGTCCCTTGGGCAGGCCCGCCGGGAATTGGGTCGCCTGCATTACCTTCGCGCCCTCAACTTCCCGGTCAAAACGGACGCTCAAACCCTTGGCCTTGGCGGCCTCCTCCGGCGGAACACGGAAAAAATATTCAACGGTATTGCCCGCCGGGTCCACCAAGTATTCGTCCTTTCCGCCGGGGTAAAGGGTTTTCAGCATGTCCAATACGCCGGTCCGTCCCTGTTCCAAGGCGTAATAAAGCCCCCGGGAAGCTCCTGCGTTTCTCGAAATCAATTGGTCGGGCAAAAGAAGGGGTTTCACCTGGTCCAGCCAGGGATAGGCCAGGAAGTCCAGGCTGTAGAAATTATAGTAGCGGGGCGTGACGAAATAATCGTAAGCCCCTCCGTGGTCGGCCACCATCCTCCCCGCGGAGGTTTCGGCGATGGAGTATTCGTTCCAGCAGGCGGGATTGTGCGCTTGTTTGTTGAAATAAACGTTGAAATTTTCATCGGTCATGACGGCCAGGCCGGGAACGAGGAGGATGAGGAAGGCCCATTCCCCCTTCCCCCCTCCCAGGGCCCTCAACCGCCCCCAAACCGCGGTCAGGGGGGTCGCGATCATAAAAGCGATGAAGGGCGTCATGGCAAAGAGGCGGTTGGCGTGGGCCGCGTCGATGGAAAGGATGCAGGGCAGGCTCATGACGAAAAACCCGGCCAGGGCGTAAAAATACTTGCGGCGCCCTATCCTGAGAAGGGCGTAAGCCAATCCCAGGATCATCAAGGCACCGGACACATCGTCCAGCATGCGGTAATCCTGGAGGTTGTGGCGGGGATTGGGGTCGCCTTGCCGGTTGAACATGAGGGCGGTCCGGTCAGCCACTTCGAGAAACTGCTTGAAACTGCGGACCATTAGGCTGTTTTCCCGGGTGTTAGGGTTGAAGAGTACCGGCAGGACTAAAAACACGGCGAGGATGGCGAACAAAAGGAGGTAGGGCCATTTTTTCCTCAATTCCTTCCAATTCACGGCGGCTTCATAAATGGCCCAAACGACAACCAAAAGGGGGAAAACCTTATAGGCCTGGTAAGTATAGGCTCCGGCCGCGAAAAAACCGGCGGCCAGGAACGCCGCCACAAGGGTGTCCCTGTTTTTGGAAACCTTGATGGCATAGGCCATGAAAACCAGGAGCCCGGCGCCCAGCGCCACCCCCAGCACGGCCAAAACAACCGACTTCGGTTTCAGCGTCCAATAGAGGGACAGGAAGGCGAAGGGAAAGACCCCCAGGATGAAAAAAGCCGCGGCAGCCAAGGACCCGCCGTAAAACAGCCTTTTGTCCTTGGGCTTTTGGGGTTTAAGGACGTAGAGCAGAAAGGCCAGGGTCCCGAACATGTAGAGCATCATCTGGACCGTGGGAAATCCGTTGCGGCAAAAATTGATGTTCCACCGCATGACCGCCAGGATGAAAAGCGTGAGAAGGGCCATGCGGGGCCCGGCCAACTGCCGGAAAGTCCAATAGACCAGGGGAAAACCCAATATCCCCAGGAAGGCGTAGAAGAGCTTGAGGCTGGCCTCCCCCGCGCCAAAAACCCCGAACCAGAGGGCCAGTTGGTAAAGCGCCAAGGAATAGGCGTGGAAGATATCCTCCACATAAAAGGGCCGCCAGCCCTCGTGGAGAATCCTCAGGGCCGAATAGCCCTCATACCCCTGGTCGATGAAAAGGCCCGATGGGAGGGAGGCAATTTGATAAGAACGCAGGAAGGCCGCCACTGCCAGGATAAGTCCCAAAAGGATCATTTCCGCCGGGAAAGAAAGGGGAGCCCTTTGCAGGCCCTCCCGCAGCCAGGGCCCAAAGGCGGCAAGGAAGCAAACGACCGCGGCCAGGTAAAACCAGGAACCGGTCGCCAGCGTGGAACCATTCCCCGCCTGGCAGAGGTAGTATTGCCCGAAGCCCGCTAAAACAAAGGAGGCCAGGATGCCGCCCCCCCTTAAGAAAGAAAAGAGGCCTGGTTTTTTAAAAGAACCTTTGAGATGCCGCGTCAATGGCGGGACAGCCTTGATTTTCGGGAGGCCCCAGCCCTTCCGGGGGGAAGCCGACGTTTTCCCCGAATATTCCATGCCCGCGTAAATCGCCAGTCCGCCCAGAATGGATGCCGCGGAAAGCGCCAACCCCAGGAAGGCCCGTCCATGAAAGAGCTGGATTTGGCCCAGGACGAAAACCGCCAGCGATAAAAGGCCCAGTCCCCACCCCCCCGTAAGGGGGAGAAGGCGGTTGCCGGCGTTTTTTACCCTTTTTTTAGGAGGCACTGGATCTCCTTTTTCCTTTTTCTTTAAAATTCAAGGACGGCCGATTTTATCGTAGGAACTTTGGCTTGCCAACCTCCACCTATTCCGCCAAGCCAAGTAACGGCTGGAATCCCTGGATTCTTTCCAGGGATTGGCCATAGCACCTACCTAAAACCTTAAAACAAGACGGATCAATGCGCCGCCGCTGGAAGGGCTGCCGGCGAAGCCGGAAGGACGGCCGTGGATTGGGCCGCTTCATCCAAGGGTTTTTCCCAAGCCCCGGCGATGGAACGGACCTGGAGCATGGGAAATTGGTGCTCTTGGTCAAAGGCCGTCAAAAGTTCCGCCTCATGCCCGCCGGCGGCCAGGTTCAGGCGCGCGGTCCGGAGAATACTCCCAACGGGTTTTTGCATTTCTAGGATTTTTTTCCCGTCCAGCCAAAATTGGGTGGCGTCGTTGGTCTGGAGGCGGAACTCATACTCCCCCGCCTGGGGGACGTCCCATTCGCCGGTCACCCGGCCCGTGTCCCCTCCTTGCGCGAAGGTCGCCGGGAGTGCGTCGTTCCAACGGACCGCCCGGTCCTCATACCGGATGACCCCCCGGCAAAGGGGCAAACCCAGGTAAAACTTCCGGGACCAGTCGGAGGCGGGGGTGTACCTCACGTAGAAATAATCGCCGGGGTTTGTGGAAATTTGGCTGAAGGGAACGGTGATCCATTCGAGCGAGGTGATGGGCCATGCGCTGTCCTTCTCGTGCCAAGTCCCTCCCGGGAAGGCCTTGCTCAGTTTGTCCTTAGCCGAGCCGTCTCCCCCCCAAATAATCACCGCCAAATCCTTCCCTTTTTCCCCTTCCGCGAGGTCAATGAGGTTGGAATCGAGGATCTGGTGGACATCCTTCCCCTCGCTGACCAGGTCCCAGGCGCTTTCCCCGAAATGGCCCACGTTGGGGACGAGGTAAATCCGGTCCTGGGGGAGTGTGTTGATGACGTCTTGGACCAGGGTATCTGGCCAGCGCATATTCATCCAATCCAACAGGATTTGGACGTTGGTCACCAGGGCCCAAATCCCCATGCCCAACAGGAAGGCATTGCCCCAAGCCTCCCCCTTCTTCAAGGGAGAGGAACGGAAAGCTTTCCAAAGTCGGTAGGCGCCCCAGGCCGCGATCAGGAACATGGGCAGCAGGGTCGCCATGAGCCGGTTGGAGTGCGCCCCGTGGGTCACGAAAAAGGCGGCGTAACCGATGAACCAAAGGCCGAGTATGGCGCTTTGGATGAGGCGGGGCCGCGCCACATAAGAGGCCAGCGCCGCCAAACCGAAGGCGGGGACGAAAAAATCCATGTAGGAATCCCCATGCATGGGGGGAATGTTCCAAAAGGGATTGGAATCGTCGTAGCTGAACATCAGTTTGAACCCGTTCCAAAAATTATTGAGGCAGTATTGGATGGCCTGCCATTTGGTCAGTTCAAAGCGGGGATGGAAAATGACCATTTCGTTGGGGTGGTCCGAGTAAGCCGGTTGGCTCCAAAGGACGCTCAAAAGA
>JASHNQ010000028.1 GCA_030041545.1 candidate division FCPU426 bacterium | reverse complement strand
AACTGCATCTCCTTCTCTTCAACCGGGGGCTCAGGAACCGATTCCCAGCTATCCATGGTCTTATCGGTAACAGTACCTTGTTCCACGTTCTTAAGTTTCAAACGGACAAAGCCTCCGCCTTTACCCGGCTTAACGTGCTGGAAAGAAACGACACGGTAAAGAATCCCGTCGAATTCGGCCAAATTGCCGGCCCGAAGATCCATAACTGACTGCATTTTCGACTCCTAAGTAAGGTGATGGAAAAAGCCCTTAATTAATGGGCATTTTGGGCGCTGCCATTGAAAAAACCCTTATTTTTAAGGGTTTTTGACGCAAAAGAGGCGGCATTTTACAGGAAAAAGCCTTTTCCGTCAAACCAGACCTGTAGATTGGGGAATTTTTTAAAGAAAAGCCTTATTTTGACGGGTTTAAGGATAGAAATCGGTCGGAGGTCCCAAGAAAGCTTAAGCTCCTTCCCGTCAAAGGAAATTCGAAGCCGCCAGGCGTGGAGCATCAGCCAGGGGCACCGCCTACCGGTCTTTCTTGGCCATGGAGAGGGTCCGCCAAGGCGGGGGTTCCCGACATAGTAGGGTGGGCCCTTATCTGGTGCTGCCTGCCAGTGATGGGTTTCACTTCCAGGAGGATAGCTTTCCCCTGGGTTTTAGGACTTTAAACCGGGTCTGGCTGGGTTTGCCCTGCCCCTCGAAGCCCGAAGGGCGTAATGGGGCCTTCGGCCTCGCCCCTACCCAGAATGACCAACTGCCCTAGGGGTTTATTAACCACTATGAGATGATCGTCTTCGTGGATGATTTGGAAGGGGTTCATTCAGATTCAGTTCTGAGTTTCGGTATGTTTTTGTTTGGCTTCGCCAAACAAAAACCTCATTCACTTCGAACTGCGGACTGCCGACTTCGAACTTCCCTTGCGTCTTTCTCTATCTTTAAAAACTTCTTTCGCCGCGTACATGGCGTTCATGGCCGCAGGAAAACCGGCATAAACCGCCATTTGAAGAATCACTTCCACGATTTGCTGTTTGGTTACCCCCACGTTCAAGGCGCCCTTGATGTGGGACTTGAGTTGTAGCGGTGCGTTCCCCAGGGTGACGAGCGAGGCAATGGTCAGCATTTGGCGGGTCTTCAAGTCCAGCCCGGGGCGGGAGTAGATGTCCCCAAAAGCGAACTCGGTTACGAACCTCCCCAGCTCGGGGCTGATGTCCTTCAGGCTTTCAACGGTGGCCTTCGCCACCGGCCCGTGGATTTCTTGGAATTTCTTCCAACCTTTCTCGTGACGTTCATCTTTCATGCCGCTAGCCCCTTTTCCTTATGCCCCCGGCTTAATCCAGCGAACCGGCAGCCGGGAGAAGTCCTTATCAAAAGAAACAACCGCCTCCAAACCCTTTTCTTGAACCAATGCGGCTTGGTAAGCGTCGATGAAATCAACTGAATGTTGCTCATAAAAGGCGGTGGCCACCAAAAGCCTTTGTTGGTTTTCAAAAACCATCCTCTCGTCTTCCAATGCGAAACGAAGGATGGTCGCGATGACTGGGCTCGAAAGCCCTTCTTTCTTTTCCAAAAACCAAACGATCTCGGCTATCGCCATGTCGGGCACGAACAACTTTTTCTTATCGTGGAATGTTTTTTGGAAAAGCTCTTGGACGGCATGGGCTTGACGCTTATCGTCCTCAAGAAACAGCCGCAAAAGGACATTTGTGTCGATTAATTGCATAAATCAACGGCCCTGCCGGTGCTTGTGCCATTGTTCAACGACATAGGCCTTGGCTGTCTCGTGCATTTCCGCTACGCTGATGGCCTTTTTATCCTTGAAATAAGGCTTCAAAATGCCTTTTAGGCTTAAAACATCGCCCCGGACCGGAAACAAAAGGGCCTTGTCCCCATCCGCCACGAACGTCACCCGATCCCCTGCTTTCAAGCCCAAAGCCTTGCGGATATCCTTGGGGATGGTCACCTGCCCCTTGGCCGAAATGTTAGTGCCAAGCATGAACCCTCCAATACTTACTTTCATTAATATTTCTTTACTATTTTAATTAAAGTTTTACTTTTTTCAAGGCGCGAATTATCAGGGAGAAGCATTAAAGCTGAAGAAGCCACTGCGGACTAGGCGTCTAAATGTTGCCAAAGGCAAACTCGGTCACGAACTAGCATCCCCCTAGAAGAACGTACAAAATATCAGGATTACTATTCATCAATAAATCTCCGATGCCACAACTCCACCAACAGTAACCCATACAAAAGCAGGTGATGGTCATTCTTGCCTGCCAGGTGTTCCTGCAGAATTTCCTCGGTTTTGGCGATATTGAAATAGCCCCGCTTCTGGAACTTCTCGGAATGGAGGGTATCCACCAGCAAAGGCCGCAATTCCTTGCGGAACCAGGCGGCCAGTGGCACTCCGAAGCCCATCTTCTTGCGATTAATGATTTCCTTGGGCAGATATTTGGAAGCGGCTTTCTTGAGGATGTACTTGGCAGTGTTTCCCCGCAGCTTCATGGAAGATGGCAGGGCAAAGGCGAATTCCACTAGCCGGTGGTCCAGGTAGGGTACCCGGGCTTCCAGTGAGGCAGCCATGCTCATGCGGTCTACCTTGCTCAAAAGGTCGTCCGGCAACCAGGTCTTGAGGTCCATGTAAAGCATCAGGTTCAAGTTGTCGAAGCCGTAGCTTTCCGCGCCTTCAAAAATCTTTTCCAGCGATTCCTCGACCTTGGAATGTTCCATCTCATATAAAAGCTTGTCCCCGGCCAGACCTTGCAGGGTTTCCTCCAGGCAAAGGCGCGACCAGGCCATGTGGCGCTTCACCAAATCCTCTTTATTCAAGGCCTGCCAGGCCTGCTTGTAGGGGTCCTTCATGCGGTTGGTGACAAAGGGCACCAGCGCCTTGAGCCAGCCGGGCACCAGCTTCACCCGGCCCGAAAGCTGGTCAAAGGAATAGCGCCGGTAGCCGCCGAAAAGCTCATCCGCGCCCTCGCCCGTCAAGACCACCTTCACTTCCTGCCGGGCGAAAAGCGAGACCACGAAGGTGGGCAAAACCGCCGGGTCAATGACCGGGTCGTCCTGGTACTTGACCAGCTTGGGGATGAGGTCGTTAAGCATCTGGGCGTTGACCATGATCTCCCGGTGCTGGCTCTTGAGGAATCGCGAGACCTTCTGGGCGAACTTGAGTTCGTTGAAATCGTTCTCGTTCTCGAAACCCACCGCGTAGGTCTTGACCGACTGGCGGGTCTGCTGGGTCATGGCCGCCACGGTAAAGGAGGAATCCACCCCCCCCGAAAGAAAAGCGCCCAAGGGCACGTCGGCCATGAGCTGTTCTTTGACGCTGGCGAAAAATTTGAAACGAAGTTCCTCGACCAGGCTTTTTTCCTGCCCGGAGCTGACTTCATCTTTGGCCTCCACCGAAATGCGCGGCAGCTCCCAAAAGGGCTTGACGGAAATTTTGCCGCTTTGACAGATCAAGGTATGCCCCGCGGGAAGTTTGCGGATGCCCTTGAAGAGCGTGTCGGGCGTGGGCACGTACTGCAGGGTCATGAGCGTGAGGATTTGCTTGGAATCCACTGTCCTTGGCACGGTGTCGAGGGTGAGGAGCGGTTTGATCTCGGAACCGAAGACGAGATTTCCGTCGGCCGTGGTGTAGTAAAGCGGCTTCACCCCCACGTGGTCGCGGGCCAGGATGAGCTTTTGGAAGGTCTCGTCCCAAAGGGCGAAGGCGAACATGCCCCGCAACTTGGAAACGAACTTGTCACCGTATTCCTCGTAAGCGTGAACGATGACTTCGATGTCGCTGTTGGAGGTGAAATGGTGGCCGGCATCCTCCAGGGGCTTTCGTAGCTCCAAGTGGTTGTAGATCTCGCCGTTGCCGACGACCCAGACCTTGCTTCTTTCACCCGCGATGGGTTGGGAGCCACCGGCCACGTCCACGATGGCAAGGCGCGACATGCCGAGCCCCACCGACCCCTTCTGGTAGAAGCCCTTGTCGTCCGGCCCCCGGTGCTTGATGGCCTCCACCATGGCCTCGAGGTGCTTCATCTTCAAGGGCTGGCCCGGCTTAAATTGGCAGAAACCCGCTATGCCGCACATAACATCCCTTTAACCACAAAGTTCACATGCCACCCATCTATAAAAAATTTCAGAACTATGCACTTGGCAAAGCAGGCTAGAGTACTGTCGCATAAAAACAACTTCCCCCTCTGAAAGAGGGGGATGAGAGGGGAAGTTAGCCTTTCCGATGGTTTCGGCAAAAGCTAATACCCCCCTTCCCCCCTTTTTCAAAGGGGGTAACTGGATTTGCTTTGCCAAGTGCATAGTTCCGAAAATTTTAAAGAGGATGGTATAGTCCCACATTTTCCTTTTAAATAATTTGGCAAGGATATGCGGGACAGGGGGAATAGAGTCATTCTTATTCGGATTCTTCCTCCTCGGATTCCTCATTCGGTTCTTCAGCGCCCCCGAAAAGCCCCAATTGATTCCTATTTTCCTTTACCACTTTGGCAAGAGCCCTGGGCATCTTGACACCTTGGATGGCTTCAACGTCCACATCTTCTTTTTCTTTGGCGTAAACACTGTCCAACTTCTCGGCGTATATAACTTTCCAGGAATCTTGCACGAAGCGGTCAGCAAACAAGGGTGATTTTAGTTTTCTTTGAAGTTGTTCCTCTCGGTCCTGCGGAATAATCATGTATTTCAGTACCTTAGGATCAATATTCGAGCCCCGTTTCAGGGCTTCAGTCATGGCGGTGGTTGTCTCGATCTCGAATGCGGCAACAATCTTTTTTCCTTTCAGCCAAAGAATGTCCACAAATTCAACGTCATTGAAATTTCTTGCGTTTTCAATGCCGTCCAATGAATCGCGGGTAAGATATTGACGAAGCTCTCCTTGCCTATTGGGGAATCCCTCAGAAATGGAATCCCGCTGTTCCCGACGCCCAATCCAAATACCGTAACTCTTGGCTTTTCCGATATCGGCGAGAATAGCGATCATGCGGGTATGTGTTCGCTTTACGGGTGCTTGCTTGAAATTTTCTTTGATAAGCCATTCTTCACGCCCCGATTTTCGGGCGTAAGTTTCTAAGGCGTCCCGAATACTCGTGACATCCGTCGTTAAGGAGTTGGGGAATTCCTCGCTAATGGCTTTCCACATGTCGGTAAAGGTAACCTTGCCCTGCGCCTGCAGCTTCCGCAAAACCGTCTGTTCCACCCGTTCGTCCAAGGGAACGCTTTCCAAGTGCGAAATCGTCGAAGGATTCTTGAACCACCAAGCCTCGCCTTTCTTATCCCCCAAAAGAACAGAAACTAAAACGAATTCCTGGTCTAAATGCTTCTCCAGAACTTTCCGAACATCCAAACCACCTGTCGTTTCGCGGAAGTGGCCATTTTTGGCTAATTCCGGGTCAATGGCGTTAATCAGGATAGTGTAGGGAGTTGGCTCACCACGTTCCGCGATGATGCGTTTGGCTGTTTCCACTACGATTCGCTCAAACCTCTGATCCTCCATGACACCCGGTTGTTGGGCAGCTTGAGAGGTCGTGTGTTTGTAGAACCGGAGATAGAAGTCACCTTGCGCTGATCCAAAAGGCTGAAGTAATGCTTTAGGAGATTTTTGACCAAGCGGTTGGTGGTGAATTTTCTGAAGTTCGAAGCCCGCAACCACTCCAGCGTGAATGGTATCGTTTCGAACGCGAAACGTCGGGTTGTGGAAGGTGATCGTCATAAACCGATTAGACTTGATAGCTTCATACATTCGAAGAAAAGCATTTTTCAAAAGGGAATGATACGTTTCATAAGGCTTCCCTTGCCGTTCATTGCGAACAACCTCATGAGAACGCAGCTCTTCAGTATAGGCTTCGTCTTTCCCAAGCCAAGAAGCCCAAAGATAAGTCAGCTCACCATACTGCACCGAAGCGTCATAGGGGGGATCAGTAAATATATAATCGACACACTCGCCGCGACGTTCAGCTAATGTTTTCATGAAATCAATTGAATCACCATTGTGAATATATACGTGCGCTTTTTCTTCAAGAACATCATCTACTTTTGAGGCGATACGAATTCTTGAAAAAAATTCGTTGGACTCTTGTTTAGCCCCCAAAAGACTTTGTCTACCTATCACGGCCCTCTCAAAAGTATTCCAGACATTGACTTCCAAAAACCATTTTGCAAACCAGTAACTATGTTGCGTCCATCCTGCGCCGCTAAATGGTCTTCGTCCCGGTTGGTCCTCAGGACGCATACGGCTACAAAGATGAACCATTGATGTAAATGCTATTTTTAAAAAATCACGTAAGTCTTTATCTTTTTC
Source organism: candidate division FCPU426 bacterium (assembly GCA_030041545.1). Taxonomy (GTDB): domain Bacteria; phylum Oederibacteriota; class Muellerivitia; order Muellerivitales; family Muellerivitaceae; genus JAJPJW01. Next base: position 64,763 of record JASHNQ010000028.1, on the reverse strand, counting down.
ATCATTTATTTTTTCCATTAACCAAGCAAGCGCGGTAAGGTTTCGTTTAGTAAAAAGTTCATCTATCGATTTGTATTGCTGGCGCTCTTTGAAAGGAGTTCCATCACTATATTCAAGCCGATTTTTTGGATACCACGACCGTATCTTCAATTCTTCAATTTCTTTCAGCTTTTTCTTATCAAAAGCGTTTAGAAAACATTTATTTTCTTGCCGATCTCCACATTTTGAACAATTTTCATATCGAATTTCTGTGTATCTACCATCTTTCCAAACAGCGCAATCCATAGGAATAATTTTTCCGCATTTCCGACATTTTGTTTCGTATAAGGAAAGAATTTTATCTTTGACTTTCTTTTCCACTCTCTCAAAAGCCCGGCGCAGTTCTTGGATGTCCACAGGCTTGATGGTCAGGCGGGTAATTTCCGTGGCTACAGGCGAAAGGTCGCAGACAATGACACGGCGGCCTTGTTTAAGGGCTTCCATGGCCACCACGCCGCTCCCTGAAAACGGATCTAAAACAACCCCGCCTGGTGGACAGTAAGTTTTTATGAATTCTCCAACGACATTCCAGGTCTTTCGACCCCAGTATTTATGCCAAACGTACATGGCTGTGTGAGCCAGGGGAGGAATGTGGCGGTTAAGATGGGAAAAAGAGGCACTTTGTCCGGGGGTGGAGGCGCCCGTGACTTCGCGTTCAGGGGTCATGAAAGAGCGTGGGCGATCCGCTTGGCGATTTCCAGGGCCGCAGTGATGCGGATGATCTTCACACTGCCCAGCCCCTGGATTTCCTTGAACAAACCCATGTCCTGCCCATAAAGCCCCTCAAGGGACCCAAACCGGACCAGGAGATCCTGGGCGATTTTCTTGGCGTCGTGGCCTTCTGTCCCGCTGCCGATGATTTCCGCCAAGAGATCGGCGTCAAAAGGTAATTCCTTTTGCGGGGAAGGCTTACTTGTCGCCTGATAAGGAAAAAGCGATTCTTGGGCCTGGTTTTGAGGTGTGAGTTGGTTGCGTAGTTTTTGGGCCTCATGAAGCCTTCGGCCCAGTTGAAGCGCGGCTAATATGCGCTTGGCCTTTCGGGGGCCTACACCTGGGATTTCAGCCAATTTATCAAGGGTTCCTAGCCGGAAGATTTGGTAAAGCGCCCCATATTCATCCAGGACGGCCTTCGCCACGGATTCCGCGGATCGTCCTGGCCCTCCGGTGCCGAGAAGGATGGCGAGGAGCTCATCTTGGGTCAGGGATTCGGCGCCCTTTTCCACCAGCTTTCCGCCGGGATGATGCCACGTTGGAATTTGGGAATCTGTCGGATTCAAGATAGCTCATTATATATAAAAGCAAAAAATACTATTCACTTCTTTTCATCTCACCTCAAAAAATAGACCACTTCCACTTCGGCGGTGACGTCGTTCTCGCCCTTGGCGATAGGGACCTCGGCACTGCCCATGGCCCCATTGTCGCGGAAAGCCATGGGCCTCACCGGCAGGGCGGAACCGGTCTGGGTTATGGAAAACACCTTGCCTAATTCCGCACCGGACGCTTCGGCGAGCGCCTCGGCCTTGGCATGGGCGTCCTCCACGGCCTTTTTCAAGGCTTCGATTTGCAGTTGGGCGGGATCGGAAAACCCGAAACTGGGCCCCTGCACTTGGGTGGCTCCGGCCTCGGTGACGGCATCCATCAGCTTCCCGGCCTGGTCGATTTTCTTCAGCACCACTTGGATGCGGTTGGAAACGGTAAAACCGACTCTTTGGCTTTCCCCGTTATCGTATTTGTATTTAGGCTGGATGTCGTATTGGATGGTCTTGAAGTCCTTGTCCGAAATCCCAAAGGATTTGACGGCCTCAAAAATAGCCCCCATCTTTTCGTTGACCTTGGCCGTCACCTCTTCCAGGTTGGAACCTTCCTCCTGGACCTCAAAATCCAACTCCGCCTGGTCGGGCACGGCCGTCACTTTACCTTCGCCTGTGACCTGGATAGTTCTTTGTTTGGGTGGGTTTTCATCGGCCCGGACTGTACCGAAAATTCCAAGCGCAAAGATCAAGGGAAGCAGTGCCAATAAGCTTCTTTTAACCCATTTCCTTTTCATGGTTCCTTCCTTTCTCATCTTCACACTTTAGTACTTTGGGCCGCCTTCTTGAGGATGGCCTCCAGCTTTTTACCCGACTCATTCCACTTGTAGTTCCTAAGGATGAACCGCTGACCTCTCAAAACTAAATTCTTGATTCGTCGAGGTTTCAATATGGCTTCAACCACAAGGTTCGCAAACTTTTCTTCATCCTCAGCAGTTATCACGGTTTCCCGCCCTTTGGGGGGAATCCACTCAAATGCCAACATAGGAGCCACAACAAGAGTTCCGAGGGCCATGGCTAAAGCCACCTTATTTTGCATGCCGCTGGCAACCCGCAAAGGAGCAACTGATACGGCCGCGTACTTAACATAAGGTTCGACCTTGGGCACCCAACCGGTCACTAACACATCATCACGGTTATTATACTTGCGCAAAATTTTTCGAGGCTGTCCCCCAACCGCGGCAAAAACCGCATTCGGGACTTCGCTTTTAATTCGAGGCCAAACTTTTTTCAAAAACCAGATGGCCCCATCTTCGTTCGGTGGGTAACCCATATTACCAACAAAACAAACAACCGGTCTTTTTGCGGGATATTCATTAGGCCGTTTGAATTTAAAGGTCCGAACAGGTTCCACGCCATTAGGAATCACGATCACCTTGTCAGCGGGAGCCCCCTGTTCTCTTAGTACTTGGGAGTCCGGCTCGGAAATGACAATGGATTGGAAAGCCTTCTCCATCCATTCCACTTCTTCCTTCTTTAAAAACCAGTAGTCCCACCATGCCACTAGGCGGCGGGAGCCGCGAACCATTGAATGATCCTTGAGCTGCTGGGTGTAACCCGTCAGGCTGTCGGTCAGCTCTAGCACCACCGGCTTGCCCGGGTTGCCCTCGAAGGCGGCCGGAGCCATGCGCAGGCGGTGGGCCAGCACCACGTCGATTTTTTGGCCCTCGGTGGTCTGCCAATAAGCCTTCAAGACCTCCCTCATCTTGGGTGAGAAATGGCTGGAGACGTTCAGGGACTGCCCAATCAAAAGCCCGCCGATCAGGTTGAAGAACAGGTCCCAGTTGTTGATATGTTCGGTGTAAAGGGTTCGGCAAAGGGGCCGTAGGTCTTCAGCGTAGCGCAGGTCGTCCTGAACCCTCGTCAGGCAGAACAGGTCGATTGTGTGACCGCGCTTCTTAAGGTAAAGGAGGAAGTGGTAAAGCCGCAACTTGTCCCCGTCGTGGGGAGGATAGGGTATGAGCGGCGTCAAGACGAGGATGTTCAAGGATAAAACCTAACCATTTCTTTGCCACAGGCGCAGGGGATACATGGGATAAAATCAAAATTCAAAAAATTCTTAGCTGTCTCATTTTAAAGACATCCCATTCATCCCATGAATCTGTGGCTAGATATTATTGTTTCGTCTTACTTTTTTACCGGCGGCGAAATTTCCTTGTTTTGTCCCTCAAATATAAAACCGTCAACACGATGGTGGCGCCGACCCAAAGGGCGCTGAGGACGTAGCTTTTCATTCCTACCACCGGGGCTTGGAAAGCGGGCTCGGTCGAGGTCAGGGGCAAATGCAGGAAAGATCCCGCGATCTTGAGAATCCAGTTCTCCCCGTCCAGTTTGTTATACCGCATCCAGGGGACGGCCGCCAAAATCCAATTGACGAAAGCGCCCGCCATAAACGAAAAAAACGTCAACCAGGTCCAGAGTTCCCCCTTCTTCAGCCTTTCCACCGCGGGATAAAGCGCCAAAAGCCACAGGGGCGTCACGCCCACCATGTAGCGCGTGGCCGGCGTCAATCCCAGGTTTTCGTAAAACGACATGAAGAGGAAGTAAAAAACCAAGGTGCCCAAGGCCACGAATCGAAGGGGATTCTTGGAAAGCCAAAGGATCACGCCGCCCGTGACCGCCATGGCGAAGACGGGAAAGTGGAACCACAAGCCGCATTCCTGGTCCAGGAGGAGCCCAAAAAAACCGTCCCAAAAATGGCTTAAGCGGAAAAGGGACGTGAAAGGTTCGTTATGGGCGCCCAGTGGCGTCCAAACGCCGTAGATCGAGTGGAAATAAAGGGAAAGCAAAAGAACGGGGATGGCGAATCCCAACACAAACCAGCTCGCCTCTTTTAAGCGTTCTTGTTTTTCCTTCCAAACTCCATAAGCACTGGACACCAGCAGGGGCATCACCAACAACACGTTCCGGTTGTGCATCCAAAGCATCAAACCCAGGCAAAACCCAAGCCATCCCCACCGCCTTTTCAGGTAAAGAAGGAGGCTTAACGCAACCAAACAAGCTGTTGGGATTTCGGGGAAGATCAATCCCGAATACAAGAGGAAAGGACTCGAGGCCAACCCCACCATGCCCACCGCGTGAAGGGGCCAACCCTGGGCGCCGGTTTCCTCCAAAACCCTCATTGTTAGGTAAAGGGCCAGGGCCGCCAAGAGGGCCATGGTCAAGGCCGCGCCCAGGCGGCCGAAGAGCGCGAACCCCGGCAAGACCAAAAGCACCGGCCCTAAGGGGTGGTGGCTGTAGCGTTTGCCGTTGATGACGTGCTCCAGGCCCTGCGGTTCCAAATCCCCCCGGTGGTAAAACTGTTCATAGTCCTTGTTCGCGTAATGGTTGGATAGGTCCAAGTCGTGGTCGTGGATCAGGCTGTAAGCCATGAGGAGGTAATGGGGTTCGTCCCCGCTCAAGTCGCAAACCGTGGCCGTCCAGCAGGTGGCCCCCACGAACAGGATGACCGCGGCCAACCCGAAGGTCTTCGAGGTCTTCCAATCCTTGCGCGAAGAACCTGATAAAAGAAGCCGGACAAAGAGGAACAAATGGGTCATCAGGAGGAGGCCCAGCAGGATTTCAAGTTTTCGGAGCGGTGTGTTTTGGGATTCGGGAAGATGGATGTTCTCGATGACCGGCCCCAAATAACCAAAAACCCAGGGTAAATGGGTCCAAAAAACCGGCTTGAAGAGGGGTACGACTTTTTTTTCCTTTTTAATCCACCCGGCCAGCCATGCCTCAAGTATGACCACAAGACCGAACAAAAGTACAAGGAATAGAAGGTCCGGCCACGTGAAGGCGAAAGGGACTGCATCTTGGCCGTTCATACCCATCCCCTCATGCGCTCATAAACCTCCAGGGTCTTTCGCGCCGTCTTTTCCCAAGTGAACAGCTTGGCCCTTTTCAGGCCCCGCTGGACGTAACGCTTCCGCAAAGCGGGCTTGTCCATCATCTGCTTAACAGCCTTGGCGATGGCTTCGGGGTTTTCCGGGTCCACCAGCAAGGCCGCGTCCCCCGCCACTTCCGGCAAGGAACTGACGTTGGAAGCGACCACAGGAACGCCGCTGGCAAAGGCCTCCAATACCGGCAGGCCGAAACCCTCCAAGCGCGAAGGATAGAGGAAAAGGTCCGATTCGGAATAAACTTGGGGAAGCATTTCGAAAGGCACGTTGCCCGCCCATTCGACGCGGTTCCCGATTTCCAGGTCCATTTCCTCTTCAAGGTATCCCGTGCATTTCAGCTCCTCGGCATCCATGCCTACGATGACCAACTGGAACTTTTTACCCTGATCCATGAGGAGCTTGGCTGCCTTGAGAACATTGGAAATATTCTTCCTTTCGTCCGCGGCCCCGTGGGCTAGGATCTTAAAAAGTTTGGAGGTTTTTCGCGGCATGGGGGGGAAAAAGCGCCGGTCCACGCCCTCCGGCGTTACGAAAACCTTCGTTTCCTCCAATCCCATCGTTTTCAAAATCTCCCCCCTGGAGAATTCGGAAACCGTGAGGACCGCCTTAGCCCTTGGAACCGACCGGACGATGGCCCATTTTTTATAGGCGTAAACCAGCCGGTGCCGGAAGCTGGGTTTGGGCCGCACTTGGGAAAGCGGCCGGGTGTGCATGGTGTCGTGCAGGGTGACCACGAAAGGAATGGGATCCAAGGCCGTGGCCGAGTTGTCCGTATAGTGTAGGAAATCCACTCCGTGGGACCTGGCTACGGCGGGCAGCAGCACCTGCTCGTAATAGGCGGCGTTGGGGAATAGGACCGGGGCCCAATGGAAGCGGGGATTTTTGACTTGTTTTTGTAGGCTGTCCGGGGCGTTGAAGAGGGTGTATCGGTTTTTGCGGTCGATTTTTGACAAGGAAAGGATGAGATTGGCCGTATAGGTGCCCACGCCCCGCCGGTAGGCTAGCCGGGCGTCGATGCCGATATGGAGGGATTTTAAAGACCCTTTTTTTACCACAGGTCGCCTCCCGTCTTCGCTAAAGCTACGCTGGGCAGGTCGGCGACGCACAGAGGTCACAGAGTTAAATCCATGGTTTCAGAAGAAAATTTCATGCCTTCCTCTGCGTCCTTTGTGAACTCGGTGGTTCAATTGGGAGGTTCTATTTTTTAGGCTTTTCGGCACGGTCGACGAGCATCACGGGGATGCCGTTTTCGATGGGATAGCGGTTCTTGCAGGCGGTGCACTCGATGGCGTTGTCCTTTTCGCGCACGGCCGCGCCGCAGGCGGGACAGATCAAAATGTTGAGGAGGTCGGGGGTAATCATTTTTGCTTCTTTCCATGTAGCCGGGAGACGCAAAACACGCTGCTGGATACATTTTGAGTTGGGAGTTTGAAGTTTCAAGTTAAGGTTAGTTTTTAATCTTCGATTAAAAACTCGTCCAAAATTCAACACTCGTAACTCAAAACTTAGAACTCGTTCGACATCAAACTGCAGTCTAGGGCTAGGCTGTTTCCAAGAATACTAAGCTGAAATCTTAGCCACCAGAACAATACCGCCGCCCATGCGGGGGAGAAGAAGCCTGCCGATTATATCCGTAAAATGGAGGATTGCACGGCTAAGTGAGGCGCCTAGAAACCCCAAGAACCGCTCCAAAAGACTTGGTAACTTCAGGTAATTATAAGTTTCCACCGAAACGCTGTCAAAGTGGGCCCCTTCAGCCAATTTCTTCAGCTCTTCGGGCCCGAAGAAGAAAAGATGGTCGGTTTGTTGTGCCTTTCGGGCGTTGTTGATGAAGGGCAGGAGCCGTTTGAAATAGGACTTGTCGTTGGTAACCGTTACAACCAAAACACCTCCCGGTTTCAAAAGCCGCTTGGCCTCCGCGAAGACCTTGGCCGGGTCGTAACAATGGTCAATGGCTTCTTTAATAACGACACCATGGGCCATCATGTCCTGGATGGGGATTTGTTCGGCCAAGGCTTGCACGAATCCCATGCCGAACTCCTGGATGTCCCGCTGTTTTAACTGCTCGGCGGAAGGCTCGAACCCAAGGTAATTCCAAACCCGCGCCCTTCCCCGGCCTTGGAGAAACAAGGCGAATTCCCCACGCCCCGCGCCGATATCCAGTATCAGCGGCCTTTCCTTGAAGGCCCCCGAAACGTGGAAAGCACGATCCAGGATGGCCTCCACTTTTTCGTCCAGCCGCCGGTAGCGCAGCTTCATCAAGGGCGTCAGGGACTTGAGGAACTCGTCGTCGTCCCAGTGCGCCTGGAGGGATTTCCATTTATGGTAGTTAGAGTCGGTCATAAAATTTTTCCTGGGAAAAACTTATCTAAAAAACGCCAAACTCCACAAACTGCAACTCAAGATAAAAAGGATACCATAGCCCGCGTAGAAGAGGAGCCAAAGCGGCTCCAAGAGATAATGCAGGATGACCATGAGCGCCCATTGGGTGGTCGTGCCCTGGTCGTGCTTTTTTCGTTTCGCCTTGTCCAAGGCCCGGTTGATGCGGCCGTAATCCTCGAATCTCAAAATAAAAATCCACTCGATGAACTTCCGAAAGAAGCCTGGAAAGGGTTGGATGATCTCCCGGAAGAAGGTTTCCATTTTTTGGGCCCACTCCTCCCCGACCGCCTGGGCGGGCAAGGGCACAAGATCAGCTATTTTCATGAACAAGGACGCCAGCAGGTTCCCCAGGACCATTTCGAGGGACAAAATCCAGCCGCCGATGATGCCCATGATGCCGCCGACCACAAAAAGATAAACCAGCGCGTGGCCTACCGACTGTCTATTGTGAGCGGTCTGGTAAAGGAGCCCCGCAGCCCCCGCCAGGCAAAGTCCGAGGCCCAGCCCCAGGCCGATGCCCTTGAGAAATAGGAGGACGATTTTTTTCATGGCGACTCTTTAGGATTCAATGCCGTCGTTGCGACCTGGCTTCGCCAAGGCTACGCCAGGCAAGGGAATTGGATGACGACTTGTCCCCCGAAGCTTAAAGAGCGACGGGGGAAGCAACCGCCGTTCCAAAATAACTTCCTTGGGAAGAGGCTTATTAAAACTGAGATTGCCGCGTCGTAACCGCCCCGCATTCGCGGGCCGCTCCTCGCAATGACACCTTTTATCCGGCCGCGGGCGCACTTCATCTTAAGCCACGGCGCATTCCCTGTGAAAACGTCCGATTCGTTCCAGCGACAATTTTGTGGAGCGTTCCCAAAATTGTGTAATGATCGTTTACGAAAACCGCGATTTTAGCGCCTATTTTCAGCCCTTTCCTTGGCCCCGTCCTTGCTTTGAATGAATAAAAGAGGGGGGATTTCTCCGGGGGAAAGGAGCCGTCATGAACTTCGAGAATTACCAAACCGATTCCTATTACGACGAGCTTTTCGAAATCGGCGGGCGACCCCGAACCAGCGCCGCGCCGCTGATTGACCGGATCAAGTCCATGCCCGCCGGGGACCTGACCCGCCAACAGAAGGCCGCCGAATCCGAGTTTTTGCAGATGGGCATTACCTTCACCGTTTACGGCAATAAGGACGGCACGGAGAAGATTTTCCCCTTCGACATCATCCCCCGCATCGTGCCAAACCCCGAATGGAAGGTCATCGAAAGGGGCCTCATCCAGCGCATCCAGGCCCTGAACCTCTTCATCGACGACGTGTACCACGACCAGCTTATCCTTTCGGACCGGGCCGTGCCCAAGGAGGTGGTGGCCTCCTCTTTCGGCTTCCACGAGCAGTGCGTCGGCCTGAACCCGGGCAAGCGCATCTGGATCCACATCACCGGCACCGACCTGGTGCGCGACAAGGACGGCCGCTACTACGTGCTGGAGGACAACCTGCGCTGTCCCTCGGGCGTGTCCTACGTGCTGGAGAACCGAAACGTCCTGAAGCGCACCCTGCCCCAAGCCTTCCAGGACATGCGGGTCAAACCCGTGGACGACTACCCCCATCGGCTGCTGGACACCCTGCGCTACGTGGCGCCGGTTGGCGCCGACCCGCCCAAGGTGGTGGTCTTGACACCCGGCCCCTACAACTCCGCCTATTTCGAGCACGCCTTCCTGGCCCGGCAGCTGGGGGCCCAGTTGGTGGAGGGCCGTGACCTGGCCGTGGTGGACGGCACCGTGAAGATGCGCACCACCAAGGGCCTCGAGAGGGTGGACGTCATCTACCGCCGCGTGGACGACGACTTCATCGACCCGAACGCCTTCCGCCCCGATTCCACCTTGGGCGTGCCCGGCCTCATGGAGGTTTACCGCAAGGGCCGGGTGACGCTGGCCAACGCCCTGGGCACGGGCATCGCCGACGACAAGGGCATCTACGCCTACGTGCCCCACATGATCAAGTACTACCTGCAGCAGGACCCCATCCTACCCAACGTGCCCACCTACGTGTGCTGGGAGGACGCCCAGAGGCGCCACGTGCTGGACAACCTGGACAAGCTGGTGGTGAAGGCCGTCAACCAGGCGGGGGGCTACGGCATGCTGGTGGGGCCCCATTCCTCCAAGGCCGAGCAGGAAAGGTTCGCCTCCATGATCGAGGCCAACCCGCGGGACTATATCGCCCAGCCCACCTTGGCCCTCTCCCGCGTGCCGGTCATCGTGGAGGACCACTTCGAGGGCCGCCACGTGGACTTGCGGCCTTATATCCTCTATGGCCGGGAGGTTTATGTCATGCCCGGTGGCCTCACGCGGGTGGCCTTGAAAAAAGGGTCCCTGGTGGTCAATTCCTCCCAGGGCGGGGGCAGCAAGGACACGTGGGTTTTGGACGAGCCCCCTATGCCGGGCAAGAAAGAGACGAACTAATGGAGCTGGGTGAAAATTTTCATTCAAGCAAGTTAGGAGTTAGGAGTTTTGAGTTAGGGGTGAATGTAAATTTTCAGCTTTTGCTGAAAATTATCAAAAACTCCTCACTTCTAACTCCTCACTCCGCACTGGGCGTCAGGGTGTCTTTATGTTGAGCCGCCTGGCCGATTCCCTTTACTGGACGGGCCGCTACGTGGAGCGGGCCGAGAACGTGGCCCGCTTCATCGGCGTCAACTTGAACCTGATCTTGGACACGCCATTGAACGGCCACCAGCAGTGGCAGCCGCTGGTGGTCACCACCGGCGACGCGCAGGATTTCGAGCGGCGTTACGGCGAGCCCGCCCGCGACAGCGTGATCCAGTTCCTTATGTTCGACGCGGACAACCCCAACTCCATCTACTCCAGCCTCCAGAAGGCCCGCGAGAACGCCCGCACCATGCGCGAGGTCATTTCCTCCGAGATGTGGGAGCAGCTTAACAGCTTTTACCTGATGGTGCAGGGCATGGCGCACAAACCCGGCGCGGGCCTGGAAACCCTGGAGACCTTCTGCCGCAACGTGAAGATGCTCAGCCACCTTTTTTCGGGCGTGACCGACGCCACCCTTTCCCACGGCGAGGCCTGGCACTTCTTCAACATCGGCCGCCTGGTGGAGCGGGCGGACAAGACCGCCCGCATCCTGGACGTGAAGTACTTTATCCTGCTGCCCAAGGTGGAGGACGTGGGCACGCCCTACGACGACATCCTCTGGACCGCGCTCTTGAAGTCCGCCAGCGCCAGCGAGATGTACCGCAAGAAACACGGCCGGCTTCAGCCCGTGAAGGTGGCCGAGTTCCTGGTCCTGGACCGGGAATTCCCCCGCTCCATGCGCCACTGCCTCATCCAGGCCGAGCAGTCGCTGCGGGCCCTCACCGGGTCGGCCCCGGGCACCTACGCCAACCTGGCGGAGCAGCGGCTGGGGCGCCTGAAGTCCGATCTGGAGTACGCCGATATCGGCGGCATCATCGCCGCCGGTCTGCACGAGTATCTGGACGCCTTCGAGGCCAAACTGAACGCCTTGGGGGACGCGCTTTTCACGGTTTATTTTTTGCCCCAGGCCCCGGCGGCTCCAGGGCCCGATCTCGCGATGGAAAGGATGGACCAATGACCTTTTGCCTCGCCATGAAAGTGAAGGAGGGCCTGGTGGCCCTGGCCGATACCCGCATCACCAGCGGCACCGAGCAGATCACGGGCCGCAAGGTCTCGCTGCACCAGAACGGGAACCACGCCTTTTTCCTGATGACCTCGGGGTTGCGCTCGGCGCGCGACAAGGCCCTGACCTATTTCAACGAGCGGCTGGAGGGCGAGAAGGAACCCTACCACCACCTCTACCACGCGGTGAACGCCTTCGCCGAGCAGGTGCGGCGGGTCATCCGGGAGGACAAGGCGGCCCTGGAGGAGGCGGGCTACGGCTTCAACCTTTTTTCCATCATGGGCGGCCAGCTCTCGCACGACGCCGAGCACAAGCTTTACCTCATCTACCCCCAGGGCAACTGGGTGGAGGTGACCGAAAGCACGCCCTATTACGCCATCGGCGAGTCCGCCTACGGCAAGCCGCTTTTGGACCGGGCGCTTCATTACGATTCGACGATGGAGGTGGCCATGAAGGTGGGTTACCTGGCCTTCGAGGCCACCCGCACCAGCGCCACCGACGTGGATTTCCCCATCGACATGGTGCTGTACCGCAAGGGCACCAACCGCATGACCGAGACGAGGTATGACCGTGAGGACCTGAGGGAAGTGACCGAGTGGTGGAAGAAACGCGTCCGGGAAACCGTGGAGCTATGCCCCGCAGCCTGGGCCGAAACCGCGCTGGGCAAGCTGCCGCGCAAATGGGGGGAAAGCCATGCGGTTTGAGGTGCGCCACCAGCTGCGCTACACCTACAGCAAGGAAGTGTTCCTGGAGCCGACCTCCATCCGCTTGAAACCCCGGGGCGACTTCAGCCAGGCCGTCGAGTCCTTCGGCCTGCGGGTGGATCCCGCGCCCATCGGGCTCTCCGAGTCGCTGGATTTGTACAATAACCACGAGGCCCTGGCCTGGTTCTCGGGCAAGCATTCCGCTTTCGCGGTCCAAACCCACTTCAAGGTGGAGACCACCCTGAGCAACCCCTTCAACTACCTCATCACCGATCCCATGGTCCTTCGCCTGCCCGCCAAGTACGGGTCCGAGCAGCCTATCCTCGCCTCCTACCTCAAGCCCGCGCCCGACCCCTCGGTGGCCAACCTGGCCCAGGAGCTCCTGAGGGAAAGCGACGACAACGCGCTGAACTTCCTTTTCCAAGCCACCGATCACCTCTTCCGGGAATTCCAACACACCCTCCGGTCCTCGGGGGAGGCCCTGCCCGCCCACAAGACCCTGAGGCGCCGCGAGGGCGCCTGCCGTGACCTGGCGGTCCTGCTGGTGGATATCTGCCGCTCCATGGGCTTGGCCGCGCGCTTCGTGAGCGGGTACAAGTTCGAGCCCGGCGCCAAGGATGCCCGGGAGCTCCACGCCTGGGCGGAAGTGTACCTCCCCGGCGCGGGCTGGCGGGGTTATGACCCCAGCTTAGGGCTGGCCGTCTCCGACCTGCATATTCCGCTGGCCTCCGGGCCCCTGCCCGCCGACGCGGCCCCCGTTTCGGGCACCTTCCGGGGCACGGACGTGCTTTCCAAGCTGGATTACCGCATCGAGATGGAATGCCTGGACGAAGCCCCCAAGGTCAATTCCGCGCGTTAAATTCCTCCTCTAAATCCCCTTTCAAATTTATACTTTTCCCGATGAGACCCCGTTTTCCCGCGCCATGGGCCGACTGGCTTTGTTTTTCTTTTTTCCTCATTCTCAATGTCCTTTTGGCTCTGGGCCCCTTTTCCCTGGTGACCAAGCTGTGGATCGGGGCGGCGGGTTTGTTGGCCTTGATTTTCCTTTCATTTTTCTCCAAGTCCCAAAGGGGCAGCGCCGGAACGTCCGGAAACCCGCCGGAGTCCGCTTTCAATTTCCCGGTTTGGCTGGGACTTCTTTTTATGGGTGTGGGCCTTTTCCTGCGCTTTTATAAATTAACGGCCTTTTCCACCTGGCCCACCCCGGACGAATCCCGCACCGCAGCCGTTGGCCTCTATATCAGCCGCCATTGGGACTGGCATTTCTTTTACACATCATCCCAAATTACTTTCCCCTATCCCTGGGTTTTGGCCCTGTGGATCAAATGCTTTGGGCTCTCCCTCGGGACCTTGTGGAGCCTCCCCGCCCTCCTTTCGGCCCTCACCCTTCCGCTGTGGTACCTTGCGGCGCGATCTTTTTTTCCCAGGGATTTTTCCCTCCTTTTGACATGTTTTGCGTCCTTGGCTTTTTGGGGCCTATATAGCGGCAGAATCGGCATCAGTACCATCTTTGTCCCGCCCATTGAACTGGGGGCGCTTTTTTTACTTGGGAAAGTCCTGGCCGGAGGTTCGGCCAAGTTCTCAAGAAAAACCGCGGCCCTCTTCGGTGTTGTCCTGGCTTTGGGTTTTTATATCTATCCCCCCGCTTGGCTGCCCTTGGCCCTATGGATTTTGGCGACAGCTGGGGCCAAGTTCCACAAAGACATCCGTTCCTTGTCCGTTCTTGCCGTTTCTTTTTCTGTAACCGCCCTCCCCTTCCTCTTCAGCGCGCTTCAGGAACATTACGGGAGTTATATAGGAACCATCAAAGAGGGGAATCTTTCTTCTTTAAGTTCCCATCAGTTCCTTGTTTCCGCTTCCTATCTAACCGGCCTTTTCTGGGGAAAAACGGAGGGGGATTATTATGGGCCCTATTGGGGCGGCCTTTTCGATCCCCTTACCTCGGCCCTGTTCTTCATGGGAATCCGCCATGCTTGGCGCGACCGGAAAAATCCAACCTGGAAATGGACGGGCGCCGTCATGGCCTTGTCCCTGCTTCCGGGAATGCTCTCCGGCAACCTGGAATTTTTCCGCGTGTTCCTGGTCTTTCCCTTTGTCCTGTTTCTGGCCGCGGCGGGCTGCCAAAGCCTGGCCTTGAGCTTGAAATCCCGGTATCGTTCTTGGTTTTTCGGTATGACCCTCACGGCCGTGGCCGCCCTCAACGGTTACCATCTCTTGGGCCCCTGCCAGCGCCATTGGGAAAACCCCGGCCCTTCCTGGAGTTTCTACAAATCACCCGAAAACGAGAGGGCTTACCGCATCCTGCAACAGGCGGCCGGCGCCTGGGGCCCGGGATACCTTTTCCAAAATTTCCCTTGCGACATGTCCGACCCCTCCTTGACTGTGGCGTCTTATCCCTTCAATTTGCTTATAAATCCCCAAATCCATTTCTCCCATCCCCGGTGGTTCGCGGTTTTGGCCAACGACAACTACCGGCCATTCCTTCTGGGGCGTTTCCCCGGCGGGCGGTGGTTCCAGCTCTCCGGGGACTTGGACCGGCCGGACGGCGGGTTGGGCTTGGGGATTTTCCCCCTGGCTTCCATCCCCGGCCCGGACCTGGAAGCCTGGTTCAAGGCGAACAACGCCTTCGGGGAAGTCGCTTACGCCTTCCTCAACCGGCCCACGGGAACGGATTATTCCAAGCCCCTTCAAGCCTTGACCCAATCTTACAATTTGATGCGGGGCGACCCTTTCCTGGAATCCTGTTATTGGGAAAAAACCTACTACCTCTATTTTCAAAACGGCGCCTTTGGCGACAGGCAAAAATGGGTGGATTTCGAATCGGCTTTCCAAGCCTTGCGCCAGGCCCTAGGGCGGGGTTATCCCGCGGCCCACCTGCTGAACGAATATGGGAGCTGCTTGACGCTCATGCGCCTTTATCCCGAGGCTGAAAAAGCCTTTGAGGAGGCTGTCCAAGCCAACCCCTCTTTTTCAACGCCCGCCGGCAATCTTCAGGTCCTGCGCCGGCGTTTATCGGGAAACCCCGCCCCCTCCCCTTAACCGGGTGTTGGACAATGGATTTAGCCGTTCTTCACTGTCTGCTATACTGCCCCTGCCCCTTTCCCCGGCCCCCTCGAAGGACCGTTCCGGAAAGACAGGTCACTCCTTTGGATATTTCCGTAAGAGCGGCGGCATGAACCCAACCACAAATGAAACCGAAACCCATGGCTTTGAGGGCCTGGTCGTCGCGGCTTTCGAAAGTCGCATGGCCAAGGAGATGGAAGAGCTGATCACCCGCCAGGGCGGCGTGCCGCGGGTGGCGCCCTCGATGAGGGAAGTCCCCCTTTCGGAGAACAAGCCCGCCTTCCGGTTTTTCGAAAGCCTCCAGCAGGGCAACGTGGATGTCATCGTCTTCATGACCGGCGTGGGTACCCGCATCCTCTTTGACGCCCTGGAATCCAACTACGCGCCTTCCCGCATCCAAAAAGCCTTCAAACACGCCACCCTGGTGCCACGGGGGCCCAAGTCGGTCAAGGCGCTTTCGGAAAGGAAGATGCGGCCCTCGGTGGTGGTGTCCGAACCCAACACTTGGCGGGAGATTTTGGACGCCATGGACCACCAGCACCCGGTCAAGGGGCTTAACGTGGCCGTCCAGGAATACGGCGTTTCCAACCCTGAATTCATCGACGCCCTTCGCGCGCGGGGCGCGAGGGACATCGTGAGCGTGCCGGTTTATAAATGGGCCCTGCCCCAGGACACCCGGCCGCTCATCCACCTGGTGGAATCCATCGTGGCGGGCGAAGCGGCGGTGGCGCTGTTTACGAGCGCCAACCAGATCCAAAACGTCCTCCAGGTGGCCAAGGGAATCGGCTTGGAGGAAAAGGTCAGGGACGCTTTGAACCGGATGGTGGTGGCTTCCGTGGGATCGGTTTGCAGCGAAGCCTTGCGGGAAGCGGGCTTGACGGTGGATTTGGAGCCCGAGCACCCCAAAATGGGCTTCCTGGTCAAGGAAGTCGCGGAAAAATGCCAGGAGCTCCGCCAAAATAAAATCGCCGCCTCCGTCCGCGTCCAGCCCGGCGAAACGCGGACCGTCCCCACGACCATCCAGAACAGCCTCTTCCTGAAGGCCTGCCGCAAGGAGCCCACGTCCCGCACGCCGCTTTGGATCATGCGCCAGGCGGGCCGGTACCTTCCCGAATACCGGTCGGTGAGGGCCAAGGTTTCGTTCATGGAACTGTGCAAGACCTCCGAACTGGCCGCCGAAGTGACCGTCACGGCCCAACAGGCCCTGGACGTGGACGCCGCCATCCTCTTCGCCGATATTCTCCTGATCGCCGAGCCGCTGGGTTTCCAGCTCACCTTTGAGGAGAACAGCGGGCCCCAGATCCACAATCCCTTCCGGTCGCCGGAAGATCTCCTTCGGCTGGAGCCGGTGGATGGCGAATTCGACCTGGGTTACGTGATGCAGGCCGTGCGCCTGATCCGCTCCGGCCTGAAGCCCGACATCCCCCTTATCGGTTTCGCGGGCGCCCCTTTCACGCTGGCTTCTTACTTGATCGAAGGCGGCGGCTCCAAGGACTATTACCATACCCGCTCCGTCATGGCGGACATCAAGGTTTGGGACGGGCTCATGAGGCGGCTGGTGGAGGCCACGGTTTCCTACCTGAACGCCCAAATCAACGCCGGGGCCCAGGCCGTGCAGTTGTTCGATTCCTGGGTGGGCATCCTTACCCCCGAGGAGTTCCAGCGCCTGGCCCTCCCCTACCTGAAGGCCCTCATCCAAGGCCTCAAGCCGGGCATCCCCGTCGTTTATTTCGGGACCCAGACCGCGCCTTTTTACCCCTACCTCAGGCAAACCGGCGCCACGGTCATCGGCGTGGATTGGCGCGTGGACCTGGGCAAGGCCTGGAAACAGTTGGGCGACGTGGCTATTCAGGGCAATTTGAACCCCGAAATCCTGCTGACCGAACCCATCCGGGTGAAGATGGAAACGGAACATGTGCTGCGCCAGGCGGGCGGGCGGCCCGGCCACATCTTCAACCTGGGCCACGGCATCCTGCCCCAGACGCCCCTGGAGAACGTCCGGGCCATGATCGACACGGTCAAAAACTGGAAACCTTGAATCCTTCACCGCGGAGCCCGAAGTTCGCGGAGAAAAGAAAAAATTTCGTTATACTTGGGCCTTCTTAACGCCCTTCGCGGTTAAATCATTTTTTTAGGGATATCTTTTGAATTTCGACGCTGTGGTGCTCATCGGTTTTGGGGGGCCGGAAAAGCCGGAGGACGTGGTTCCTTTCCTGGAAGATGTCACCGCGGGCCGGGGCGTACCGCCCGAACGGCTCAAGCTGGTGGCCAAGCAATACGAGCAAATCGGCGGTGTTTCACCCTACAACCGACTCACCCGCGAGCAAGCCGAAGCCCTGCAAAAACTTTTAAGCTCCCGGGGCCTGGAGGTTCCCGTTCATGTGGGTTTTGCCCATTCCTCCCCCCGCATTGCCGATACGCTGGAAAGCCTCGCCCGCACCGGTAAAACCAATGTCTTCGCCATTATCATGGCGCCTCACCGCAGCCCCGCTTCCTTCGACAAGTACGTGAAAAAGGCGGAGGAAGCCCTGGCGTCCATCCAATCCCAGGGCCTGCCCCTGCCCCAAGTCACCTACGCGCTCGAGTGGCACAACCGGCCGGGTTTCATCAACGCCATCGCCGACAGGGTCAAGGAAGGTTATGCGCAATTGTCCGCCGCGGAAAAGGCTCGCCATCGCGCAGAGTTGATTTTAACCGCCCACAGCATCTCCAAGAAAATGGCCCAGGAATCCCCTTATGCCCGCCAGCTCGACGAAACCTGCCAGCTGGTCACCCACAAGGTGGGCATGCCCTATTACCAGGCGGCCTTCATCAGCCGTTCGGGCCGGCCCGAGGAACCCTGGCTGGAGCCGGATTTGACCGAGTTTATCGACCGGCGCACTTACGAGGATTTGTCCGCCTGCGTGGTGGCGCCCGTTGGTTTTCTCGTCGATCACGTGGAAGTGCTGTATGACATCGACGTAAAGGCGGCCGAAAAGGCCAAATGGAAGGGATTGCACATGGTGCGCGCCAAGACGGTGGGGACCCACCCCGCTTTTATTGCGATGCTTTCTTCATTAGTGGAAGAAGCGTCAGCTTCACAAAATAGCTGTCATTGATGTGATGAAAGTGATTTTAAAATGTTAAGGGTAATCATCATCGGCGCTGGCGTAAGCGGTTTGGCTTGCGCCATACGCCTCCAGGAACTCTCCAAGGAAAAAAACATTCCCTTGGAATTGAACATCCTGGACGCGGGGGACAAGCCCGGGGGCACCCTGGCCTCCGTGGAGCAGGACGGCTTCTTAATGGAGGAAGGGCCCGACTGTTTCATCACGGAAAAGCCCGCCGCCCTGGAATTGTGCAAGAAACTGGGTCTGGAAGGCCAGTTGATCAAAACCAACCCGGGTCTCGAACAATCCTTCATATTATTAAAAGGAACCAAACTCTATCCCATCCCCGATGGTTTCTATATGCTGGCGCCTTCCCGCCTGATGCCTTTGATGACCACCCCCCTTCTTTCACCCATGGGCAAGCTACGGGCCGCCTTGGAGCCCTTGGTGAAGGTTCGAAAAGACCCCCCGGATGAAAGTGTGGGGGATTTCGTCCGGCGCCGCCTGGGGCGGGAAGTGCTGGACGCCCTGGCCCAGCCCCTGGTGGGTGGCGTCTATAACGCCGATCCGGACGAATTGAGCGTGGCGGCCTGCGTGCCCCGCTTCAGGGAAATGGAGCTGAAATACGGCTCCCTCTTGAAAGCCCTGGCCGCCCGGCGGCTGAACACCCAAGCCCGGGTTTCCGGCGCCCGTTATTCCCTTTTCGTGAGTTTTAAAAAAGGCATGCAAACCTTCGCGCAGGCTCTCGCTTCCCAAATCCTCCCCGAGTCGCTTTGGCTGGATTCACTCGTCCAGTCCCTTAAGCCCACCGGCCACGGCACTTGGGAAGTGGCCGCCCAGGGCCGCACCTTGGAGGCCGACGCGGTGGTCCTGGCCATCCAGCCCGCAAAGATGCGGCCCCTTTTGGGTCCTTTAGGCCCCGAATGGGACAAGCTTTTATCCACCATCCCGGCCCATGACTCGGCCACCTTGAACCTGGGCTTCCGCCGCAAGGACGTGGGCCATCCCCTGGACGGTTTCGGCTTCGTGGTGCCGGCCCGGGAAAAGAAACTCATCGTGGGCTGTACCTTCGCCAGCCAAAAGTTCGAGGGCCGCGCGCCGGAGGAGTGCGTGTTGTTGAGGGTTTTCCTGGGGGCCGAGGCGGTAAAGGATATTAAGAGCCGGGGCGAATCCGCCGTTTTGGAGAAGGTGCTGGGGGAATTAAAGCCCGTTCTCCATCTCAAGGGTTCCCCCATTGTGGACCATTGGGCGAAATACGAAGGGTCCATGTCCTACTTCCGGCCCGGCCACCTGGATCAGGTTGCTCGCTTGGAGCGGAAGGCCTCGGAAACCAAGGGGCTTTACCTGGCGGGCAACGGTTTGAGGGGTGTGGGCATTCCTGACACCATCACGGCCGGACAGTCGGCCGCTGAACGGATAGGGCAAACGTCTTGAATTGCCGGATCGATCATGCTATCGTTGAACGTATAGGTTATCGAAGGAGGCCCCATGAGCGCCGTCACTGTTTCCTCAAAATACCAGGTCGTCATTCCTGAGGAGATCCGAAAAGAAATGCACATTAAACCCGGACAAAAGTTCGAGGTCATTATTTTTGAGGGTTGCCTGGAATTAGTGCCTATCAAAGATGTCCGTTCCTTACGGGGTTCTCTGCGGGGGATCGACACGGCCATCATTCGTGAAAAGGAAGACCTCGTTTGAACGTGGTGGATTCTTCCGGGTGGATGGAGTATTTTGCCGGCGGCAACAATGCTGATTTCTTCGCTCCCGTTATTGAAAACCAGAAAGAGTTAGTGGTTCCGACCCTTTGTCTTTATGAGGTTTTTAAATCCATTCAACGCCAGGTTGGAAAAGCAGAAGCTTTAGAGAAAACCGCTATGATGCGTCAGGGATTAGTGGTTCATCTCACGGTTCCCATCGCCTTTCAAGCCGCCGCGTTAAGTCTTAAGCACCAGCTCCCCGCGGCTGACAGCATCATCCTCGCTACGGCCATTTCCCATGGGGCAAAAGTTTGGACCCAGGATTCTGATTTTGAGGGCCTGCCCGAAATAAAGTTCCGTCGCAAAAAATAGCCTCCCATGGATCAATCTTCCCGGCTCCTCATGTTGAACAAACCCAAAGGTTACGTGGTCACACGTTCGGACGAAAAGGGCCGCGGGACCGTCTATGGCCTTCTTCCCGAATGGGCCTACGCCGAGGGCTGGATGCCGGTGGGCCGTCTGGACCTGGATTCCAAGGGCCTTCTTCTTTTTACCAGGGACAGCAAGCTGGCCGACCGGCTCACCCGGCCCGGCTCCTGCCGCAAGGTTTACGAGGTTTGGGTGAGGGGAATGGTTTCGAAAGAACAAATAGGGGAAATGTTGGAAGGGATAAGGGTTGAAAAGGAACTGCTCAAAGCAATAAGGATTGAAATCAAAGGCGGCGCGGGCCCTAAGACCCGGCTGGTGGTGGAACTCGACGAAGGCAAGAACCGCCACATCCGCCGCATGTTCGGGGCGCTCAAGGACCCCAAGTTCGGCACGCCCCTCAAGGTGCTGGAGTTGAAACGCTTCCAAATCGGCGGTTTAAGGCTGGATGTGGAATCGGGCAAGTGGCGGTTTTTATCGAAACATGAAGAAGAAAACCTGGCTGTTCACCTGTCTTAGGGGTGTTCTTCTAATATCATTTTCACTTCCGCCAGGACGTCCTCGGGTTTGATCTCCGCCATGCAGAAATAACCGTCTGTCCGAAGGCATTCGTGGGCTTTGCAGGGTGAGCAGGGAGGGTGCTGGGTCAACACCTTGACCTTGGTCCCCCACGGCTTCCAGACCTCCGCCTCGTTGGCCGCCGAGAAAAGGCAGACCACGGGCACCCCACAGGCCGCGGCCAGGTGGGTGGCGCCCGAATCGCAGCCGATGAAAACCCGGCAATCCCTCATCAGGGCTGCCGTCTGCCGGAGCGTCAACTTTCCCACCAAATTAATAATGGGACATTCCAGCCCGTCCACCACTTCCTGGGCGAAACCCAGGTCGCTTTCCCCCCCCATGACCACGATATCGGCCTGGGTGTTGGCGTGCAGCTCGTGGATGAGGACCTCGAAGCTCTCCTCCGGCCACCGCTTGGAGGGCGTGGCGGCCCCGATATGCACCGCAATGCGGGGCACGCCGGGCAAAAGCCCCTGGGCCGGCAGGTAGTTTTCCCCCGTCTTATGGTCGCGTTCCTCGAACCACATCTCCAGTTTCCGGTCGGCCGCGGCGACGCCGACGGCCTGGAGAAGCTGCAAATTCCGGTCCACTTGGTGCAGTTCCTTGGCGGGCCTGCGGGCCTTTTTCGTCAGGAACCAACTCACCCACCCCAGGTCAAAACCCACCCTTTCCTTCGCGCCCGAAAGGCCCGCCACCAGCGGATCCAGCCGGCTTTGGTAGCGGAAGTCCAAAAGCAGGTCGATGGGCTTGGAGCGGAGGAATTTCACCAACTGCCAGGCGGACTTCCACCGGGCAAGGGGCGGGTGCCCGGGCAGGAGCCAGAGGGCGTCGAAGAGGTAAACTTCGTTGAAATAGGGGCAAACCTTGGCCAGTTCGGCCACCGGCGAGGGAACCACCACGGAAATACGGGCTTCCGGGTGGGCCTGCCTTAAGGCGCGGTAAGAGGGGATGCCCAGGATGAAGTCGCCGATGCGGTCCAGGCGCAAGAGGAGGATTTCCATAGCGGGATATTTTAACCGCGAAAGCGCGAAGAACGCGAAGAAAACCAAAAGTCGCTTGGAGAAGGAAGGTCTTTCGGCGGGCCACCCGGTGCCCCGCCCAGATCCTGGCTGTAGAGAAGAAACACATCTGGAGGGCCCAGACTTCATTCCGTTCCTTGAGGATCTTGGCCATGATGGCCTTATCGTCGGTAGTGCATCAGTTTCGTTTCAACAAAAATCCCAGACACCCCTCACCCTACCCTCTCCCCCAAGGGGCGAGGGTTTTTGCGGGTATTTCCCCCTCTCCCTTGAGGGGAGAGGGAGGGGTGAGGGTGAAGTTGGATTAGGCCATTCAAACTGAGACACTACCTTATCGTCCGGTGGGAGGCCGCTGTAGGAGAGAAATTCAAGGTCCGCCGTGTTGCCGGTCTTCCAATCCGCGAAGATCTCGCCTATGTACCGCACCCGGTTCCGGTTGGCCGCCGAGGCCCCGAAAAGATAATAGACCTGCTCCGGCTCGGGCAGGCTGTCCAGGACCTTGAAGGGCTCGTACCAGAATTCCATGCCAAGGGTGGGTTTGTTGGCGTTTTGTGCCTTGCGCAGGAAGATCATGTCGATCCCGTTCTGTTTCGGAAAAAGCAAAGGACGGAAAGTAGAAGGGATCGCTCCATAGGGAAAGGCGAAGGGCCTTGAGTTCCTCGAAGGGTTCCTAATGGCCTTTCAAACCCGTCATGGAAAGGTCGGTCCCGCTTACCTCAAAACCACCACCTTGGCGATCTTATGGGCTGGCTGGCCCGTCACGGGGTCCATCACGTCTAATACGACCAGGTAAAGGCCGGAGGCGACCTGTTCCCCTTGCTGGTTGGCCAAGTCCCAAGTGGCTTGCCCGTTCACCGCGTCCAACGCCCTCAGCCTTTCCCCGTTGACCGTGTAAATCTTGAAAGCCCCGGCGCCCTGGACCGGGCTCCCCTCCACCTGTGCGGCCATTTGGACCGAGCCGCCCGAATAAACCAGGTTGGGCGCCACCGTCATGGCTACCCGGGCGGTGAGGGCGTAGGGGTCCACGAACACCGCCTGGTTTAAAACCACTTGGGCGCCGTCGGTGAAGGCCTGGGTGAGGGTGAGGTGGTAGAAGCCGTTGGCCACGACTTGGCCGTTGCTACCCGTCGCGTTCCATACCGCCAGGACCTGGCCGTTCAAGTAAAGCGTCACGGCGCCTCCCGGCCCCGAAGTACTGGGAACAAAGGTGGAAGCCGTGAATTTCAGGTCCTGGGACGCCATAGGCGGCAGGTCCCCGCAAAGGGTGGCCACCCATTCGCCCCGCTCATCGAAGATGCTCACGGCCTCGGACGCGCAAGAGGGGCTGAGGGACGGCGTGAGGGTGCTGGTCGGGCTTAAGGTGGGGCTCGCCGTGTTCACCAAGGTCGGGGTTCCCGTGGCGGTGGGGCTGCCCGTGGGGGTCAAGGAAGCCATGGCTGTCGGGGTGCCAGTGGGGAGGCGGGTTCCCGTTGGCGTGGGAGTAGAGGAAAGCGTAGCCGTCAAGGTGTGGGTCGGCGTAAGAGTCGGCGTGGAAGTGTCCGCAGGGGTGGCCGTCGAAGTGGCGGATAGGGTTGCCGTGAGGGTGGCCGTGTTCGTCGGGGTGGCGGTATGGATCGGCGTCAGCGTCGCCGTGTCAGTGGCCGTGGATGTGGCCATGGAAGTGGCTGTCGAAGTAGCCGTAGGCGTAGCCGAAGCGGTCGGTGACACCGGGACGGTGAGCGTAGGCGTAGCCGTAGTCGAATCCGTAGGCGTCATCGAATCCGTTGCCGTGAGAGTAGCTGTGTTCGTCGGGGTGGCGGTATCCGTTGAAGTCGGGGTAGCGGTATTGATCGGCGTCAAGATGGCCGTGTTAGTCGCCGTGGAAGTAGCCGTCGAAGTAGCTGTCGGCGTAGGCGTAGCCGAAGCGGTCGGTGACACCGGGACGGTGAGCGTAGGCGTAGCCGTAGTCGAATCCGTAGGCGTCATCGAGTCCGTCGCCGTGAGGGTGGCCGTGTTCGTGGCCGTCGAAGTGGCTGTCGAAGTAGCCGTCGGCGTAGGCGTAGCCGAAGCGGTGAGGGACGCCGTGACGGTGAGCGTAGGCGTAACCGTAGTCGAATCCGTTGCCGTGAGGGTGGCCGTGTTGGTCGGCGTGGCGGTATCGGTCGGAGTCAAGGTGACTGTAGGGGTGGCCGTGGAAGTGGCCGAATTGGTCGACGTCAGGGTGGCCGTGCTCGTCGGCGTTGGGGAAGCAGTGCCAGTGGGAGTCGCCGTAGCCGTTGCCGTGGGCGTGGAAGTGGCTGTGGAGGTCACCGTGAGGGTGGCGGTCGACGTGTGGGTACCGGTATCCGTGGGCGTGGCCGTGCAGGCGGCCAGGGACGTTGAGACCGGCGCGGAAACCACGCTGGACTGGGGAAGGCCGCTGTCCGCTTCCCCGGCGTTGACGAGGGTTATGCCGCAGTTATTGGCCGTGCCCGAGACGGTCAGGGAGCCGGAAGCTCCGTTGGCCAGGGTGCCCAGGTTCCAGACCACTTCCTGGCCGTTCACCGAGGGGGAGCCGCTGGAGGAGGCATAGGTGAATCCCGCGGGCAGGGTGTCGCTGACCGTCACATCGTAGGTTTGGGTGAACTTGGCGATGGAAACCTTGTCGAATTCCACCGTGGAGCCGCTGTTGGCCTGGAGCCCCGCTTGGCCCGAGCCGATGGAGAAAGTGGTCGTAGTGGGCGCGATCACCTGGGTCCCGTTGATGGAAAGGGAGAGGGTGACCGCCGCGCCCGTGCCGGTGACCTGGAACAGGACCGTATACCAGGTGCCGGCACTGATGGTGAAATTTCCCGTGGCCACGGGCGTGAAAGTATTGTCCCCCAGGTCGTAATAATTCACGGAGACGTTGCCGGTGGTGCCGGTGGTGATATCCGCCTGGTAGTTGGAGCCGTTCACGACCGAGGGGGAGTCGGTCCCGGTGAACCGCCAGAGGAGGACTCCCGTGTTCCCCGTGGCCGCCAGCTTCATGTCTGCCTGCATATATCCGTCTCCCACCTGGCCCGCGCAGGCGTCCAGGAGGTTGGGGTAATCCCCGTTGGGGGCCACCCCCTTGACGGCTTGGGTTTCGGGGGTATCGCTGGTGTCGCTGATTACGGTCCAGTCCGCGGCGGACTCGGTCCACCCGGGGGGCGCCGCCCCCACCGTATCCCCCTCGAAGCTGTCCGAGCAGGTGGTGGGCGCGCTGGCGTTGGAATAGTTAAGGATGTAAGTGATGGGGCTGCCCGGCGTGGCGCTGGTGACGTTGACGGTTTTGGTCAGGGCGATTTGGGCTTGAGCGTTCCTTGCCCCTCCCAGGCAGGTAAAGGCGCAAAAGACAATAAAAATGGGTTTCCAAGAGGATGGCTTCATAAAAAACATCGATTGTCAAAGCCCTATCCCTTCACGGACGGGAACCCGACACTTCAATCGCCTTTCTCCGTCAAAACGCTAAAATAAAGCAAGGCAATTATACCTTTTGTTTTCCGGAAAACGCAAAAGCCGTTATAAAATAGCCATTTCCCGGGGCTAAGCGGAGCTAAACGTTATGGGGCGGGCTTGGGCGTCCTGGATGAGCATTTGGATGGTTTCCAGTTCCCCGCCGTCGCACCAGACGGCCCCACAGTCGATATTCGAGCAATGGTCAATGACCACCTGGGTCAGTATGGAATGGATGCCCTTGCCCATGAGACTGCCGCAGAAGGGACATTGAATCAACGGGAAAGAGTTAAGGTCCTTCAAGGGGCCGCGCTGGGAGTCCCGCCAGATCCTGGCTTTTTGGACCTCCTCGGGGGAAAAAACCATCTCTTCCCGGGCGATCATGCGCTCCAAAACCCCGGCCTTCAGCAGGTAACCTTTGCAAAAGCTGCATTGCTCCACCTGCGCTCCCTCATATCGCGCCTCCACCAGCGGCACCTTGCACCTGGGGCAGGCTTGGGGGGAAACCGAACCCCGGACCTGCTTCTGGAACAGGGGGAGAAGCTCGGGAAGGTCGCAGGCGCGGGAAACCGCCTGGCTTCCGGCGGGGCAGACCCAGGTGGCCGGCGTCATGAACCCCAAGGCCAGCAGTTGGGAGGGGGTATAGGGCCCCGCCCATTGGCTGTCCTGGTAGAGCATGAAGGAAGCGGCAGCCTCGCCATTGGGGATGACGGATATTGCGGCCTTTTGAGCGGCTTTCTCCTCCCCATCTTCCGCCTCCCGCAGGGCGATGAGGTCCGACTTGGCCCAGTCCAAAAGCTTGGAAACTCTCTTGGAAACCGGGGGGTGGTTGCTGAAAAGGGTTGGAAAGAAGCCTTCCTGCTCGTCCAGGGCCGAATCGGTGGGGTTGAGGATGAAAAGCGCCGCATAGGTGTCCGGGATGTTCCCCCGGTAGCGCCGGGAAATCTTGTCCAGGCCCTCAGCCATGGCAAAGGGGTCCTTGCATATGGAAACCCCATCCGCGTCGGCCAGGTATTCCCTTTCGCGCGAGATGGCCATGGATATCAGCCGGGTCATCAGGTATCCCGCTCCCGAAATCACCCATAACAAAGGGATTCCCGCCAGCAGCCCCCCGTCGCGCCGGGTGGAGCGCTGTCCGTAGGAACCATAGGAAATACCCTCCAGGGCCGCGCCCAGGGCCGAATTCAACTGTCCGAAGAAGGAAAAAAGGAAGCAGGCGGTGGCCACAAGCCGGGAATCCTCGTGCACCAGGTGGGCGGCCTCATGGGCCACGACCGCGGAAAGTTCGGCGCGGGTGAGCTTGGCTAGAAGCCCCTCCGTGGCGCCGATGGCCGCCCGGCCCCGGCCGTCCAGGAGGGAAAAGGCGTTGCACCCCGGATTGGCGATCACCACCGCGCGGATGCCCCTGAGGCCCGTGGCCGCCTCGGCCTCCCCTACCAGGTTGATGAGGACGCGATGGTAGTCGTCCTTCTCATCCGCGGGTTTGGCCCCGAGGGAAGAGAGCATGTCCTCCAGGGACTTGGCCCGCACGAAAAGGAAATGAAACGCCGCCAGGAGGGCCGCCCCAAAGGTCGTATTGGCCGCGACCAAGAACATGTCGTAAGCCTGCGCGGGTGTTGGGTCGAGGCGGGCAGGATGGGTTGTAAAAAGGAAGAAATAGGCGGACAGGGTGAGTAGGTTGGCGAAAACAACGTAGATTCCCGCCAGCAGGGCGAACAAGTAGAAGGTGGCCCGGCGCGTGCGTTGTCTTTCTTCGAAAACCGTCTCCGCCGGCAGCGCGTAAAACATAAAAAACCTCAAGATCAACCGCGAAGGCGCGAAAAACGCGAGAAGAAGAGATCGATTTTAATTCAAAAGATTCTCCCTCAAATTCTAAAGCTTTTCTTCGCGGTCTTCGTGCCTTCGCGGTAAAAATGTTTAAAACTTGACTTGTGGGACTTCCTTATCGGCGTCGGCGGCCTTCAGGAATTCGCGCTGGGTGAACCCGAAGGGCCCGGCCACCAGGTTGGAGGGGAACTGTTGGGTGATGGCGTTGTAATTGGCCACGATGTCGTTGTAGTGCCCCCGCACGTAGGCGATCTTGTTTTCCGTGGAACTCAGTTCCTCCTGGAGTTGGGAGGCGTTCTGGTTGGACTTGAGGGAGGGATAGTTTTCCCACACGGCTAAAAGGCGCCCCAGGCCGCTGGTGATGTCGTTCTCGGCCTTGAGGCGGTCGTTGGGGTTGGCGGCGCCCATGGCCGCGACGCGGGCCTGCATGACCTGGGTAAGGGTGCTTTTCTCGAAATCCATGACGCCCTTGACCGTCTCCACCAGGTTGGGGATCAGGTCGTGGCGGCGTTTGAGCTGGACGTCGATCTGGCTGAAGGAATTGTCCACTTCCACGCGGTAGCGGACCAGCTGGTTGTAGACGGAAACCAGGTAGAGGAGGATCAGGAGGGCGATTCCAAGGATGAACAGCAGCACAACGATTCCAATGGCGGCCATAGACGAACCCCTTTCGATAAAGGAACGGCAAAAGCAGGGTAAGTATAGGGCCATTTCATGGGCCGAGACAGGGGGCATTTGCCTTTAAAATGGTAAAAGTTGGCTTTCCTCTATTCGATTATTTTGGCAGACATCAATAAAAGCCGGTCCTTGTGGCCTGGGGTTCTGCGCCCTTTAATCCTTGACAGTTTTAAACCCCTCCGATAATCTTCTATCCTTTTCAACGCCCTGGACGGGCACCCGTTCCGAACGACCCCATACTCCCGGAGGAAACCATGGCTCCCAAAAAGAAAAAAACCGCGAAAAAATCCGCTTCCCACCCCAAGAAGGCCGCCGCCTTAAAGTCGGCTAAACCCATCCTGATCGCCAAGCCCGCCAAGAAAAAGCTTCGCGTGGACCCCACTTTCCAGCCCCTGCTGGAAAGACTGCAGCACCGCCGCAACGAGATCACCGGCCAGGTGAACCACTTGGAGCAGGACTTGAGGGAGGAAATCGCCGACAACCAGAACATCCCTGGTGACATGGCCGACCACGGTTCGGGCGAATTGAGCCAGCACTTATCGGTCACGCTCATGGAGAACGACCGCATCGAACTGGACCGCATCGAGAAGGCCATTTCCCGCATCGAATCCGGCATCTACGGCCAATGCGAGGTCTGCGAAAAGGCCATCCCCATGACCCGCCTCAAGGCCATCCCCTGGGCCACCCGGTGCATCAACTGTCAAAGCCGCCTGGAAGGCGCCTGAGCCGCAATTTTCAAAAGGTGAAGAAGTCCTTTTTCCCAAAGGGGAAAAAGGGCGCCTGAGTCGAAAAATCTCAAACGACGAAGAAGTACCCATTTTCAATAAAGAAAATGGGTGCGCCTGAGGCGCATTCTCAACAGCCGAAGAAGTCTCCCATTTTCAAGAATGTATAAAGAAAACGGGTGCGCCTGAAAAGCGGTTTTGAGTTTATAGTAGCATTGATTCCTATGACTTCCTTTGGCCGTAACCCACCGTTTCTTTTCCTTCTCATGGCGGCATTGGCCCTTCCCACCGCGCTTGGGGCCAGGCAGCACCGCAAGCCGACGCCAACCCAGACCCCTACCGACACCCCCACCAACACTCCCACCTCCACCCCCATCCCTTCCTCCGGACCCAAAATTTATACTTTCGACGCCATGTGGGGGTCGAAGGGTTCGGGGTTGAACCAATTGAACGACCCCGAGGGCATTGCGATCGGGCCCGACGGCGACATCTTTATCGCCGACACGGGCAACAACCGCATCCTGGTCTGGAACTCCTACGGCGAACCCGTAACCTCTTACGGCGCCTTCGGAAGCCGCGCGGACTGGCGCAACCCGCCCCAGTTCAACCACCCGGCGGGCGTCTTTGTCTATCCCGACCGGAAGGTTTACGTCTCCGACAGCTTGAACAGCCGCATTGTCGTCATGGATGAAAAGGGGCTGGTGGTCAGCAGTTGGGGAAGCCAGGGGGTGAGCGCCGGCCAGTTCAACCTGCCCCGCACCCTTGGCGAAGACCATTACGGCGACATCTGGGTGCTGGACACCGGCAACTCGCGCGTGCAGATCTTCAGCAAGCTAGGACTCTTTAATTCCACCTGGGGCTCCTTTGGCACCGACGCCACGGACAACACCATGACCGCGGTGTTTAACTTGCCTTTGGGGTTCGCGCTCAATAACATCGACCAGGCCATCGTGGCCGACACCGGCAACTTCCGCATGGAAGTGTACAACGACGGGGGGATACCCATGACCATCCAGGGCTGGTACGGCGACGACGGCGCCTATGTCTTCAAGGAACCCTCGGGCGTGGCCATCACGCCTTCCGGTATAGCGGCCATCGCGGACGGCACCAGCGGCCGGGTGGTTTTCTACAATAGCCGGAACGGGGATTTCGACTTCCTGGGCGAATGGCGGGCTAAGGACGAAATCCTTAATTCCAACTATGTGCCCCGCTTCCGGGGCATCGCCTCCGACGCGCAAAACAGCCTTTACGTCACCGACATCCAAAACAACGTCATCCTCCGTTTGAAGCCGGTGGTCAAGCCGTCGGAGAGCCAGTACACCCCCACGCCCACCCCCCCGCCGACCGCCACACCCACCCCCGTGGACGTCGAACCCTATGGGGGCGCCGGGTTTCCCATCCGTTAAAGCACCTGAGCCCCAGATTTCAACAGGCGAAGAAGTCCTTTTTCCCAACTGGGAAAAAGGGCCGCCTTAAATTTTCGGTGGCTAACTCATCCAAAATTCACCATAATTCCCACAGTTTGTCCATTTGAAATGGGCTTCAGCCCCACACGGAAAACGGGGTCGCCCTCATTTCCTTCATCGGGCGCAGCCCGATATTTAAAGAGTGGGAACGAGGGCATCCTTAAAAATTAAAGCTTGAGAGGTTTCATGAAACGCCTGCATTCGTTGGTCACCGGCGGCGCCGGGTTTGTCGGGTCCCACCTCTGCGACTTCTTGATTTCCCAAGGCCACTGGGTGGTCTGCCTGGACAACCTTATCACGGGAAAGCTGGAAAACATCGCCCATTTGAGGCGCCATCCCCATTTCCGGTTCATCCGCCAGGACGTGATCAAGGGACTGCCCCGTTTCCTGGCCCTTCCGCGTTTCCTGAGGGACATCACCCGGGGCTTCCCCCGCTTCCTGCCCAAGGCCGACTACGTCTTTCACCTCGCGTCCCCCGCCTCGCCTATCGGTTATATGAAGAACTCCATCGAGACCATCCTCACCAATTCCATCGGGACCTACCGGCTTTTGGAATATTGCCGAAAAAAGGGCGCCAAGTTCCTTTTCGCCTCCACGTCGGAGGTTTACGGCAACCCCCAGGTCCATCCCCAAGTGGAGACCTATTGGGGCAACGTGAACTCCTTCGGCCCCCGGTCCTGTTACGACGAAAGCAAGCGGCTGGGTGAGGCGCTGGTGTATGAGTATTTCAACAAATATCGGGTGAACGCCCGGCTGGTCCGCATCTTCAACACTTACGGTCCCCGGCTGAACGAAAACGACGGGAGGGTGGTTTCCAACCTCATCACGCAGGCCTTGAAGGGGGATGCCTTGACGGTTTATGGTGACGGTTCCCAAACCCGCAGTTTCTGCTACGTGGCGGACCTGGTGCGGGGGCTTTGGTTGGCCATGTCCACGCCCCAAACGGAAGGACAGGTCTTCAACCTGGGCAATCCCCAGGAGACCACCATCCTCCAATTCGCCAAGGTGGTGAGGGACCTTTGCGGCAGGCCCGGCGCTAAAATTGTCAAAAAACCCCTGCCCCAGGACGACCCGATCAAGCGCAAGCCGGATATTTCCAGGGCCAAAAAGGCGTTGAAGTGGGAGCCGAAAATTCCGCTCAGGGAAGGTTTAAAATACACGATTGAGTATTATCGCGGTAGAATATGACCCCGCTGGGACGGGATATGAGTTGCATTTTTTTGTAGGTTGAATTTCTTTATATTTTGAACAGGACCGTAACACAGATGCCCCAACGACGCAAACATCCTCCGGCCGCCGAGACGCCCGCCGCCGAAAAACCTGGTTCCGCGCCCCTTCCCACGCCCGGGCAATGGAAGGGCAAGGCCATTGGGTTTTTGTTCGCCCTGCTCATCCTCGGCGCCATCTGGGGCACGGGGGTTTTCAAGGAATTTTTCGCCGGCCCCAAAATCCCCCTTCCCCGCGAAACGGACGGCCTCACCCTGGGCATGACCTTGGACGAGGTGGCCCAAAAGTTCCCCGATATCAAAAAAAAGCTGAGGTCCTTCAACAACGATCCGCAGTTCCAAATCGCCTCGCTGGACGCCTCCGAAGGGGTGACCGGGGCCACCACCTTGGACCTCCTTTTCCACATTCCCAGCGGCAAGCTTTACTTCATCTCGGCCATGTGGGAGGGGGATAACGCCAAGGCGGAACCCATCGAGCAGTGGGCCAAGCAGTACCGTCGGTGGAACAAGGAATCCACCGGCAATCCCGAGCCCCTGGGCAACGACGTGCTATTGAAGGAATGGCATTTCAACGACGGCCCCACCGAGATGGTCCTGAGGGACCTGGATTACTCCAACCACCTGCAGCGCTGGCAGGACTTGAGGGACGACTCCAACGACCCCGCCCAGCAGGCCTTC
The DNA here is from genome assembly GCA_030041545.1 of candidate division FCPU426 bacterium. Classification (GTDB taxonomy): domain Bacteria; phylum Oederibacteriota; class Muellerivitia; order Muellerivitales; family Muellerivitaceae; genus JAJPJW01. The sequence continues at coordinate 32,916 of JASHNQ010000028.1, read as the reverse complement.
GCCAAGTACCGCCTGGACACGGGAAGCTGAGCTTTAAAAGCTTTCGCCGGCCATCATTAGTGCCCCTCTTTCCCAGGCGTGCTAATATTCTTCCATGAATGAACAGCTAGAGCTCATCAAGCTCGTCGTTTCTCTTTTAGAAAGGGCTGGAATTCCCTACATGCTCACCGGGTCGGCGGCGTTGGATTTCTATGCCCAACCTCGTATGACCCGCGATATTGACCTTGTAGTTGAGCTGGATTCTTACCATATTCCACAATTTCACCGGCTTTTTTCCCCCGAATTTTACTTGGATGAATCCGAGGTCAAGAGGGCCGTTGAGGGCCATACCATGTTTAACGCCATCCACGAAAAATGGGCAAGCAAGGTCGACTTTATCATCCGAAAAGACCTTGAGTACCGTAAAACGGAATTCCTTCGCCGACGGCAAATGGAATTAGAAGATGGTTCCAAATTGTTCGTTGCCGCTCCCGAGGACCTTATTCTCTCCAAACTGGAATGGGCAAAAAATACGGGTTCGGACTTTCAAAAACGGGACGTCCGGAGTTTATTGGCTCTGACCCACAACCTGGATTATGCTTATCTCAACAAATGGGCCTTGGCCCTGGGCATCTCCCGGCAGCTTGAGGAATTAAAGCCATGAACGATACTTCCCCCGAAATGGAAAAACGGTATATGGAGGTTTGGAAAAAGATTGCCCCAGCGAAGCGTTTCCGGATGGGCCGCGAGATGTTTTCCGCCGCGAAGGAACTGGCCATGGCGGGCATCCGGAAGGAGTTAGGCCGGGACGATCCCAAGGAGATGCGCCGCAGGCTTTTTTTGAGGTTTTACGGGTCGGATTTTACGACGGAGGAGTCCGATAGGATTTTACGTCATATTGAAAGAGCGTTTCCCCTTTAGTCCGGGATTTCTTGAATGATCCCGCCCAGCAGGCCTTCGCCAAGTACCGTCTCGACACGGGAAGCTGATACACAAAGTTAGGAATTAGGAGCCCTTCGAGAGCCTCAGGGCCCTGAGTAAAATCGAAGGGTTGGGAGTGACGAGTTAACGGATTCTTCCTTAACCCAACCACTTCCCCTCCTTAGCCAAACGACCCCGCCGCCGAACCTTGTAAACCATAACGTTACACTTTATACTTTAGGCTATGAACTGGCATAGCCTCAACCCCAAGAAAAAACGCCTCGACGCCCTGAGGCCCCTGAAGCCGGAACTGGTGAAAAACCTGGAGGAATGGTTCCGGGTGGAACTCACTTATACCAGCAACGCCATCGAGGGCAACACCCTGACCCGCCAGGAAACAGCGGTCGTTTTGGAAAAAGGCCTGACGGTCGGCGGCAAAACCCTCAAGGAGCACCTGGAGGCCTCCAACCACGCGAAGGCCCTGGATTGGGTCAAGGAACTGGCCGCCTCCCCCAAACACCCCGTCGGCGAAAAAGAAATCCTCGCGCTTCACGAAATCATCCTCCGGGACATCGACGACGCCAACGCCGGCCGGTACCGCTCCATGCCGGTCCGGATAGCGGGTTCTACCGTGGTCCTGCCCAATCCCCGGAAGGTCCCCGAGCTCATGGCCGAATTTTCGGACTGGCTCAAATCCCATCCGTCCATGCACCCCGCCGAATTTTCCGCCCAGGCCCATTACCGGCTGGTGAGCATCCATCCTTTCATCGATGCCAATGGCCGCACCGCCCGGCTTTTGATGAACCTGCTTTTGATGCGCGGTGGTTATCCCCCCGCCTTTATCCAACCCCGGGAACGCGTGACCTACTTGAACAGCCTGGAAAAAGCTCAGTTAGGGAGAAGCCTGGTGGACTATGAAAAGCTGATGGTCAAAGCCATTGACCGGTCCCTGGACATTTACCTGGAGGCCGCTAGGGGAAAGAGCCCCAAGGCAAGCACCGTCGCTTCCAAATTGCTTCGTATTGGCGGACTATCTAAAAAGACCGGTGAAACCGTGGCCACCCTGCGCCACTGGACCAAGGAAGGCCTCCTCCCAACAGCCGGCCATACAGATTCAGGTTATACCCTCTACCCACCGGAGGCCGTGGACCACGCCAAGCGCATCCGGGAGCTTCAAAGCGAAAGGTTGTCACTTGGGGAGATTAGGAAGAAAATGGGGCAGAGTTAGGGGTTGGGAATCCGCCGGGCGTAGCCTGCCCAGTAGTCCTTCGCCAAGTACCGCCTGGACACAGGAAGCTGATTCAAACCGGCACTCCGCTTTTTTGTTCGGATTAAATTCTTCTGATTCCAATCCATTAAGGGTACCTCTAATAATTGTTTTTCGGAACTATGCGCTTGGCATAACTTACCAAAAACCCTCGCCCATTGCGGGAGCCCTTCGAGAACCTCAGGGCAGGAGGGTAGGCTTGCGGTGAGCGGCCGAAGGGAGTCGAACCCGGTGAGGGGGGCTTAAATTCCCGAAGGGAACTATGCACTTGGCAAAGCAAGCCCAGTTCCCCCCTTTGAAAAAGGGGGCAGGGGGGTATTAGTCTTTGTCGGAACCATCGGCAAAGGCTAACTTCCCCTCTCATCCCCCTCTTTCAGAGGGGGAAGTTGTTTCTTCGCGATAGTGCCGTAGCCTGCTTTGCCAAGCGCATAGTTCCGAAAAAATGAAATACCCAAAATCGAATTACATCCACGACCATGGCTTATTTATTTCTCCCTAAAATATCCCAAAAATATTCCCCCACATACCAGTTAAAAGATAAGAGACTTCGAATAAAACAGCCAGAAACCCAATTTTCCCGGCATAGTCCCGGTCAAATGGCCAAAGAGTTTGGTCCATGAATTTCTGGGAATTCTCTTTTGTTTCCTTCTTTTTCATCGCGGAAAAGGCTTCCCGCACCTTAATCCGCCGCAGGAATATCTCCGCCAAGAGTGGGGCAAAAACAAAAACCACGATACATACATCCATGGCATCCTGTATTCCAACTCCCGCTGTGCCTTTTATAAAATCAGCGCGCGAAATGATTGGGACAAACAAACCTATCGCGGCTATGAGATACATATCGTTAAATACGTTGTTCCAGTGTTCCAGGCCAAATTCCTTGAAAGGGGATTGATAATCGAGCGACATGGCCAGGTTGTATTTTTTATGAATCTTGGTCCGGTCAAAGCAAAAAAACAGGATAATGTTGATACAGAGACTCCATAACGCTGAAATTCCAACCACGAAGATGGCTATTTCTTGTACTTGCGCGAATAAATTAAAACTCCTGAATTCGGGTTTCCGAGAAGAGTCATTAGTGATAAGGCCATAGGTCTCGAAATCAAGCGGGTACCTGGGTTGAGTGTCTTTGATAATGTCATTTTTATCTTTTTGAATCATGAACCAACGGACATATTGTTTCTTTTCGCTTTTCAAACTCATAAAGTCATTGGAGTCCATCCAAACCATTGTTACGGCTTTTTCGGCGTGACCAACTATTTGGAGGGTACCTTTAATAATCTTTGAATCCGATTTGCCATCCTGCTTGTCCAGGGAATTAACCGGCAACAGAATTGCCCCGCCATCCAAGTCCTGCTTATTAATTTTGAGGTCGATTGAAGAAGTATCTATACCAATTCGGTCGAATTTATCAGGGATATTGCTGAGCGGAACATAGCCAAAAAACCAAACTATCCCGGATCCCAAAACAAGACCCACCAACATTAATATCCAACGCCAAGTTTCAACAACCTTTTCTAAATCGGCATTCGCCTGGGGATCGGCGCCTCGTTTTTTCCCCTGGTAAATTATTCCGTGTTTCTTATCAAAAAAACTCACCCACGCGTCTTTAAACCGGTGAGAAATCCATATCGCGAAAAGAAAAGCGCTCCAATACCATAAAGGATATAAAAACCATGAAGCTTTTGCGAAATACCCTTGCTGATTTTCCAATTTGTGAATTCCAAGATTACAAGCCCAACCGGCAATGAAGATCGAATAAAAAGTAAAAAATATCGAAAAGAACTTGAGAAATTTATCAAAACCTGTTTCTACATAACGACGTCCCGGTTTGCTATCGGCCATAACTTTTTAACCTTTTCCCCCGTTTGATATTTACTTTCGCTTTTGCAACCAGCTATTTCAATTGTGGCTTATTTGAAAAAAATATCCTAGGATCTTTGCTGTCGAAATCCAGTTCCCCTTTTTGGTCCCCGCGGCCGTTCAGGCGCATTGGCTGACCTCCTGGGGCCATTCTAGCCCTCAAGGCCAATGGTTAACAAAAAAAGTTGATAGGGTAGGCCAACCCATAACACTTTGGAGCGCCCCAAAGTGTTGAATAGTGGCCCCTTTGTTCTTTTCTTTTTGTTGATGAGAAGTCATTTCATAAGTACCAAAACCCTCGCTGCTTGCGAGAAAGGGTAGGGCGAGGGGAAACTAGAACCTATCTCGAAGAAATGACTTCTAAGTGATGTATGACACTATCACCCATGGAAACGCTTTTGGATAAAACGCTTAATCGCACTATAGGTGTCCTGTTTTGAATTTTATTTGGAATTAACTTTTAAAATCATCATTCGATTCCTAAAATAGGGACATTTTATCAATAAAATTTTTTGAGCGAAAATGGACGGCTTTGACGATCCCTGTACACAAAAGGGGGCCAGGCCAACACATAACACCTTGGACAACTTAAAGTGTTGGATGGTGGCAAGCCCCTTTTTTAAAAGCCAGTAAGGGCAAAATAAATAGCCGCCACAAAATAATTCCAGGAAACCTAAAAAACCGATGGGAGGGAACATGGAATCATCCGAAAAAGAAAATCCTTCGACAAAGGCGGTCGCGCCTCCTTACGAGGATATATACCCGAACTCTTATTATCCCAAAGACTTAAAGACATGGGAGGAAAGCCTGATTGAGAAGCGCCGGGAAAAATGGGAAAAAGAAGAAAAGAAGCGGAGGGGTCCCGCCATCGGTGTGGCCCTTTCGGGCGGGGGAATCCGCAGCGCCACCCTCAGCCTGGGGATCTTCCAAACTTTCGCGCGCCTGGATTACCTGAAAAAAATCGACTGGCTTTCCACGGTCTCGGGAGGCGGCTATTTCGGAGGATTCCTGAGGAAACTCTTCGAGGTTCACCAGGACACGCCCGGCCAGGTCAAAGAAATCCTGTCGGACAATACCTCCCCGCCCTTGAAATGGCTGCGCGACCACGGCCGGTACCTCGCCCCGAGCGGTTCCATCAGCCTGTTCGTCGACCTGGCGATTTGCCTCCGCAATTGAGCGACCGTGAACGTCGTGTACCTCCTGTTCGGCCTTTTCATCGCGCAGAGCGGCATGATGCTCGCGGCCTACATTAACGAGCCGGTCAACAAACTCTGGCTCCTCTGGAATACGGGGGATCTGCCTTGCAGTTCCTTGCTGATCCTGCCGGTGATTTTCCTTTTGTTCTGGGTCCTGCCCGCCGGCTTGGGCTATTGGCTCTGCCTGGGGGATCCTGGAAAGCCCATCCTGCTCGGGCCTTCCGCAGGCATAGCCGTCATGGCTATCGTTTGCAGTTGCTTCGGGGTCAATTGCCCGGTCGACGGCCTCCGGTACGCTTCCTGGGTCGTGGCGGCCGTCTGCTGGATGAGCTTCGTTTACATGATCCTGTATGTGATCCAGGGTATCCGGCGCAAGCTTAAGGACCCTAATAGCGATTTCTGGGGGGGCTTAAGGTCTTCCTTCACCGGGACCTTCTGGTTGGGGTGCCTCCTTCTCTTGGCGACCTTGGCCTGGGCCCTGGCGGACTGGTTTGGTCAAAAATTTGTCGAAGATAAATGGTGGAATTTTTTTCCGAACACAATGTCACCAGCCTGACGGTCCCGCCCCTCCTCGCGGCCGCCCTTTCTTTCATCGGCAACCAAATCACGGCGCAAATGAAGGACAAAAACGCGAAAATGCCGGGCGTCTTGAAGCTGGTGATCCTGGGGATCATCGCCGCCGCGTGGTTCCTTTTGATCGTGGCCTTTGTCACCTTGTCGGTGCATTACCTGGAGCAATCCTACTTCCATGACAGTCTTTGGTATTCCTGGCTGGTCTGGCCGTTTTTGGGGGTCGTCTGTTACTGCATCGGAAACACGGTCACGTTCCTGAACTACTCCTCCCAGCATCCGCTCTACCGTTCCAGGCTGGTCAACGCCTACCTAGGGGCCGCGGACTGCAAGGACGATTCCAAGCAGGATTCCCCGGTCGACCTGTACCGGGACGACACGGAGATGAGCCGATACTCCCCGGCGGATAACGGGGGCCCGCTCCACATCATCAACACCACCCTCAATGAAACCATCAACGAAAAATCGAGGGTTGAGGAGCAGGACCGCAAAGGCCTGTCCCTGGCGGTGGGTCCCTGCGGCCTGACCGTCGACATCCGCCACCATTCCCTCTGGGAAGGGGGCCCGCTGCATCCCTCCTATGAAAGACTGAGCCCCATCATGATCGAAAAATCCGACAGCAAACCCGGTGACAGAAATTACCAGTTTCATGTGTTCGAAACCGACAACCCGTGGTACGCCACGGCCTGGACCAAAACCAAGGATTTCCTTCTTCGGATCGCAACCTTCGGACACAGGAAAGGAACCCCGGCGGACCTTTACCAGCCCGTCGAATCCCCCACCTTGGGGTCCTGGGTTTCCATCTCGGGCGCGGCCATGGGCACCGGGTTAGGCTACCAAACCAACCCCATTTACAGCCTGCTTTTGGGCCTGGCCAATATCCGCCTAGGCTACTGGTGGAACAGCCGGCTATCCGCCGCGGCCCAGAAGAACCGGAACCCGAAAGGCCTCTGGTCCAAAATTTCCACTTATTTGGAGAAGTATTTTCCGGTCCAGCACAACCTCCTAGACGAGCTGTCAGCCCGTTTCCATGGCCCGGCCCGGCGGTTCTGGAACCTCTCGGACGGGGGCCATTTCGAGAACACCGCTTGCTACGAGCTAATCCGCAGGCGGATCCCTTTCATCATCCTTTGCGATACCGGGGAGGACCCCCAGTACCAGTTCGAGGACTTCGCCCGGATGGTCCTGAAGGCGCGCAACGACTTCCAGGCGGAAATCACCTTCTACAGCCAACAGGACCTTATAGACAACGTGGACCCGACACTAGTGGAGAACTTCCTGGGTTCCCTGGATAACTTCACCGTGAAAGCGCCGGGGTCGGACCAGCCCGAGTGCAAAAAGCACGGTCTCCTGGCCTGGGTGGGTTATCCCGGGAGGCCGGATAAGGAACACAGCCTGATCCTCATCCTCAAGCCCGGCCTGACCGGGGATGAACCCCTGGACCTGGCTAGTTACCGGCAACAGCACGGCGATTTCCCGCAGGAATCCACCGTGAACCAGTTTTATTCCGAGGAGGAATGGGAAGGCTACCGGAAGCTGGGCGAGCATATCGCCGAAAAAATATGGTCGGTCAAGGGGGACGGGAAAATGTGGACGGTGGACAAGGGGCCCGATATCGGGAAGCCCAAATTGGCGCCGGACATGCTGGCTTTCAAATAAATGGGGCCTAAGGTTCCAGGGTGGCCGCTGGACCGTTTACCGGGGGCCGGACGCAGGCGCAGGACGCGCCTTTCAACCAGTTGGGCCACGGGATTACTGGGAAAGCCCGGATGTGACGGAAAAAGTCCTATCCTTCCTCGGGCTCAGGCCGCCCGCCGCCGGTGCGAAAAGCCGCGGAACGCCGGTCCGCTCTTTGCCCACGCCCCGTTCCACCGGGCTATCAGCGGTTTAGCGTGCTGGTCCGAGCCCTCTTTTTCATTGTGTCGTTTGCAGGCCAAGCCCTTGGTTCCGGAGCTTGACCGGGAATAAACGTAACAGGGGTAAAACTTTTAAGGAGGTAGGGTATGACGCTGGAAAAAGATGTGATTTGGAAAATGCTGAAGGATGCATCCAGGGGCGGAATCACCGCCTGCTCGCCGTTGTTTTTAACCAACCAACTCCCGGGGACAAACGCGGGGATCACGGTCGCCGGTGGCATCGCCAGTGAACGGGGTCAGGCCTGAAAAAAGATAATCACCCTCACCCCGGCCCTCTCCCCTCAAGGGAGAGGGGGAAAAGCAAAGGCTTAACATCCAAGTTATGCCAAGTGCATAGTTCCGATTAATAAAATAGGTTTCAAATAGTAAAGATTCCGAGGGAGGAATTATGCAAACCATAAAGGCAGAAGTTAAAAAAGATATTTTAGAGGTCTTATCAATTCCGAAGAACATAAAAAATGAAATTTTGGGTTGAGCCCATACCGGGCCACAGGTTGCCATTTCGATAATCACCACTAAATACCAGTGAGGCCCAATAGGCAGGCTGGGTTTCAAATCGCCAATCTTCCAATCCATCATGCTTCCAACACATTAACCCTGATAAAAACGTCTTTAACTATAGAAAAACAAAATGTCAGGCCAGGGTTGTTTTTTGAAGGAACATGGGCCGAAGATAAAGACAGGGAAAGCGGCAAAGGCCGCTGAACCCGCCATTGTCGTTCACTTCGGACCGGAGAGAGGGTCTTTATCGCCTTCCGACCTTTCCACCTTCGACCCCATTTTTAAGGAGGAATCGATGAAACGTTTTTTGCTTTTAGTCGGTTTGTTCATTCCCCTCGCCTTGCTGGCGCCTACCGGCGGATTCGGCCAAGCGTCGATCTCCGTCAATATTGGCGGCGGCGCCCCGGCGCCAGCCCCAGCCTATAGCTACTGGTACTATCCCGCTTTTGGGGTCTATTACGATTACAGGGCCCATGTTTATTTCTACCAGAACGGTCCTAACTGGGTCCGGACCGCCCATTTGCCGCCGCGGTTTCACCACCTGGGCCGTCACGTGTCCCTGAAGGCGGATCGGGGCAAGCCCTGGGCCCATTACGCGGACCATCGGGCGAAATACCCGCCGGAACGTTACCGGTAGGATAGGCGGTAAGACGGCGGGGAAAACCACTTAGAACCTCTAACAAAAACCCAAACTCTTGCCACAAAGGGCGCGAAGTACACGAAGCGAGCCATAAAAACACTCGATAAAACAACATGTTTTAACTTGGTGTCCTTTGTGCCGATTCACCTTAAAGGAGTTAATGAAATCGGTACTATACCGACCTCTTTAACAACTTTATGGAAGGTCGGCATGTGTACTTCGTGGTGAGAGATTTTTGTTTGAGCCTATTTTAGGCGAACATTGACCTTAGGGTCGTTCGATACGGCCGTCAGCGTGCTTGGCAAAGCGCCCTTCCCCTCGGGGATGAACCGGATCATCCGACTTCCAGGGCCAGCCGCCGAACTGGGTGCGTTGGTAGTCCTCATAAGCCTGCTGGATCTCCGCCCTCGTATTCATCACAAAAGGCCCATACTGGACAACGGGTTCGCCGATAGGGCGGCCTTGCAGCAGCAGTAATTCCCCTTCGGTCTCGCCGTTCTCCAATAACACGTCCACATCCGGCTCCAACTCCACACCCTGTTTGGACTTGACCGTCACGCCCCCGATCACGATCAAATCCCCTTTAAAGAAATAAAGGGTGCGGTTCGTTCCCTTCTTGGCCCTCGGCAGGCCCCACCGGGCCTTGGGGACCATCCGAATGGTCCAAATGGCCAGGTCGCTTTCGGGTTGGGCGGCCCAGGAATCGGGCGGCGGGGGCAGGGCCTTCACGTCCCCCCATTGCCCGGCGCTGAGGGTGATTTCGGTCTTCCGGCCCGCCTCGTCGGTGGCGGTGACCTTGGGGATCTTCTCCCCCCATTGCATGGAAAAGTAAGGCGCGACCATCTTGCCCGCCTTGGGCAGGTTGAGCCAAATTTGGAAGAATTCGACCGGGTTAGGGTCCTGGGTGTTCAGCAGGGGGAACATTTCCGCGTGGTTGATGCCCTTGCCCGCCGTGAGCCATTGGGTATCCCCCGGGCCGAAACGGGCCCTGGCGCCCAAGGAATCCGAATGGTCGATGAAGCCCCGGCGGACCACGGTGACGGTCTCGAAGCCCCGGTGGGGGTGCTGGGGGAAGCCCGGCACGGTATGCCCGTGGTACATGCGCCAGCCGTCGATACCCTCAAAATCGTCTCCCAGGTTGCGGCCCTTGAGGGAGGCCTGGGGGCCCAATTGGTCGTTGCCCGCCGGATAAGCGTCGAGGTGATACACGCAAAAAAGGAAGGGGTCGGCTGTTTCCCAGGGAAATCCCAGGTTTTTGATCCGTTTCACGGCTCCGGTTGTTTCTTGGTTATTCATGGCTCCCTCCCTCAAATCTTAATGACGATTTCATTTTTAGGTTTTAATAATTCTTGGCTCAGCCAAGAATTTTGGGTGGAGAGTGGCGCAATCCGTGGAGCCTCCACGAATTTCACCACGGCGGCTCATCCCTTCGAAGACGGCTCCCCCTGGGCATTCTTCAAAATCGTTGTTAATTTGACCAGCTCCGAGAAAAATGGGTGGATCAGGTCCCGTCCCTCCCGGAGGGGCCGGAACAGCTCGGAAAGGGGCAAGTCCGCGGCTTTGCCCTGTTGGAAGGCCCTGAGAATCTCGAGGGGAATGGTGATCGAAGGTTGTATGGGATGCATATGGAGAGCGATGACGACCTGCCGCAATTGCTCGACCGACCTCGCCCCTCCCGCTCCGCCATAGCTCACGAAGCCGACCGGTTTCTGGTTCCAGGGATAATAGATCCAATCCAGCGCGTTCTTGAGCACCCCGGGGTAGCCGTGGTTATATTCCGGGGTGACGATCACAAACCCGTCCGCCTCGGATATCTTTTCCGCGAATTTTTTCACCAAGGGGTTCTTATATTCCCCTTTTGAGGCGACGGGGGTGATGGGCTCATTGAAGAAGGGGAGGTCCCATTCCTTCAAGTCCACGAGTTCCGCTTCCACGTTCTCTTCTTTTTTCAATTCCCCGCAAAGGTAATTCGCGGGCTTGTCGCAGAACCTGTTCTGCCGCACGCTGCCCACCAGGACTTCAATCTTGATCATCGCCGGCCCTTTCCATTAAAGACCATTTGAACCACAGGGCACACAGAGCGGGGATATTTTGCCCAAAAAGTCCCCTGAAATTCAAAGGGCTGCCCATGATTTAATCCTCCCGTGAGCCAGGGCGGGACAACACCCCCCCCTTTTTGCTATCCTCAGCGGGCAAGAAAGGAACCACCCATGAAAAACCTCAAGGATAAAGTGGCCGTGATTACCGGCGCCGGGTCCGGCCTGGGCCGGGCCTTGGCCCAAGCCCTGGCGGCCGAGGGCTGCCGGCTGGCCCTGGTGGACAAGAACCCGGCCGGCCTCAAGGAAACCCTGTCCCTTTTAAAGGCCGCCAAAACCGGAACCTGGACCGCGGATATTACCCGCCGGGAGGCCGTGGACCGCCTGGCCCGGGATGTGGAGAAAAAACTAGGGCCCGCCGGCCTGCTTCTCAACAACGCGGGGATCGATTCCTATGGCCGGGTGCAGGACGCCCGGTACGAGAACATGAAATTAATCGTGGATGTCAACGTCTGGGGCGTGATCCACATGACCCAGGCCTTCCTGCCGCAACTCTTGAAACGCCCCGAATCCGCCCTGGTGAACATCTGCAGCACCTGGGGCTTGAAGGGTTTCGCGGGCCAGGCCATTTATTCCGCCAGTAAGTTCGCGGTGCGGGGCTTCACCGAAGCCCTCCGGATGGAGGTCAAAGGCGGCCCCTTGAACGTCATCGCGGTTTTCCCCGGCGGCATGAAGACCCGCATCCAGCATTCGGCCATCAAGGAATACCCCCTTTCCAAGGAGGAAGTGAAGCGCACCACGGATGAAATGAGCGCCAAGCTGAAATCCGACCCTTCCCACGCGGCGCAAGTGATCGTGGCGGGCATTCAGAAAGGAAAACCGCGGATTTTGATCAGCCTGGACGCTTACGTCATTGACGCCGTGGCGCGGCTTTTCCCGGGCGGCGGGGACTTTTTGTGGGATTGGCTGAGGGACCGAAACCCCTTCTGGCGGAAAATGCGGGGGAACGGCTGAAAGAAGTTTTGAGTTGTTGAATCCGTCGTTGCGAGGAGCGAATTTTGCGACGAAGCAATCTCAGTCCATGGGTGGTTTAAAGCTGTTGGTTTTGCCTTGGGCAAAACCACTTTATTTTGCAACTGGGATTGCTTCGTCATAACCACCCGCCTATTCGGTGGGCATTCCTCGCAACGACGGATTCAACAACTCAAAACTATTCTTTTTGAGGTAGGCTTTCCCATAGGTCTTTCAGCATGTCCTTCAGCGGCCTCACCTTGTATCCCAGTTCCTTCACGGCCTTCCGGGAGTCGTAGGTCATCTTGGCCGAAAGCCACTCCACCAACTCCGGCGTCACGAAGGGCGCCTTCCGGGTAACGAGGGAAAGCGCCTGAAAGGCTTGTGCGCCGACCTGAAGCAGGATCTTCGGAAAGACCTTGACCTTGGCTTCCACGCCGACGACCTTGGGAATGGCGGAATAAACCTCGACCCAGTCCGCATCCGCGCCGGCCAGGATGTAATTCTCGCCTTTCTTCCCCCGCTTCACCGCCGCGACATGGGCCTTAGCCACCTCTACAGAGTGGGCGAAAGACGTGGCCCCCGGCGGAGCCTTAAGCGTCATTCCCGGCTTTAGGCTGAGCATCGACCGGGCCAGGCTGTCCCGTTTGAAAGGCCCCACCACGTTGGAGGGGTTCAGGATCACCGCGTCCAGTCCGCGTTTCACGCCCTCACGCACCACTTCTTCAGCCTGGGCCTTGGTCCTCAAATACCCGATATGGGAATTCAAACCGTCATGGGGAAAGATTTCGTTGATCCGCTTGTCGGAAAACCCGTAAACCGAGACCGTGGAAGTGTGGATAAACCGCCTGGCCTTGCGCTTCAGGGCCGCGTCCACCATCGCCTTCGTGGCCTCCACATTGTCACGCTCCATCAGCCGGTCGTCACCACGCCAAAAGCTGACCTTGGCGGCCATGTGGAAAACCGCGTCCACACCCTTCGGCATGGCCGCTTCCACTGAGGCTGGGTCCTCGAAGGACCCTTGCTTGAGCTTCAGGGGCAAACCCTTCAAGCGCCACAGGTCCGATCCGGGCCGGTGGAAGACCGTGACGTCCCATTTTTGGGCCGCCAGTTCGCGCACCAGGTTGGCGCCCACGAACCCGCTGCCCCCCGTGACAAAGGCTTTCTTGCGGACCATCCTAAACTCCTTAAAAATCCCTTTCAGGATATTAAAAAACTCATTTCCGAACGATACCCCTCACCTGGTTCGACTCCCTTCGGTCGCTCACCGCAAGCCTACCCTCCTGCCCTGAGGCTCTCGAAGGGCTCCCGCAATGGTTCGACAGGCTCACCATTTGGGGCGAGGGCATCAGGAGATATACGCGTTTTTGGAAATTCTTTCCCCCTCCCTTGACGCCTTGGTTTTGTGGGTACATAGGGGTCCTTCCCTATGAGCGTCGTTGGGGGGAGGGTAGGGTGAGGGTGATTCCATTCGCACAAACAATTACAATGCGGAACCATCGCTTTTCCAGCGTTTACCGGATTAAAACCTAGCCTATGCGACCACCGTATTCTATAAAAAACCCTCCCCAGGCGCGTCCATATTTGGTAAAAGATTAGGCCCCCTTTATCGACCGAACGGAAAGGCGATCCTTCCGCCCATGAAACGCTTGAGACCTTTTGCTTTCCTCATCTTTATTGCCCTCATCGTTTATGTCGTTTCTAAGCTCAACCTTCCATCCTCCTGGGACCGGCTCAAGCAGCTCAATCCTTGGCTGCTCTTGCTGGCGGTCGTGGGCGGCGTGCCGGAGTATCTTTTCAAGTCGCTTCGCCTGCGCTCCTTTGTCGCCCGGGCCAAGTCCCATCTTTCCGTCAAGCAATCCATCCTGACTTTCCTGTCGGGCCAGCCCCTGGCCTCGGTCACCCCCGGCAAATTGGGGGACGTGAGCCGCATCGTGTTATTGAACCGCCTCGGCAAGGTCTCCATGCCGGTGGCCCTGGCGGTGCACGTGGCGGACAGGATTTACGACCTGGCGGCCATCGTCTTCCTGGGCATCATGGGTTTGGTCTACTATATTTCGACCTTCTCGGGGGAAAGCTCGGCCCTGGGCACCTTCATCGGAATGCTCTGTGGAATGCTCCTCATCCTGGCCCTCATCAACCCCCGCTGGATAAAATTCGTCCTGAAACCCATCGTCGCCGGATTGTTGCCCAAGAACCTGGCGTCCAAGATTTCCCACCATGCCGGCGAGTTCAATTCCTCCCTGCATTCCCTGCTCATCCCCTCCTTTAAGATTTTCGGGCCTTTTGTCCTTTCGGTCCTGGCCTGGCAAGCCGCCATCCTGAGGTCCTACCTGTTGGTGGTGGCTTTGGGGATACCCCTGGCTTACGGCAAATTCGCCTTCTTATGGCCCATCGCTATCGTGGTAGAATTGCTTCCGATTTCCATCCTCGGCTTCGGCCCCCGGGAAATGGCCATGTTCGTGCTCTTCACCACCAGCGTCGTGCGTCAGGAGGATCTCTTTGCGTTCGATCTCCTCAACGTGGTTTCGGGGCCGATCTTGACCGCGGTCGTGGGCATCCCTGCGGCCCTCCACATGTTCCCCAAGGAATCCCATCCCCATGCGTCTTGATTACAGCGCCGTCATCGCGGTGGACCGCCCCGACAAGCCCCTGGCTTCCCTCGAGGGGCTTTCCCGGCTGCCGGCCCCCGATCGCCCCAGGGAAGTCTTCGTCTGCGTCGGGCGCAACCCCTCGCGCCAGCGCAACCGGGGCGTCAAGCAATGCCAAACCGAGCTGGTTTATTTTTTGGACGACGACAGCGTGGTGTGCCCCGGCACCGTCAGCCACCTGGCCCCCCATTTCGGGGACCCGCGCACGGCCGTGGCCGGCGGCCCCAACCTGGTGCCCCCGGACGCCTCGCCCTTCGAGAAATCCGTGAACGCGGTGCTGGCCTCCTGGATGGGCAGTTTCAGCGTGCGCAACCGTTACGCGGCCATCGGGGGGGTCAAGGAGGCCACGGAGAAGGACCTGATCCTCTGCAACATGATGGTGCGCCGCGAGGCTTTCCTCTCCGAGGGCGGGTTCCGCGAGGATCTCTACCCCAACGAAGAAAATGAGTTCCTGAACCGCCTGATGCACTCCCAAAAGCGCCTGGTCTACGACCCCGGCGCGGTGGTGTTCCGGCACCGCCGCAAAAACCTGGGGGCTTTCTGCCACCAGGCCTTCCGCTACGGCCGGGGCCGCGCCCAGCAAATGAAGGTTTACCCCTGCTTGTCGGACATGGTCCACCTGATTCCCGCTTTTTTCCTGTTTTACGTGCTGTCCCTTCCGGCCCCCCTGGCCCTGCCCAAGGATCCCCCCGGGCTTGCGGCCCTGGCCGCCTATTGGTACTTCCCCCTTTATCTTTTCCTTCTTTTATCCTTCGGCACGGCCGTATCCGTGCTTTCCTGGGACCGCGACCCGCTGGACATTTTGAAGGTGCCCTTCCTTATCTTCCTGCGGCATTGCTTTTACGGTATCGGCCTCTTGGCTGGCCTCTTGACCCCCATCCCGAAGCGCCAGGACGGCCCCATCCGGGTCTTCAAGGCCCTTTTCAAGGGCGGCAAGGCCCGTTTGACTGAAATCAAGGGAAAGGGGCGTCCTTGAACTGGACCGGCTTCCTGAAATCCAAGGCCCATTGGTGGCTCTTCACGGCCGCGGCCTTCATCGCCTTTTTCCATTGCCTGGCGCTGGGCCAGGCCTATTCCATGGGCGATTTGTTGGCCCAGTTCGGCCCCTGGCGGGCCTTCCTCAAGAACCAGCTGGCCGCAGGCCATTTCCCCCTTTGGAACCCCTATTACTTCGGGGGCCTGCCCTTTTTCGCCGACCTGCAGAACGAACTGTTATACCCCCTGAACTGGCTCACCCTGCCCTTTTCCTTACCCTACGGACTGAGTGTTTACTTTTTCCTGCACATGGTGGTGGCCGCCTTGGGCATGCACGGCTGGCTCAAGTCCCTGCGCCTGCCCGAGGCGGCCTGCCGGCTTTTCGCGCTGGTGTACGCCCTCTCGGGCTTTTTCTGGTGGGAGCTGATCCACTTGACGATCCTGGGGGCCTTCGCCTGGTTTCCCGCGCTCATGTGGGCCCTGGAGCGGCTGGCCCAGAGGCCTTCCCCCTCCCGGGCCTTCCCCGTGGGGCTGGCCGCCGCCGCCATCTTCCTGTGCGGCAACTTCCAGCTGACCAGCTGTTTTTATTACACCGGCCCCCTTTATTTCTTGGGGCGGCTTTTCATCGGCGGCGGCCCGTCGGAGGGGGAACCCCGGCGCTGGACCTGGAAAAAAGCGGCCGGCATCCTGCTCTTTGGGTTGTGGGGGGCCTTCCCCCTGTTCCTCCAGCTGGCGCCCACCTATCAATTCGCCAACCTCTCCGACCGCACCGAGTCCAGCCTGGGTTATGACAACTTTAATTCCCAGTTCTCCCTCCAACCCCAATCCCTGTACCAGCTCTTTTTCCCCACCCTGGGCGTTCCGCCGGGCCGCACCATCGAGCAATGCCTGGCGCCCGTCACCGTGGACATCGCCTACATGGGGGTTTATGGTTTCCTGGGCGTTTGGGTGCCCCTGCTGGCCTTCCAGGCCTTCCGCCGCAAGGATAGAAAGCTCCTTTATTTCTTCCTCGCCTTCGCCGTTCTTTCGCTGCTGACGGCCCTGGGGAAATATTTCCCGCTCCACCGGATTCTTTGCCAGGTCCTTCCCACCCTCAGCTTAAGCCGCGTGCCGGCCCGTTACATCGCGGTGTACGACGCCTTCACCACCCTCCTGGCCGCCTTCGGGTACCAAGCGCTGGAACGAACCCTGTCGGAAAAGGAACGGCCTTCCTCCGGGGGACCGGTGCTGGCGGGGCTGATTTACGCCTTCTTCCTGTTCCTCCTGGCCTTCCTCCGCCCGGACGAATCCTGGCCGGAAATAATCGCCCTGGCCCTGGGTTCGGCGGGCCTGGCTTTATGGGGATTCACTCAGTCCTGGCGGTCCCTGGGCCGCTGGACGTTCCAAGCCGCCCTCATCGTGCCGCTTTTCTTGAACGGCTGGAGCGCGGCTTACGGCTGGGGTTCCGCTTCCAATTACGACTGGGAAAGCCGTTTCCCTGCCTTTTCCTACCTGAAGGAACACGCCAAGGACTGCCGGTACTATTTTGACCCGCAACTGAGCTATCCCCAGGAAAGACAAGGGCGGGAATACCTGGAAGGGTTCCCCGTGGATTCCCCCATGGCCGAGGGAGTCCGGATGAGCAACGGCTACAACCCTATGTCCTTGAAAAGCACCTCCCAGGTCGAAAAGCTTCCCATGGGCGCTTTCCTGCGCTTGATGGCCATCCGGGGCCTGCTTTTCGGCCAGGACCGGGGGGAAGCCAAGGAATTTACCCGGATGTCCTTCCAGGGCAGCTACCTTTATGAGATCAACGAGCCCCACCCCTACGTGAACGCGCCCTCCCAAATCACCGTCGTCCCGGACGACTCCCAGCGGCTGGCGGCCCTGGGAGCCCCGGGTTTCAACCCCGCGGACCAGGCCGTGCTGTCCGAAGCCCTGCCCTCCAACATCGCGTCCCAGTTGGACGGCCAAAAGGCCCAACTCACCTACGATCACACGCTGGATGAGCCCAACCGGGAGGCCTTCCAGGTGCGGTTGGACAAAAACAGCTTGGTGGTTTTCTCGGAGGTCATGTTCCCCGGCTGGCGGGCCTACTTGGACGGGCAAAGCGTCCCGCTTTTCACCGCCGACCACGTGTTCCGCGCCGTCGTTGTGCCCGCCGGTGGCCATACGGTGGAGTTCGACTACCAGCCCGTCTGGGCCAAGCCGTGCCTGGTGGCGGGCCTTCTCTGGATCCTTTCCGTGGCCGGCTTGGGGGTTTGGCGGATGCGGGCCGGAAAGGGCGCGGTTGAAGCCGCCCAAGCTTAACCCGCCCCCGGCCATCCTCACCATCGGCCTTTACCTGGTGGTCGCCTTGGCCGCCTTTTTCCCATGCCTCTTCCGGGGCCAAGCCTATTTCGACAACGACCTTTTGGCCCAATTCGGCCCTTGGCGCGCCTTCCTGAGGATCCAGCTGGCCGCAGGCCGTTTCCCCCTTTGGGACCCCTATTTGCTGGGCGGCCAGCCCTTTTTCGCCGACCTGCAGAACATGATGCTGTACCCCTTGAATTGGCCGACCCTTCCCTTTTCCGTGCCAATGGGTTTAAGCGTCTTCTTTTTCCTCCACATGGCCCTGGCGGCCCTGGGGATGCACCTGTGGCTGAGGTCGCTGGGCCTTTCCGAAAACGCCTGCCGCGTGGGAGCTTTGTTGTTTTCCCTTTCCGGCTTCTTTTGGCTGGAAATCATCCACCCGCCCGTGCTGGCGGCCTTTGCCTGGCTGCCCTGGCTCTTTTCCCGCTTGGAGCATTTAGTCAAAAATCTAAAACCCTTAAACGCCTTTCTCGCGGGTTTTTGCTTTGCGATGCTTTTTCTTTGTGGAAGTTTCCAAGTGACCGTCGGGGCTCTTTACGGCGGCCTGGCTTATTTCCTCTTCCGCTGTTTTCAGCACGGTAAAATCCATTCCCTTTTCACCTTTCACGCCTTTCCGCTTTTGGCCTTGTTCGCCTTATGGGGCGCCTTGCCGCTCTTGGGCCAATTCATCCCCACCTTGGAATTCGCCCGGTTGAGCGACCGATACACACCTGACTCCCAATCGGAGAAATTAAATTCCAAATTGTCCCTGAATCCCGCCACCCTCGGCCAATTCCTTTTCCCCCGCATGACCTTGCAGAAGGATGAGGATATGGCCGTCGCGCTTCAGCCCGGCCAGGACAAGCCTGATTTCCCCATGGCCGCTAACTGGGGTTACCTCGGCGCCTGGATTCCCTTCTTCGTTTGGGGCGCCTGGAGGGCCAGGGAAAAAATCCTGCCCGCCTTTCTCTCGGCCTTCGCCGGCCTGTCTTTGCTTTATGGCTTAGGCCGGTTCACGCCGCTTCACCTCTTTGTTTCCGCCGTCCTGCCGGGTTTTTCCTTGGTCCGGGTTCCCTACCGCTTTCTTTACCTCTATGTCTTGGCCGCCTCCGCCCTGGCGGCCTTGGGCTGGGACTTTTTCTTTTCGGGCGGTTCGAAGGCGGCCATCGGTTGGAAGTCCCCCTTGTCCTATGCTTTCGTCCTGTGCCTCTTGGCCCTCGGGAGGCCCGCCCAAAACGGGCGGGAGATCCTGGCCCTGGGGATGGGATTGATCGGCTTGGAAATTCACGTCCTATCCCGCTTGAAGCGGTTTGGAAGAGGGCTGGTCCTGGCCTCCCTTTCCCTGCCCCTCCTGTTGAGCGGCTGGGCTGATTTCGTGCCCGGCCCCGCCTCCAATTTCGATTTCGCGGGAAAATCCCAGGCCATCCTGCGGGCCGCGGATTCGGTGAAACCTGGCCGCCTTATATTCATCAATGAGGAGATGTACTATCCCATTGAAGTGGAAGGCAAAAAGTACCTCGTGAACTATCCCCAAAACGCCGCCTGCGCCTTGGGCATCAAGGATCTCGGCGGATACGACCCCCTCAAATTGCAGGCCAAGATGGACGTCGGCGCCCTGCCCTTCCCGGTGGTGGTTCGGTTGGGCGCGGTGGGCGGATTCCTGACCCAGACCGACTTCGGGCCCGTTCCGGGTTTTAAAAAGGAATCCTTCCCGCCTTACCTTCTTTACCGGAATAGGGAATCCCCCGCCCTGGCTTTGGGGCCCGTTTCCATTCAATGCGGGCTGGAAAAGGATGAAACCGAGGGCCAGCTCTTCTCGGTGGACCTGCCCCAAGCCGGCCAGGTGGCGTTCACCGAAACCATGTATCCCGGCTGGAAGGCTTGGGTGGACGGACAACCGGCCGTCCTTACCACCGCCGACAAAATCCTCCGCTCCCTTGATTTGACCGCCGGACACCATGAGGTGGAGTTCAAGTTTGAGCCGGCCTGGTGGACGCCCATAAGGGTGGGGCTGGCGCTTTGGGCGTTGATAACCTGTATCGCTTTTCTCTATTCCCAATGGGTACGGAGATGACCCATTTTGAATTCTAAGTTTCAAATTTTAAATTGATGAAAGTTTTCAATCTTTGATTGAAAACGCCCATAATTTAAAATTCAACATTCAAAATTCATAATTTGAGGCGCTCGGACACTTGCGAAACCCTTTTTTCTCGTTGCTTCAGGGCATTTACTATCAAATGGGCGGCCACGGCCTGGGCCGCATCAAGGTCCTGCGCTGGGCCTATGACACGTTGTTTAAGCTTTTGAAGCCCAAATCGGTGATGGTGCAGGGCCACCGCATGTGGTTGGACGACAAGGACACCCTGGAGCTGGCGGTTCACGGGGTTTATGAACCCATGGAAACGGCCCTTTTAAGGGAATACCTCAAGCCCGGCCAGACTTTCGTGGACGTGGGTGCCAATATCGGCTATTACACGCTCCTGGCGGCCAGGGCGGTGGGACCCAAGGGCCGGGTTTACGCCTTCGAGCCCGACCCGGCCAACTTCAAGCTCCTGGAAAAAAACACGGCGGCCAACGGCTACCACCGCAACGTGGTGATGGTGAGCAAGGCCCTCTCCAACAAGGGCGGATCGGCCAGGCTCTACCTGAACCCCGTCAATCGGGGCGACCACCGCATTTACAACCCACGCGACGGGCGCGAATCGGTGGCCATCGAGACCCTGGCCCTGGATGAATACCTTAAAAAATGGGGCCCGGAAGTGCATTTCATTAAAATGGACATTCAAGGCGCCGAGGCCGCGGCCCTGGACGGCATGAAAGGGCTGATCCGGAAAAACAAGGGCCTGAAGCTGGTGACGGAATTCTCGCCGGGCGCCCTGAAGGCCTTCGGAAGCGACCCCCGCAAGTACCTGCGGGACCTTCAGGCCTTGGGATTCCGTCTCTTGGAAATCTCCGAGAAGGAAAAAACGGTCAAGCCGGTCGCCGCCGCCCAGTTGTTGAAACGCAAGTGGGGCGGCAGCGGGGATTACACGAATTTATTTTGTGTTAAGGGGAAAACGGATTTTCGGCGGCGAGCCTATCCTTATTCAAAGGATTAATTGATAACTTATGTCAAAGGATTTGAAATGCTCTCAAAAAACCAATTTGTCCGGTCCCACGGCCTGGGCAACGATTATCTCGTCATGGACCCCGCCGCGCTTTCTTTCGAACTGACTCCCCAAAACATCATCCGCGTCTGTAACCGCAATACGGGCGTGGGCTCGGACGGAATCTTGGCCCTGGAAAAATCCAACTCCTCGCTCGCCAAATTGAGGATTTACAACCCCGACGGCAGCGAGGCGGAAAAAAGCGGCAATGGCCTGAGAATCTTCTGCAAATTCCTCTTTGAGCACGGTTATACGGAAAAAACCTTTTTCGAGATCGAGACCGCCGGGGGCAAGGTCCAGGCCCAGCTGCACTTGGTGGTCGGCAAGGCCGCGGCCGTCACCGTGGACATGGGGAAGGCGGAGTTCAAGGCCGCTAAGATCCCGGTCAACGTTCCCAATGCCGAAGCCGAGGTCCTGGATAAGCGAATCCCTCTTTCCCCGGGCGGTGACGGCTTGGCCATCAACTGCGTTTCCATGGGCAATCCCCATTGCGTGGTCTTCGCCAAGGACATCGCTGAGGCTGAGAAGTGGGCCCATGAGATCGGGCCCATCCTGGAAAAACACCCGCTCTTTCCCAACCGCACCAACGTGCAATTCGCGGTGGTCGACAACCGCAGAGAAGTTTCCATCCGCATTTGGGAGCGGGGGGCGGGCTACACCCTGGCCTCCGGTTCCTCCTCCTGCGCCGTGGCCGCCGTCTGCGTGAAGACCGGGAAAACCGACGGGGATTTGACCCTGCACATGCCCGGCGGCGACCTTTTCCTCAAGGTCGGCAGGGATTTCGAGCTGACCATGCGCGGGCCCGTGGAGGAAATCTGCCTGGGTACGGTTACCGGCGAACTGCTGCAGTCCCTCGAGAAAATCGCCCCCCGAAAAGGCTAAGACACTTTCACCGCCAAGGCGCCAAGAACAGCGAAAGACCTAAGAATTTAAAGATTTTTATTCTTCCTTAGTGCCCTTTGTGTCTTTGTGGTTCATAAACTTTTTGTCCTTCTTGAGTCCGTTCGACACCGGCACTAAAATGCCCTCTCATTTCGATCCCAGGAGGTTCGCATGCCGCTCCAAGAAGGAAGCCCCGCTCCCGATTTCAGTCTCAAAGCCACCGACGGGAGCACCGTCCAACTGTCCCAGTTCAAGGGCAAGAAAAACGTGGTGCTTTACTTTTACCCCAAGGACGACACGCCGGGATGCACCAAGGAGGCCTGCAGCTTTAGGGACGACATCTCCCAAATCACGGCCAAGGACGCGGTGGTGCTGGGCGTGTCGGTGGACGACAACGCCAGCCACAAGGCCTTCACGGAGAAATTCCACCTGAACTTCCCCCTGCTGTCGGACATGGGCGGTGCCGTTTCCAAGGCCTACGACGCTTTCCGGATGGAAAAGGGCAACAGCGCCCGGGTGACGGCCGTCATCGGCAAGGATGGCAAGATCAAGAAATTATTTCCCCAGGTCAACCCCGAAGGCCACAGCCAGGAAGTGCTTCAATACTTATAGGAATTTGAACCACCAAGGTCACCAAGACCACCAAGAAAAGCTTTCAACCAAAAATTCTATTTTTTCTTAGCCGTTCTTGGTGACCTTGGTGTGCTTGGTGGTTAAAAAGCCTTTATTTCAAATTTAGAAAGGAAATCATGAAGACCAAGCTCAATCAGCGTTCATCGATGATGACCGAGGGGGACAAACGGGCCCCCAACCGCGCCATGCTGCGGGCCGTGGGGTTCAAGGACGAGGACTTCCAGAAGCCCATCATCGGCGTGGCTTCGGCCTGGAGCGAGGTGACCCCCTGCAACATGCACTTGAACGAGCTGGCCGACCGGGTGAAGCGGGGGGTGATTTCCGCCGAAGGTTTCGGCCAGGTTTTCGGCACCATCACGGTTTCCGACGGCATCGCCATGGGCCACGAGGGCATGAAGTTCTCCCTGGTGTCCCGCGAGGTCATCGCCGATTCCATTGAGGTGGTTTCCAACGCCGAGCGCTTTGACGGCCTGGTGGCCATCGGCGGCTGCGACAAGAACATGCCAGGCTGTCTCATGGCCATGGGGCGCCTCAATATTCCCGCCATCTTCATCTACGGTGGCACTATCCTTCCCGGCAAGTGCGACGGCAAGGACATCGACATTGTCTCCGTCTTCGAGGCGGTGGGCCAATACAGTTCCCATAAGATCAGCCACGACAAGCTGGAGCGGATCGAGAAATGCGCCATCCCCGGGCCCGGCTCCTGCGGCGGCATGTACACGGCCAACACCATGGCCTCGGCCATCGAGGCTATGGGCATGGCCCTGCCCCACGATTCCTGCCAGCCCGCTGTGGGCGAGCCCAAGCGCCTGATCTGCGACCGGGCCGGCCAGGCCGTGGTGGAGCTCCTGAAGAAGGGCATCCGCCCCAGGGACATCATGACCAAAAAAGCCTTTGAGAACGCCATCACCGTGGGCTTTGCCCTGGGCGGCTCCACCAACATCGTGCTGCACCTGATCGCCATCGCCAAGGCCGTGGGTGTCAAGCTCACGCTGGAGGATTTCGACCGCATCGGCAAGAAGGTCCCCCACTTGGCGGACCTGAAGCCCAGCGGAAAACACGTAGCCGCGGACCTGGACCGCATCGGCGGCATCCCCGCGGTCATGAAACTGCTCCTGGAGGCGAAGCTCCTGCACGGAGACTCCCTGACCGTCACCGGCAAGACGGTGGCGGAGAACCTGGAGCTGGCCGCACCCCTTTCGAAAAACCAGCCCATCATCAGCCCCCTGGACAAACCCCTCTACCCCACCGCCCCCATGGTGATCTTGAGGGGCAATTTGGCCCCGGAAGGCGCGGTGGCCAAGATTTCCGGGTTGAAGGCCGTCACCCACACGGGGCCAGCCAAGGTTTTCAACGGCGAGGAAGCGGCCTTCGAGGCCATCCAAAAGAAAAGGATCAAGGCGGGCGACGTGGTGGTCATCCGTTACGAGGGCCCCAAGGGCGGCCCCGGCATGCGGGAAATGCTGGCCATTACGGCGGCCCTGGTGGGCCAAGGGTTGGGGGAAAAGGTGGGGCTTATCACCGACGGGCGCTTCAGCGGAGGCACCCATGGCCTGGTGGTCGGTCATATCGCCCCCGAGGCCCAGGTGGGCGGGCCCATCGGCCTCATTAAGGACGGCGACAAGGTCACCATTGACGCTGAAAAGAAGAAATTGGAGCTCCACGTGGCCGCATCGGAGTTGAAGAAGCGCAAGGCCAAGTGGAAGCCCATCCCTTCGCCTTACCCCAAGGGAGTGCTGGGCAAATACGTCCGCTTGGTTTCCTCGGCGAGCCAGGGTGCGGTGACCGACGATTTCTAATTAGGTGCCAGCCGGATCGGCCATTGAAAGAAGGGCTTGGGGAATGCCCTGAGTAAGCGAAGCGCATCGAAGGGCCAGGGCGCGGTGACCGACGATTTCGGGCGCCGACCACCGGCCCGGCGGGTTCCCGCGAAACAAAAAAGCCGTCGGGCGGGCGCCCCACGGCTTTTTTCACGGCAAAAGGACTTACTGGAACAAAAGCCCGAGCTGGAAATTCAAGTCGAGCCCGGCGACGTCGGCATAGATGTATTTTCCGTCCACGTATGGGATTTCAGAACCGTTGGCGTCCTTGAGGTAACCGCCGTCGGAAAAGCGGTAAACCATTTGGAAGTCCCAAAGGAAGTTGCTGGTATCGAATCCCCGGATTCCGACGCCCGTTCCAAAGTCCGTGCAGACACCGTCGTAGGTGTCGCTGGCAACAGTGCCGGAGGCTGAGTATTCCTCGCCCCAAACGCCGACGATGAAGGGGAGGTATACTGTGAAAACATTGTCCTTATTTGTGATCATATCAATACCCACATCGCCTTCCAATTCCATCCCGCCATAAAGAATGTAAGTGTCTATCGTCTCATCGTCGAGGAAGTAATCATTGGGCTGGATGGTTCCCTGGAAATCCCATTTCAAGGCGAAATTATTGGTGTACCAGCCAAACCCCAAACCAAACTTGAACCAACCCGGAAGATAATCGTAATCGTCGCTGCCGCTCGCGCTTTCAAGGTCATTGTTGAACTGCTGTGTGCCGCCGGGGGCCCAAAAACCCCCGCTGAAGAAAAGGCCGAATTTGTTGAACCTGGCGTTGGGGTCCCGTACCAGGGCTTTGGGTAGGACCGCTGGGCTGTTCCCCGTGCCGGTATTCTCGGCGCTGTGGGTGATTTTCTCCACGTCCTTGACCTTATAAACGAATACGTTCCCGTCGTTGGTTTGGATCTTGATGGAAACGCCCGGCACCTCCTCGATGATCATCCCATGGATGATCGAGCCGTCCTTCAGGTAAACCACGTCCTCCGCCTTGGCGATTCCATAGGCTCCCAAAATCGTTATAAAACCGAAAAACGCCAAAAACTTTCCCCACTTCCCCATAAAACCCCTCCCACTAGTTTGATTCCCAGCCTTGAAGCCGCCGCTGGCGGCCCTTCCGCCCTGGGCCCAATCCACCCTCAGGCGTCCCAAGTTTCCCACCCGAAGTTCCGGCCTTCTTAACTTCCGTCCGCCGGCACCCGGGTATGGGTGATCTTCTGCACGTCGCTCATTTGGTACGTGAACACATTTCCGGAGGCTGTTTGGATTTTGAGGCTGGTATCCGGGATTTCCTCGATAATTTTTCCGTGGATGATGGAACCATCGTTCAAGTAAACCGTGTCCTGGATGACGGTTGAATCAGGGGAGGGTTGGGTCTGGTTCATTTGTTGGTTTTGCTGGTAATAAGCCCAGTCATAGCAGGAGGACAAACCGTAGGAAAGAAATAGCGGGAAGGCAAAGAAAGGTAAACGATACAAAAAAACCTCCTAAAAAAACCCCAAGAATCCGCATCTTTAGGGCAATGGTCGCGGCAAGGCGTTGAATGACTTATAGAACCTTAATCCATTGATTTTCTCCCAAACGATGAAATTTGTCAAATCACGCGGGGTAGACTTAGAACCTCTACCACTTCGTGGTGAGCGTTTTTTGTTAGGGACTCTTAGGCCAGTCAGGGAGGAAGGCTGGGATGGAAGAACGCAAAAAAATCGGGCGGACCTTGCGGTCCGCCCGATGATTTGGAGTTTCAGGTCATGCAACCTGAAACCACAACGGACTTGGCGCCGTGATTACTGGGCGGAAGCCGGAGCAGCAGCCGGAGCAGCCGAAGAAGAATCCGCGGTCGGAGTGGCGGTCTTCTTGGCTTTCTTCTTCTTCTTTTTCTTGGCCTTGGCCGGAGTAGCGGCAGGGGCCGGGGCCGAAGCGCTGGCCGGGGCAGCGGCGGTATCATCCGCCAAAACCACGCTGGTCACGCCTAGGAACATCACAGCCATCAACGCAGCAAAGAAACGCTTCATTAAAAGCCTCCTTAAAAGTAAAAATAGTGGTCGACCACTATTTCAACAACGCAACGGCCCTACGCCCAAGCGCCAGGCCGTTGAAAGCCGGTATTTTAGGCACAGCCCCCGCCAAACGCAACTTTTTTATTCGGAAAAAAGGCCCGGAAAGGGCCTTTTTCCAACAAAACTTTATTTGACTTTCAAGGATTGCCAGGCCAGCCGTGCCGCTCCCACCGCGCCCATGTTGTCTCCCAGTTTGGCCATGCGGAATTTCAAGCCCTTCAAATGGCTCTTGAAACAGCGTTTCCGAAGTTCCTTCATCATGGGTTTCACCAGCAAATCCCCCGCCCCGGCCACGCCGCCGCTTAAGATCACCATGCCGGGGTTCAAAAGGTGGATGGCGGAAGCCAGGCCCACGCCCAACATGCGCCCGGCTTGCTCGTAAACCCGCAGGGCCTTCCGGTTGCCGGAGGCGGCCATTTTCTGGAAGCTGTAGGCCTCCAGGGGTTCCCCCGCCGGTGGTTTCAAACCGGCTTCGGTGGCCAGGCGCACGATCCCCGTGGCCGAGACGTATTGCTCCAGGACGCCGCTGTTGCCGTAAGGTGTCCGGGGCCCGTCCGGGTCCACGACGATATGGCCGATATGGTTGCTGACGCCGGTGGCCCCTTGGAAAATCTTGCCGTCCACGATAAGCCCCCCTCCCACGCCCGTTCCCAGGGTGACGCAAAGGACGACCTTTTCGCCTTTTCCCGCGCCGATCCAGCTTTCGCCCAGGGCCGCCAGGTTGGCGTCGTTCTCGAGGACGACTTTTTTTCCGAGTTTTTCGCGGAGGATGGCCACCACGGGCACGTTTTTCCAGCCCAAGTTGGGGGTGAAGATCACGACGCCCTTGCCGGGGTCCAGGGGGCCGGGCGAGCCCACGCCCACCGCCAAGTGGGACTTCCAGGGCAGGCCGCTGGCCCGGCTCGCGGCACGGACGCTTTCGGCGATGCGGTCCAGGACCCCCGCCGCCCCCAGGGAAGCCAGGGTCTTGCGTTTGTCCTTGCCGGCCACCTTTCCTTTTTCGTCCACCACGGCGGAGACGATGTTCGTCCCGCCCAAATCCACGCCGATGACGGTTTTCAAAAAAACCCCCTTCAAAATAAGTTTTGAGTGTTGAGTTTTTAGTTTTGAGTTAATGAATTTTTTGGATCCGTTTGCGAATCCAAAAACAACCACAACTCAGAACTCAAAACTGCCTTTTGAGAGCGGCGTTATTGTAACGGCGGGGGGATTTTTAGGCAAAAAAATTCAGCGGGGAACGGCGCGCGGGGCTTTAGGAATCCTGGCTTCGATAAACCAAGGGGTTGATTTCCGGAAAAAGGTTGTCCTTTTCCTCTAAATCCGAAAGGAAGTTTTCCTGTATCCGCCTTCGGCGGATTTGCTGGGACAGCTGTTGGAACCGGCTCAAATGGGTCTTGAAGCGTCTTTCGGCGTAAGTCCGGTGGTTTCCCGTCTTCATCATGAAGGCCCAATCGCTGGCTTGGGCCAAAAGAAGTTCCCGGGCGGCCTGGCGCAGCGCCCTCTCCGTGGGCCCCTTTTCCCATTGGAATTGGCCGGCCAGCCGGGTCATTTCGTCGCAAGCCGCGCTTAAGGGCGGATAGAGCCAGTCGTTGGCCTCGTTGAGCCAGAATTCGGCGTAGCCCCCCAATCCCCAGGAGGAAAAAACGGGCTGGCTGGGCTGGTTTTCGGGAAACGCCTCCAGGTAAGCCGAGGGCGTGGTAAAGGTAAGGCCGCCCCCCTCGCGGTGGTTCTGTTCAAAAAGGGAATAAAGGAAATCGGGCCCCTCATACCACCAGTGGCCGAAAAGCTCCGCGTCGTACATGCAGGTCACCAAGGGGGGCCGGTCCATCCAAGGGGAAGCCATCGCCGCCTGCCGGCGCCGCTTGGAAAGGAAGTCGGCGGCGTGGAACCGGGCTTTTTGCAGGGCGCGCCCGGGGTCGTAGGGCTCCTTGGGTTCCCCGGGACCGGTCACGCGGTAGTATTTCAGGCCGGTAAACCGCCGGATACCCTCGGGCTGCAGGTAGGGATGGAGTTCGCCTTCGGTCAGGTCGAAACCCACGTCGCGGTAAAACTCGCGGTAGTCCGGGTCGCCCGGATAGCCTTCCTTGGAGCTCCAGACCTGCTTGGAGCTTTCCATGTCCCTCCCAAAGGCGGCCAGCCCCGAGGGGCATCGGACCGGGGCGAAGGTTCCATAGGCGGGCCGCGGCTGGGCCTCCAAGAGGCCGTGCGTTTCGACGAAAAAATACCGGAGGCCGTATTCCCCCAGGATCTGGTCCATCCCCGGTTGGTATCCGCATTCCGGGAGCCAAAAGCCCGCCGGTTCGCGCCCAAAGAAGGATTGGTGCAGGCGCAGGGCGGTATCCACCTGCCCCCGCACCGCCGCCTCCCGCACGCCCAAAAGCGGCAGGAAACCGTGGGTGGCGGCGCAAGTGATGACCTCCAAATGGCCCGACCCTTGGAATTTCCGCAGGCCCTCCGCCACGTTGCAACGGTAGTTTTCCAGGAAATCCCGCCGGTAACGGTCCAATTTCTCCAGGTACATCCGGAGCGCGGGTTGGAATTCGGGGTGGGATTGGACCCTTTGTTCTTCCTTGCGCGCCAGGCCGGTGAGTTCCTCGGCGTAGCGCGCCGCCCTGCGTTGCAGCAGTGGGTCCAGGCACATGGAAAGGAAGGTGGGTGAGACCGACAAGGTCATCCGGAAGGGGATCCCCTGGCGGGACAACCGCTCGAAGGCGGCCAGGAGGGGAAGGTAGGTCTCGAAAAGCGCCTCGTAATACCAGTTCTCCTCCAAAAAATGGTCGTGCTCGGGATGCCGCACGAAGGGGAGGTGGCAGTGCAGCACCAACGCGAGATATCCTTTGGGAGACGACTGCGGGGGATTCGGTGATGGAGGTGTGTCGGGCAAGCTGACCTTCATTCGATCATTTTGAGTTTTAAATGTTAAATTTTAAATGACGGAAATTTTCCGACCTGAAAGATCGGAAAATCTTCAACAACTTAAAACTTAAAATTTAGAATTCAAAATTTGTTTTCAGCCGCTCTTGGAGGCGGAATAGCGGCCCATGTGCTTTTGCTTCAGGAGCAGGGCCCGTCGGTGGGCTTCCGCGGAGGAAAGGCCGCGAAGGGCCTCGGGGTCGACGGCCCCTTCCGTCTCGGCGAAATACTCCAGGAGGCCGGCGGGAGCTTCCCACTGGGCGGGGCCCCCTCCTGGGCCGGGGAATGCCAAGGCCGCGCCAGTGAGGACTTTGTTGGAACGGGCATAAACCACGGTC
The DNA here is from genome assembly GCA_030041545.1 of candidate division FCPU426 bacterium. Classification (GTDB taxonomy): domain Bacteria; phylum Oederibacteriota; class Muellerivitia; order Muellerivitales; family Muellerivitaceae; genus JAJPJW01. Next base: position 3,291 of record JASHNQ010000028.1, on the reverse strand, counting down.
CGTCCCGAAGCGGTCTTTTGGGCGATCTCGACGAAATAACCGCCCTGGACCCCCTCTTGGAGTTCGACATAGCGGTTCATCTCCCCGGGCTCCACGCGGATTTCCTGGATCAATTCGGATTGCCCATCCACGCCTGTGCGGAAAACCCTTAAAACCATGGTGCTGTCCTTGTATTCCTCCATCAGATGCCTTTTCACCGATGCGATGCTTTCAGGCGTGACTTCCCAATAAGTGAAAATGCAGTGGGGGTCCCGGATGAAAGCCACCATCTGGGTTTCCCCTTGCCGGTGCGGCTTTTTCCATGCCGGGTCGGCAGCGGCGGGGGGGACGGGGGCCGGGGCGGCCTTCCGCCCCCTGGGGACGGCGGCTTCTTTTTGGGGGGGCTTGGCCGTTTCGGTTTTCCGGGCGGTGGCCCGGGCGGCTTTGGGCGCGGTCTTCACTTTGGCGGCGGTTTTAGGTTTAGGGGAGGTTTTGGGCGTGGAAGGTTCGGTTTCGGCTTTTTTCTTTCGGGGCATAAACGCCTCCCAATCAAAATTGGACTAAAATGCTAGAAGTTCAAAGGGGCTTTTATCTTCCTTTTTTTTAACCCCCATGGCAAGGGTTGATTATGGCATCTCTCCTCTTTTTGCGGATATTTCAAGAAGGTGAACACCACGATAGGCGGGGGTAAACGAGCGCTACGGTTCACGGCTCACAGCCCACGGCTCAGGCTTAAAAAAAGGGATTTATATGCTTACTGATGTTCGCATTATTGAGTGACACCGAACGCTTTTCCAGATATAGCGTTTGGTGTCACCCTAATATGTGAACGTCAGTAAGTATATAAATCCCTTTCAAAGGGGGGAAGTGTAGGGGAAAACCCGGAACGAATTTATGATTCGCTTCACTTAGCCCTCAGTGGAGCACCATGACCTTGACGACCTGCCGGCCGACCAGGCCGTTGTTGGCGTTGTTGCGCATCTCCACCACCGCGAAGTACAGCCCGCTGGCCACCCCCGCGGCGTTCCATTGCGGCGGGTTGGATCCGTTGTCCCCCTCCACCACCTTGAACAACTCCCCCGCCACCGTGTAAAGCGATACCCTCATCGCCAGGTTCAGGGAGGTATTGTCGCTGAAGGTCACCGTCGTGGACCCCGGTTTCACCACGTTCGGCCAGGCCGCCACCGTGCCCGCGTCCGAAACCCCCCGGTTCTCCACCGACACCTGCTCCACCACCGTCGTCTCCGCGTTGTTGCCGTCCGTCGCGTGCACCTCCACGAAATATTGCCCGCTTTGCACGTAGGCCCCGCTGTTGCTCGTCCCGTCCCACACCACCGTCGTCCCGTTGCTCAGCGTGATGGTCAGCTCGCTGGGCGTCCCCCCGGACGGCGCCCCGGGCTCGATCATCGAACTGGACAATTGCATGTTCGGCACTCCGGATGGGCCGGTGTCGCCGAGGAAAGTGTAAAGGTCCTTCACTTCCTCCCCCGCCTCGTTGTAGACATCAATGGTGTATTCCTCGATCGCCCGGTTCACCGTCACCTGCTGGGTCACGCTGGTCACCACCCCCGTGGAGCCGACGTTGGTCACCTGGAGGTAATAGCCCCCGTTCGTGGCAGGGGTTCCGTTGGAAGTCAGGCCGTTCCACACCGTCACCGGCTGCCCGTCGTAATAGACCGTCACCGCGCTGCCGGCCCCGTTCAGGCTCGTGATGGCGCTGCTGGACCCCAGGGTGATGTTGTTCAGGGGATGCGAAAGCTCTTCCGAGGAGATGGACTCCACCAGTTCACCCGCCGAGTTGTAAACCCCGATCTTCACCGTGTACTCCCCAATCATCAAAACCCCCACGCTGGCCGATACCGGCGCCGTCTCCGGCGACGAGGCCTGCGCGTTGTTCATCAGCGTTGTCCCGCCCGCCACTAAGTTGCCCACCTGCGCCTGGTACGCCAGCTGGTAGCTCCCCACCGCCAGGGGCGAGGGCAGGTTCCACGTCAATTGGCTGTTCGACGGGTTGTAGCTGGGCGTGGGAAGGCCGGCGGGCGTGTTGGTCCCCGGCCCCACGTAGGACACCCCCGAGGGCAGGATGTCCGTCACCACCAGCCCCGGATCGCTGTTGCCCGTCACCGTCAGGTTCAGGTCGTAGGTCAGCGTGTCGCCCGATTGGGCCGAGGCCTCCGACACGGTCTTGGCCAGGGCCACCTCCACCACGGGCGTGGGCGTGGCGGTATTGGTGGGAGTGAAGGTGGCCGTGGAGGTGGCGGTCAAGGTGGCGGTGAAGGTGGCCGTGGAGGTGGCCGTGCTCGTGGGGGTCTTGGTGGCCGTGAAGCTCGCCGTCGGGGTCCAGGTGTTGGTGGGGCTGAGGGTGGCCGTGAAGGTGTAGGTCGGGGTGGCCGTATGGGTGGCTGTTGGCGTAGGCGAAGGCGTAGCGGTGAGCGTGGGCGACGACGTAGGCGTCGCCGTAGTCGAATCCGTCGGCGTGTTGGTGGAGGTGGCCGTATCGGTGTTGGTGGGGGTGTTGGTGGGCGTGGCCGTGGGCGTCAGGGTGGCCGTGTTGGTGGCGGTGTTGGCCAGGGTGTTGGTGGGCGTGTTGGTGGGGGTATTCGTGTCCGTGGCCGTCGAGGTCGCTGTGTTGGTGGCGGTCGAAGTGGCCGTATTGGTGGGCGTGGCCGTGGCGGTAAAGGTATTGGTGGGGGTTGGGGTCGCCGTGTTCGTGGGCGTATTGGTGGGGGTGGCGGTGTTGGTGAAGGTGTTGGTGGGGGTCGGGGTGGGCGTATTCGTGGCCGTATTGGTGGGGGTATTGATGGATGTATTTGTGGCGGTTGGGGTCGCCGTGTTGGTGGGCGTGAGGGTGGCCGTGAAAGTCGCCGTGGGGGTGGGGCTGGGCGTATTAGTGGGTGTGTTGGTATCCGTGTTCGTGGGGGTATAGGTATTCGTGGGCGTGGGCTGGGCGTATTAGTGGGCGTATTCGTATCCGTGGCCGTGGGGGTATAGGTGTTCGTGGGAGTGGCCGTGGGCGTATTGGTGGCCGTATTCGTGGGGGTATTGGTCGGGGTGGCGGTATTCACCAGTGTGTTGGTAGCCGTAGGCGTGGCCGTGTTGGTGGGGGTTGCCGTGGGCGTGAAGGTGTTGGTGGAGGTCGGGGTCGCCGTATTGGTGGCCGTGCTCGTGGCGGTGTTGGTGGCCGTGTCCGTGGGGGTTTGGGTGGGGGTATTGGTGGCGGTGGGGGTGGCCGTGTTGGTCGGGGTATTCGTCGGGGTGTTGGTGGGGGTGACCGTGGGAGTGTTGGTGGCGGTATTGGTGGGCGTCTCGGTT
>JASHNQ010000027.1 GCA_030041545.1 candidate division FCPU426 bacterium | reverse complement strand
ACTATCATGGCTATGAGCTTTTAACCCTCGTCTTTTCCGGTGAAAAAGGTCTTTTCCCCTTAGGAAGAGCCCTCAAAACCTCCCAAAGTCCTTCCAAGGTGAAGATGTCTTGCCAGCTCATCCGGCAAGCCGTTTCCCTAGGTTTTCGCCCCCAATGGATTGTTTTCGACGCCTGGTATACGGTCCAAAAGCTTTTGAAGGGTTGCCTTCTTCAAGCGTATCCGGCTCGTGTTGAAAACCTCCAACGGCCTCGTGTTGATGGCCTGGCAAACCATTCCAAACCCTTTGTATTTCAAACGGTTTGGGCTTGCTTCGTGAAGCGTCTAACTTTTGTATAATGTTGAGAAATCACGGAAATGGGTCATGATTCAAATTCAAAAAGACATCAAACAAAGATTAAACGGCTTGTCGGACAACCAAAAGATGGTGGTTGTGAATTATTTATTGGAAGAACTGGATAGGCCGGATCCTGAGATCGACAAGCGCTGGGCCCGGGAAGCGCTCCGCCGCCAAAAAGAGATGCGGTCGGGGAAAGTCAAGCCATTGACGCATGACGAGGTCTTTAAGAAATATAAAAGATGATCTTAAAATACCATCCCGAAGCCTCAAGCGAGTTGGATGAGGCTTTTGAATGGTATGAAAACGAGCAAGCCGGATTAGGCGACAAATTCATCGCGGAAGTTGAAACCGCGATCCTCCGGATTCAGCACTTTCCCCAAGTCAACCCCATCATCCTAAAAAATATCCGCCGAGCCCTTTTACCCGGTTTTCCATACGGTGTTATTTATTCAATTAAGGATGGAATCATCGAAATCTACGCCATATCCCATTTGCATCGAAGACCGTTTTATTGGAAAAAACGGGGTTAAAAATGCCGGGGATAAGATTAAGAGCCGGTAACAAAATTCCACAAGACCCTCGCCCCTTGGGGGAGAGGGCAGGGTGAGGGGTGTCTAAAGCTTGAAAAATCTCCCTCATCCCAACCTTCTCCCCTCGAGGGAGAAGAGGAAAAAGGCTTCAAAACCGAATTTTGTTACCGGTTCTAAAGGAAAACCCATATGTCGATACGTCTGGCCCAATCCGGGGATTTGCAGGCAATCGCCCTCCTAGCCTCCCAAAAGCGGAGGCAATACGAGAAATACCAGCCGGTATTCCACAAGGAAAGCGAAAAGGCCCTGGAGCTTCATACTGCCTTCCTCAAGGATATCCTCCCAAAGGAAAACAACCTGGTTTGGGTGAGTGAAGCCAATGGCCATATCAATGGGTTTATCATCGGGGTTGTCGTGAACGCCCCGCCGGTTTACGCGCCGGGTGGAAAAATCTGTTTCGTGGACGACTTCATGGTAGAAGAGCCCGGATTATGGGCCACCGTTGGCCTCGGGCTGTTGGAGAAAGTCCTGGGCGCGGCCAAGGAAAAAGGCGCGGTCCTGGCGAACGTAGTTTGCGGGCCCTTGGACCTGGCCAAGCGGGATTTCCTGTCCGAAGGTGGCTTTACCGTGGCTTCCGAATGGCACGTAAGAAAAACCGACTGATATCGGAATTAAATGATCAAACGCCAAAAATATCCGATTCTTGAGTTCGATCCATCCCCCAAGTCCTTCGTCAACCCCACGGCGAACTACCACCACAAGGGCCGGGTGTTCCACGAGCGCGTGATCCTTTGTTTCTTCCAGGATGTCATCGAAAATCTGGCGAAAAAGCATAAGGCCCGGAAAATCGCCGTCTTCGCGTCCGAATTCGGGAAAAACCCGGCCTACGAAATCAAGGTGAGGGGCAAGTCCATTGCGGTCATGCACCCCGGTGTGGGTTCGGCCCTGGCGGGCGGGTTTATGGAAGAAGCCATCTCGATCGGCGGGAGAAAGATGATCGCCTGCGGGGGCGCGGGCGCCCTACGGAGGGATCTTACCCTGGGACATTTGATCGTGCCGACTTCGGCCCTGCGGGACGAAGGGCTTTCCTACCACTATCTTCCCCCCGGCCGGGAGGTAAAACCCCATCCCAAAGCTTTGGCCGCCGTCTTGAAAACCTTGCGGAAACATGGTGTTCCTTATGTCACTGGGAAGACCTGGACCACCGACGGCTTCTTCCGCGAAACCCCCGCCAAGATCAACCTGCGGCGCTCGGAGGGCTGCATCTCGGTGGAAATGGAATGCTCGGCTTTCTTCGCCGTGGGAAAATTCCGCAAGGTCCAGTTCGCCCAGATCCTCTACAGCGGCGACGACCTAAGCGGGGACAAACATGATGACCGAGCATGGCCTCGACAAATTAGGGCGCGTGAAAAAGTTTTCTGGCTGGCCGCCGAGGCCTGCGCCATTTTATAAACCGGAGTTATCCGCTTGATCGTTTTCTTTGACCTGGGCGATACGCTTTTGGACCATAGCACCGCTGCTAAGGCCGGGGCTACGAAGTTCTACGAAACTTTCCGTTCTTCTTTCAACGAAGACCTGAAATCTTTTCTCCTACGCTGGCATGAAGTCGGGGAGAAATATTTCCAAACGGGCGAGGAAGGCCGCGAATTGAACCATACCCAGTCGCGCCGGGGTCGGATGCGGGAAATATTCTCCGCTTCTCTGCCTGACGCCGAGGCGGATTCCCGTTTCAGGGTCTATGTCCAAACCTACGAGGAAAACTGGAGGCTCTTCCCGGATGCCCTCCCCTGTTTACAAGCGCTTCAAGGGCACAAGCTGGGCTTGATCACCAACGGCGTGGGGGAACAACAGCGTTCCAAAATCCAAAAACTGGGCCTCGGCCCCTATTTATCCACCGTCATCATCAGCCGGGAAGTGGATTGCTCCAAACCGGACAAGGCCATCTTTGAGCTGGCCGCCCGCGAAGCCGGGGCCGCGTTGAAGGACTGCGTTTACGTGGGCGACCGCCTTCAAACCGACGCTTTGGCGGCCCAGGCGGCCGGCATGCGCGGAATCTGGCTGGACCGCAAAAGCCAATGGGACGGCCGGGAAACCGGCGTCCCTGTCCTGCGTAACCTGGCGGAACTTCCCGGCTTATTAACGAAAGGGGGTGGATCCCCCTCCTAAGGAGAAATTCCCATGAAAGGGCTTCGCTGTTTCATCGCCCTCACTTGCGTAGCCGCCGCGGTTGGCTGTAAACCGCCGGGGCCTCCCCCTTCGGCCGTGCAAGGAACGATTTTTATCCGCCAGCAGGTCTGCGACATCGATGATTTCAAGAAGGCCTTCCTGAAGCCCGGCCTTTTAAAGTCGCAGGGTTTCACCGCCTATGGCATCAGCCGCGACCTCCAAGACCCCAAGACCTACATCCTGGCCTTCCAATGTTCCGACCTGGAAAAGGCCGTGGACTATATCCGGTCCTCCAGTTTCCATATTGCTTGCGTGGGCGCGGGACTCGGGTTGCCGCTGATGTGGGCGGGAGTGGACGTGAAGCTGGGCCGGGGTACCCCTGCCAAATCAACGGGCGGCGGCTTGGTGGTGGTGCGTTATGAGTTCCGGGATTACGGCGCCTGGGAAAAAAGTTTTGAGGCCGATAACCGTTGGATATTCCATGCCGGTAATGAAAGCCTCTACCGCCTGTCCGGGAATCCCGATAGCGTGATCGTGGCCTATGAAACCCCTGACCCCCGCGCCATCCTGGATCAGCTGGATTCCCATGACTTTCAAAACGCCCAAGAAGCTTCCGGCGTGATCCGGCGGGAAACCTGGTCCGGCATCACACTGGAAAAGGGAACGTTTTGAAGTTTCCCGTCTCAGGATCTCCCCAAAAGCTGGTTCAACCGCTGTAAGCCTTCCAAAGCCTGTTTTTGCTGGGGGTCGATCTTTAACGAAGCCCGGTAGGCGTCCCCGGCGCTGGCGTAATCCTTCTCCATGAAAAAGGCGTCCCCCAGCCGCGCGTAGGCGTAGGGGGCGTAAAAGTAAGGCCGATCGGGGCTGTGGGGTTCCCTTTCAATGGACTGCTGGTAGTTGCCAATGGCGTCCACGGGGCGTCCCAAGGCCATTTGCGATTCGGCTAATTTCAGGTAAGTGAAGCCCTGAGTTTGGGGCTGACGGTATTGGAGGGCTTTCTCGTAGCTCCATTGGGCCACCTCCGGCAGGCGGCTGGCCATGGCGAAATCCCCGGTGAAGGAGCAGGCCTGGCCGTAGGAATCCTTCATGACGTCGGTGTAATCGTCCCAGTATTTCCTCTCCCCCGGCTGCAGGTTGCGTAGTTCGTATTGGGACCAGAGTTCGTCGACCCTTGCGGTGTCAAAGGCGAAATTTTGCCCCTGGGTCTGCGGAAGCCGCCACAACAGGCCGTCCGGCAGCCAGGGAGAAGGATGGCCTAGCCAACCCGTATCTCCCGAGGGAAAGTCGATGTTGGTGGTGTAAAAGGGCCTCTCCTGGCCGTGCTGCCGCACCATCTCCCCCACGGCGGTCCAGGGGGGCACGTTACCTTGCGCGTAGGTCTCCAAGGAAGGCCATCGGCGGGTGATGTCGTCCCGGTACCATTCCATGCCCGCGAATTGGGTGGTGAAACTGGCCACGTCGGGCCTTTTGCCCTCCACCAGTTGCAGGTACCAAAGGGGCAGGATGTCGATGTCGCCGTTGCACAGGATGACACCGTTGCGCTGCGCGGTCTTGAGCATATTCAGGCCCTCGTCGTAGGAAACCGTGTAGGCGCTTTGATCGTCGGAGTGGTAGTTCAGGGCGAGGGGAGTGAGGGCGATCCCTAGGCAGGCCGCGCCGAGCCCGGCCGCCGCCAGCCGGTGGAAGCGGAACCCGGAGAATGCCCGGAATAGGATGGAAAGCCCGGCACCGGCGAAAAGGGCGAGGGCCAGAAAAACCGGCGTGAAGAAATTATCCAAAGTCCATTCGTATCCGGCGCGGGAGGGCGTGTAGAACACGACGCCGCCGAAAACCCCTCCGGCGAACAGGAGGAAAGCCGCGGCGTCCACCCTGCGTTGACGCCACATCCAGGCCAGGCCCGCTAAGGCCAGGGCGAAGAGAAGGTAGGTGGCGCCGGCGCCCCATTGGTCGTGGGCGTGCAGCCAAAAACGCGCGAAGTTGCGGTGGACCGTCTCCCACGACCATCCCCCGGCCACCCCCGAGTAGTTACCCCGCGTGACCACCGTGAGGAAATGGCTGAAGGTCTTCGGGTCCCACCAGTTGATGGCCGGCCCCGTGGCCGAGCGCAGGGGCAGGTAAAGGTAGGTGGAAAGGGGCAGCAGGAGTAACGCCACCGTGCGCGCCCAGCCAGCCTTGCCGCTGAAAGCCCCTCCCAACTTTCGAAGGCCCGAAGACAGATCAAAGGGACGCAGCAGGTTCCCGAAAATCTCTCCCAGCCCCACCCGGTTTTGCGCGGAAAAAAGAAGCCAGGCATAGGCGGGCAGGAGCACCGCCTGGGTTTCCCAGTGCACGGACAGGGCCAGTCCCAGGAAAAACGCGAAGAGCGCGAAACCACGCTTGAACCAGCCCGGCTCCCTCATCTTCAAGAGAACCAGGACCGTTGAGGCCGCCAGGAGGGTGTTCAAGGTGTAGATGCTTCCCTTGGCCCCGCCGGCTTGGAACCAATGCTGGTAGGAAAAGGCGAAAACCAGGGCGCTGAAAAGCGCCGGGATTTCGATGTTTAGGCGGGTTTTGTCTTCCATTTCCCTCGCCCCTTGCGCCGTGGTTTTGATGGGTACATAGGGGCTTTCCCCTATGAGAGCTTTTAGGGAGACGGGTAGGTGAGGGGTGTCTATCCTTGTTAAGACCTTCCTTGAGATCAAGTAGAGCAGGGTCACCGCGGCCGCACCCATGAGCGCGGAACCGAAGGTGAGTCGGAACATGGGCTGGCCGAGGGGAAGAAGGCAGAATATCCTTCCCAAAAGGGTGTGCAGGGGATAGCCGGGCGAATGGGCGATGGACAAAAGGTCGCTGTCCACGATGGTCTCGCCCGAATCGTTGATATTGAAGGTGGCGCAGAGGGTGCGTAGGTAAAAGAAGAGGGTGAAAAAGAATAAGAATATGGGAGCGGCCATAAGGGCATTCCTCCATCGTTAAATGATTGAAATATAGACGTGCCAGCGCACCTTAAAGACTGATTTTCCCAGAATGGAGGCCCTTTTCAACCGCGGGAGCCGGCGGAACAGGCAAAGCAGGGCGTTAAAACGGCGCTTCAGGGGAGCTTTTCAACCGCCTCACCTCCCGGGGCTTGCCGAAAGCCCGCCCTTGGTCTATCTTGCCCCTTCCTTTGTGCGGATCGGTTTCAATTCCATTTTCACGGAGAAGTCCTATGAGACGAATGTTGATGGCCGTTGCAGTGATGGGCTTTTGCCTGGTCGCTTCCGGTTTATTGGCCCAGGAGAGCAGCGCGTCCAATTTGCGCGCCGTCATCAAGCTGGCCAAGGGCGGGGAGATCGTCATCAAGTTTTATCCCCAGGACGCCCCCAAAAGCGTGGCCAATTTCATCAAGCTCGCGCGTAAGGGGTTCTATGACGGGCTCACCTTCCACCGCGTGGTGCCGGGCTTCGTGGCCCAGGGCGGGGACCCGAACGGAGACGGCAGCGGCGGGCCCGGCTACACCATCCCGGGCGAGTTCTCGGATAACGGCTGGAACAACACGCAAAAGCATGTGAAAGGCGCGGTGGCCATGGCCCGCACGAACGATCCTAACTCGGCGGGAAGCCAGTTCTATATCTGCCTGGACGACCAACCCGCCTTGGACGGCAAGTACGCCGTGTTCGGCCAAGTGGTGAAGGGCATGGACTACGTGGAGCAGATCCAGGTCGGGGACAAGATGGAAAAAGTCAGCATCGTGGGCGGGGCCAGGAAAAAGCCCGCGGCCGCTCCCACCGTGGAAGCCACTCCGGCGGACACGGCGGCAACTCCTGCCGCTGGCACACAAAATTAACCCAAACCCTCGCCCCTTGCGGGAGAGGGTGAAAACATTGAAAGCAAATTTTGTACCGATTCTTGAACAAAAAAGGGGTCCTCTAGGACCCCTTTTTTGTTTTTCAAAACGACACGTCCGGACGGCTCCTCACCCGCATCACCGATTCCTGGTGGAACTCGCTTTTATAAATATTGATGATTTCCTGGATGGCCCTGTCTTCGGTGGGATTATCGGGATGGATCAGCAGGAGGACCTTGGTGGGCTCTTTGCCGATGGTTCCTGAGGAATCCTTCCATTGTCCCTTCGCGTCCCAGCTGGTCAATCCGTCCGGAAACCGGGGGGTCACTTCCTTGCTTAAATAGTCATTCCATTGGTCCGGCGTCACCGGCCCCTGGGGCGTGGAGAGGCCGAAATAGAGGGTGTCTTCCACGAGGGCAGGGTGTACTTGGGCCCGCGGCACGCAAGCCGCAACCCACAAACACAGTACGTTGAAGATTAAGAATCGAATTCTCATAGCCAGCTAATCTCCTGATGCTTTAGCTAAGGATTAAAACCGCATGAGAACCGAAATTGGCGAAATCCTCCACTGCGAAATCAAGCTCGTCACCTAACCGAGTTTAATTTAATGATCCGTGCCATGAAAACTTTTTAAGCATCCAATTGCTCTTTTCAAACTGTTAGAAAATCGACTTGCCGTTTCTGGTTTCCAGTGTTTTTCAACATAAAGTGACATTGCGCCATTGTAGTCAGGTCCAACTTTGACTGTGCTTCCTTCTCTAGGGGCCACCGCTTCTTTCAATTTCTGTTTTTTCGATTTCTTAGCTAAATCAGTTACAAATTTTTTTGGATCAATAATAGTTTCGACCTTTTCTGGAATCTCTCTTTCACTTACGCCAAAATATTTAGAAAAGGACATCCTATCCGCTAATAACCATGTCTCAACCTCTTTAACTGCGACTCTAAACAATAGACTTTTGCTCTTTTCAAAAGTAAACCAATCTTTTTTTAATGACGGAGCGCACCTTTTATCGTCCAAGTCTGTAAGGATCAAATAAGGATTAATTCTGGAGGAATTATTGAATGCTTGCAAATTAGCTTTGATAAAAGGAAACCCCTTTTTCCCAAAGCATTGACTAACTTCATATCGCCCGCCAAACTCCCTAATAAGTTTGCGGGCAACAGTTTCGCTTAAAAAGTCTTCAACAACTATATTCAATTTTGAACTTTTTTCGCTCATTCGAAGAAGTCTAATTGTTCAATTTTTTTAGGGGCTGTGTAGGGCAAAACCGCATCGGCTATGTTCATGCCATTAGAAAGTAAATCACTAATTTCTTGTATAGAAGCCGCTTCACTAACAATCGTTCCGTCGTTCGTTGGAATCAAAAGCAAAACTGATTCGGGCTCAATTCCATTGTCGGCCAATAAATCTGCACTGTGAGTGCTTATGATCACTTGTCTTTTTTTCAATCTTTGCAAGCGATAAATAAGTGAAGGCAATCTACGAACAATACCGGAATTTAATGAAAGTTCTGGTTCTTCTAAAAGCAATAACGATTCTCCATCAAGCAATGACCAGAGCAATCCGATAAGTCTTAAAGTACCATCTGAGAATTGATCTTCACGTTGTTTCGCACCTTTGGGCCTCCAATGCTCATAAATAGCTTCTAGATGCGGAATTCCTCTTTCATCATTAATATGTTTAAATTCTTTTAATTGTGGAACTGTTACCCTTAATGCTCTCTCTATTTTCTTTAGCCTTGCGCTTCTGGTATTCTTCGCCGTTTTTGAAACTTTTTCTAGAAAATTCATTCCAAATGGATCACCTGGAACACCTGGTCCGGAAAAGAAATTTGAATACCTCAAAAGTTGAGGCACGATATGAAGATATGAAATAGAAGTGAAGTATTTTGCTATCTCTCTAAAATTTGAATTAGCATTTATTTGTTCAAGGTGGGTTTGTCTAAGACGCTCAGGATCTTTTTCATCATCTGGGCCTGGCCTTTTTAAAACAAGCTTATCCTTATGCCAAACAGTTTCATACTTAATGAACAATCTTCGAGAACCGGTTAATTCTTGTTTAACTCCCAGTGAATATTTCCAAAGTGATTCTTTTCTACCGTCTTCGGATAGATGAACTGTTATTTCAATATCAGGGTCTTGACGGGCTGCAAGACAACGTACTTTTGAGACTCCACCCCTCTCTTTAATCGACTTTTGTAATCCCCCACCGTCTTTGGCCAAATCTGAAAGAAAGCGAAAAACATCCAAAAAGTTAGACTTGCCTGATGCATTCGGACCAACAATAAACATTCTTTCGCCAAGACGAACATCAACATGTTGAAAATTTTTCCAGTTTTTTAAAATAACCCGTGAAACAATCAATGGAGTCCTCTTTTTAAAAATTGTTTCTTAAACCCAATTTCAATGTTCTCATTAAATAAACTACCACTTTCACCAAATTACGCTAAAAAAATAAAAATTATTTTGCCTTAGCCTTGGTGACATGCCGCACCCAGGGCGGTTTGGTGACGGCGGCGGGGACGGCTTTGCCGCGGATGTCGATGGCCAGGGGCTTGTCCAGGAATTCGGTTTGGACGTAGGCCAAGGCGATGCCTTTTTTGAGGGTGGGGGAAAAAACACCGCTGGTCACTTCCCCGGCTTCCTTCCCTTCCGAAACCACTTTGTAATGGGAACGTGGGATATTTTGGCCTTCCAAGGTCAAGCCAATGAGTTTGCGGGAGGGTTTTGCCTGCCCTGAGCCTGTCGAAGGGTTCAGCGCTTCCCGCCCGAAAAACCCGCCTTCCTTGTCCATCTTCACCGCCCAACCCAGGCCCGCCTCGTAGGGCTGGGTGGTTTCGTCGATGTCGTTGCCGTGGAGCGGCAGGCCCGCTTCCAGGCGCAGGGAATCCCGCGCGCCCAGGCCGCAGGGGTTGACCTCCGGTTGGGAAACCAAGAGCTCCCAAATGGCCGGCGCGTCCTTCACGTCCACCATCAACTCATAGCCGTCTTCGCCGGTGTAGCCCGTGGCCATGATAAAGGCGGCCTTGCCTTGGACCGTTCCCCGACCGAATCCGAAGTAAGGGACCTTATCCAAGTCCGCGTCCTTCACCAGCCGCTTCAAGACCGCGTCCGCCTGGGGGCCCTGCAGGGCCAAAAGCGCCGTCTCATCCGAGAGCACGTCCATCCTCAGGTCCTTGCCCGCTGAAAGGCGCCTCAGGTGCTCCACGTCCGTTTCGCGCCCGCCCGCGTTAATGATCCAGAGAAACCGGTCGTTGGCTTCCTTATAGACAATGACGTCGTCGATGATGCCGCCCTTGTCGTTGAGGAGGAAACCGTAAAGGGCGCTTCCGATGTTGACCTTGGAAAGGTCGTTGGTGAAGGCGTATTGGCAGAACTTGTAGGCCTGGGGACCAGAAATGCGCAGCCGCCCCATGTGGCTGATGTTGAAGAGCCCGGCGGAGGCGCGCGTGGCCTCGTGTTCGGCGAGTATCCCCTTGGCGTAGGACACCGGCATGTTCCAGCCGTGGAAATCCACCAGCTTGGCGCCGTGTTCCCGGTCCCACTTCAGGCAAAAGGTTTCGCGCATTATTTCCCTTTTCTCTTTTCGCTTTTCCAAAGAGCCCATAGATCCCGTGACCCATGGATAAAGCCGAGGATAAAAACAGTTTTTGGAGTTATTTGGTATATGAGGCGGTAATTCATCACGAAAAGCTCACGAACAACGAGGTCCCGGAATTCGGGAACGACACGGCCACGCGTTGCTAATTTCTCAAGAGAGTCCGCTGCCTCCATTGCCTTATAGGCAAAAGCCGAAGAATATAAGGGTGAATCTTTGGCGATATAGGCAACGGCCTTTTCCAAGTCATCTGCGGCGTTGGGAGCCCACCTTACTTCCCAAGCCACTTAGCCATCCTACGTTTCATTTCCTTGTGGCTGATGGTTTTTCCCTCGCGTACTTCCTTTAGGCCGCGCTCGATTTTTTCCCGAACGTAGATATGGTATTGAATGTCCTCAAAAGTGGCGTCATCTGGTATTTTCTTGAGCATTTCCTTGACTTCTTCTTTAGCGGTTTTCATGAGTTCCCCCCAAGGTTTCCTTGAGCACCCTTATCCTACCCGATTCATTTATCCCATATCGACCGAATATTACCAAAGAATTTTGCTAAGATACCGCCCCTATGTTAGACCTTGCCTTATCCAACGAAATCAAAAACGCCGTCGCCAAGCGGCGCACCTTCGCCATCATCAGCCACCCGGACGCGGGAAAGACCACCCTCACCGAGAAGCTCCTCCTTTATTCCGGAATGATCCAGACCGCTGGAATGGTGCGAGGGAGGAAGGGCGGCAAGGTGGCGGTGTCCGATTGGATGGGCATGGAACAGGAGAGGGGCATTTCCATCACCGCCTCGGCCATGCAGTTCCCTTATAAGGACGCCATCATCAACGTGTTGGACACGCCGGGCCACCAGGACTTCTCCGAGGACACTTATAGGACGCTCACCGCCGCGGATTGCGCCATTATGGTGATTGACGCGGCCAAGGGCGTGGAAACCCAGACGAGGAAGCTTTTCGAGGTCTGCCGCCTTCGCGGCATTCCCGTGATGACCTTCATCAACAAGATGGACCTGCCCGGCCGCGAACCCCTGGACCTGATGCACGAGGTGGAGGAAGTGCTGGGCATCCATTCCTCGGCCGTCAACTGGCCCGTGGGCTCGGGCCGCGAATTCGTGGGCGTGGTGGACCGCCTGCCCTCCGGAGCCTCGACGAAGGAGGGGCGCACCAAGGAACTCCTGCTTTTCACCAAGACCTCCGTGGGCGGCGCGGCCAAGGCGGCGGTCGAGCGGATCCCCCTTTCCGACCCCGGCGTCAAAAGCCACGTTTCGGAAGGCCTTTGGGGGAAGCTGCACCACGACCTGGAACTACTGGAGGTGGCGGGCAACCCCTATGACCACGGGGAATTCCTGAAGGGCAAGGTAACCCCCGTCTTTTTCGCCTCGGCCCTGACCAACTTCGGCGTGGAGCCTTTTTTCGACGCCTTCGTGGAAATGGCGCCGCCACCCAGCGCGCGCCCGGCCGACACGCCCAACGGCGAGATCACCATCGACCCGGTTGAGACGCCCTTTTCCGCCTACGTCTTCAAGCTGCAAGCCAACATGAACCCCAAGCACCGGGATTCCACGGCCTTCCTGCGCGTCTGCTCCGGACGGTTCGAGAAGGACCTGGTGGTCAAGCACCACCGCCTGGGCCGGGAACTGCGCCTGTCCCGGCCCCATACCATGCTGGCCGCCGACCGCAGCACCCTGGACGTGGCCTATCCCGGCGACATTGTGGGCGTCATCAACCCCGGGGTCTTCGCCATCGGCGACACGATCTCGCTCTCCGGCGGCTTCAACTTCAAGCCCCTGCCCTCCTTCCAGCCTGAAATCTTCGCGCGGGTGCGGCCCAAGGACGTGGCCAAGCGCAAGTCTTTCGACAAGGGGGTGGAGCAGATGACGGCCGAGGGCACGGTGCAGATGCTCAAAAGCTGGGACGAGCTGGACTTTTACGTGGCGGCCGTGGGCCGGCTGCAGTTCGACGTCTTGCAGTACCGCCTGAAGGCCGAGTATGGCGTGGACACCGAACTGGAGCTTCTGCCCTATGTGGCCAGCGCCTGGCTCATCGGTGACCCCGCCGCCTTCGACCCGCCGGTTTCGGTTCTGAGGACTAAGGACAAACAAAACCGCCCCGTCATCCTCTTCAAGACCGCCTGGGATAAGGACTACACGGCCCGCAAGTGCCCGAACCACCGGCTGGCGGACATGGCATAGGCGGATGAAAGATCAGGCGCCTTCTTTGTGTTATGGCTTTACTTGGCGGGTGTTTTTTCGGGGGTGGGCCAGGGGATCAGGTTTTCATCCGGGAGCAGGCGGGCCAATAACTTCCCCATAAAGACGGCTCCGTTGGGATCCAAATGTCCTGTGCTGGTCATGGGAAAATAAGAAAAATTCAGGGCATTCTCGTAGGGTATTAAGTCCAAGATAGGGATATGGTACTTCCGGGCCACTTCTTTAAACAAATCGGGGCTATAGTTGTCGGGTGTATGCGTACCTTCATAGCCCAAGAGAATTAACAGTTTCACGGGTTGGCCACCCGACGTTCGCATGCTGGAAAACTTGCGATTCAGCAAATCCCAGGGTTTTCCCCAAAATTCCAGGGACATGTCGTGGGCTTTCGGATCGGCCGCGATCGCGGCGTCGTTGAATGAAAGGTTGTTTCCATTGACCACCACCCAATGATGCTCCTTGCAGTAATCATAAAATTGCCGGGGCAAGCCATCCGGGATCCTCTCCAACGGGGGCTTTAAAGCATATTCCATATTCGGGGGAGTCTGGGGAATACCGTCGGGGGTCAAGTTATATTGGTAGTAATAATAATAGGCGGGGAAGTCAGAGTTCGGGCAGAAAATGATCACCTGATCGATGTCGAGTTTTTTAACTTTATCCGGCAGCTCAACGTTGGGATAAAACAGAAGGTCCCCGTGGTGGCCGGCATTTAAGAACTCATAATTCATGGGATTGTCATCCAGGGCGGCCCGGAAATTCAGTTCCCGTTCCACTTGGGGAGCGAAAGAGTAGTTCCAGGGAATGACGGAAGTTTTGCCCGTGGCCGTGGGATGGGTTTCGGTTTGAAGAATAAAATCATCGGTGTCCGTTACCAGGCAAGCCCCCACCAACAGGATCCGATAGGTGTTTTTGGGTTTATCAGCCGGATATTCCCCGCCCAAGGACAATCCCACGCTGCCGCCGTTCCCGAACCGGTCCCGGAGCGAAACGACGAGGTGCATACTGGGTATGGAGAAAAAGAATTGACGTTTGCCCGATGGATCGGGAACAAACCCAGCCCAAGGACTGTTGGGTTGGATCGATTCGTACCAAAACTTATCGGGGGGAACGTTGTCGCCAAAACCGTTGTTGAAACCCACCAATCCGTTGGACCCGTCGTCCTTCTCGTAACGCTTGTCCAAGAGGAACCGCTCGGCCGGATAGCCGTCCTTTTTCAAAAGGCCATAAAGGGTATTGTCACTGAAGGTAAGGGAAAGCACCTTATCCGCCGGGCTTCCCGCCGGCCGCATATCCGTCACCGCGTCGTTTTTCCAGTCCATGGAGAAAACATTTAGCAAATCCATGTCGGCCACGTAAATCTTGTCGTCTTGGATCCATAAGGCCGAGGGATGGGGAAGCTGGGCGTTGTCTTTCAGGACCGCGGTTATTTGACCCGTCCCCAAATTCAACGCATTTAAAACACCCGCTTCGGGCTGGGTGAACAGGATCGAATGGGCCTTGGGAAGGTAGGCCATATCCTTGATCCCATTCAACAAGACCGGCGGCTTGAGGGCCGGGGTGGGCGTGGCGTTCGGGCGGGGGGCATCGGATCCGTCCAGGCGGACGGGGCCACCCCGGTAAGTCGTCACCATCCCCGTTTTCAAGTCCACAAAACGAAGGCTTTGGTTCCCAAAATCGTTGACCGCCAAATAATCGCCCGGAAGATAAAGGATCCCCCGGGGCTCGTGGAATTGGGCCAGAGTCAATGGGCCATCCGAATTCCCCGGCGCGCCCTGACCGGCGACGGTGCCAACCTCGTTGTTTTGGTCGAGGTGGATGACGCGGATGCGGTTGTTGAGGGAATCGGCGACGAAAAGCCGGGACCCATCATCGCTCAACGTCAAGCCCAGGGGCTGGTTAAAACGGGCCGTGTTAAAACTTCCATCCTGAAAACCGGAGGCACATAGGGTTCCCGCAACCACGGAAAAAGGAGAATACAAGGGACGAATGGCCCGTGCCGCTGGAACCGCAAGGAGGCTTACGAGCGCCATTAAAAACAGAGCTAAGATCGTTTTTGTGGTTTTCATATAAATTCTTTACACGGCAGACATTTTATAATATATCCGTTGCTTTCTAAGCAACTCAAAAAAGGGCCAGGCTGCCTCGCTGGACTTGCTCAATTGAGTTCCAACCTCCCAAATCCTGCCCTCGATGTTGGAGCATTTGGAGGGAAGCGGATGAAATCTACCGCGAGATTGACTTCGATATAAAAAACAGGCGGCCCACCCAGTTATGGCAGGCTTCCTTGGAGGTTCGTTCGTCTTTGGGGGAGCGGTTCCCGGAAGACCGTTTCCTGACGGCGGTTTATTGGGAGAAAAAGGGATTTTTCAAGTTTTTGAACGATTATTTCATCCAAGCCACCGAAGCCTACCGCAATGCCATCCGCTTGGGGTCCCCGGCGGCCCATTTGTATGACGACCTGGGGGTTTGCCTGAAAATCCAAAACCGCGCGGCCGAAGCCGGGGAATGCTTTTAAGAAGGCCGCGGCCCTGTCCTGGAAAGGGGATTAACCGCGTTTCCCCTTGGCTTCCAGACGCCCTTTATGCTAAAAAAGCCGCCATGCCCAAGCCCATTATCGAAGTGGAAAACCTCACCAAAAAGTTCGGTCCATTCACGGCGGTGAACGGCATTTCCTTCTCGGTGGAGAAGGGGAGGATTTTCGGGTTTCTCGGTCCCAACGGCGCGGGCAAGACCACTTCCATCAAGATGCTCACCACGCTCTTGAAACCCACCTCCGGCCGCGTGCTCCTGGACGGCCACGACCCCGCCGCCGACCAGGCGGGCGTCCGGCGCACCTTCGGCATCGTGTTCCAGGACCCCAGCCTGGACGACGAACTGACGGCCTGGGAGAACATGGAATTCCACGGCGTGCTGTACAAGGTGCCGCCGGGCCTGAGGAAAAAGCGCGTCGAGGAACTGCTGAAGGTGGTGGAGCTCTGGGACCGGCGGGGCGACCTGGTCAAGCAGTTCTCCGGCGGCATGAAGCGCCGCCTGGAGATCGCCCGGGGTCTCCTGCACCACCCCTTGATCCTATTCTTGGATGAGCCCACCGTTGGATTGGACCCCCAGACCCGCAACCACATCTGGAGTTACATCAAGAACCTGAACCGCCGCGAGGGCATCACGGTCTTCTTCACCACCCATTACATGGAGGAAGCCGAGCGGGTGGCCGACCAGGTCACCATCATCGACCACGGCCGCATCCTGGCGCGGGGGACGCCGGCGGCCCTCAAGAAAAAAGCCCGGGCCAAGTCCCTGGAACAGGCCTTCATCCGCCTGACCGGCCATTCCTTGCGGGACGAGGAAGCCTCGGATATCGAGCACCTGCGCATGGCCCGGAAAATGTGGAGGCGCTAAAGAAGAAAAGACTTTTTAACCACCAAGGTCACCAAGTACACCAAGAACGACGAAAGGCTGGAAGGAAAATGATTTGAATCGTTTTTTTGCCTTCCTTGGTGAGCTTGGTGTTCTTGGTGGTAAAACCGTCTTTGTTTTAATTTTTAAGGAGTTTTGATGAGCACCATTTACATCATGTGGCTGAGGCAGTTGAAGCGTTATTTCCGGTCCAAGCCCCGAATGATCGGCTCCCTGGGCCAGCCCCTGATCTTCCTTTTGGCCTTCGGGTTCGGATTCGGCAAGATTTACTCCCAGGCGGGCCGGGGGGATTACCTGCAGTTCCTGGCGCCGGGGGTCATTTCCATGGCGATCCTCTTCACCAGCGTTTTCGCGGGCATTGAGATCATTTGGGACCGCCAGTTCGGCTTCCTGAAGGAGACCCTGGTGGCGCCCGTTCCGCGCCTGCATATCATGATCGGGCGCACCTTGGGCGGCGCCACCGTGGCCCTGTTCCAGGGGGTCATCGTGTTCGGCCTGGCCTGCCTGTTCGGTTTCCGGCCCGAGCTCAAGGCCTTGCCCCTGACGCTGGTTTTCATGTTCCTCATCGCCGTCTTGTTCACGGCCTTCGGCACGGCCCTGGCCTCGCAGTTGAACGACATGCAAAGTTTTCCCCTGATCATGAACTTCCTGGTGATGCCGCTCTTTTTCCTGTCCGGCGCCATGTTCCCCTTGGAGGGGCTGCCCAGGGGCATGGCCTTGGTGACCGCCTTGAACCCGCTCTCTTACGGAGTGGACGGCCTGAGGATGTCGCTGGGCCTGGCTTCTTTTTACGGGTGGGGTCTGGATCTGGCGGTGTTAAGCCTCAGCTCGGCTTTCCTGCTGGTGGTGGGAGGCTATCTTTTCTCGAAGATCCAGATTTAGGCGGGCAAAAAAAATTCCAGACCCACCCGATCGTGGATTTGGAATTCTTAAGGAACTTTAGGTTTTTTTACAGCTCAACGAGCGTCATTTTGCGGTTTGAGGCTTTGCGGTTGCCCTTGTCCAGCCAGCAGGCCAGGCAGTAATGGCTCCCGCTTTCCTCGGTGAATATGGACCGGAAATCAGCCTCGGTCCCGCAACCCTCGCAACGGACGAGGGCCGTCTCCACGGCGGAGTTTTCATGAGTGGGCATAGGTTTTTGGGTTCACCTCCCCCTTTTTCGTCTTTTTGTTTTTCATTTCTCCCAGGCAGCCCCAGCAGTAAAAGGAGCCTTCATCCTCCACCACGTCGGTGAACAATTCCCCCACATGCTGGCACCGGTCGCACTGGAACAAAATGCTCTCCGAATATCGGTCCAGTTTCAACATAACTCCTCCTCCAGGATGGACAACTCGGGCGTGGAAGTGGGTGTTGAAAGGGCATGGGGTCGGCATGGCTTGGAAAGATGCTCCCAAAACCAGGTTAATCTTTTGTTACAAGCGTTTCCCGGTTTGGTAACAAGTGGGCGTCAAGACGGGGAACCCATTAAAAATATGGGGATTTTGCCTCAAAACTTTTACCGGGTTCAGGCCGGCTTGGCCGTGGAAAGGCCCAGGAATTCCTCCAAGGCCTTGCTGAAAAGGGTATCCCCGTATTTTTCCGCGGAAAGGCGGAAGAGGGCGTAGCGCTCCAGGTCGTCCAGCCTTATCCATTCCACGGGGGTCATCAGGCCCTTCAGGGAAAGAACCTTTAAATACACGCTTTCAGGTATCCGGCTGAGGTTTTCCCACTGGGCCCTTTCCTTTTTCCCTGTTTCCGGGTCCAGCCATTCGGGCTTTTCCTTCAGGCGGTTCAGCAGGTAAAGGAGGTATTCCTTATAACATTCCATCTCGCCCTGGCTTCGCACCGAAAGGTGGCAAAGGACCCGTTTTTCCTCGGCCGAAAGGCGGTTCCAGCTTTTAACACCCATACGGATGCCCACACGGTCCAGCTTGTACCGGGTAGACAGGGGGATTTCCTGCAACTTGGCGTAAATCGATTCCTCAAACTTGAACTTTCGGAACATTCCCGACTTCCCTATTCCACGGGTTTTTGGGCGCTCGGAAGCCCGGTGGAAACTAAAGCAAATGTTATACCAATGGGAAAAACGTGGTCCGGAAGGGAAAAGGATGGATGGAAGGAAAAACCGGAAAGATTTTTGAAGGACAAACCGTTGGAAGGTCCGGATTTTGGAGGCTGGGGAGAAACAACCTGGCGGAGCTCTCTAACAAAATTGTAGAAATAACCCAACCTGTTCTGTCTTTAAACGGGGTTTTAAACTTTAAAAATCGAAAAGAGAACCCGGGGCTCTAGGGCGAACAGTGCCCTATTTCTGGTAAATGATCTCGGAATAGGCGGCGGGCGGCCCGAAAAGGATGGCTGGGCGGCGGGGGCAAAGCTTCACGCCCTTCGGGAAGAAATAGCCCCATTCATTGCGGCAGGTTCTTTCAGGGTAGTAGAACCGGTACTTGGAGGCGTCCACCCCTAAGGCCAGGGCGCGGCCGGTGGTGGAGTAGGGCTGGGTTTGGACCGCGGTATAGACGCGCACCGGATGGTAGGGCCAAGTCCATTTGAAGGTCGTGGTGGAGCCGCTGCTGTAAACCACCTGCAGTGGAGGATCCGCGAGAACGGGAACCGCCAAGAATAAAAAGAGAAATAAACCGGACATCGTCTTCATCCAATGAACTCCTTCAGGCCTTATCTTAGCCTTTGGCGGGATACCACCACAAGGATTTCTAACGGCAAAAGGGGGAAAGGCTTTAACAAAAAGATTTTTAGCCACGAAGGCACAAACTCTCTGGCAGAAGCCATTTATGAAATGGCTTCTGCTCAATGTGTTCCAAAAATCTCATTTAAGGTAGGGTGCGGATGAACGACCCTATTTAACTGCTCAAGGGTGATTTTCTGGGAAACCAGAACGCAGGCTTCGCCGATGAGGTCCGTGGCCTCGGGACCGGTCACGTGCACGCCCAGGATGACCCCCGAATCGCCGTCGTAAACCGTCTTGGACCACCCGCCGATCTCCCCCAAAATGCGGGCCTTGCTGTTGGCCGCGAAGTTGTGCTTGATGGTTTTCACGTTCCTGAACCTGGTCCTGGCCTCGGTTTCGGTATAGCCCACGGATGCGATTTCCGGCGAGGTGAAGACCACGTGGGGCACCTTGAAATCGCTCATTTCCTCTTTTCCTCCCGCCAGGTAGGACGCCACGATGCGGGCGTGTTCATAGGCGGTGTGGGCGTAGGGATACTTGCCGGCCAGGTCGCCGATGGCGAAAACACCCGGCCTCGAGGTTTCCAAGAAACCGTTGGTTTCGATCTTGCCCCCCGGCGCCCTCAAGCCCAGGTTGCCGACGTCCGCCTGGTCCGAGTTGGCCACGCGGCCGGCGGATACCAGGATCGCTTCTTCATCCTTGGGCGTGACCTCCAAAAGTCCCAACTCCACTTCCACGCCAAGTTTCCGCGCCGAGTTCAAGATCACCTGGCCCAATTCCTCATCCATGTTGGGAAGGAGCTTGGGCAGCACATCCCCCATGCGGACCTTCACGCCCAGTTGGGCGTAGAGGCAGGCGAATTCCAGGCCGATGACGCCCGCGCCCACGATCAACAGCGACTTCGGTAGGCGGGGCTGGGAGAGGAGTTCGTCGCTGGTGACGGTGTTGCCCCCCACGGGAAAAGCCGGCAAATGGCGGGGCCGGGAACCCATGGCCAGGATCAGGTGGCTTCCCTGGTATTCCTGTCCGTTGCATTCCACCAAGTCCTTGGCCTTAACCCGGGCCTCGCCCTGCGCGACTTCCACCTTGGCGGAGGAAAGCTGGGAGGCGATTCCCCGTTCGAGGATGGCGATGGTCTTTTGGATGCGTTCCAGCAGGGTCTGGAAATTGAAGCGCACGTTGTCGGCCTCGATACCCCAGGCTCTCCCCTCCTTGAAGAAGGTGGCGTAACGGGAGGCGGCCGATTGAAGCAATTTGGTGGGAATGCAGCCCACGTGCAGGCAGGACCCGCCGATCTTCCGTTTCTCGAACAGCGCGACGGATTTCCCCTGCCGGGCCAAAAGGAGGGCGGCCGTGTATCCTCCGGGGCCGCCACCCACGACCAGGGCATCGAACTTTTTCATTTGAAACCTCAACATTTTGAACCAATATGATCGTCATTTTATTAAAAGATTGATAACGATAGGTAAAATAACCACCATTAATTTAGGAATCTTAGGCTACACTGTCCGACGTTGCTAAAGGTCAATTACAACTTTGACAGAAAATTATGACCGATCCTTTAAAACTATACGACCAAATCAAAAAATTTGATCTTGAGCTATTTCAAGATTCCATGCCTATGCACAAAGCACATGTGCTGTGATGGGTTTTCCCAAGGCACAAGCGGTTAAAGCCCGGTGGAATAAGGATTCCGGGTCATGGCGTCGGTTGAACCGATAAGCGTACTCACTCAAGTAACGCTCCAGATACTTTGCCAACACTCCATGATGGGTCCCGATCAACCAAGCCTTGGCATTGGAAATGAA
>JASHNQ010000026.1 GCA_030041545.1 candidate division FCPU426 bacterium | reverse complement strand
ACGGCGAAAAGAAAAGCCGCCACCCCGAGGATTCCCGATTCCAAACCGATTTCCAGCCAGGTTTCCATTGAAAATTGACTCAATCCCTTGTTCGTATCTTCGTTTTGGGGCAGGACGCCGTTTCCCAGGATGGGGTGCCGCCGCCAAATCCGAAGGCAGTCTTGGATGTTGAGGACCCGGTTCGCCTCGCTGGAACCCGCCTGGTGGAGGCGGGCCTGGGTATCGGCCCCCAAGGGGCCGCTGATGAATTGCAGGTATTTAAAACCCATGGGAGCCAGGCAGAACAACCCTATCAGCAGGGCGCCCAGGACGGCGGATTTGAGCAGGGAAAGTTGCACGGTAATCCCACGGCGCCGCCAAAACAGAACGCCTGAAACCAGGAAGATGAAAATAAGTATGGACAACATGCCGGTACGGGAACTGGTGAGGACGATGGAACTGGCCGCCACGGCTGGCCACCAACCGGATTGGGCTTTGGGCCTTTTGGAATCGAAATAATACAGGAGAAAAAAGGCGAAGGTGACGGCGCATCCCGCGTAAGAGGGTTCGTAATAAAAAGCGTTGGGCCGGTAGGTCTGGAAATCCATGAAACGGAAGGAAACCTGCGCGAAGCCGATGGGGACTGAAAAAAAGGAAACCGAAGCGGGCATTCCGGGACCCATATCCTGGACATGGGTAAATCCGGGGAAGACATAAATCGCCAAGGCTTCCAGCCACACCAAGGTGGTAATGGCCAGGACAGCCCATTGGAAACCGCGCTCGATCGAATCCTCCCAACGGGGGGAAAGGCAAACCAAGGCGGCTAAACCGATGTTGAATAGCCCCCATCCCCACTTGATGCCCGTTAAAAGGGGCGTGGCGGAGAAAAGGGCCGCGGTCCCGTAGGCCAGGAAAAAAGGAATCCAGTGAGAAAAGAATTTTAACTGGGTTTGGGCCGAAGCCGAACGGTTTTGGAGCCCGTTTCGCAAATGCACTAGCGCGGGCAAGGCCGCCAACAAGAGCAGCCCTTGGCCCCACCGAATGTTGAAGCCCGCGATGCGGGTAGCCCAAAAAAGATCGGCGCTGCAAAGAAAGAACAGCGCGGCAAAAAAGAAAACCGGAAAGGAAGAAGACAATTTTTTCAGGAAGGGCGCCGGGACGACAGGACTAGAAGCCGGTTGGTTTGGAGTGGAGTCCATGGGAAGCCTCTGCCGATTCCATATTTAAAACCCCAGAAGCGCATGTATACTAACAAACCGCAAGCGGATTCGCCGGAAATTTCCCAAGGAGCCCCGGATGATCATCGGCATCGACGGAACCTGTCTCCAGGGCGTCCGCACCGGGGCGGGTTGGTACCTGACCCACCTCTTGGAGGCTTTGTCCCACGTTTTGGAGGAGGACAAAGTCTATGTCTGGATGAACAACCCTAGCCCTGAGGAGCGGGCGAGGGTGAACGAAAACCGCTTCGTTACGGTCAGCGCCACCCATTATCCCCTGGCGGCCCTGAAGCTCACCTGGAATACCTTGGGCACCCCCTCCATGGACAGCCTCATCGGCCGCCCGGCGGATGTTTACTTTTATCCCAACTACCTTCCGGTCCCCCAAAAACAAGGCAAAAAAGTCCTCTTCGTCCACGACCTGACCTTCCTCACCCACCCTGAACTGGCCTCGCCCGACGTGGTCAAGACCCTGGGGTCCAGCCTTGAGAAACAAGAGGAGAAGGCCGACCTGGTCCTTACCTGCTCGGAATACAACCGACAGGAAATGTTGAAGCATTTCAAACACCTGGGGGAAACCAAGGTCCGCGTCATCCCCCACGGCCTGCCACCGGTTTTCCATAAACCCGCAGCCGGCGACAAGATCAAGGCGGCCCAGGAGCACTATGGCTTGAAACAGCCTTATTTTCTTTTCGTGGGCCAGCTGGAACCCCGCAAAAACCTTTTAAGGCTGGTCCACGCTTTCCTGTTGTTCAAACAGAAAACCCAGGCCGGCCACCAGCTGGTTTTGGCGGGACCCAAAGGCTGGGTTGGGGAGGATTTCATGCAGTTCATCCTTTCCCCCCAACTGGCGGACAAGGTGCGCTGGCTGGATTACGTGGGGGATGAGGACCTGCCCGCCCTTTACTCGGGGGCGGAGGCCTTTGTTTTCCCCTCCCTCAAGGAAGGCTTTGGAATGCCCCTCCTGGAAGCCATGGGCTGCGGGGCGCCCGTGATTTGCTCCAACGCCGCGGCCATCCCCGAGGTGGTGGGGGACGGCGCCTGGATGATCGACCCCGCCAACGTTGGGGAATGGACCCGCTCCCTGGTCCGGTTGGTCAACGAACCCGCTTTTGGCCAGCTGCTCCGGGAAAAAGGCAGGGCCCGGGTGGGCCTGTTCCAGATGGAAAACACAGCCAAGCAGACCCTGGCGGCGTTCAAAATGGCCCTCCAGTCCCATGGCTAAAAAGAGGGGGAAAAGAAGCGGCCTTCCCCAACCGCCGTCCCGTCCCAAGCGCTTCCGCAAAAAACGGGGGGGCACCCCCCAAAGGGCCGAACCAGTCCCCTCACCCCTTCCTCGGCAAGCGGCGGGATTCCCGGCATCCACCGTTGCCGCTGGAAAAACGGGCGCCAGGCCTCCCCTTCCGAAAACCCTCGCTCTGCCTCCGCCGGTCAGGCCGCGACGGCCGTCCCGAAACCTTTTTCAATCCCCCCCAGGTGGTCCAAGCGCCCTGGAGGCGGGGGAGACGGAGAGGGAATCCGGCGCGGAATTTTCAATTCCGGCTTTGCGGCGCATGGAAAAACAGTTCGAATTGGCCCTTTCCAACCCCAAGGTGTCGGTCGTTATCGCCAACCACAACAACGTGGACGCGCTTTGGCACTGCCTTTTTTCGCTCAAAACCCAAACCTACCCCCCTTCCGAGATCATCCTGGTGGACAATGCCTCGCGGGACGCCAGCGTTTCTTTCGTGAGGAGCAATTATCCCCAAGTCCATATCCTGGAATGCCAGGAGGATTTCGGGGCGGCCATGGGCTACAACCTGGGCGTTAAGACCGCCACGGGCCACTTGGTGGCGCTGTTGGACCCCAAGACCGTGGTCACGCCCGACTGGCTGGGCCGGGTCGTGGGGGCCTTCCAGAAAAGTTGGCCGAAATTCGGCCTTCTGGTCTCTCCGCTTAAGGAGGGTGGCGGGGACGCGAAGGGGGATGGGAAGGGGGATCATTGGACACTCAATATTCTGGGGAGCCGGGTGGAAGGTTTTTTTCCCCATCCCCAGGAACTCTTTTGCCCTTGTCAGGGGGCGGTTTTTTTCCCGAGATTCCTGGCCCTGGACGGGCCCTTGGACGCCGATTATTTTTGGGGGGCGGAGGCTTCTTATCTGGGCTGGAAGTTCCGCCTTTTGAACCGCGCCACCGGCCGGTCCCCCGACGCCGGGGTTTTCCGGGGGACGGGGGAGGAGGTGGCGGATGCGCCCGAATGGAAGCTCCTTTATTACCAAACCCGCAACCGTTGGCTCAACCTCCTGCTTTTTTATGAAAGGCGGAACCTGCTGAAGGTTTTGCCTTGGATCATGGGTGATGCGGCCTTCCGGCTGGTGAAAGGGCTCGGAACCGGTTTCGGGCCCTTTTGGGCCACGCTTTGCGCCATGGCCTGGATTGGTTTTCACCCCAGGCTGATTTACCGCAAACGCATGGAAGCCCAGGAAAAAAGGAAGGTGCCGGACCGGGCGGTTTTACGGTTCTTAAGCGGCCGCGTCGCAAGGGACGCCGGACTGTTTTCCAGGGTCCTTAATTTTTTTTCCCTCGCCTACTGCCGGCTGGTGGGCCTGGAGGTGATGGAGAGCAAGGAGTGAGAATTTTAAATTTTGAATTTTAAGTTTTCACCCGTTATTGGTTAAGATTGCCGCAAGAAACCCAGGCGGTAAAAGGGGATTATTCGGAATATTTGAAGGACATCGACAAGATTATCCGTATACTTACGGCTATCGTTAAAACGGTGAATCATCAAGATTCATGAATGAGGGCGGCGCGGCTTTAAAAATGTTCCGTTCAAGATTTTGGGTGGCGAAGCCACCCAAAATCGTCCATAATTTAAAACTTAAAATTCAAAATTTCCTTTGAGTGAGGGATCCAACTTGGTTAAAAACGGAAAAAAAGATTCGGCGTTTATCGGCGATCCCCAGCGGTGCGAGGTTTGCGACACGACCCTGACCCTCTATCCCAAGGATTTCGCCGCCTGCCCCCATTGCCGCAAAACGGTTTGCCGGCAATGCTGGGGAGCGGTCTGGAGCACCAAGTCCTTCGCCGCTGAAAACTGCTCCCATATCCTAGAAAACGACGGGCGGGCCATGGCCTCGGTCGGAGAAAACCGCCAGAAATGGGATTGGGATTGGCCCCGCTGGCTTTTAGTCGTGGTGGTGGGGGGCTTAGCCGTGGGGATCGTTTTTTTGCTGATGTATTTGTTTGCTTAAGAGCCTGTCGCATAACCCCCTGAAAAGGGGTTGAAAATAAAAGGAAAAGGAGTAAGAGAGAGAAAGGGGAAACAAAATTTTCAGGAGGAACCTTCGTGGCCTATAACTTCCATCCTTGTGAGCGAAACCAAATGATGCTGATGCCGCCGTCGTTGGAGGAATGGCTGGAGGAAGGGCACCTGGCGCG
>JASHNQ010000025.1 GCA_030041545.1 candidate division FCPU426 bacterium | reverse complement strand
AAACCAACATCTTCTCGACTCCTTCTAATTCCGGGGGTGTTCCCGCTTTCTGTTGCCCGGCGGCGACAATTTGAAGTAGATTGGAGTGGGCCATGTAAAACCTCCTGTTTGGTGTTGAGTTCTCGCAAACCTCAAACTACCAATTTTTCCAGGATTTTCATGGCCTTTTTGTTTTCAGAAGTAGCGTCTAACTTTTGTCATTACCATCTTCTCGTGGAAACCCCCGAAGCCAACCTTGCCATGGCCATCCGGCATTTAAACGGGGTTTACACCCAGCGGTTCAACCGCCGGCACCACCGTTTTGGACACCTGTTTCAAGGTCGCTATAAGGCGATCTTGGTTCACAAGGACAGTTACTTGAGGGAACTTTGCCGGTAGGTGGTGTTGAACCCGGTAAGGGCAAAGATGATCAAAAACCCAAAGGAGTGGAAATGGAGCAGTTACCGGGCTACGGCGGGTTACGAGACGGCGCCTTCGTGGCTGACCACTGGCTGGTTGCTGGAACAATTCCACAAGGTTCGGCATAAGGCCCAAGAACAGTACCGGCATTTCGTGCTGGAAGGGGCGAAGGTTAAGGAAAGTCCTTGGGAGAAGGTTTCTTCGCGAATCGTGCTGGGCGGCAAGGAATTCGAGGACCATATCAGGCGAAAATTGGGCGGGGTGCATCACAAGGAAGCCCCGAAAAAGCAGCAGGAATTGGCCCACCCTAAAGCCGAAGACGTTCTTGCCCAGGTGGGAAAATGGTACTGGACTTCCCGGGAAAAACTCCTGGGGGTAACCCGCCGGCCCAACGAAGGAAGGGAAGTGGCCATGTGGGCGCTTCGCCAGGCTTGCCGGATGAGGTTGGGTGAGATAGCGGATAAAATGGAAGTCAGTTATTCGGCGGTAGCCCACGGGGTTTTGAAGGTTCGCAAAAGGATCAAAGAGGATGGCCATTATGGCCAACGAATTCAGAGTGCAATATTCAAGACCTGACCCCGATGTTCCGATGTTCCCTTGCTAGCTATATCGACTTCCGCCAGCGGGAGAACCAGTAGCTTCCGACCCAGATGGGCGCGAAGATGAGGACCAGCATGGGCATCAGGTGGTCCACCAGCATGTGGCAGGTTTCCCAGTGGGCGCAATGAAGCTGGATGGTGCCCGTGCCCAGGAGGAAGGACGACGCCCCCAGCCAGGCGCCGGTTAAGCCGGGGTGGAAGCAGGCGTTGCGCGAAACCATCCATCCCAGGAGGATCCAGGAGGGCAGGGCCACCAGCGCCACGGTCCTCGCGCAAAACCAGCCGTCTTCGGTGTTCAGGGCCCAAACCTGCGCCAGGGTGTCCTTGGGGAAAAACAGGAAGGGCATGCTGAAAAGGAAAAGCAGGAGCGCGCCGGCTACAACCCGCGGCGCCCAATGGGGCCGGTCGTCCGGCATGCTGGAGGCGATGCCCCTCCAGGCCGCGAAGGCCGAGAGCGCGAAGGCCAGGAGCAGGAACCCGCCCGAGGCCGGGTCCGACAGCCTTTCCGCGAGCTCGAATTGGGGCCCGATGAGGGAGAGCGAAACCGCCACCACCGCCAGGGCGAACCCCAGCCATGCCAGCCACTGGACAAGGACCGGGGGCACGGGTTTCACCGGCCGGTTGCCGTCCACGAGCTCGCGGACGACCCGTTTTTGCAATTCGCTTAATTTGGCGGTCGTTAGGGTTTGTTCAGCCATTTTGTTTTTCCCGTGGCGCCTTCAGGATTTTCCTTAAAAACGCGTATCCCCGGTGGGCCCGGACCTTCAAGGCGATCGGGGAAATGCCCAACTGCTGGGCCGCCGCCTCGATGGACATCCCCTTGAACTTCAGCATCTCCACCGCCTGCCGCTGGGCCTGGGGGAGGGATTCCAGCGCCCGGTGGACCCGGTCATCCAGCCCTTCCTCGGCGGCCTCCGGGGCGGCGGCCTCCGGGAAATCCTCCATCAAAAGTTCCCGCTGGGCGACCCGGTGGTTCTTTTGCAGGGCCGTCCAAATGGAGTTGCGGATAACCGCGAAGAACCAGGGGGCGAAAGGAAGGCTGGGCCGGTAGGTATGCCTGGCCTTGTGGAAGGTTAAAAGCGCCTCCTGGTACACATCCTCCACGTGCTGGGGGTTGAAAACCCTCTTGCGCACGTAGTTGAGGATCAGGGGGCTGATTTCCACCAAAAGGCGTTCGTAGGCCCGCCGGTCGCCTTCCTGGGTGAGCCGCATCAAGCCCGTCCAAGCCTGCCATTGGTCGTCGTTGAAATCCAAGGCCCAGTTCCTCATTCCTAATATAGGGAACAGGTTATCCCAAGGTTACCGGCCTCAGGGGCCTTTTTTAGCTTTTTTAGGAAGCTTACAAAATCAAAAACAAAGGCATTTGAACCACCAAGGTCACCAAGCTCACCAAGAAGGACAAAAAAGATCCCGGATTTACTTAGGTTTTAAAATATTATCCTTTCGCTGTTCTTGGTGAGTTTGGTGACCTTGGTGGTTAAATCAGGTTTTGTAAGAACCTCTTAGGGCGAAAGCCTCGAAACCAGCTTCCCGCCGTCCCCGTTGATGTCCGGAACCGTGGCGTCCAGCAGCGACACCTCGATACTGCCGATCACGATGCCGCTTTTGATGAGTACGGGGATGTGCCGGTCGTCGGCCGTGATCCAAAGGTCGATGTCCTCCTTGTTGCGGAAAACCGTGCCGTACTTCACGAAGGGCTTGGCGTGGAAACAGTCGAAGGTTCCCGCGGGCACCGTGACCTTTTCCCTCGAAATCACCTTCACGATGAGCTTGTAATTTTTCCCGCCGGAACAGGTGGGAACCATATAGGCCTTCCCTTCCTGAAGGGGTAAAAGCCGGAAGTAGTAGAAACAGGAAATGATGTCCTGGGTGAAGGGCTGGACATCCACTTCCTGGGGCGGCTCCTGGTTATGCTGGCGCACCACGTTATGCTGGATCTGGTCGTAAACCTCCCGGTTGTGGGCGTTGTAGTCCCCCTCGTGCACGTCGTTCTCGAACTTCCAAGTGAGGAAATCCACGGTGTCGAAATAACTGGTCTGCACGTCGCGGACGGGGTAAAAGGCGGTGAAGGGGAAGGCCGACTTGGCCCGGGCGATCAGGGGGTAGCAGGGCCTGCCCTGGATGTCCGCGTAATTCCCCACTTCCAGGCTGGCGTAGCCCGCCAGCACGCCGATGGCCCTCACCTCGAACTTCAGGTTTTCCCCGGCGGTGAAGGCCTTGTTGACCTGGGGCCGGGCGGCCTTTTCCACGTCCTTCTCGTCCGCGGCCGTGTCCGCCTCCCCGGAATGGAAACCCGTGTCCTCCTTGGCCGAAGGGGTGGCGGTTCCCGCCCATTTTTGGCGGAGCGCGTCCAGGGCGCCCTTGTCCGGGAAATTGGCCGGGTTGACGATCCGCAGTTCCTTCCCCGGTTTCAGCGGCCGGGCCGGATCCAGGTGGTTTTGCCGGGCCAGCTTCTTCTTAAGGCTGGCTTTTCCGTAATAAGCCTCCGCCACGAAGTCCAGGGTATCGCCCTCCCGCGTCTTGTAACGCAGGACCACCTCCCGGCTCATGCGTTTTTCCAGCGACGCGGCCTTGGGCGCCTCTTGGGCTTTTCCCGTGGAAATGCTGGTTTTACCCTTCACGACGAAAAGCAAGGAACAACCGCCCAAAAAACAAAGGGAACCGGTGAAAAGCATGAAAGTGAAAAATCGTGGAAGGTGGCGCGGCTGGCCATGGCTGGATGGGCTGGAACTAGGATGGAAAAATTTCAACGTTGGACCTTCTTTGGAAGGTATTTTTCGACGGCCCCCAGCGCCTCTTCGATGGAAATGGCGTCCATGGGGTCATGCCGGGAGCAGGCGCCTACCCGGCAATCGGGGCATTGGAGGCCTTGCGGTACCAGAACAGTGGATTCATTGCCCCAAGGCCCCCACCGGACCGGCGTGGTCTGGGGGATGGGACAGAAGAGGGAAACGGTGGGGGTTCCCACGGCCGCGGCCAGGTGCATGGTGCCCGTGGAGCCGGAGAGCAGGCAATCCGCGCCCTCATAAACGGCGGCCAACTGCCGCAGGGTGCACTCACCGATCAGGAGGACCGGTTTTTGGCCGGGGCCCAACCCCGAGATATGGGCCGTCACCCGCGACATCAAGTCGGTTTCGTCCGCGGCCCCGGTCAAGACCACCCTCAAGTCCTTGCGCCGGCACAGTTGGGCGACCAATTGCCCGTAACGCTGAGGCTTCCAATTCAAGGCCGAACCCTTGTGGCCGGGATGCACCGCCACGTAATGCGACTTGGGTTTGATCCCTTTTTCCTGGAGCAGGTCCTTGGCAAAGGCCCTTTCCTCCGGGGTCAGCGGGAACTCGATTTTGCCCGCTTTAGGCTTGATTCCCAGCGGCTTCACCAGGTCCAGGTTGTATTCCACTTCGTGCCGGTCGCAAGCCGAGCGGTGGACTTTCACTTTATCCGTCAGCAAAAAGCTGTACCAGCGGTAGGCCGTGCCGATGCGGGTGGGAATGCCCGACAGCCAAGCCGCGAAAACCTGGGCCGGCCTGGGATAGAGGGCGATGAAAACGTCCAGCTTCAGGGCTTTCAACCTCCGCGCCAAGCTCCAGGGGCTTTCTCCTTTTTCGTAAAGCTCCACTGCGTCTATCGCGGGATGGTTCTGGACGATTTCCTTGGCATAGGGGCTGACGAGAGCCGTCAACCGCGCCGCCGGAAAGGCCTTTTTCAGGGCCTGGAACGTGGGCAGGGACAATAGGAGGTCCCCCACCTTGTCGGTGCGGGCGACCAAAATGTGACGTGGCGTCGCCAAAACAGGCTCCTTGCTTCAATTAGGAATGAGGAGTGAGGAGTTAAAATCTTCACATTTAAAACTAAGAGCCGGTAACAAAATTCGTTTTTAACGCCTATCCCCCTCTCCCTCGAGGGGAGAGGGCCGGGGTGAGGGTGGATTTTACTTGGCGAAAACACCCCTCACCCTACCCTCTCCCACAAGGGGCGAGGGTTTGTGTTAATTTTGTTACCGGCTCTTAGAACCCATCTCAAAATTCCTGTCACAAGCCAATGATGATAATTCCTCCCCCCTTTGAAAAGGGATTTATATACTTAACTCTATAAAAGAACGGAACTATGTACTTGGCGTCAGCTCGAAGTTGATTTGTCGCTTGCCCCCCCTCTCCCTCGAGGGGAGAGGGCCGGGGTGAGGGTGATTTCACGTGGTTCACTACACCCCTCACCCTACCCTCTCCCGCAAGGGGCGAGGGTTTTGGGAAACTGACGCCAAGTACATAGTTCCGTAAAAGAATTGTTCAGTCTTAATGCCGATCATTTTTAGTCGTCATTGCGAGCCTCGAATTTTGAGGCGAAGCAACCTCAGTTCATGGGTGGTTTTGCCGTTGTGAAGCGATCTCGGAGAGGCTAACTTCCCCTCAATCCCCCTCTTTCAGAGGGGGAAGTTTATTTTTGAAACACCATTATTGATTGGGTAGTGAAGTATATAAATCCCTTTGAAAAAGGGGGGAAGGGGGGTATTAGCCGTTGTGAAGCGATTTCGGTGAGGCTAACCCTTCGAGTGCCTCAGGGCCCTGAGCAAAGTCGAAGGGCTTCCCCTTCCTCCCCCTCTTTCAGAGGGGGAGAGTGTTGTCAAACGAACAGAAGTAATTTTGAGGAATATTCCAGAAGCTCCTAACCAGTCTTTGAAGGGCTTCCATACTTGCGCAGGATCTCCTGGATCACCTTTTCCTCTGAATGGTCGGCCCCTTCCTTCAAGGCCACGACTTGCCCTTTAAAGGAGCCCTTCCCTGGAGGGACCGCGCCGGCGCATTGGGCGTAAATTTGCGGATTCAATTGGCGGAGCAATGGTTCGACCGTGTCTTCGTTGAAGGAAATCACGAAGTCGATCATTTCAAAAGCGGACAATACTCCCAACCGGTCCTCCAAAGGAAGCAGGGGCCGTCCCTCTCCTTTCACCCGCCTGACCGACCCATCGGAATTCAGCGCCAGGACCAATACATCCCCCAGGGCCTTTGCGGCGCGAAGGAACCGCACGTGGCCCACGTGCGGCAGGTCGAAAGATCCGTCCACTAGGACGATTTGACCGCCTTGCGATTTCAAGGTTTCGATGGTTCGGATCAGCGTCTTGTGATCCAGTATTTTTTCAGCCATGAGCTCCCCGTCAATTAAGGCCCTTCATTGGATAAAGCGAAAGGCCGGGGTATTGGTAATGACGCGTGTTGAAGGTGACAAGCGTTAGGTCATTCAATAGGGCTGTGGCGGCGATAACAGCGTCCGCCCATTCACCCCGCTGTGGTTTGTGGGAAGAGGAGCGAAGGATTTCCGCGGCTTTTTGAGCTGTTAAGGGAAAAACTGGAAGCATCTCGTAGCTTCCCAAATGTTGGCGGACCGCTTTCATTTCAGAGGGCTTGGCCCCAGCTTCCACCTCCAAGACATTGATGGCTGAACAGGTTATGGATCCTTCCTCGGAGAGATTTAACAAAAGTTCCACTATCTCCGAACGTCCGCGAAGGGCCCAAATGATGACGTCGGAATCGATCAAGTAGGACATGGGTCCTTATTTCCATCCCCGGATGCGGCCTAAATAGCGGTTAACACCCGCTTGGGTTCTCATATCAGGATGATTTTTATCCGTCCATGTACCGGCGGTTTGTTTAAGAACCTTTTTAAATTTCATCGACCGGAGTTGTTTTTCAACTGCCTCCGCGACAAACCGGCTTCTTTGGCGGGCGGGGATGGAATGCTTCAGCTCGACTCCCAATTCATCGGGAAGAACAATCAAAGTTTTCATGAAAAGCCTCCTTTTGTATATACGATTGTATATCCATTCGGCTTAGCCCGCAATACTCATGGAACGCTATTTCCCTTTGTCCGCGACGGGTCCCCATCGTGGACAAGCTATCCATTCATTTGAATATGACTTTGCCGTCCGGCCCCACTTGGTGCCATAGCCACCCGTAGTAGGGAAAAGCCTTCAGGCCGATGTAAAAGCTCAAGGCGGCAATGGCCAAAAAAAACGAAAGATAAATGACGCCGAACAGCCCGTGGTCAACGAATACTCCCGAAGCACACAATTTGAATATCCCATACAGGACCAGCCACCCGAGGGACCGATAGGCCCATCCCTGCATGTTCCAAACGGCCGCGGCGAAGGAAAGATTAATCAGGGGAATTATCAAAAGGAGCAAAAATCCCCAGAGGCCCAGGGAGTCCAAAAGCTCCAGGGAGGTCACAATCTTCAACAAGGCCGACACGATTAAAAGCCAGAACAACAGGAGGTTCAGGCCCTTATATTTAAGCCTTGTTTCCTCGGTGGGAAAGTCCGCCAGGATTCTCGCGAGACGATTTTCGTTCCCGAACTTTTCCTTGAATTTAAGATAAATATCTTCTTTTGACTCGCCGTTCCGCAATGCGGCCCGGATTTCTTTCAACCATTGGGCCTGGTTCATTTTCGCCTCTCTATTCTAGAACTTGATAGCGGTTTTCCCTGTCCACGATGGGTCCCCGTCGTGGACTTGAATATCCCTGTGCACAACAGCGATTTCAACCTTTAGCCTTCTTGTTTTTATTCGCGAGTGCAAAAGGCGAAACTTTATATCCAAAAGTTAAATCAAAAATTAACCCGATCAGGATAATTCCGATAATTGGAATAAAAGAAATGGCGGCCCCGCACCCGAAAAATTCCGCCGTGACGAATTTACCTTGGGAAATGCCGGGGCTTTGAAAACAATAGTTTCGGATAATTGTATAAACGCAAATCATGGCCAAAACGCTAAAGACAATATTTAAAGCGAATCCGGCATCACTACGGTCAAGCGCTATTTTGTTTGCTACTTTTAGTGTGAAGAATACTGGCCCAATAAATAGGGTTGAAAAGCCAAATAAAATGGCACTGCCACCGACTGCATATTTCGGTGAAAGCGGCCATGTGTTTCGGTCTGAATCCGGCCGGCTGTTTCGGTTGAAAGCGGCCACCTTGTCGGCGGCGTAGTTGGCGGAGCGAACGGTTCGGCAGGCTCACCGCAAAGCGACGAGGGTTATCCTTTCCTTGATGATAATCTTTGATGAAGTTCCGTTGGAAAATTTTTGCCGTTCGCCCTTCCTCCGATCTGTCGCCTTCCAGAATCGTCCAAAAGAAGGGCCGTTACGCGCAAGAAATTTTTCCCTTTAGCCTTTAAATCCTACCTCCTGACCGCCCGCCGGGTTTTCCTCATCGACTCCCCCTTGAGGATGATGCGGTGGGCGTTGTGGACCAAACGGTCCAGGATGGCGTCCGAGAGGGTGGGATCGCCCAAGGCCTCGTGCCACTTCTCCACGGGAATCTGGGAAGCCACCAGGGTGGACTTGCGGTCGTAGCGGTCTTCGAGTATTTCAAATAAAGCCCGCCGTTGCTCGTCCACCAGGGGCATGGCCGCCCAGTCGTCCAGGATCAACAGATCGTACTTGGCCAGATGGGAAAGGAGCCTCAGGTATCTTCCCTCCACCCGGGAGGTACCCAACTCCTCCAGGAGCCGTGGAAACCTCAAGTACAACACGCGGTGGCCTTGCCGGCAGGCCTGGTGTCCCAAGGCGCAAGCCAGGTAGCTTTTACCGGCTCCGGTGGGTCCCACCACCAAGCAGTTGTCGTGGGAGGAAATCCAGCGGCAGGTCGCCAGGGACATCACCTGGGACTTGTCCAGGCCGCGGGGTTCCTTGAAGTCCAAGTCCTCCACGCAGGCGTTCAAGCGCAACTTGGCCATCCGCAGGCGGTGGGTGAGCCTCTTGTCGTCGCGCACCGTCATCTCCCGGTCCACGAGCAGCCCGAAGCGCTCCTCGAAAGTCAAATCCCTGCAATTCTCGTCCTGCGCCTGTTCCTTGAAGGCCGAAAGCATCCCTTCCAGCCTCAAGTCAGACAGCTTCTCCAACATCGGTTGAGCCAACATAACGCCTCCTTCAATTAGTTTTTGTCCCCCTGCGCCGAGGCTTCGGGGGACAGGTAGTACTGCGCGCCCCGGACAAACTCGTGCACCAGGGCGGGAAATACCGGTTGCTCTTGCGTCATGGGTTTTTGGTCCAGCCCCGACTTGAGGATGGATTGGATGTGGCGATAACGGGGCTGGGCCAGCCTCAAGGCCCTGCGGCAAGCCGCCTCCAGGCGCTCTTGGCCGTATTCTTTACCCAAGCGCATGATCCCCAAGCAGGGCCGGAATCCCTGTTGGGGATGGGAATAACGGCTCATGATTTTTTCCACCACGGCCTTGGTGGCTTCCCCCGATTCCCCCGCCCATTGGGCCAACCTCGCCGGCGTCCATTGGGCGTATTCACGGTGGCCCTGGGGCATATGCTCCAAAAGCGTTGTGTAGCCGTGCGCAACGAAGGACCGGGCATGACTGGCCGCCCTCTTGCCGTGATGGAGGATTTCCACAGTGGTGGCGGTGAGCCGAGCGTCCAGTTGTTGCCCCACCAACTGATAGGGCACGCTGTAGTAGTGCTTTTTGACCTCCACGTGGTAGTCGATGTTCACCCGGACTTTTTTCCATTCGGCGAATTCGTAAGGGCGCTGGGGCAGGGGCCTCAAGGCCGGTCTTTCCAGGGTTTCGAACTCTTGGAGGCGGCTTCCCGGCAGCTTTTGGAAGGCTTTTTGGTTGTAGTCCTTCAGCCGTTCCCCAAGGGCTTCGTTGAGTTCGGGAAGGGAGAAAAAGGCGCGGTTGCGCAAAGCGGCCAGGATACGCCGTTCCACTCCCTGAACCCCCACTTCCACCTTGGCTTTGTCGCGGGGTTTGAGGGGGCGGGCTGGAAGGATCGCCGTGCCGTAATGCCCGGCCATTTCCTGGTAGGTTGGGTTCAGGTAAGGCTCGTAGCGGTGGGCCGTCACCACCCCGCTCTTGAGATTGTCGGGGATGAGAAGTTCAGGCACGCCACCGAAGAACTCAAAGGCCCTGACGTGAGAGGCGATCCAGTTGGGCAGCTCCTGGCTCCACGTGGCCTCCACGTAGGTGTAATTGCTCGCCCCCAAAACCGCCACGAAGATCTGGGCCTCTTTGATTTCACCCGTGGAACGCTCTACGACGCCCATGGCCATTCCGGCGTAGTCCACGAACATCTTTTCCCCGGCCTTGTGGGAGAACCTCATGACCGGGTCCAAGGCCTTCGCCCAGCGATGGTAATGCTCCCAGAACTGGGTGTACTGGTATCCTTCGGGGTTGGCTTGCCGGTACTCCTCCCACAAAAGCTGGAGGGTAACGCCTTTCTTCTTGAGTTGCTCATGGATATGAAGGAAATCCGGAAGGGGTCGCTTCGCAACGGCGGCATTTTCACTTTTCGGCAGGGAGGGTGAAAAAAGGAGCTTTTGCAACTGCTCATCGTTCAACTCAGGAGGCAGGGGCCAAGTCAGTCGGGCTTCCCCGGCCTTTTGAAGATATTCCTGGACTGTGGTTCGCCCCACCCCAAGGGCCTGGGCGATCTGGCGGCCGCTCATCCGTTTCTCAAAACTCAACCGCAACACTTCACGAATCTGGCGCATGGGTATCCTTCCTCTTGGCATGATGCCTCCCGTTGATTTAGTTCAACGGGAGCGCACCCTACCACTTGGATTGGGATTCCCTGCGTCGCTTCTTCGTGAGGGGCCTGAATGGCCGCTCGAACCGTTCAGTTCAACTACGCCGCCGACAAGGTGGCCGCTTTCAACCGAAACAGGTGGCCGCTTTCCTCCGAAACGCCTGGCCGGATTCCTCCGAAACGGGTGGCCGCTTTGCTCTGAAATACGCAACCGACAATGGTTAAAAACATTTTAATAGGCCAATACTCTGAAAGAGGCCAATCGGGGTAAAACCGCCCTCTATAGATATCCATACCAAAATAAATTAAATTGCCTACGACCAAACCCATTAAAACGAAAAAAATACTTCCGATTTTTTTTATTTTTTCCCTCATCCTCTTGTCTCTCCATATCGGAAAAGTAATACTTTTCATTTTTTGACTTTTTTGGATTTTTCGCATAAAGAATTGGCTCCCCATCGTGGACAAAAACATTGCCCCCATTTAAGTAAATAAATCGAATGATTCCCCGCAGATTTTTTTTTATAAAGCCGTTTTCGATTTTGTAAACATCTACCGCAATCACAAGCTCGCTGTCAATTCTTGCAACAACGTACTTTTGTTTCAACACACTGATAAATTGAAGCTTAGGAGCGCTCCATTCGCTATCCTGGCCTTTGTAAAAGGCTTTAATTTGCTTGAGCGTCATTTTTTCGAGGTAAGAATCGGCTTTGATGACCTGCGGCAATTCCCCAGCCGGGGTCCGATCCGGAACGGAAATGAATAAATCGATGGGAACGTCTTTCGTCGTTCGGGTAGGACTTGGGGTTGGATCACCGCTTTGGGAAATATCCACGTAGTCAAATGCCGGAAGATACCGCCTCATGGTCGCGTCATATTGCAGGTAGATTTTGGTAACGACAGCTTTCGCAAACTTTTTTCCATAAAATAGAAAATCGACTCTTCTGGTTTTGGGTATATTTCCTTTTCGACTATTTTTGAGGGGATAGGAATTTTATCTACAACCTCAATGGAGGTTCCATAGCCATATCTTTGAACATTATTTTAGTTACCGTGGAATGGCTTGTTTTGTATCTAACGTTTCCGTGTTCATCGCGGATCAGAAAATAATTATATAGATAAAATCTTGGCCCACTTTGACCGTAAAAAACTCCAGGAAAAATTAGAAAACAAACGAACAATAGAAAGAAAAATTTATTCATAAAAACTCTCCTTCAAATATTGAATAAATCGTTCAGTGTTTCTTCTTTGTCCACGACGGCTCCCCGTCGTGGACAGGTAACGTCAGTTTTTAAAGACGCCGCATTGAAATCCCCGGGCTTGCCCGGGGATGAAAGGCGACCCAGCCATAAGGCTGGGCAAGCGAAGCTTGGTCTTCGTGGAGCCACGGGCCTGCCCGTGGGGCTCCACCTAAAATCGCTTGAAATCATTCGTGCTTGCCGAATCGGGCTTTATTCTCTTTCTTCTGTTTTGTGGGTTAACTTTAACCCTTCGACCCGCCCGAAATGTTTGTGGTTTCGGGTTATCAGGGAAGCTTTATTCGACAGGGCGATTCCCGCAATCAAGCTATCCGCCATTCCAATATCCTGGCCTTTCGATTCCAAGCTTCTCCGGATTTTGGCGGCTTCATCTGCGGCGGTTTCATCCAGGGGAAGGGTGCGAATGAGGGAAACTAATTCCATTGCCTTCTTGGAGGGTTTCTTTTCGGAAAGAATCTCAAACCTGGTAATGGACGTAATCCAAAGGTCGCCTTGTTCCATGCCCTGCGCGACCCAATCGCTTCCAGGCGGTTTCCCATTCAGGAAATCAATCAATACATCCGTGTCGGCGATGATCACCGCCAATGGCTCCGCACCCGCCGGACATGATTCCGCAGCCGTCCGGCTTCCTCCGCGGGGATGCTTCCCTTGAGCCTGAGGGCCTTCCGTAGATTTTCCCGGTACTGTTCCTGGTCGCCAAAATACTGCTCAATGGCATCTTCAACGATATGGGAAAAACCTTTTTCGCCCCGTTTCGCGGCCTCTTTCAATAGTTCTGCCCTCAATTTGTTGTTGATCTCTATGGTTGTTCTCATAATCCCTCCTTTATCCTGGCTAAGTATACCTGCATTTGAATGCAGGTGACAAGAACCCAGGCATAGCCGCTTTTTCATTAGACGGGTTGTCCACGACGGGTCCCCGTCGTGGACAAGGGCAACCGCCTCAGATCACGCCTTCAATAATTCAGCTTCCTGTAATTTTCCAAAAAAACGGCCGGGGAAACTATTTTGACGTGCCGAAAGACGGAGGGATAATGTTTCAAGTTTCCCGTAACCAACATCCCGACTTTCCCCGCCGCGGCCACCTCCAAGAAAGCCTCGTCATGAGGGTCTACCAAGCGGCGCGTTAATGGTTCGGACGCCGCCACGGCGCCTTTGGCTTGAATCTGCTCCAAAAGCGCTTCGATTTCTTCTTTGAGGAAAGGGAATTTAGGGCGTCCCAGGACTTGTGAATATTCGGAGAAAATGCGGGCGTCAAAACATAACGAAAGGGCCCCCGAGGAGATCATCCGTACAATTTCACCCGGAGGGCCATAAGGTGATAAAAGGCCCGAAACCAGGACATGGGTGTCGATGACGACCTTCACTGTCAGCGTTCTTTACGGACAGCCGCGATCTGGGCGTTGATCTCCTTCAAGGTCATTTTGGAAGTTCCCTTAGCCATGGACCTGTTTTGCATCCGTTCCACGGCGATCATCGCCCGGACCTGGCGCAAGGCGGCTAATGAATCCTCCATGTTCTCCTCCGAAACGGCCGAAACTAATGCGATAGGCTTCCCGTTGGAGGTTAGGAGGAAATCTTTCTCACGGGCCAAGTCGCTCCAAACCTTCCCGGATTTGGCGCGGAAATCGCGAACGGATACAAACTTCATAGGAGCCTCCCATAGGTGGATACCAATAGTGTACACAATTGATACTCACATCACAACACTCAAGGGACAATGGTTTTCGAATCCTCGGTTGTCCACGACGGGTTCCCATTTTGGGCCAGGATCAAACGCGCCGCTTGTAAAACATCTAAAACAACCCCGCTCTTGGCAAGGGGACCGGTTTTCAACCTCTTAGCCGTCATCTTCCCGTTTCCCGTGCGAACAAGGATTCCCTGGGCCATCCGGGCGTTATGGGCCAATTGAAGATCGTCCATTTTATCCCCGACCATATAACTTTTCCGGAGGTCCACCGCGTATTTCCGGAGGGCCTGCTTCACCATGCCGGTTTTGGGTTTGCGGCAATCGCAGGCCATGGCATAGCGCTGGACCTTCCCTTCCGGGTAGTGGGGACAGTAAAAAAACGCGTCGATCCGGGCGCCTTTTAACTTGAGCAGGGTTTGGAGCCTGCGGTGCACGGCCTTCACCGTGCTTTCGGGGAAGTAACCCCGCGCCACGCCCGACTGGTTGGTGACCGCGAAAAGGTAAAACCCGGCGCTGCGCAATAGGCGGAGGGCCTCGGCCGTCCCTTTGTAAAGCCTTACCTTGGTGGGGTCGCTTAAATAGCCCAGGTCCGGGATCAGGGTGCCGTCGCGATCGAGAAACACCGCCGGGCGAGGCTTAAGAGCCATAAACCAAATCCCATTTTTTGCCACAGATGGACACGGATGAACACAGATAAATTCTTGATTCAAAACAAAATCTTAAATCCGTGTTTATCCCATTCATCTGTGGCTCATTATTCCGTTTCGGACTTTCCCGGCGTGCGGAACTGCATTTTGTAAAGTTTCGCGTACAGGCCGTGTTTGTTCAAAAGCGCGGTGTGTTTGCCCTGTTCCACGATACGCCCGTGGTCGATCACCAGGATTCGGTCCGCCTTCCTGACCGTGGAAAGCCGGTGGGCGATGACCAGGGTGGTGCGGTGGCCCATGAGTTCGTTCAAGGCCTTCTGCACCAGGTGCTCGCTTTCGGTATCCAGCGCCGAGGTGGCTTCGTCCAGGATGAGCACGGGCGGGCTCTTGAGGATGGCCCGGGCGATGGCCAGTCGCTGGCGCTGGCCGCCGGAAAGCTTGACGCCCCTTTCCCCGATCAGGGTGTTGAACCCTTGGGGCGTGTTGTCGATGAAGTCCTTGGCATAGGCGGCCTTGGCGGCCTGCTGCACGTCCCAGAAACTGGCTCCCGGCCGCCCGTAGGCGATGTTCCTCATGATGGAGTCGTGGAAAAGGATGGTTTCCTGGGTCACGATGCCGATGTGGGAACGCAGGGAGGACAGCTTGACCTGGGTGATGTCCTGCCCGTCCCAAAGGATTTGCCCCGAAGTGGGCTGGTAAAACCGGGGGATGAGGTCCGCCAGGGTGCTTTTTCCGCCGCCCGAGGGGCCCACCAGGGCCACCACCTCGCCCTTTTTAATTCCAAAAGATACGTCCCTTAAGACGGGATGTCCCGGAACGTATTCAAAACGCACGTTCTTGAACTCAATGGCCTTCCTCAGGGGCCTCACCTCAACGGCGTCCTTGGCATCCACCATCGGATCCACCGTATCCAAGACTTGGAAACATCTTTCAGCCGCGGCAAGGGCCTGCTGAAGCCCTCCCCAAAGGCCGTTGAAGTTCTTGAGATAGGGATAGAGGGTCAGTGTTCCGCCCAGGAAAGATATGAAAAGGCCTCCCGTCAAGTTGCTTTGGGAAAGGGCCCGGTAGCCCATCCAGCCCACCAGGACCAGAAGGACGATTGTGGCGATAACCTCCACAATGGGCGAGGAAGCCGCGAAAGCCCGGTTCATGCGCATGACCGCGCCGAAGAATTTATCATTCGTTTCCTGGAACTTTTTTTTCTCGAAACCCTCCATTCCGAAGGCTTTCACCACGCGGATGCCCGTGAGGGTTTCATGGACTTGGGCGTTCAGGTCCGCCATGTGCTGCTGGCCCTCGCCCGAGGAATGGCGTATTTTTCGCCCGTAACGGAAGATGGGGTAAAGCCCCAATGGGAAAACCACGAAAGCCAGGAGGGCCAATTGCCAATCGCGGTAAACCAAAAAACTTCCCAAAGCCAGGACCATGAATATGGAATAGGTTCCGCGCCCCATGACGTTGACCATCGAATCCTGCAACACCTGCGCGTCATTGGTGATGCGGGCGGCCAGGCCCCCGGTGAGGTTGGCATTGAAATACGACATGGGGAGCTTCAGGAAATGGGCGTAAAGGTCGCCCCGAAGCCGCTGGACGACCTTTTGGCCCAAATAGCGGTTCAGGTAATCCTGTCCGTACCCGCTGATGGCCCGGAAAAGGGCCGCGACAAAAGTCACCGGAAGGGTCAAGGAAATAAGATAGTGAAAAGCGCCGGAAGGATCGTCCGTCTTGAGGAAAGCCCCGTCATAAATGGGCTTGAGTTGGTACATCACAAACGCCGTGGATAAGGACGAAACCACCATGGACAACAGCGCCACAAAAACCCGGAACTTGTCGGTTTTCAAATAGGCCATAAGCCGGAAATAGACGCGGAAAGAATGTTTAAAAGAATGTTTAAAGGAAGCCGGCGGGTCGGGCATGGACTCTCCAGGGAAAACTGAAAAGCCCGGAACATCCTCCGGGCTTTCGGAGGCTCATTCTACCCGATCCCCAGCGCCTTTAAACATTTTAAGGAATAA
Source organism: candidate division FCPU426 bacterium (assembly GCA_030041545.1). Taxonomy (GTDB): domain Bacteria; phylum Oederibacteriota; class Muellerivitia; order Muellerivitales; family Muellerivitaceae; genus JAJPJW01. The sequence continues at coordinate 10,580 of JASHNQ010000025.1, read as the reverse complement.
GATTCGTCAGTCGGCGGATCCGCCATCCTCCGCCTTGAAAAGGAAGGGTTCCACGCCGGCTTCCCGCAGGACTCCCCTTTCCACTTCCGAAAGCTCGCGGAACGACATCCATTTGAAGGCGATATCCCTTCCCCTGAAGTTTTTCTCCCATTTGCTCAACCGCCGCAGGTACCCGAGCAGTTCGATGAAGGCATCCTTGACTTCGACGGGATCGGACGGCCGGGGGCACCATTCCCGTTCCACCTGGTAGACCTGGATTTCGTTCCCTTTCCACGCCAGGAAGAACAAGACGCGCCGGTTCATCCAAATCCAATCGCCTCCAAACCCTAAAGCCTTGAAATGTTCCTCCACCGCGCTTTGCCAGTCCATGGCGCCTCCCCTCCAGCCTCCGGATACCGCCAAATCCTTTAGGCGCCGGGCCGTAAAAATGCCCAAATCGTATAACAATTTTATCTTTTGGTCAAAAAGTTAATTGACCTAGAGTCACTTTTTAAGGCAAAAGGGTTCTGCCATAGTGTTCTCAATTTTGACAGGGAGAAGAAATGGCCAAGGAAACCGACCGTTACGCAGCCATCGGGGGGGAGCTGAAAAGGCTCCGGAGGGAAAAGGGCTTCACCTTGGAGGAATTGGCGGAAAGGGCCGAGATTTCAACCAGTTACTTGAGCCATATCGAAAGGGGCACCCGGCAGGCCCCCCTCACCACGCTGGAATCCCTCGCGCATATCCTGGGAGCCAATCTTTACGAGCTTTTCGCCCCCTCCTCGGCGGTCACCACCCGCGAGAAGCCATCCACCTATGACGCCAAGATCCGGAATATGCTCAAGCACCTCACCGAAAGGGAAAAGAAAAGCCTGCACGGGCTCCTGAAGCAGTTCCACAAGAAGCGGCCTTAAAACCTCTAACAAAAACCAAACTCTCACCACGAAGGACACGAAGACCACGAAGCCATTCGAGAGCCTCATGGCCCGGGTCAAATCGAAGGGTTAAACCGATGATTTTTCCAAAAAACAAGTCCTTACTTTGTGTCCTTTGTGAACTTTGTGGTAAGAGTTTAGGGTTTTGCTATTTGTTGGCCTGGACGTCGATGGTGATTTTGGGCATCTCGGGGTCGTTGGTATAAACATCCAGCTCATCCTTGCCGTCGCTGTCCTTGGGGAGGTTCTTGAGCACATAAACCGCCAGCGCATACTGGTCCATGCCGTTGACGTTGGTCTTCACGATGGAAGGCCTCACCAAGTGATGGAGGGATTCCACGCTGCGGATGGCGAACTTCTCCGGGTCCTGCGCCGTGAAGGTGACCGTGACGGGCATATCCTGGTGGGGCGAGAAGCTGAGGTTCTTGGGATTGTATTGAACCGGCCCCACGATCTCGCCCTGGACCGGAACCGTGACCTCGGGCTTCTTGGGGTTGTCGGTCTTGATCAAGATGTTGTCCGTGAAGCTGCCATAGCCCAGGGTCACGGGCACGTCCACTTGGACGATGGCTCCGGTGCGCTTGGTCTGGGGATCCTCATAGGGCGTCACGCCGGTCACGGTCACGACATTGCCGGTGGCGGCGGCCGAAAGCACCTGCAGGGTCTCGCCCGTCTTGGCCAAGACGGTGACGCTGGAGGTATGGGCCTCCCCACGCTTGAGGCCGTAAAGATAAATCCGGTCGGGCTGGGTGTCCACTTCCCTCTCCACGGTCATGTCCAACTGCATCTGGAAGCTGGGGTTGACGGGGTCGTTGCTGCTCACGGTGATGATTTTGGTGGCGTGCCCCGGTCTGCCGTTGGTGTGATAAGTGGCCTTCACGATCCCCCGGCCCCCGGCGGGGATGACGGTGGGCATGGTGGCGTTTTGGCCGCCCGCGCCCTGGAGGACGGCGGCGGTGCAACCGCAGGAAGTGGAGACGTTGGTGATCCTCAGGGGTCCCCGGCCGCGGTTATGGATGACGAACTCATGGGTGATATCCGGTCCCTCGGTCACGGTTCCGAAATCGAACTTGGGCTTGCCGCAGGTGATCTTAGGCGCATTGGCCGTATCCACGGCGGGGGTAGGCGCGGGGCCGGAGGACGCCGGCGCCGCCACCCTCGCGGGTTGGGCCAGGGCGAGGGTTGGAGCCACGATCAGCGCGAAAAGCGCGGAAGATGATTTCATTGAAAGCCTTCCTTCAACGGGATTGACCATCCTGAAACCCTTCCAGCCGGTTCAAAACCGGGCAGGAGGAGCGACTATCCTAATTTTTCCGGCGTTTTTTTGCCACAAGTAATTTGGGCCCATGGCAAAACCAAAAGATTTTCACCACAAGCCCCTTCGGTGCCACAACGTCCACAAAGCAAGGCATAAAACCAGAAAACATCTTGGTTTTACTTTGTGTCCTTCGTGGGATGCGAAGCATCCTTGTGGTTAAAAGTAGTTTTGTTACAGTCTCTCAAATCCTTGGGTTACAAAACTCCGCCGAAAAAGGCCGCGCCCACGCCGAACCAAACCGCCCTTCCATGCCAGGTGGGGTCCATCATGTAAACCCGCAAAGCCTCCAAACCGTAGCCGGCCATCCAGACCAGGACCCACTGGAGGGCTTCCCATTCGAAGACGGAAACGAAAGGGCCGCCCAAAAAGGCGAACCCCATCGGCAGCAAGAAGAGCGGAAGCAAAGCGTGGCGGAAGGTCCCTTTTTTCCCCGCGTCGAAGGCGGCCAGACCAAGCCAGCCCAGGAGGAAAAAAGAGAAAAAAAGCTCATGGGCGAAAATCTCATCAAGGTCCATCCAATTGAAGTGGAAATAGGCCCACCCCCTGAAGGCCAGGAACAAGCCCAGGGCCGACGCCAGGCCCCCCCATCGGGCCCAGGAAGCGTTCCTAAACCTTTTTCCGGGCGCGGTTAAAAAAGCCAGGGGGAGAAGGAGGGAAAACTTGAAAAGCCCGATAAGGCCCGCCCACAGCGGCACGAGGGGCCAAAGAAGTTTTTTGCCGTCGGGCAGGCATAGGATGAGGATTTCAACTCCCAGGAAAAGGGCCAGCCAGGCCCAGAAATGGATTTCGGGCCTGGCGCACAGGTCCCACTGGAACCGGGAAACCGCCAGCCACGAGAGCGGGAACAATCCCAGGAAATAAAACCCGCTGAAATTCGAAAGGCCGTAAAGAAGGGAAGCCTCCGCCAGAAGGACCAAACCCTTGGCGAAGATGATCCACGACAGGGGAGTGCCGAGGGGAACGTGGGCGAATTGCTCCCGGATCCACAGGCCCACGGCGAGGGCCGTCCAAATCCAGAACAAACGGGAGGCGGGGAAAAAGGGAAGGAAGGAGGTGTTTTTTTTCTTTTCTTTCACGGGGTGATTTTAACAAGCGGCTGACCTTTTCCAACGTCTATTTATTTTGATTTGAGCCGAGCCCAAGGTTAAGATAACGCCTGTCCCATCGAGGCTTCGCGAAAAAGCCCTTGGAAACGTGGGACAATACCCTTTTCATCCGAATTTTCAGGATTAAATAAAGGATGCGTGGCATGTTCCTACGGCGGATTTGGGTCGTCCTCGCCCTTCTTTCCCCCGCCTTTCCCCTCCACGCCCAGGACGCCCAGAGCATGGGCATCGGCGGAGCGGCCACGGCGGCGCCGATGGGCATCTTCGGCCTTTATTGGAACCCTTCCCAGTTGGCCCTACCCACCGGTTCCGCCTCGGGCTGGTCGGTGGCTTCGGGTTTTTCCGCCTTTGACACCAGCAACACCGGCCTTCCCATCCTCCATTTCCAGCCTTCCGACGCCCTGCAATCCAGCCAGGACCCCGTCGAGCGCTACCAGCAATACCTGGGTCTTTTCGCCGCGAAATACTTCGGCGGGGCCGGCGGGGTGATATGGGACCAGGAACTCAACTACCTTTCCTCCCAAAGCGCCCTCCAGTTTTTCAACGACCGGAGCAATGGGAACATCGCGCCCGGCTCCACCTACAGCAACATGGATTTCCAGCAAACCCAACAGCAAATCGCCACTTTGGAGATCAGTTACGCCATGCCCATGCCGCTGGGTTCCTTGCCAATCTTCACCATCGGCGGCAGCCTGAAATATTACGATGGGATCCAATACCAACAGACCTCGCTGAACGGCACCTATACCCAGGGTACCCCGGGTGGTTACACCTACACGAAAACGGCCTCCACTTCCGGTTCGGGAATGGGCATTGATGCGGGTTTCACAGCCCAGCTGATCAGTTCCCTCCAGGTGGGAATGATGTTCGAGAACCTTCAGTCCAATTTCACATGGCAGGCCACCCAGCAAAATTACCAGTTGGACCCCAACACCGGAGCCGACATCCCCTCGGGACCATCCCAAGGCGTCACCGTTTCCGCGCCCTTTCCCTACGCCACCAAGCTGGGCCTCCTGCTGGCCCCGCAGGGCAAGGATATCGAACTCGAGGGGCAGGTGGTTTGGTCCCAGGGGCAAACCCGCTGGAGCGGCGGCCTGGAGCGGTTTTATCCCCAATCCCACATCGTGATACGCTTGGGGACCTTCGCCGACGAGGTGTCCAACCAGCAGATTTGGTGCGCGGGCTTGGGATACATAAGCAAGCTGGTGACCATCGACGCTTCGTTCGAGACCCGCACCATTCCCGACCTCGAGAATTCCACCACCTTAGGCGGCGCCCTGGACGCCGTCGTCAACTTCTAACACATCTCAACCCGATCATTAGCCACAGATGAATGGGATAAATGGGATGGAAAAAAATTTCTAAAGAAGGGCAAAAGATTAAGAGCCGGTAACAAAATTCGTTTTTAACGCCTCTCCCCTCTCCCTCGAGGGGAGAGGGCCGGGGTGAGGGTGGATTTTACTTGGCGAAAACACCCCTCACCCTACCCTCTCCCGCAAGGGGCGAGGGTTTAGGTTAATTTTGTTACCGGCTCTAAATTCATCAACCCTTAGAAATGGTCTTTGGATTTTTGTTTATCCCATTTATCCCATTCATCTGTGGCTAAAATGCTTTTGTTTTTGGTCTACGTGCCGTTACTTTCAGGCTTCCGTGGCTATGAATTTTGCCCTTTGATCCTCACGAAAACCACCCCGTGGGAAGGCACCTCCGCCGTGTAGCCCCCCGTAAAGCTGCCCAGGTCGCGGCGGGCCCAAAGGTCCCGGACCTCCCTTGGGCCCGCCTCCAGCCCCAGGTCCGCCCAGTCCACCTCGATGGGGGCGTCCTTCGGCCCCCGGTTGAATAGGCAGACCGCCCAATCGCCCCCGCTTAAAGGCTTAGCCCAGACATCCCGGCCTTCCCACGCGCTTTTCAATCGCTTCCCCTGCCGGCCCAGGGCGTCCTGGTCCACGGCGATGGCTTCCGGGTTGAGGAGTATTTCCTTGGTCTCCGGCGTCATTTTCCGCAGGTCGTTCCCCGCGATCAGCGGCGCGGCCAAAACGCACCAGAGGCTGAAATGGGCCCGGCATTCCCGCGGTGTCAAACGGCCGTTGCCCACCTGCAGCATGTCCGGGTCGTTCCAACCTCCGGGCCCGGCATAGGCTTCCAGGCCGGTTTGTCTGTACAAGTCAATAATCACTCCCCCTCCACCCCAAGACGTCGTACAGTCCCAGCAAGGCAAAAGGTCCCCGGCCGTGCGCCAAAGCTGTCCTATCCCCCGCCCCCATTCCCAGGGCTTGCCCACTCCCCAATCGCAGATGGAAAGGACCATGGGCCGCCCGCTTTCCTGGATGCCGTCATGGTAAAGGGCATAGGTTTTTTGGGGATCCAACCCCGTGGTGTAGCACCAATCCACCTTGACGTAATCCACTCCCCAGGACGCGTAGGTTTTCATGTCCTGTTTTTCGTGGCCCAGGCTTCCCTGCCGCCCGCCGCAGGTTTTGGTGCCTGCGCAGGTGTAGATACCGAATTTGAGGCCTTTGGAGTGGATGTAATCTCCCAAGGCTTCCATGCCCGAGGGAAACTGGGTTGGATCAGCGTGGATGGCGCCTTGGGCGTCCCGCCCGCCTTGCCACCCGTCGTCCAGGTTGAGGTAGAGGTAGCCCGCGTCCTTGAAACCCGAACTCACCAAGAGGTCGGCGGTTTCTTCGATGACTTTCTCGTTGATGGTCGTGCCAAAGGCGTTCCAGCTGTTCCAACCCATGGGAGGGGTCGGGGCCAGCCGCGCGGTGGGCCCGTCGAACCGGTCATCGCCCGAAACGCTGCCCGTGAGGGGCAATAGCAAGGCGGGAATAAAGGCTAAAATTTTTGAAAATCTCAAAAAAGCCCTCCGCCTTTCGAGCGATGGAATTGGCATGATGGAATTTTGTTTCGGAACTATGCACTTGGCGTCAGTTCGCAGTTGATTTGACGTCTATCCCCTCTCCCTCGAGGGGAGAGGGCCGGGGTGAGGGTGATTTCATGGGTTTCACTACACCCCTCACCCTACCCTCTCCCGCAAGGGGCGAGGGTTGTTGGAAACTGACGCCAAGTGCATAGTTCCCTTATTTTATTTAAGGAAATTAAATTTTCTATTTTCCCTTCCGCCCCATCATGTCGAGCGCCACGGCAACGACCAGGATGCTTCCCTTGATGATGGGCTGCCAGAAGGCTTCGGTATTCATCAGGCTCATGCCATTGTCCAGCGAGGCCATGACCAAGGCCCCCAGGATGGCCCCCCACACCGTTCCCCGTCCGCCCATGAGGGAAGTGCCGCCAATGACCGAGGCCGCGATGGCGTCCAGCTCCATCATGCGTCCGGCGTCCGAGGTGGCGGAGCCTACGCGGGCGGTCAGCACGATGCCGGCCACGCCCACCATGGCGCCCATGAGGGTGAAAACCAGGACAACGTGTCGGTTGATATTGATGCCGGAATAAAAAGCGGCTTCCCGGTTGCCACCGATGGCGTAAAGGTGCCGCCCAAACGGGGTTTGCTGGGCCAAGATGGAGAAAAGGGCGGCGAAGACGATCATCAACAACACCGGGAAGGGAATGCCCTCATAGGCATTCATGACGGCCACAAAAACGCCCACTAAAACCGCCAATCCGATCCACTTGAGCCTGCCCGCGGCGGTCTTGGCCTTTACGGCGAGATAAATGAAGAAAAGGGCCACAATGCCAAAAATCACCCAACCCACGGTCTTTCCGACGTGGGATTGGCCCACAAAGAGATAGTCCGGCGTTGGACTGATGGCCACGCCCCCGGTAAGGCCCAACAAGGCACCCTGGAAAATCAACATTCCACCCAAGGTTACGATAAAGGACGGAATATTGAACCACGTCCTCAAATGGCCTTGGAGATGCCCCAACAACGCGCCAAGGAGGATGGTGACGGCGAATGTCGCCCAAAGGGGCCAGTTGTGGTTAACGAAAAGGACAGCGGACACCGCCCCCAGGAAACCCGTCATGGCCCCCACGGACAAGTCGATCTCAGCCGTCACGATGATCAAAACCATGCCGATGGCCAGGATGGCGGTCACCGACATCTGCCGCATTAACAAGGAAAGGTTGCGCGGCTCCAGGAAGATGCCGCCGGTGGTGAGCGAGAAAATAATCCAGATCAGGAGCAGCGCCCCAACCATGGTCAGGGCCCGCCAGGGGATTTGGATTTTCACTTTTTGTTCGGTCATTGCCTTTTCTTTCCCCCTCTCCCCTTGCGGGAGAGGGTAGGGTGAGGGGTGGTTATTTTAGAATTTGCCTTATTCTTTCCAAAACGCCTTCAATGTTTTCTAAAACCTCGTTATTCCAAAAACGGATCACTTTATAACCAGAGACCTTAAGATGTTTCGTTCTTTCAACATCCTCTTCTTGGCTCAAAGCATGCTGACCGCCATCTAACTCAATAACAAGTTTCTTTTCGAACGAACAAAAATCGACAATGTAACGGTCTAATGGTTGTTGTCGCCTAAATTTAACTCCTTGAAACACCCTCGATCTCAAGTACCGCCAAAGCTTTTTCTCTGCGTCTGTTTGATTACGGCGTAGAGTTCTAGCAAAATTTTCAGGTACCTTGTCAGACATCACCCCTCACCCTACCCTCTCTCGCAAGGGGAGAGGGGAAAAGAAGAAAACATCACGCACTGACTTTAAGTGCAGCAGCCGCTAACACTTTTTCAGGAGTAGCCTCCATCGCTTCCAACCGCGCCGTCATTCGCCCTTGGTTCAAAACCAACAGCCGGTGGCTCAGGCCCAATATCTCCGGAAGGTCGGAGGAAACAAGGACAATGCCAATACCTTGGGAAGCGAGTTTTCCCATCAGCTCGTAGATTTCAGCCTTGGCGCCCACGTCAATGCCGCGGGTGGGCTCGTCCAGGAAGAGCACCTGGGGGCGGGTCATCAGCCATTTGCCCAAGACCACTTTTTGCTGGTTGCCGCCCGAGAGCTTGTTGACCCAGGAGGACAAGCTGGGAGTTTTGATGCGCATCGCGCTTACCTGTTCCGCGCACTCCTTCTCAACGGCGGCGTGATCCAGGAAACCGTGTTTCGCCAGGCGGCTCATGAAGGCCAAAACCAGGTTTTCCTCCACGGGGCTTTCCAGGACCAAGCCGTAACGCTTGCGGTCCTCGCTGACCAGGGCGACACCGGCCCGGATGGCCTGTTCGGGGGACGCAAAAGGAGGACGGCTTTGGCCCTGGGTCACGATGGTTCCCTTCGCTTTTCCCCTGGCCGCGCCGAAAAGGGAACTTAAAAGGGCCGTGCGGCCAGCGCCCATCAAGCCGGCAACCCCCAGCACCTCCCCGGCCCTGACCTCGAAGGACACGTTTTCCACCACGTAACGGCCGGGATTAGCCGGGTCTTCCACGCTGAAATCCTTCACGGCCAAGAGCGTTTCGCCGGCCGTGGTTTGGGGCCGGGGATAAAGGTTTTTGACTTCCCGGCCCACCATGTGGGAAATGATCTTATCCTGGCTCATTTGGGACAGGGGCGCGGTGATGATGGATTGGCCGTCCCGCAAAACCGTCACCCGGTCGGCGACCTGGCCTACTTCCTCCAGGCGATGGCTGATATAGATGGAGGAAACGCCTTGTTTCCTCAAATTCCGCAGGAATCCTAAAAGCCGGGCGGTATCGGCCTCGGTGAGGGCCGCCGTTGGCTCGTCCAAAACCAGGATTTCGGCCTTCTTGGAAAGGGCCTTGGCGATTTCAATCATTTGCTGCTGGCCGATGCCCAGTTCCTTGATGGGAGTGTCCAAACCCGCGGGAAGGCCGACCATATCGAGGGCCCTTTGGGCCTCCCGGTGCACCTCTTCCCACTGGATGAAACCGCCCTTTTTCGGCCAGCGCCCCAAAAGCAGGTTCTCGGCCACGGAGAGCTCGGGAACCAGGGCCAGTTCCTGGGCGATCAAGGCGATGCCCTTTTCCTCGGAGTCTTTCAGGCTTTTAAAGCGGACCGGTTGGCCGTTGAGGAGGATTTCCCCGCCATAGGAGCCGGTGGGATGGTAACCGCAGAGGATCTTGATGAGGGTGCTTTTGCCCGCGCCGTTTTCCCCGCAAAGGGCGTGGATCTCGCCCTTTTCCAGGTCAAAGGAAACGCCGTCGAGGGCCCGCACGCCCGGGAAGTCTTTAGTGATGTTTTTGAGTTCAAGAAGAGGCATCAACATCCCTTTACCGCGAAGGCGCGAAGAACGCGAAGAAAGGCTTAAGGAATCACTTCAAGGAAGTCTTCTATAATTTCCCAACCAAATTCTTTTCGGAACTATGCGCTTGGCATAACTTACAAAAAACCCTCGCCCCTTGCGGGAGAGGGTAGGGTGAGGGGGGCTTAAATTCCCGAAAATCACCCTCACCCCGGCCCTCTCCCCTCAAGGGAGAGGGGGAAAAGCAAAGGCTTAACATCCAAGTTATGCCAAGTGTATAGTTCCGATTCTTTTTCGCGGTCTTCGCGCCTTCGCGGTGGTATTTCACTTTTTGTAGACTTCATCCTTTTTCTGGAAGCCGTCGGCGATGACGGTGGAATCCAGGTTGTCCTTGTCCACCTCAAGAGTGGGCAGGAGGATGGACGGCACGTCGATCTTGCCGTTATGGAGCTTGGTGACGGGGTCGGTGATGGGTTTCTTTTCCGCCAGGTCGATGGCCAATTCGGCGGCCTTGTCCGCCAGCTTGGGAAGCGGCTTGTAAACCGTCATGCTTTGGGTGCCCTGCACGATCCTCTGGCAGGCGGCCAAATCCGCGTCCTGCCCCGTGACCAGCACCTTGCCGGCCAGGCCCTGCTCGTTCAAGGCCTGCACCACGCCGCCGGCCGTGCCGTCGTTGGAGACGATCACCGCGTCCACCTTGTTGTTGTTCTTGGTCAGGGCGTTTTCCATGATCTTCAATGCTTCCACGGGCTGCCAGTCCGTGGCCCACTGGTCGGCCACGATCTTGATGTCGCCCCGGTCGATGTAGGGCTGGAGGATCTTCATTTGTCCCTGGCGCACCAGGATGGCGTTGTTGTCCGTGGGCGCCCCGCCGATGAGCACGTAATTGCCCTTGGGTTTGTGCTTCACCGCGTAGTCGGCCTGCTCCTCGCCCACCTTTTCCGGGTCGAAGGTGACGTAAAGGTCCAGGTCGCAGTCGCGGATCAGCCGGTCGTAGGCTATCACCGGCACGCCCGCCTTGTGGGCCGCCTCCACGATGGTGGCGCAACTTTTGCCGTTGTGGGGCACCACCACCAGAACGTTCACGCCCT
>JASHNQ010000024.1 GCA_030041545.1 candidate division FCPU426 bacterium | reverse complement strand
CAGGGGGATGACGGCGAAGGAACGAATGGAACGAAGGCTGCTAACCACTCGCGGACGAAGGCTTTACAAGATGCGAAGTTGGATGGTCGAACCGGTCTTTGGGCAGGTGAAGGAAGGGCAGGGGTTCCAGAGGTTCAGCCGGAGGGGTAAGAAAGCGTCCCAAAGCGAGTGGAAAATCCAGGCGGCCAGCCACAATCTCCTCAAGCTATGGCGTAGTGGAAGAAGCTGGAACTAAGAAAAGGCCGGGGCCACCGGTTTGGCGGGGTTATCCCCTGCCGATCCTAGGCCTGAATTTGAATTATGCGACAGGCTCTTAAGAGATTCTAAATGATTTAATGAAATCGGTACTATACCGACCTCTTTAACAGCTTTATGGAAGGTCGGCATGTGTACTCCGTGGCGAGGGATTTTTGTTAGGGCTTCCCAATAAATCCAGGCATTCCTTCAGCACTCCATCCACCTCAATGGATTCCATACAGCACCTGAAAGGGCAGCCGTACTCGAAACCCAGGTTCAGGCAGGGACTGCACAAGAGGTTGGACCGTATCACCCTTACGTTGTTGCCCCCCGAGGAAAGCGGGCCCCATTTCACGGGATCGGTCGGCCCATGCAAGGCGATGAGGGGCCTGCCCAGGCCCGCCGCCAAGTGCATCAAGCCCGTGTTGCCGCAAACCACCAAGTCGGCCTCCCGCAACAGACAAGCCAAACGGGACATTGCCAACCGGCCGGAGAAATTTATGATCGCGACGCCGGATTTTTCGATGATGCCCCGGACCAGGCCTTCCTCGTAATGCCCCATACCCGTCATCCGTATTTCCACACGCGCCGCGCCGGACAAGGCGCGCGCTAATCGGGCATATGATTCCCCGGGCCAAGCCCTCCGCCATCCGCTGGAACCACAGCCCGGGTGGAAATGAACCCGCCGGATTCCCTCGGGGGCGGGCGAAGAGGGGCCCGCCTCCTGGAACAATCCCTCCCTTTCCAGGAAGCCGTTGAAGTTTTCGATCGAAGCCGGTTCGATTCCCGCCAAGGCCGCCACGCCGGCGAATTGTTCCACCTCGTGGGTGCCTTTGCCGTTAGGCGCGGTTTTCGAATAGGGGAAATGACGGTGCTGGCCGGGAGTCTTGAAACCGTAACGCCGGGGGCTGCCGGACAGGAAACAAAGGAGGGGCGAAACCCGAAGCCATTGGTCGAAGTCCAGGGCGTGGGTGGCCCGGAAGGCCCTTAAGCGCCGAAGGAAGCGCCAAAGGGCCAGGGGGTTTTTAAGGAACAAGCCGAAATCCAGTATGAGCGTTTCGTCCACGTAAGGCACGCCCTCCAAGGCGGCCTGGTTGATGGGGGTGGCCAGCATGAGGATCCGCCCTTCCTTCCCCACCTTTTGCTGGAAGGCCTTGAAAAGGGGAAGCAGGAGGAGGGTGTCGCCCAAAGCGGAAAGCTTGACTACCAGCACGCGGTCCCCCGGGGCAAGGGGGTTGGCGGAAGGATGGGTGAGGAAATCCAGCAGCCGGCAAAACCATCCCGCCATTACGACAAGGGGAACGCCGAGATAACGGTCGATTTTCTTGAAGAATTTGTTGCCTTTCATAGCCGCTCCATTTAGCCACAGATGTCCCACATCTCGTTAAGAAAGTTAATGTTTTGTGGGACTATACCGATCACCCATATGAATATCCATTTAAAATGAGAATCGGCATGAAAGGGGCATGAATACGTATTTTTTAGTAAAATCACTCGCCGAAATTCCGGGCTGGATTTTTTGACGGAGGAACCTTTGAGGATCGCCTTGGTTCAGGATTGGCTGGTGGAAGGTGGCGAAAGGGAAAAGCTTTTTTTCGCCTTGATGGAGCTTTTTCCGGGCGCCGAGATTTTCACACTGGTTTTCCGGCCGGAAAAGTTCGAAAAAGAGTTCCAGGGCCGGCGCGTGACCGCCTCGCTCTTGCAGCGCCTTCCTTTTGGAAAAAGCCGCTACCCGGCCTACCTGCCCCTCTTCTGGGGGTTGATGGGCGGGTTCGATTTATCCGAATTCGACCTTATCGTCTCCTCCAATTCCTTTTGCGCCAAGTGGGTGCGGAACCCGAAAAAGACCCTACACGTATGCTTTTGCCGCGACCTCTTGGGCGGGCTTTGGGAGGAAAGCGGGGGCGCTTCCACGCCGGGATTTCCGGCGTGGGAAGTCCGTTGGTTCGGTGATTACCTGCGCCGTTGCGACCTGAAGTCCAACGAAGGGGTGACCCATTTCCTGGCGGAATCGGACGAAATGAGGAAACGAATTCAACGGTTCTACGGCCGGGAAGCTGAAGTCATCCCTCCCCCCCTTGATGCCAAGTCCCAGTTCCGGGCGCAGGTCTATTTCCGAAAGCTATTCGGCATCAATGTTCAGGAAGAAAACCTTCAGCTCTAAAAGTTCACGGCTCACAGCTGACAGGTCACAGGTAATTCGTCGTCTACTATAATCGGTGTTCAGCTCAAAATAACGGATGGATGTTTAAATGGTATTTGACCATGAAAAATTAATGGTGTGGCAGAAAGCCATAAAGCGTGTTTCGGAGATTTATCAAATTTCCCAGAAATTTCCGAAGGAAGAAACTTATGGGCTGACGAGTCAAATTCGGAGAGCCGCCATCTCTGTTCCAAGTAATATCGCCGAAGGAAAGGGCCGGTATACGGCTGGCGAATTCCGCCAGTTCTTGATACAAGCCAGGGGTTCTTTGGCGGAATTGGAGACACAAATTGTAATAGCTGGAGAATTGGGTTATTTAAAGACCCGGCAGGTCGATGAATTAAAGGCAAGGACGATGGAAGTGGGTAAAATGATCAACGGACTTATCGATGCGATCGCCCGCCGTAAATAACACCTGTGAGCTGTCAGCTGTGAACTGCGACCTTTTTGAGGTTTTATGAAACTTAAAATTTATTCAACTTTTTCCGCGATGAGTTTCGTGGGTGATGGCCTATTGGTGGCGGGTTCCTTCCTTCTGGCCAACTGGATCCGGTTCAATTCGGGGCTGGTGAAAATGGGAGGGGGCGCTACCTATCCCCACTACCGTTCTTTCCTCCTCTTCTTTATTGTCGTCCACCTGGTTGTCTTCAAGTACGTGGGCCTTTACCGCAAGAGGCGCGGTATCTCGGGCGTTGACGAACTTTCCAAGGTCCTCCAGGCGGTTTTCATCTCCTCCATCCTCATCGCGGCTTCCACCTTCCTGACCAAGTTTTTCGCCTTTTCCCGGCTGGTCATCGGATTTTCGGCGGTATTAATAGTGGCGGCCGTTTGGCTTGAACGGACCCTCTTAAGGCGGATTCAAATCGTCCTGCGCCGGAGGGGAATCGGGGTCACACGCATCCTCGTGGTGGGCGCGGGGGAAACGTCCAGGGTGTTGATCCAGAGGATCACGCATAATCCCGGCCTGGGTTACCGGATCATCGGGGTGGTTTCCGAGGGGAAATCCCCGGGTGAGTTGGAGGGCTTCAGGATCGTAGGGACACTCTCACAATTCACCCCCATTTTGGGAAAACATAAACCGGACGAGGTGATTTTCGCCCTGCCGGCTTCGGCCCACGGGGAACTGATCCCCATGCTGGTCACCCTGCAGGACACCCAAGTGAAATACAAGATCGTTTCCGACCTCTTCGGGCTGATTACCAGCCCCCTGGAAAGCGACGTGCTGCTGGACATGCCGATCTTCGAGATGAAGGAGGCGCCCCTGAACGCCTGGCATAACCGCGCCATCAAGCGGACTTTCGATTTGATTTTCGCCCTATCCGGGATTCTTTTGCTGAGCCCCATCTGGATTCTTGTCGCCATCGGGGTCAAGCTATCCTCGCCCGGCCCGATTTTGTTCCACCAGAAGAGGGTGGGACGGGACGGCCGGGTTTTCCACATGAGGAAGTTCCGCACCATGAGGGTGGGCTCGGAAACGGTGGCCTTCACGGCAAAAAACGACCCGAGGGTTACCCCTTTCGGCTCCTTCCTTCGCAAGACCAGCCTGGACGAAATCCCCCAATTATTGAACGTGGTGACGGGCCGCATGAGCCTGGTGGGGCCCCGCCCGGAGGTGCCGGGGCTGGTGGAAAAGTTCCAGAAGGAAATCCCACGCTATTTCGAGCGGCACCAAGTGAAATCGGGCATTACCGGCTGGGCCCAAGTGAACGGTTTTCGGGGAAATACTTCCCTGCAAGAACGTATCAAATACGACATTTATTACATCGAGAACTGGAGCCTGCTTTTCGACCTCAAGATCATCCTTAGGACGGTTTTGGATATTTTGGAGCATGAACACGCCTACTAAAGGCAGCTAACAGCTCACGGCCCTTCGAGAGCCTCAAGGCCCTGAGCCTAATCGAAAGGTTGACAGGCGGCAGGTAAGGCCGGTTCGAGTCCAAAGCGGGGAGCCATAATTTATGAAGATCCTGGTGACAGGCGGGGCTGGGTTCATCGGTAGCCACGTGGTGGACGCCTATCTAGAGGCGGGGCACCAGGTGGTGGTCGTGGACGACCTCTCCACCGGAAAAAAAGAGAACCTGAACCCCAAAGCCAAGTTCCATCAGATGGATATCCTGGACGATAAGCTGCAGCACCTGCTGCAGGACGAGCACATCGAGGTGGTCAACCACCACGCGGCCCAGATCAAGGTAAAAGCCTCGCTGGAAGACCCCTATTTCGACGTGAAGGTGAACGTGTTGGGCTCGGTGCTGCTCTTGGACCTCTGCCGCAGGGCCGGGGTTAAGAAATTCATCTACGCCTCCTCGGGCGGCGCCCAGTACGGTGAAATGGAAAAATCTCCTTTTCCCGAAACCCATCCTTCGCGGCCCTTCTCGGTCTATGGAGCCAGCAAGGTGTCGGTGGAACTGTATGTGGACGTGTTCGCGCAAAATTTCGGATTGGAATACGTGCTTTTGCGCTACGCCAACGTTTACGGGCCCCGTCAGGACGCCTTGGGGGAAGGCGGCGTGGTGGCCATCTTCACCCATGGCATGTTGCACAACGGTGATTTCGTGATTTTTGGGGACGGGTACAATGTCCGGGACTACGTGTACGTGAAGGATGTGGCCCGGGCCAACCTGCTGGCGTTGGACTATGCCCACAACGACGTGTTCAACATCGGCACGGGCGCGGGAACCACCACCAACCAGCTTTTTGAAACCCTGGCCAAAGCAACGGGCTATTCCCAGCCGCCCCGGAGAACGGTGCCCCGGTTGGGGGACTTGAAGAAAAGCGTGCTGGATTGCGCCAAAGCCAAAAAGCTTCTCAAATGGGAGCCGCAGTACGACCTGGCCTCGGGGTTAAAAGAAACCATTGATTATTACAATAAGAGACTCTAACAAAACCGCCGCAGACCCTCTCCCCTTGCGGGAGAGGGTAGGGTGAGGGGTGTGGAAAACCCTGCAGTTGCCACCCTCACCCCATCCCTCTCCCCTCAAGGGAGAGGGAGATATTCCTTAAAAACAGGGTTTTGTTAGAGTCTCTAAGTTCGAAGTGCGAAGTTATAAGTTTCGGAAGTTTTTGAACCTTTGGTTCAAAAACTTACAATAACTGCCGAGCGCGAACCGCGGACTTCAAACTGGAGTTTTATGAAAGCCATTATCCTCGTCGGCGGGCAGGGGACCCGCATGCACCCCTTAACCGACCACCTGCCCAAGAACATCGTGCCGCTTTGCGGCGTTCCTTTCCTGACCTACCAGATCGAACAGCTGAAAAAAGCCGGAATCCAAGAAATCGTTTTTTCACTAGGCTACCGTCCCCACGACATCCAAAAGGTTTACGGCGATGGGCGCCGGCTCAAGGTGAAAATCCATTACGCCATTGAAAAGGAACCCTTGGGGACCGGCGGCGCGGTCAAGAACGCCGAAAGTTTCGTGAAGGGACATCCCGTGGTGGTGTTGAACGGGGATATCCTGACCGATATCCCATTGAAAAAGATGATCGCTTTCCACAAGGAAAGCCAAAACACCGCCACCTTGGGGCTGGTGCGGGTGGAAGACCCGACGGCCTACGGCTTGGTTTTGTTGGACAGGCGTTCCCAGATCACCCGTTTCCTGGAAAAACCAACGCCGGAGGAGGCTGTCACGGACACCATCA
Source organism: candidate division FCPU426 bacterium (assembly GCA_030041545.1). Lineage (GTDB taxonomy): Bacteria > Oederibacteriota > Muellerivitia > Muellerivitales > Muellerivitaceae > JAJPJW01. Next base: position 36,923 of record JASHNQ010000024.1, on the reverse strand, counting down.
ACGCCGGCGTTTACGTCTTCGAACCGGGGGTTTTCGACCTGATACCGAAGGGCCAAAATTATTCCTCGGAGCGGGGGTTGTTTCCCGGGCTTTTGGCGGCCAAGGCGCGCTTCGGCGGTTTTGTCTGGAGGGGCTATTGGCAGGACATCGGCACGCCCCGCAAGTACTTGACCACTCATTGGGACGTCCTGAATGGGGCCTTTAAGATTCCCATGAAATTCAAAGCTCTCAAGAACAAAGTCCACATCGGGAAAGGGGTCCGGATCGGCAAGGGCGCCATTTTACAAGGCCCGGCCATCCTGGAAGACGGTTGCGTGGTGGGAGAAGGCGCCCGGATTCTCCCCTGCGCCGTCCTGGGCAAGGGGTGCAAGGTGGGGGAGGGAAGCGTTGTTTCCAAGAGCGTTCTCTGGGAGGGCGTCCAAGTGGGTGAAGGGGTTCAGTTGGAGGAAGTCATCCTGGGACGGCGTTGCCTTGTGCCGTCCCATTCCAGGTTGTCCCCTGGAAGCGTCCTAGGGGACGACTCACAGCTTTAAGTTCGAAGTCCGCAGTTGGAAGCGCGAAGTCAAAGATTTTAAGTTGGAGTGAAAATGGCCAAAAGTATTGTTCAAGAAAAAAGTTTCAAGTTCGCTTTAAAGATTATTAGCCTTTTTGATCGTCTAGGGAAAAATAATGAACACATACTTTCAAAACAATTGATTAAAAGACTTTATTTTTCGGCAAAGCCGAAAAATTTCCATAACTTCGCCCTTCGCACTTTGAACTTCACACTCAAGCCATGATCCCCCCGGGTTACCAGAAAGCGGCGAATTTTACGGACCTGATGGATGGTAAAACACTGGAGGCTGAGGTGGGGCCGCTTCCGATTTTTCTCCACCGCCGCGGCGACCAGGTTTTCGCCACCGGCGTTTATTGCGCCCACCAGGATTTCCGCCTCAACCCCTCCAACTGTTCGGGCGACACCATCCTTTGCCCGGCCCACGGCTACCGCATGAATATCCGCACCGGAGCCTGCCTGAACGAACCCGACCTTTTCTTGCCCACCTATCCTACCCTCGTGGAAAACGGCGAAGTTTGGGTGAGGTTGATTTAAAATCAGTCGAAAGTTGGCGGTTCACAGTTGACAGGGAAGGCAAAAACAGAACATCCAAAAACCTTCTTGTGGTAAAATTCCGGCTCATTTCGTCCGAGAAAGGTAATTCCGTGAAAAATTCATCAACCCTTTTGGCCACCTTGGTTTTTTTAACCGTTTCATCCTCCGGTTGGGCCGATAACCAAGTCCCCACGGCGGCCAAGCCGTTCGAGCTCTGGCCCGCCACCAACGGCGCCTCCCCCACGGCCTTCACCAAGGCCGCGCCCGCCTTCCAAACCCTGGGCAAGCCGTGGCGGTTCCGCTATGGCCCCAAGATCCAGGTGAAGATCGACGCCAGCCATGTCCTGCGCAACGTCACCCCCTACCAATTCGGCAACAACGCTTCCTGGTGGAGCTCCAAGACCTGGTTCATGGACCCGGACCGGATCGAAAAAGCCAAGGAAGCGGGCATCCGGTTCTGGCGCTGGCCGGGCGGAAGCTCCTCGGACAACTATTTCTGGGATGGGAATTACCAGGGCCACCTGAAGGACCACGATGGGGGCGACACCACCAAAATGACCCAGGACTGGTCGGTCCTGACGGACGATTTCATCGATTTTTGCCGCAAGACCGGCTCCGAGGCCATCTTCACGGTCAATTACGCCGCGGCCCGGTATGGAAGCGTGCAGGAGGCGGCCGACCTGGCGGCCCGTTGGGTGAAGCATTGCAACATCGACATGAAGTTCAGGGTCCGCTATTGGGAGATCGGCAACGAGGTGTACGGGCCCTGGGAGGAGGGCAACAAACAGGCGGGGAAGGCCCAACTGACGGGCGACGTCTACGGCAAGGACCTCCTGGTGATCGCCGACGCCATGAAAAAGGTGGACCCCGATATTTACGTCGGCGCCGTGGCCGTGGACACGGACAGCGGGGATGACTGGACCGGATACCACTGGTGGATGAAGGGTCTTTTGCCCCAACTGCAAGGCAAGGCGGATTATTTGATCCTGCACCAGTATTTCATGTGGCCTTTCCAGGGGGACACCTACACCGATCCCTCCAACGACGTGCTTTTCGGGAACCTGCACAAGTTGGACGACGCCTTCGACGCCGTGGGGAAGATGGAGGACCAATACGCGCCCTCGGAAAAGGGGCTTCCCATCGCCTTGACCGAGTACAACCTGGTGAACGCCTCGCCCCACCAAAGCATCGAGCTTATCAACGGACTCTATACCGCGGAGGTATTAGGTGAGGCCATCAAGGCCGGCTACGCGGCCTCGAATTACTGGGACTGGAAAAACGGCCTGGACAACAAGCTGGGTGGGGACATGGCACTCCTGGCCACCGGCGACAACTCGGTCCCCGACGCAACGCCCCGGCCTTCCTATTACGCCTTCGCCCTTTACGACCGGGCCTTCGGGGAAAAGATGGTGGCCGCGGACAGCTCCGACCCCAACGTGAAGGTATACGCCAGCCGGTTTTCCGGCGGGGAACTGGGTTTGGTGGTGGTCAACCAAAACGACACGAACCAAACCTTGCAATTCGATTTCACGGGTTTTACCCCCCAGGGCAAGCTCATGGGCTGGGTGCTGACGGGCCATGGGTTGAACGAAAAACAGGTTTCCTGGGACGGGGAGGAGGGGCCCTTGGGCGGCGGCGGGCCTTTTCCCATCAACACTATCGATCCTTACCGGGCCACGTTCAAAACGGACAAACCCCTTCAACTGCCCATCCAGGCCCACTCCGTCACGGGAGTTATTCTTTACTAGAACGATCTCCGGATTTTACATTTTGAGAATGCTTGAATAATGCGGGCTGCCGACTGTGGGCCGTGACCCGTTAGCTGCTTTTGTGCGTTGACGGCCTCTTGCCCCTCCCTTAAAATCGTTGTTTGCCGCCCGTGGCCTAAATCCTAACCCGGACAAGCCGGAGCCAAAGAAGGAAGCATCCTCAAAGGTTCACTGGTGAAACCACGGTAAATAGTGCCCGGTCCCTTACCCTCATTTTCCCTGTTCATCGGGCGAAGCCCGAATGGGGTAATGAGGGTGACACAGTTTTCAATTTTGGGGCCGAAGGCCCCATTGAAAATGGATAAACTGCGTAGGTCGGGAAACCCTTCGATTTCCCTCAGGGCCATGAGGCTCTCGAATGGTTTTCGGCTTTTTGCGCAAAATTTCACGACTAAGAGACTCCAAGGAGCCCGGATGCCTTTCCCCCCCAAGTTTTCCGCCATTTTAGGCCTTTGGATCTCCCTCCTCCCCCTTTCCCTTTGGGCGGACCAACAAACGTCCCAGTACTACCTGGACAAGGGAAATCTTTATAAAAAAGAAAACAAGATGGAGACGGCCATCCAGTATTACCAACAGGCCCTGGAGTTGGACCCTTACAACGCCGAAGCCCACAACAACCTGGGAGAGCTTTACGCCCGAAAGAACATGATGGACGACGCCCTGGATCAGTTCGACAAGGCCCTCCAGCTTCAGCCCGACTACCTGCAGGCCCTTTCCAACAAGTCCTACGCCCTTAACCAAAAAAAACTCTTTCCCCAGGCGATCCTTTACGCCAAAAAGGCCCTTGCCATCGATCCCAGTTTCGGTTCGGCCCATTACAACCTGGGGATGGCTTATTTCCTCCAGCAACAGTACCAGGACGCCATACCGGAATTCAAACGGGCCGTCCGGGTCTTTCCGGACAACGCGCAGATTTACGAGCGGTTGGGAGACGCCTATTCTGCCCAATCCCGGTACGAGGAAGCCCGGGCTTATTATTGGCAGGCCCTCCAGGCCGACCCCACGGATGCCCCCGCCCGCTCCAAACTGGGGGACACCTACCTTGCCCTGGGGGATGAGAAAAAGGCACTCGAACAGTACCAGGCCTCGGAGAACTTGGAACCCTCCGACATCGCCGCCCATTACAAATTGGCCGACTATGACGAAAGCATCCGCGACTGGAGCCACGCCCTGCACGAATACCTGGTGATCCTCTCCGTGGACAGCCAACAAGCCGAGGCCCACAGGAAAGCCGCCTTGATCTACGAACGCGAAGGGGAGGTGGGGCTGGCCCTCTATCATTGGGACAAATACCTGGAAATCGTCCCCAATGACGCCGACGCCCGGCAGCACATGATCGACATCACCAAACCCTTGCTCACTAAAAAGCAGGAGGAGGAACTGGAAAAATACCAGCAAGCCAACGGCATCCGGCCCACTCCGCAAGCCGCGCCGGCGGCTCCAACCCCCTCCGCGCCCCTGGTCCAGGCCCCGGAGAATGCCGCCCCCAACGGCCAGCAGGCCCAGGCGGCTACTTCGGCGGGAAACGGCCAAGCGCCCTCCCCGGCTGAAAATGCCCAAACCGCCCCGCCGCCTGAAAACACCCCAACAGCCCCGGTCGCGGAGGCATCGCCCGCTGAAAACGCCCCACCCGCCGCCCCGCCCGTCGGGTCCATCCCCACGGCTACCCCCTCCGTCCAGCTGGTGCCGGTGCAAGTCGAACAGCCCACACCCACGGCCCAAATCGCCACGCTCCCGAAATAGCGTTTCCTTGCCGAATGGTTTCCGAATGGTTCATGCCCGCTTGAATTTGACTTGGGATACCCGTATTTTGTCGAAAAACTGAAAGGAATTCCGGACCCTATGCGATTCGCGGTTATCCTTCCCGTTTACAACGAGGGCGGCACCCTGGAGAGGGTGGTGCGCAAGCTTTCCCTCTTCAAGGACGCCGATGTGGTGATCGTGGACGATGGTTCCACCGACGCCACCCCTTCCATCCTGGAGCGCCTCCAGGTGGCGGCCATCCTCCGGCACCCGGAAAACCAGGGTTACGGCCGTTCCCTGATGGACGGTTTTGACTTCGCCAAGGCCAACCACTACCGCTGGTGCGTCACCATGGACGCGGACGAACAGCACGAGCCGGGCTTCATCCCGTGCCTGTTGGAAAAGTTGGAGGAGTTTGACATCGTTTCCGGCAGCCGCTATTTGAACCCGCTGCTTTCCACCGATTCCCCGCCCCCTGATCGCCTGGAGGTGAACCGCATCGTCACCGAAAAGCTCCGCCGGCTCACCGGCTACGACCTCACCGACAGTTTTTGCGGTTTCAAGGGTTACCGCGTGGAGGGATTGAGAAAGTTGCGGTTGACGGAAACCAACTACGGTTTCCCGGTCCAGGTTTGGCTGCAGGCGGCCAAGGCGGGCCTGACGGTTACGGAGTGCGCCGTTCCCTTGATTTATAAGGACCACAGCCGGAACTTCAACAACCGGTTCGCGGGCAGGGATGAACGTTTAAGCTATTATTTGCAAGTGATGGAACGGGAAGCCCGGCTTTTGGGCCTTTCCGAAAGTGTTTCCAAGGCGCCCCATAAAAGCCCCTCTAAAAATTAAAGAACGGGTAAAATGAGTTGCCTTGGCTGCGGCTGACGACTTCGATCAAAGGCCAGGTTCATGACCGTACCAACCGACAGGGTTCCCAAGCATCACGGAGAGTTTTATTTCGAGCCTCCCCTTTCCCAGTGGAAGGAAGAAGCCCTCCGCAACCGGGAAAGGCTGGTGAAGGAGACCTTTTGGGGGCAGTCCGCCCTCAAGGTGAGGGCCGAACTCAAGCTGCCCACCCAGCATCCCTTGATCCTCTCGGGCCACCAGCCCGTTTTCTTCCATCCCGGCCTTTGGGCCAAATGCCTGGCCGCCAGCACCCTGGCCGAGTCGGTCCAGGGCGTGGCCTTCCACAAAGTGACCGATACGGCCCTGCCCCCGGAATACCTCCATCACATGCCCGAGGTGGAGGAGAACGGCAAGGCCCGCCGCAAAATCCTGGAATTTTACACCAGCAAGGACATGCAGAAGCAGGAAAGGATCACCCCCTATGGCTTCCTTCCGGCGCCCGACCATTCGGCGCTGGAGAAAATCCTGAAGGACGCCGAGGTTTACGCGCCCGACGCCGTCAAAGCCAACATCAAGTCCTACGAGGACAAGCTGCTCAAGGAGACCAAGAAAGAAGCCACGTGGAACGACTTCCATCTTTCCATGATGAAGGTCCTGGACGACTTGTGCGCAACCCCGAGGCACTACCTGGAGGCGAGCAAACTATGGGCCACCCAGCCCTTTTACCATTTCACCAGCCAATGGCTTTTGAACCTCCCCGAGCTCAACGACGGCTACAACCAGGCCTTGACCGAGTACCGCAAGAAGTACGGCATCACCCACGACCTGACCCCCATGCCGAACCTGAAGTTTGAGAGTTGGTGGTTCGAAATCCCCTTCTGGGGCGTCACGCGCAACCAGCGCCATTCCCTTTGGGCCAAGAACGACGGCAAGCACATCGTCCTCAAGATCAAGGGCGGGGAAGGCGTCTACTCGCTGGCCCTCGACGACCTGGAAAGGGAACTTTCCGTCCTCCGCCTTTTCATTTGGCCCAAGGTCATCCCCCAGGCGCTTTTCTGCCGCATGTACCTTTGCGATTTTTTCGTCCACGGCACGGGCGGGTCGGTCTACGAGGAAGTGGCGGACGCGCTGTTCACCAAGTTTTTCAAGCTCAAGCCCCTTTCCTTCGGCGTGGCCACCGCTACTTACCTGGTGGACCCGGAAGCAAGCCGGGGGTTGGAGCAAGTGGCGAGCCACGAGGAAAAAATCCTGTGGTGGGAGAGGGCCCTGGCCAAAAACCCGGAGTACCTGTTCACCAAAAAGGAAGCCTGGGAGAAGGAATCGCCATCCTTCATCCAAACGGGATTCAAGAATTGCTTCAACAACCCCCGCCTGCGCGGCCTGGCCGAAACCAAGGCCAAGTGGGTGACGGCCCTGCAAAACCCCGCTCACAAGGCCGAGGCCGCGTCCAAGATCAAGGCGATCAACCAGGAGCTCTACGAGGGTTTGACCGAGGCCATCCAGGCCTTGGAAAAGGGGCTTTTGGACATTGAAAAAACCAAAGAGCCCCGGGAAATCCTTTCCTTCCGGGAATATCCCTTCTTTTGTTACGCGCCTGAAGTTTTCACCCGGATGAAGGAAAAAGTCCGCGAAGCCGCCCACCAGTCTGTATAATCTCGAAACATTTTCGCCACCCTATTGCTTCGCGACGCGCAAAGGCTCAGGAAATCCCCGATACCCGTTTTACTTCATAAAACTTCGCCGTTCTTCGCGTCCTTTGTGGCTCCCGAAGGGAGCTTGTGGTTAACAGCCGGGGGTTCAAAATGAAAAAACCTGTTTTGGAAATCGAGGTCTTGCCCGGCAACGAGGACCTGGGCCTTCCCTCCTACGCCACGCCGGGCTCGGCCGGGCTGGACTTGAAGGCGGCCCTGACCGATCCCCTGGCGCTCAAGCCGGGGGAGCGCGGGGTGGTGCCCACGGGCCTCAAGATGGCCATCCCCCAGGGTTTCGAGGGCTGCGTGAGGCCCCGTAGCGGCCTGGCCCTGAAACAGGGGCTGACCCTGACCAACGCCCCGGGCACCATCGACTCCGATTACCGGGGGGAAGTGAAGGTTTTGGTGATCAACCTGGGACAGGAACCGGTGCTCCTGCGCCGGGGGGAGCGGATCGCCCAACTCCTTATTTCCCCCGTGGCGCAAGCCCAGGTGGTCCGGGTGGAGAGGGTGGATGCCACTCACCGCGGCGAGGGCGGGTTCGGGCACACGGGCCGCTAACGCGGAGTTTTGAGTTGGGAGATTTGAGTTTTGAGTTTCAGAATGGTTTTCCTTCTTGCTTTAAAGCAAGAAGGAGAACCTCATTAAACTCTGGAAACTCTGGACTCAACACTTAGGACTCAAAACTGAAGCCGGACGGATTAGGAAAATTATCTCGAAAGGGAATTCTTTTTTAATGCGCTTCGAAACTTTCCGCCCTGTCGGCTTCAATCTAGGCGGCTGGCTTTCCCAATCCCCCTTGACCGACGAGCATATCCAAAGCTTCATCACGCAGAAGGATTTCAAGACCATCGCCGGCTGGGGCTTCAATTCCGCCCGCCTGCCGGTGGACGGCCAATGGCTCTTCCAGAAGGACGGTCATGGCCCCCTCTCGAAGGAACGCCTGGCCTTCCTGAAGAAAGTTTTAGGCTGGGCTTCGGAGGCTGGACTCACGACCATCCTGGATTTGCACCAGGTCCCCTGGCATTCCTTCGGCAAGCCCGAACTTGAAAATTTGTGGAAAAGCGAGGAAGATTTAACCTCTTTTTGCCAAGCCTGGGCGGAGTTGGCCCACGCCCTTAAAAGGACCCAAGCCCCGGTCTGGTTCGATGTTTTAAACGAGCCCACGGCCCGGGACTCCGATGACTGGAACCACGTGGCTTCCATGGTTTACCGGGCCCTTCGGATGGAGGACCCCAAGCGGGTCTTGATGATCGAATCGACCTTCTGGGGATCGGTCAGCCGCCTCAAGGACCTGGCGGAGGCGGTGCAGGGGCCGAACCTGGTTTACAGCTTTCATTTTTACACGCCCATGTTCATCACCCACCAAAAGGCGCCTTGGTGGCAGACCGGGAAACCCTACCAGGAGGAAGTGGCTTATCCGGGCCCCCTTCCCAAGGCGAAGGAGTACTTGGACCGGGACCTGCCGGCCGATACCCGGTACCAGCTGGAACTCGAGGGAAAAAAGGTTTGGAACCGGGAAGGGCTCCGGGGGACGCTTCAGCCCGTGGTGGATCTTTTATCGGAGGGCAACCGCCTTTATTGCGGCGAGTTCGGGGTCTACGAAAAGGCGCCGCGCTCCACCCGCTTGAATTGGACGCGGGACGCGGCGGGCCTTTTTTCCGAATTGGGAGTGGGATGGGCTTATTGGAATTACAAATGGCTGGATTTCGGGGTTTGGCCCAAGGCGGGGGAAAAGGGAACCGGCCCCTTGGACCGGGAAATGCTGGATATCTTAAAAACGGGAATTTGAAAAAATCTAAAGGAAGTTTCCGCTTGAATCAAAAACCTTTTTCTTCCTTCGTGTCTTCGTGTCTTCGTGGTGAAATATGGTGTTTCCTGCTGGCGGCGCTGCTGGCGGCGGGCTGCGGGGGCCGGGCGGTGGTGAAGCCGACGGCGCAGGCTTCCCAGGCCGCCCCGGCGCCCACGGCTGGCCCCCAGGCACCCTCCCTCGTGGATTTAAAAGAACCGGTCAGCGACGCGGATTACCAAACGGCGGTTTCCCTCGTCGGGCAAACCGAGCCAAACCGCCACAACGTGGACTCTTACCTGACCATCGCCCAGTACCAGTACAACCACTCGGATCTGGAAGACGCCCTCAAAACCTACCAAAAAATAGCGCTGGTGGGCGGCGCCGCTTCCCAGCCCGACAAAGCCCAGTACATGGTGGGCCAGATTTATTATGAAAAACAGGATGACCTCCCGGCCCTGGCGGCCTTCCAAAACGTCCTGACCGAATACCCCCAATCCGGTTACGCGGACCAAAGCCGGCAGATGATGGATTTCATCCTCCAGTATTCCCTCAGCTTGGACGGCCTGAGGCGTTACGTCCAGAATTACCCCGATTCCCCCCTCCGCTGCCCGGCCCTCTTCCAACTGGCCAGCCACGAGGCCCAAGGAGGGCTGCAAAGCGACGCCATCGAGAACTTGAACCAGTTCCTTCAGCAGTGCCCCCAAGACCCCTCGGCGGGGGCGGCCCAACTCCTGCTCAAGGCCCAACAAACCCAGGCCCAGGGCAAGACCTGGAAAATCGGGGTCTTCATCCCCCGCACGGGCCGGTTCAAGAGCTTCGGGGATTCGGTGTTGAACGGCATCACCCTGGCCGTGGAGCAGGCCAACCAAGCGGGCGGGACCAAGAAGCACACCGCCATCGTGGTGGAGGACACGGGAAGCGACGGGTTGAAGGCGGTCGCCGAGTTCCAGGACTTGATCAAGGACGACGGGCTGGACGCGGCCATCGGCCCGGTTGCGCCGGACGACATCCCGGCCCTGGCGGCCCTGGCCAACGAACACCACATCACCCTGATCTGCCCCGCGGCCAGCCGCGACGGGTTGTCCACCTACGGCCCCTATATTTTCAGCAACAGCATGACCAACGAAATGCAGGGCCGCGCCATCGCCAAGTACGCCATGGAACATATGGGCCTCAAGAGTTTCGCCATCCTGTCGCCGGACGACCCCTATGGGCAGACCCTGGGGGGGGCCTTCCAAAAGGCCGTGGAGTCGTCGGGCGACACCGTGACGGCCTGGGAAGCCTACCTGCCGGGTTCCACCGATTATAAAAAGGAGCTGGTGGATTTGGGCGGACAGGACCCCGAATCGTCCAAGGAAAACGACCGGGAAAACACCCGGCGGCTGGATGAGTTGAAATACGAGATCACCAAGGAAGTGGGGAAGATATTCCTGAAGGTGAACGACCTTTCCTCGAATTCGGGGGTGGAAGTCACCTCCACGCCGGTGGCCGCCTACGCCCCCATGGTGGAAGGCCTTTCCAACACCCTCTGCCCCTCGGTGGTCCAGGACGTGGACGGCGCGGTGCGGGACGCCCTCAAGGCCCAGGCCGGCGTCATTTTGAGAAGCGACGACCTGGTGAAGCAGTCCCTGACCCGCCTGCCGATTGAGCTGAAGGGGACCACCCTGACGGCCACGGCCGAGCAGTGGAACGACGTGGCGCAGGACCTGCAGGCCACGGTCCTCATCACCGGCCACATCGCGGAGCCCACGCCGGAAAAGGATTGGACGGCCTATCCCACATGGGATTACAACGTGCATTTCGAGGCCTTCTGGGTGGACCCCAAAAGCGGCGCCTTGACCAAGATCTACCAAAGCAAACTCCCCTACAGCCTCTTCAAGCCGGCCTCAATGACCTCCGGCAAGGTCAATTACCAGGCCCTCTACCTTCCGGCCCACGCGGCCGAAATACCCCTTTTGACCTCCCAAATCCACTTCTACAATTTGAACCCGGTTTTCCTGGGCGGGCACCTTTGGGACAATGAAGCGGTCCTGCAGGAGGCCGCCAAGGACATGGAGGGAGCCTGTTTCGTGACGGGCTTCTACGCGGACAGCCAGCAGTCCACGGTGAAAAAATTCGCGGACGACTACCTGAACAAGTTCGCCAAGAAGCCGGACATGCTGGCCGCCCAATCCTTCGACGCGGCCCGCCTGCTGTTGCAGGCCGCCAACCTTTCGATGGGCCGGGAGGATATCCGCGCCAACCTGATGTCCATCAACGATTTCGACGGCGTCAGCGGCAAGACCAGCTTCAACGGCCACGACGAGGCGGACAAGCTGGTCCCCATCCTCCAGATCAAGGACGGGAAGTACCAGCAGGTGCAATGAGACTGTTGAAAAAGTCCCTGGAACAGGGTTCCGGGGACTTAAAGCGACCTTGCAACAGTCTCGATCCCAAAGATTTCCGCAGGAAATCGTGGGGTTACCTTGAAGGTGCCGTTGAGAAATCCCATCGAAGATGGGATTTCTCAACACGATCACAATAGAGGCCCGGTCTTGACTTTCTATATATCAAATATATACAATGATATATACTTAATATATGTTCTGGGGGATTGGCATGTCCAAGGTTTTAGTGAATATTCCCGAGGAATACCTTCAAGCCGTGGATGAAGCGGCCCAGGAACAACACCGTACCCGCAGCGAGCTCATCCGCGAAGCCATCCGAAAAATCTACTACCGGCCCCGGCGCACGCCGGAAGAGCAGGCCCGCATTGAGAAAGTGGGCCGCCGTATTGACCGCCTCCGTGGGGAATGGAAAGAGCCCTTTGATTCCTCCAAAATCATCCGGGAAATGCGGGATAGCCGTTGATTCCTCACGCGGTTGTGGTGGACGCCAGCGTCGTGATTCCGTGGGTCCACCAAGAGCGGGAGCCTTTCGCCGCCGAGTGCCTGGAAATCTACAGGGATTTCATCGCCGGGAACATCCAGGCGGTGGTCCCGCAAATTCTCTTTTACGAGCTTTCCAATTTTGCCGCCTCGCGGGGGCGGAAGAAATCCTTTCCCGCGGAACAGCTGAAGGAACTGTTGAGCCTCGATTTTTCGGTCCACGCCTTAAAACCGGGGGATTTCCTGGAAGTGGCGAAACTGGCGGACGAGAAAAAAATTACGGCATATGACGCCGCCTATCTTTACGTGGCGGGCATTTTGGACGCCCCTCTTTTCACGTCGGATGGGCCGCTCGCGGCGGCGTGGGGCATGAGGCCCGGGGGCCATGTCCGCAATTACGGCCGTTTGAGATCGAATGAGGAGCCATTCCGTGGTTGATAACACCAAATTCGGCCCGCCCAAGGGCATGCGCGACTGGCTTCCCCAGGAAACCCTCCTGCGCCAAAAGCTCATCCGCCTCATTGAACGCCACTACCAGCTTTACGGCTTCCAGCCTATTGATACGCCTGTCATGGAAAACATCGAGGTGTTGGAGGGTAAGGGCGGGGGTGAAAACGAGAAGTTGATGTTTAAAGTGACAAAAAGAGGTGATGAATTAGAACGAATAATAGCAGAACGTAAAACTTATGAAGAAGAAATCAAGAATCAAAGTAACCCTACTTCTGCGGATGTTCAAAGAGCGTTCATGCTAAGTAAGATTATGAACGCAGGTGATTTATCCGATATGGGCCTCCGTTTTGACCTCACCGTCCCGCTGGCCCGCTACTATTCCAATCACGCAAATGACCTACCAAAGCCCTTTCGGTGTTATCACATTGGTCCCGTCTGGCGGGCCGATCGGCCCCAAAAGGGCCGTTACCGCGAGTTTTACCAATGCGACATCGACATTATCGGCGGAGCCTCGGATGCCTATGAGGTCGAACTGCTTTTGGCCACGGATAGGGTTTTAAAGGAACTCAATGTTGGCATGTTCAAGATTCGCATTAATGATAAAGGACTACTTCCTAAGCTTTTGGAGGGTATGGGCGTTGATGTTGACCATATGCCGGGTGTTTTAGTTGCCATCGACAAATTAGATAAACAACCTTTTCATCAAGTTTGGCAAGAGATTGAAGGATATGGAATTCCAAAAGAGATAATGAACAAACTATTCAATTTTATTAGGGATGCTCTTGCTGGAAAACTAAGCGATAGTTATTTTGAAAAAGAGGCTGATCTGATTTGGAAAAAGATTAATTCAATCAAACAAAAAGTTCGAGAAGTAAATCCTGAAGCGCACGTTGTTTTTGATCCGCTATTGGTGCGCGGTTTTGATTATTATACCGGCCCCGTCTTTGAGATAAACGTAATGGACCAAAGCTTCACCTTCTCCATCGGCGGTGGGGGCCGGTACGACGGCCTGATTGAGAAATTAGGCGGACCCAAGGGAACACCGGCGGTTGGAATTTCACTTGGGTTCGAGAGAATCCTGCTCATCCTTCAAGAAAAACAAAAGTCCACCCAACAGGCTTTTTCTCCAAGGGTTTTCATTGCCAATAACGGGCAGGCCGAGAAGGACATCCTGGCCTTGGCGGAACAATTACGTTCTGAGGGAATCCAAGTGGAAGCATCCCTGGAAGGGAACAAGAAGTTGGGCCAACAACTAGAGGCGGCCCAGAAGAACGGCATCGAATACGCCATCACCGACTTTCAATCCGCCGGAATTAAATCCTACAAAGTCCGCAAGCTTTCCACCCGCGAGGACAGGGAAATGCCCTTGGCGGAACTTTACGACATCATGAAGCGTTTGTCGGAGGCCGTGGAGGAATAATGGCTTAAACGCCTTTTTATTATTCCGGTATGGGATTAGAGTCCTGGTTGGCTTCTTCGATGTTGCGGTACTTTCGGACGCCTTTACGCCAGCTAATCGGGCGGAAATGGGCGGCCAAATGGAAGAGATTTCGCAATCGGTGAAAATAACGGTCATCCGGTGAAAAATTCCAAAGCGCCTGTTCGGCTTCCTCGAAACTTTTGAATTTATAAACGGGCATCAAGAACCCCCGGTTTTCTTCTCGAGCAGGCGCCTTAAAAAAACGGCGTCCGTTTTGTCCCGCTCCCGAACGGTGTCTTTTTTCATCCGAAACAAGGTCTCGGGTGTGGCGACTTTTACTTTTTGACCTTCAATGGTCAGGATTTCCCATTTCAAATCCGCGAACCGGAACATCTCACCGATCCTGGTGATAATATCTATGACGAAACCTTTCGGAGTTCCATACCGGACAACCGGATACTGATCCAAGTCCCCGGTGGAAATTTCCCCGATGGAAGGGTCTTGAAAGGCTTCGTTCAATGCTTTCTTTAGTTTTTCGATGTTTTTTGACTCCGGATTGACGAAGATGTCCATGTCCTCGGTTAGTCTTGGAAGTCCGTGCAGGATGACGGCGAACCCGCCGATAAGAACATAATCAACGTCGTTGGCTTCCAAGGCTTTGGCGGCGCGGAGAAAACTCTCGAAAAATTCGTTTGCCATGTATGACGCCGTCCTCTCGGATTTACGCCATTTTAGGCCCCGGGGTGGTGGATGGCAACTTGTCTGGGTGGCCCGATGCCGCGGTAAAGACCAAGTATTGAGCCTGACGATCGTTGTGTTATTATACGGCTCCTTTTGGGAGCCTTTTTTATTTCTCCCCAATGCTTTTCTTGGTGCCCTTGGTGCCTTGGTGGTAAAAATTTCTTTCGGAGAATTCTTGTGGCTGAAATGCTGGGCGGCTGGAAACGAACGCACAAATGCGGCGACCTGCGGGCCTCCGACGTGGGCAAGACGGTCACCCTCATGGGATGGGTGCACCACCGCCGCGACCACGGCGGATTGGTGTTCGTGGACCTGCGCGACCGCTACGGCGTGACCCAGGTGGTGTTCGATCCCCAACTGGCCGACAAGGTCCATAAACAGTCCCACCTCATCCGCAGCGAGTGGGTATTGGCCGTCAAAGGGCAGGTGACCCAGCGCCCGGAGGGAACGGTCAACCCCAAAATAGCCACCGGCGAAATCGAAGTACGCTGCTCCGAAGTGAAGGTATTGAACGAAGCCCAGACCCCCGTATTCCCCATTGAGGACGACGTGGAAGTGTCCGAGGAAGCCCGGATGGAATTCCGCTACCTCGACCTTCGCCGGGAATACATGAAAAGCAAGCTAATCGCCCGGCATAAGATGTCCATGGCCGCCCGTAATTTCATGAGCGGCGACGGGTTCCTTGAAATCGAAACGCCCATCCTCATCAAGAACACGCCGGAAGGCTCCCGGGAATACGTGGTTCCGAGCCGGGTCAACCCGGGGAAGTTCTTCGTGCTGCCCCAAAGCCCCCAACAATTGAAACAAACCTGCATGATCGCGGGACTGGACAAGTATTTCCAGGTCGCCAAATGCTTCCGGGATGAGGACCTGCGCGCCGACCGACAGCCTGAATTCACCCAGATCGACTGGGAGATGTCCTTCATCGACGAAGAGGACATCTACCGGGTCGGGGAAGGCCTGATGAAGGCCATCTTTAAAGAGGCCTTGGGCGAGGGCCTGAAGACCCCTTTCCCGCGCCTGACCTACGCGGAAGCGGTCGGGCGTTACGGAAACGACAAGCCCGACCTTCGTTTCGATCTCCCGCTGGTGGAAGTTGGCGCCATCGCCGCCAAGTCGGACTTCAAGGTCTTCAAGGACGTCCTGGGCCGGGGCGACGTCGTGAAGGCCTTGAACGCCAAAGGTTGCGCGGACTTTTCCCGCAAGGATATGGACGACCTGACCGCCTTCGTGGGCAAGTACGGGGCCAAGGGCATGGCCTGGTTCAAGGTGAAGGACGGCAAGCTGGATTCCAACATCGCCAAGTATTTCAACGATGGCGCGCAAAAAGAACTTTTGACCGCCCTCAAAGGCGAAGAAGGGGATTTACTGCTTTTCGGCGCGGACAAGGTGGATTTGGTCAACGAATCCCTGGGCGCCTTGCGGGTGGAAATCGCCCGCCGGAAGGGCCTGATCGAAAAAGGCCCGAAGTGGGCCTTTGCCTGGGTGACCGATTTTCCCATGTTTGGCAAAGACGAAAAGGGAAGGCTGTATTCCATGAACCATCCCTTCACGGCTCCGCGGGAAAAGGACATGGCGTTGCTGGACTCGGACCCCCTCAAGGTCACGGCCAGGGCTTATGACATGGTCTTGAACGGTTTTGAACTAGGCAGCGGCACCATCCGAATCCATGACTCGACGCTTCAATCGAAGGTTTTCCGGCTTCTGGATATCTCCCCGGAAAAAGCACAAGAACGGTTTGGGTTCCTGCTCAGGGCCCTTACTTTCGGCGCCCCCCCCCACGGGGGCATGGCCGTCGGTTTGGACCGCATCGCCATGCTTTTAACCGGCGCACCCAACATCCGCGACGTCATCGCCTTCCCCAAGACCGCCAAGGCCACGGACCTGATGACGGGCTCCCCCTCGGAAATCGACGAGGAGCTGATGAAGGAACTCAAGATCAAGATCGAGATGGAAGACCTTATTTAAGGGGCTAGGTTTTGGGTCCTAGGTGTTAGTTCAACTAAAACCTAAAACCTAGCACCTGTTTCAAAACCTCTCTCGCCACGAAGCACACGAAGTAAAACCAATGGTGAAAAGTCTTTTTGTCAGGGCCTCTTAATCCCGCATTGACTTTCCCCCGCAACCGGCTTATTCTTTGGATATCCAAAAGATATCTTGAGGTTTTCCATGTCCAAAATCCTTGTTTCCCTTCCCGAGGAAATGCTCAAACGCATGGACAAAAAAGCCAAGGAAAAACATATGACCCGCTCCGAGGCTGTCCGGGAGGCGGTGCGGCAATGGTTCTCGGGCGTTGTTTATGTCCCTCCAGCCCAACGGCCGGGTTTTGAGGAGTGGCTATCCAGCATCCAAGAGGCCAGGGTGTCCGATTGGGGTAAGGGGAAAACGGCCGAGGAAATGATCCGGGAGGATAGGGAACGGGGCCGGAAGTGATGGATTCTACTTTCGTGGTGGATGCCTCGATCCTTCTCAAGTGGTACCTTGGCAGGGAAGAACCCCATTGGAGACAAGCGAATCTTTTACTCGACAGGTTTAAAAAAGGTGAAGTGAGCGTCCTTATTCCTGAGTATGCCCTTTACGAACTGGCCAATCGATTCGCGCAGGAGCAAACCAAGGGAGTCGAGTGGTTCCTCCTGGCCGCCACCCAATTTTCCGACCGGGCTCCTTCACAGCCGGAATTCATCGCTCAAGCCATGAAGATGGCGATGGTGGCCCGCCAAAACGGAATTCGGAAAGCTACCGTCTATGACGCCCTTTACGTCCAACTCGCCAAGATGACGGAATTCCCCCTTTTGACGGCGGATCGTGTCCAAGGCCAAATAGGGGAATCGGCAAACATCAAAGTGAAATGGCTTTGGGGATATGAGTAAATCGGCCGTGCCTCAAAACTCAAAGGGAAAGTGAATTTGACTTCGGTTCTAGGTATTGATGCGGCATGGGCGGAAGGCCAACCCAGCGGGGTGGCCCTGGTCCAAGGCCGTGGTTCCAAATGGAAATGCCTGGCCGTCGCCCCCAGTTACGATTCTTTCTTAGCTCTTGCCCGGGGGGGTGTTCCCGTGAATTGGGAGACGAAACCGGTAGGTGGCAAACCGCCGGTGGATGATCTTCTGAACGCCTGCCGGAAAATGCTGAAAGGGTCGAAGTTGGATATTGTGGCGGTGGACATGCCGCTTTCTCTCAAAGGTATCCGAGGCCGCAGGAATGCCGATGACGAAATTTCGAGAAGTTTTGGGAAGTATGGTTGTGGTGTCCATTCTCCTAGTCCGGAACGTCCGGGAAAAATTACGAAAATCATGAGCAAGGGGCTTTCAAATTGTGGCTTTAAATTGGCTACAAAGACTGCGCGTCCCGTAAGTGACCCGGTTTTTTTAGAAGTTTATCCCCACACAGCCCTATTGAAACTTTTAGATGATCCTGAACCTTATAGGGTTGAGTACAAAATCTCCAAAGCATCCAAATATTGGCCTGCTGAGACCCCGAAGAAAAGGAGACGGAATATTTTGACAAATTGGAAAAGAATACTGATGGCTTTAAAGCCAATTATTTCAGGAATCGAACTATCTCCTAAAGAAGGGGAGAGCCTTGTTGAACTTAAACGTTATGAAGATGCAATTGACGCATTAGTATGCGCTTGGGTTGGAATTGAATATCTTGCAGGCCGGACGAAAGCCTATGGGAACGAAACGGCAGCGATTTGGACCCCGGTTTTTAAACCGAGTTGAGTTTGAATAATTCACATTGATAGGATTTTTTATTTTTCTTGAAAGCCTTTGGAAACCACCCTTCCTCCATGAGTTTCTTTCCGGACAATTTTACTTTCTGGCCTTCGATTTCATAAGCCGTCAAGGCATTGAGGCCTTTCAACTTTAACCCTTTCACCTTTTCACCGATGGTGGTCGGGTTTATCTGGAACACGAAGAGCAAGGCTTCCTTTTGGTCCGGATTAACGAACATCCAAGCCGCACGGTTGGACTGGTAAGGGCTTTCCAGCCGGTAAAAATCCCCGAACTGGATAATGGGACGAATTTCCTTATACAGCTGGATGTAGTCGGCGAGTTCCTTACGCTCGGAAGGTTTCCACTTCGTGATGTCCGCCTCCACCCCGAAGTTCCCCGACATGGCTACCAGGCAGCGCCATTTGAGCGGCATGGATCGGTGGGTTTGGTGGTTGGGAACGCTGGAGACATGGGCGCCCATGACAAGGGGGGGATAGCCAAAGCTGGTGCCATATTGGATGAAAACGCGATCCAAGCCGTCGGTGTTGTCGGAGGCCCAGATTTGGGGGTGGTAATGCAGGATGCCCAGGTCGAAGCGCGCCCCGCCGCCCGAACAACCCTCGAAGAGTACCTGGGGGAAGCGGCGGTTGAGCCGGTCCATCAGGTCATAGACTCCCATTAAATAACGGAAGTAAAGCTCCCCCTGGCGGCCGGGAGGGAGGATTTCGTTGCCCACCTCGGAAAGGGACCGGTTCATGTCCCATTTCACGTAATCCACCCGGCCTTCCTCCAGCGCCCCACCGATGGCCTCGAAAAGGTAGTCCCGGACTTCGGGGCGGCTCATGTCCAGCACCAACTGGCTGCGGGCCATGCGGCGCCGGCGTTTCGGCACATGAAGGCACCAATCGGGGTGCTTTTGGTACAAAAGGCTTTTGGGCGAGATCATTTCGGGTTCGATCCAGAGCCCGAACTTCAGCCCCAGGCCGTGGATGTCGTCCGAAAGGCCCCTTAAGCCCTGGGGCAGTTTCCGGCGGTCCACGAACCAGTCGCCCAAGGAGGTCGTATCGTCGTTCCTTTTACCGAACCAGCCGTCGTCCAGGACGAAAAGTTCCAGGCCCGCCTCCTTGCCGGCCCTAGCGATACGGAGCAGCTTTTCGTGGTTGAACTTAAAATAAGTCGCTTCCCAGTTGTTGAGGAGCATGGGCCGGGGCCGGTTTTGCCAAAAGCCCCCGACGACCCTCTCGCGGATGAAACGGTGATAAGCCAGGCTGAGGCCCGTGAATCCCTGGGAAGAGTAGGCCAGGACGCATTCGGGGGAAATAAAGGCTTTGCCAGGTTCGAGGCGCCACTTGAAATTGAAATCGTTCAAGCCTGCGTTGATCCGCAAGGATTGGTCGCGGAAAAGCTCGGTTTCAATCAGCCAATTGCCACTGGTGGCCAGGACAAAGCCGTAAACTTCGCCCTTTTCCTCGTCCGCTGGGCCCCGGGTGACCATGGCGAAAGGGTTCATTTCGTGGGAGGAAATGCCACGGCGGCTTTCCAGGCGCAGGGTGCCTTCCTGGAGAGGGCCTTCCCTCCACTGGCGCTCATTGGCCCATCGGCCTGGGAAACGCACCAAATGCCATTGTGCGGGCGGGAGATCCAGGCTGGCGCTGGAGAGTTTGAGGATAGAGACGGGTTTGGAGCCGCGGTTCCGGAGGATCGTCCGGCGGACGAGGATGTCCCGTTCGGGATAGAGGGTGTAATAAAGATCCAATTCCAGCTTATGAAGGCTGTCCCTTAGGACGACTTTCAGGGTTTGGGCATGGTCCGTTTCCTCCACCCGGGAAGAAGGCCCAGGGCCGAAATCGGGCTTCCCCGGAAGAATTTTTAAGGAATCGTAGAGGAATTCGCTGATTCGGTAGCCGTCCGCGTGTTCCAGCTGGAAAGCGGGGGTGCGCAAGTCGTTGTGGCCAAAGTCCGGGAACTCGCGGCGTTGGAACTCACGGCTGACGTGGTGTTCGGTTTCGACGGCCCTTTTTTCCCATTCCGAAAAGAGCCTCCCCCAAGCGGTTGGGGAAAGGGGCTTCCCCCAATAAACATGGTGGAGGTCGCCGTTGGGAGAAACGCCCAGGACGTAAAAAAAGTTTTGGGCTTTCAACAAAAAGCAACGGTGAGCCGGATGATAGGTGATCATGCGGTCTGATTTTAGCAGTTGGACAACACTCGGAAAGAAACTCTTTTTTTCGGGTTTAAGGCTTTACTTGGTTCGCCTTGACGTGGCCTTGAAATGCCCGCATAATGTTTTGCGCGGAAGGTTGAAACCATGACGCGGATCAAGCGGGCGCCTTGATTGATCCAAGACGAAGGGGGTATCGGCGATGAGCTACCAGAAATCCCTTTTGGTGGCCGCTCTCGTTTCAGGCTTTATCGCGGGTGGCTGCGCGGCCAACAAACGGATCGAGGGAAACGAAGTTCCGCTGGAACCGCAAACCAACGACGTCAATATGCCCCCCCAAGCCGCACCGCCGGTCCCTCCCGTGGAGGTCGCGGCCCCGCCGGAGGTGCCGACCCCCGAGCCCACCCCGGAAGCCCAGGCTCCCCCACCGCCCGAACCCACCCCGAACCCTTGCCACGACTATATCGTGGTCAAGGGCGACACCTTGTGGGGCATTTCGGGCTCCAGCAACGGCTATAACGACTACTTCCTCTGGCCCCTGATCTTCAAAGCCAACCGGGACCAGATCACGGATCCGGATTTGATCTATCCCAAGCAGGATTTCTGCATCCGGCAGGATTTCGACGACAAGGACAAACAAAAGGCCCGCAAGGACGCCAGCGACACGCCCAAATACGTACCCCACACCAAACCCCGTGAAACGTTGCCGGTGGATTATTTCTAATCTTAACCCGGACGAGCCGGAGCCAAACGGGGTTGCATCCGCTGCTTTCACGGGTGAATCCACTGTAAAAGCGCCCGATCCCTTAGGTCGGGAAATTTTCGGCTTTTTGTATAAAATTTCACGACTAAGGGACTAAAAAGCCCTTTCCCGCTCGGCTTATTCTTAAACGACTCCCTTTGTTTTATCATGGATATGGGGAGTTTTTTATTATTGGCAGGTATTAGGTACTGGGGCCTTGGTCTTAGACAAGCTTAAGCTGGAACCTAGTGCCTAGACCCTAGAACCTTTGAGGAGAGATGATTGGCACAGGCCGTTAGTCGCCGGATCACCTTGGACGACCAACAGGAATGCGTCCGGCTTTTCGGGGATAAGGACCACACCCTGAAGCTTCTCCGGGATTCCTTCGCCGTCACCTTGGTGGCCCGGGGCAATGAAATCATCCTTTCCGGAGAGCCCCTGGAGGTCTCGCACGCAAGCCAGGTTATCGACCGGCTGCGCGCGCACCTGAAGAAGGGCCACGAGGGTTACCTGCCCCCGGGGGCGGTCAAGAAAATGATCGCGGAGGCCAAAGGCTCCAAACCCGATGATGAAGAAGGCGAAACCCACGAAACCATCCTCATTTCCTCCCACAAAAAGCCCATCCACGCCCGCTCGGCCAACCAGCAGAAGTACGTGGATGCCATACGGCACAACGACATCGTCTTCGGCATCGGCCCGGCGGGCACGGGCAAGACCTACCTGGCCATGGCCATGGCCGTCCACGCCCTGCGCGAGGGGGAGGTGGAGCGCCTCATCCTCACCCGTCCCGCGGTGGAAGCCGGGGAAAAGCTGGGGTTTCTTCCGGGCGACCTACAGGAAAAGGTAGACCCCTACTTGCGCCCGCTTTATGACGCCCTTTATGACATGGTGGAATACGAGAAATTACAGAGGCTTTTCCAGCAGAGGGTGGTGGAAGTGGCGCCCCTGGCCTATATGCGGGGACGGACACTTTCCAATTCCTTCATCATCCTGGACGAGGCCCAAAACACCAGCCCGGAGCAGATGAAAATGTTCCTCACCCGCATGGGCACGGGCTCCAAAATCGTGGTGACCGGGGACGTGACCCAGATCGACCTGCCCACGGGCAAAAACTCGGGGCTTATCGAGGTCCAGCGCATCCTCTCGAAAGTGAAGGGCGTCGAGTTCGTCCTCTTCAGCCCCAAGGACGTGGTGAGGCACCGGCTGGTGCAGAACATCCTGGAGGCCTACCACGACCACGATAAACAACAAAAACAAGTTTGAAGTTCGGAGTTCGTAGTCCGAAGTTACGGAAAAAGTTTTTCAACCGAGGTTGAAGAACTTCATTAACTTCGCACTGCGAACTTAAAACCGTGGTATTTTTTCTGAAAGGCTCCTGTGAAGCTCCTCGTTGATTACCATGTCAAAACGAAGCCCGTCCCTCCCGCCTGGATCCAACGGCTTTCGGCTCTTGTCTTGAAAAGCGTCAAGGGCCTTTCCTTCGAGAAAAAAGCAGAGCTTTCGGTGGTTTTGACCGGCGATGGGGAAGTACGGAAATTGAACCGGCTTTACCGCAAGAAAAACAAAACCACCGATGTGCTCTCCTTCCCCCTCTTGGAAGGGAAGAAACTGAAGACCTCCAAAGACTCCATCCCCCTGGGGGACGTTGTCATCAGCGTTCCCCAAACAAAGCGCCAGGCGGCCCGGCAAGGCAGGAATTTTCGGGCGGAATTGGCCCTTTTGCTCACCCATGGAATTCTCCACCTTTTAGGCTATGATCATGCGACCAAGGCGCAGGAAATAAAGATGTTCGGCCTCCAAGAGCGCCTTTTGAGGAAGTGGAAAGCCTAAGCGCATTATGGACACCTACCTCTTATCCCGTTTGATCCTTTTGGGAACCCTTGTGCTGACCTCCATGTTCTTCTCCGCGGTGGAAACCAGCCTTTTGTCCTATCCCCGCCTGTTGCTCCAACGGCGGGCCCGGGAAGGAAGACTTTTAGGCGCGGCCTTCAAGGAGTGGCAGGACCACCCCAACCGGGTCCTGACCACCATCCTGATCGGCAACAACACGGTCAACATCGCCGCCACCACCCTGGTGGCCTACATGGCCATCGAATTCGCCGACTTCCATCATTTCAGCCGGGCCATGGCCGGCACGGTGGCTTCCGCCTCGGTCATTTTCGTCCTGGTGGTCTTCGGCGAGGCCATCCCCAAAATCATGGGCCGTAGCCATACAGCGGTCACGGCCACTTGGCTGGTGATCCCCATCTACCTTTTTGACAAGCTTTTGAGCCCCCTGACCTGGGCTTTCGGCAAGTTTGTCGCCGTTTTCCTGCCCCGCTTGGGCCAGGCTTCCCTCGTCCAGGTCACGGAGGAGGACGTGAAGCAGCTCCTGGAAATGGGGCACAAGGCCGGCACCATCCAGGACGAGGAACAGAAGATGATCCACTCCATCTTCAAGTTCACCGATACCCAGGTCAAACAGGTCATGATTCCCCGCACCGACATGTTCTGCGTGGATATCGCCACGCCCCTGGAAAAGCTGCTGGACCAGGTGGTCCAGAACGGCTATTCCCGGGTGCCGGTTTACAAGGGCAGCCCGGACAAGATCGTGGGGATCATCCATACCCGGGACCTGCTTTCCATCTGGAAGAACCATGAATTGATCGTGGTCCAGGACCTCCTACGGAAACCCTATTTTGTGCCGGAAACCATGCGGGTGGACCGCCTCTTGAGGGAGTTTAGGCGCGGCCGGTTCCACCTGGCCATCGTGGTGGACGAATACGGCGGAACGGCGGGCCTGGTGACGCTGGAGGACCTGGTGGAGGAGATCATCGGCGAGATCAAGGACGAACATGAAGCGGAAGAGGAAAAGGCCATCGCCAAGCAAGCGGACGGCTCCTGGGTGATCGAGGCGGACGTGGCCTTGGACGAGGTGAATGAGGCCATGGGAATCCACCTGGCCCCCAAGGGGGAAGTGGCAAGCCTGGGAGGCTATTTGATGGAGGCGGCCGGCAAGGTGCCCCACAAAGGCCGCGTGATCGAGGATAAAGAGGCTTCTTTTAAAATCCTGGACGCGAACGAAACAAGTGTTATCAAAGTGAGGGCCGTCAAACGCAAGACGCCGTTGGTCCCCACGCCAACCGAAGCCGCGCCGGCCGTCCCCAAACCGCGCAGGAAAAAGGCGAAACCCGTCGTTGAAGTTCCGGCGGCTGGCGGGAGCACGGAAACCCAAGACCCCAATGCGGAGAAAACCCCGTGAGTTTTTTAGACTGCCACAACCCTTCGATGAGCAATGGCTTCCGCCATTGCTTACTCAGGGCCAGCCATTTGTCCAAGTGGCCTGCCACGAGCACCCTCCTCGGCTTGGCGCCTTTCAAAGGGGAGGTTGGAAAATGAGTTACCTTGATTGTCACAACCATACAGCCGAGTGGTCGGATGGGCGCCAGTCTATCGAGGAAATACTGCAAAGGGCCAAGGAAGAGGGGGTCCGGGTAGGCTTGTCCGACCACACGGGCCTTGGGGACTACCTGAATTCCAACGACCGGTTGCTGGCCTACGCCGACTTCCTTTCCCAATACCCCGTGGCCCGGGGCCTGGAAATGGACCTGGGGCGCAGTTTCATGGTCCAGGAGGGCGTGCGCCGCAAGTTCGACTACATGATCGGCAGCGTG
This sequence comes from candidate division FCPU426 bacterium, assembly GCA_030041545.1. Taxonomy (GTDB): domain Bacteria; phylum Oederibacteriota; class Muellerivitia; order Muellerivitales; family Muellerivitaceae; genus JAJPJW01. The sequence goes on along the minus strand of JASHNQ010000024.1, from coordinate 12,251 downwards.
CACGGCATCGAACTGCATGGAATGCGAATCGGCTTTAGCCCCCTCATCAAATACCTCAAGGGCGGCCTTCCGGACTACAACCCCAACCAGCAGATCAAGGATTGGGACCTTTTCTTCAAGACCCACCTGGAAGTCCTTAAAAAGGAATTCAGCGAGCAAAATTATTCCATTCTGGGCCACTGCACCATGCTGCCGCCCCTGGCCTTGGGCAAGCCCGAAGAGGTTTTCCCCGAATGGTGGGAGGAGGAACTGGTCAGCGCCCTGCTCATGCATAACGTGGCCATGGAAATCTCCAACCGCTGGTTGACTCCCTACGACCGGCTCATGAAAAAGGCCGTGGACGCGGGGGTGAGGTTCTCGGTCGGCTCCGACGGCCATGACCCCCAGAAAACCTGCGTCTTGGACTACCCCAAGGAGATGATTTGGAAATACGGGGTGAAAGACGACCGCATTTTCGATATTCAACGAAAAATACAAGGCAATTAGCCACAGATAAATGGGATAAATGTGATGGAAAGAAGAGAGAAAAGTTTAGGACTTTTGTTCTGTTTTCGATTTATCTGCGTTCATCCGCGTTCATCTGTGGCAAAAATCTTTTTTGCTTGTTTTATCTGTGGTTCCAATGGGTTCTGACTTTATCAGTGGTTCGGTGGCCATCCTGGGCCGGCCCAACGTCGGCAAGTCCACCTTCCTCAACGCCGTCCTCAAGCAGAAAATCGCCATCGTTTCCCCCCGGCCCCAGACCACCCGCGACTCCATGGCGGGCATCTACCAGGATTCCGGGTCCCAGATCGTCTTTTACGACACGCCCGGCATCCACCAGCCCAAGAACCAGCTTTCCCATTACATGCTTCATGAAGTGGAAGAAGTTTTGGAGGGCGCGGACGCGGCTTTGTTCCTGGCGGATGCCAAGGAAGGCCTGACGGATGAAGATTACTTGGTAGTCGAGTGGCTTAAGAAATTCAAGAATCCGGTCTTGTGCCTGCTCAATAAGATCGACCAGGTGCCGGAAGGGCGAGTACAGGAACTCTCCGGTAGGATTAAAAGCGAACTTGGTGAAGGGTGGCTTTTGTTCAGGGTCTCCGCTTTGAAGGGCAAGGGCGTTGGTGAGGTGGTCGGCCAATTGAAAAAATTCCTTCCGCGCCAGGAGCCCCTGTTTCCCAACGAAGATTTAACCAACAAGACACTTCGCGAATTGGCCGCCGAAATGGTCCGGGAACAATGTTTCCTACAGTTAAAACAGGAAATTCCCTATGGCGTGGCGGTAGTGATCGAGGAGTTCGAGGAAAAAGAACCACCCCAACCGGTGGTGATCCAGGCCACGATTTACGTGGAAAAGGACAGCCAGAAGGGTATCCTGATCGGCAGCCAGGGACGGCGGCTCAAGGCCATCGGTTCCGCCGCCCGGCAAGAGATCGAGAGGCTGTTGGGCCAAAAGGTGTTCCTGGAGCTTTGGGTGAAGGTGCTCAAGGACTGGCGCAAGGATGAAGCAACGCTAAAAAAACTCGGGTACCCAGTACCCAAGAAAAAATGAAACCCAAACACCTTAAAACCAAGATTGTCTGCACCATCGGCCCGGCGTCCCGCTCCGAGGGGAGGCTGGCCGAGCTGATGAAAGCCGGCATGGGCATGGCCCGGCTCAACTTCGCCCATGGCACCCTGGCCCAGCACGGAGCGGATATCAAGAATATCCGCGAAGTGGCCGCCAAGGAGGGCGTCCATTGCCCCATCCTGATCGACTTGCCGGGCCCCAAAATCCGGGTCGGAAAACTTAAGCACGAACCCCTGCATTTACGCCAGGGTCACGTGGTTTGGTTGAACGGCCGTAAGCTCATGCGGGTTTTCCAAGACAGCATCCCCGTGGACTATCCCCAGCTGGCACAAAGCGTCAAAAAAGGTTGTTTGATCTACCTGAACGACGGCTTCATCCAATTGCGCGTGGAGGAAATAAGGCATTCGGCCGTGAAGTGCGAAGTCCTGGTCGGGGGGAGCCTTCTTTCGTACAAGGGACTGAACATACCCGACGGCAAGCTGTTCGTGGAACCGGTCACCTCCGAGGATCTTCGCTTCGTGGACTTCGGTCTGGAGCGCGGCATCGATTGGTTCGGGGTTTCATTCATTGAAAAAGCCGGAGATATCGTTAAAGTGAAGGCCTACGCCCGCAAAAAGAGGAGGAAAATCCACACGGTGGCCAAGATTGAACGGATGGAGGCGGTCCAAAACCTGGATCCGATCCTCAAGGTGACCGACATGGTCATGGTGGCGCGGGGCGACCTGGGAGTCCAGATCCCCCTGGAGGAAGTGCCCTTGGCCCAGAAAACCATCATCCAAAAGGCCCGCCACCGGGGCGTGCCGGTCATCACCGCCACCCAAATGCTGGAATCCATGGTACATAACGTGCGGCCGACGCGGGCTGAAGTGAGCGACGTGGCCAACGCCATCCTGGACGGCACTGCGGCCGTCATGCTCTCGGAGGAATCGGCCATCGGGGAATATCCCCTGGAAACTGTGGAAATGATGGCTAAAATTGCCCATGCGGCCGAACGGGATTTTTTGAAATCGAGGAGGCGCCACCTGTGAAAATCACGGTTTACCAGAAACCCACCTGCACCACCTGCCGCGAAGTTTACCGGGCCTTGAAGGAAAGCGGCGCGGAGATGGAGGCGGTGGATTACTACCTCGAGCCCCTTTCGGAAGCCAAGTTGAAGGAATTGGTCAAGAAAATGGGGATCCAGGCCTCGGAGCTGTTCCGGAAAAAAGAGGAAATTTATAAAAAGTTGAAGCTGGCCGACAAGTCAGTCCCCGACGACGAGGCCATCCGGCTCATGGTGAAGCACCCCGACCTGATGCAGAGGCCCATCGTGGAAAAGGGAAACAAGGCCATCCTGGCCCGCCCCGCCGAGCGGCTCAAGGAAATCCTCTGAAACCGAAAGCCAACCCAAAGCCACTAAGAACCGCTAACAAAAATCTCTCACCACGAAGTACACAAAGGACACAAAGTTAAACCATGTTGTTTCTTAAAGGGTTTTTATGCCTCACTTTGTGTACTTCGTGCCCTTTGTGGTAAGAGGTTGGGTTTTTGTTGGGGCCGCTAAGATACAAAGAAAGATTTGATTTTATTCAGGCCCTATCACCGCCCCCCGAACCATGAAAAAATCACAAGCGCCGGGCTATAATGAGCGCGACTTCGGAGGTTCCCGTGAATCCCACTTTTTTAATCATCTTGGCGGCGGCAGGCCTGTTCATCTGGTCGGTGGGGGCCTACAGCTTTTACCGCATCAGCCGGTCCCAGAAAGCCCACGCTCCGGCCAAGGATGTCCAACCCGCGCTACGGCTGGCCCAGCAATGGATGGCCGAGGCCCAGAAAAAAATGGAGCAATTCGCCCAAACCGCGGAACAGCCGCTGGGAGCGGCCCAAAACGAGCTATTGGAACTGCGCCTGGAGGCCGGGCGCCTGCCCCTCGGCGTCAAGAATCTCAAGTTGGTGATGGAATCCCTGGAAACCTCCTTCCGGCCGGCCGCTTCGACGAAGGGATTGGCCGAGATGGCGGGGATGTACCTGGGCCCCTCGGAATTCCGGGTCGAAGAGCCCACCCTGGTTTATTGCAAAACCCCCTTGGGGGAGATGCCCTGCCTGGAAGTGGAGGGTGGGGAAACCCTCTCGGACCAGCGCATGAAGGGGGCTTTGGCGCGGATGACCCAAGCCTTGAACCGGAACCCGGCCACCGGCGGTTTCCTTTATTTCCCCCATCCGGCGCATTACGAGGCCTGCCTCCGGAACCCCGCCTGGATGGAGGGCCTTAAATCCCTGCGGCTGATGGTGGTGAATGGGGAAGGCTTGACAGCCTTGATGGCCTCCCTGCGGCTGGCCAAGGACGCGGACCACGTCATCGCAACCTTCCGGGAAGGGGTTGAATCCACGCGCGTTTTGACGGGACAATCGGACAAGATGAACGAGGCCCTTTCCCGCTTGAGCGGCCATGCGCTCAAAATCCGCACGGTCCTGGAGGGCAGCGCCCCCACCCTCCTGCGGGACTCCAAGGAGTAAACCTTGAGCCTCAAGGAATGGTTGACGAAAAACATCTATGTCACCACACCCGGCAATGCGGACCCTTTCTTTAGGCCGCGTCAATACTCCCAAACCAAGGAGGAAGTGGCGGCTGCGGCACAGGAAACCCTGCGGTCCCTGGCCCGCTGGAAGGTAGTGGAGTACCGGGAAAACCAGGGCCGCATCCACGCCACTCATACCGCGCCCATTATTCCTTTCGTGGAGGACGTGAATATTTATATCGTCCAGGGATTGGACGGTATTACCAGACTGGAAGTCGTTTCCCAATCCCAAGCGGGCAAGGGGGATTTCGGCCAGAACAAGCGGAACATCAAGGAACTGCTTTCGGCCCTGGACGCCAAGCTGCCGCCCTCCGCGCCTTGACAGTTCCTCACCCATAACGTATAGTTTCCCCAGTTGTTCGACCTTTAAAGGGAGTCCCGAGAGGCTCCGAAGGATCCGACGATGGCCTGCGCTTGCGCGCTCACAAATGAAATTCCCGCATCCCGAACGCCTGAAAACGGCGATTCGGGATTTTTTTTGCTCCATAACTACTTAAAACTCAAAACTCACAACTCAAAACTTGCTTTAATTTTGGGGGAGTCCCATGCCTCCTAAAATCAAAGCGGTCATCATGGAATCCCGGGACATGGACCGGGCCCTCACCCGCATCGCCCACGAAATCCTCGAACGCAACAAGGGCCTCCAGGACCTGGCTTTGGTGGGCATCAAGATGCGGGGCGATGTCCTGGCCGAGCGGCTGGCGCTCAAGATCAAGAATATCGAGGGCACGGCGGTTCCTTTCGGCGCCATGGACATCACCTTCTACCGGGACGATGCCGGCACCCACAAACCCGACAAGGCCCCTTCGCCTACCGTCCTACCCTTCGACATCAACAACAAGAGGATCGTCCTGGTGGACGACGTGCTTTACACGGGCCGCAGCGCCCGGGCCGCCATCGACCAGATCATTGACTTCGGGCGGCCCACCTTCATCCAGTACGCGGTCCTGGTGGACCGGGGCCACCGGGAATTCCCCATCCACGCCGATTATGTTGGCAAAAACATCCCCTCAGCCGCCAAGGAACAGGTCCTGGTGCATGTCAAGGAAAACGACGGCAAAGACGAGGTGGTCATCGCGGAAACGGAGGAAGGCCAATGAACCACCAAGACACCAAGTTCACCAAGGAAGGCAAAAATCAAAATATATCCGTGGATTTAAAGGAAAAATCTTTTCTTGGTGCCCTTGGTGCCTTGGTGGTTAAAGGGGGTTTGTCTTGAGCTGGAAATCCAAGGATCTCCTGACGCTAGAAGAACTCTCGGCCGGGGAAATCGCCCATGTCCTCGACACCGCCTCTTCCTTCAAGGAAGTCTCGACCCGGTCGGTCAAAAAGGTGCCGGCGCTCCGGGGCCGCACGGTGGTGCTTTTCTTCCACGAGCCCTCCACCCGCACCCGCATCTCCTTTGAGCTGGCGGCCAAGCGCCTCAGCGCCGATATCCTCAATGTGCAGGCGGCCTCCTCGTCCCTGGTGAAAGGGGAAACCCTCATCGACACCCTGAAAACCCTCGAATCCATGACCATCGACGCCCTAGTGGTGCGGCACAAGTCCTCGGGCGTTCCCCAAATGCTGGCTTCGGTCACCAAGGCCTCGGTGATCAACGCCGGCGACGGCTCCCATGAGCACCCCACCCAGGGCCTGCTGGACCTCTTCACCATCCGGGAGCGGAAGGGAAAGATCGAGGGGCTGACCGTCACCATCGTGGGCGACATCACCCACAGCCGCGTGGCCCGCTCCAATATTTATGGGCTCACCAAACTGGGGGCCAGGGTGCGGCTTTGCGCCCCGCCCACCCTCCTTCCGGTGGGCATCGAAAAAATGGGGGTTGAGGTTTATCACGACCTGGATAAGGCCCTGGAAGGCGCGGACGTGGTCTATGTGCTGCGCCTCCAGCTGGAACGCCAAAAGAACAACCTCTTTCCCACCATCCGGGAATACTCGATGACCTTCGGGGTGAATAATGAGAGGCTCAAGAGGGCCAGGAAGGACGCCATCGTGATGCACCCCGGGCCCATGAACCGGGGGGTGGAAATCTCCTCGGGCGTGGCGGATGGGTCCCAATCGGTCATCGACGACCAGGTCACCAACGGAGTGGCGGTGAGGATGGCGGTTTTGTACCTGCTCCAGGGAGAAACCAATGAAAAACCTAGTTAACCGCGAAGACGCGAAGAACGCGAAGGGAATCGAAAGCCTAAGAATGCTGGGTTTGAACCATAAAGATTTTGCCGTTCTTCGGGAACTCCGCGGCTTCGCGGTGAAAGAAGGTTTTTTATGAAGTCGATCATGATCCAAAACGGCCATGTGGTGGACCCGGCCAACCAATTGGACGGCGAGGCCGATGTCCTTATCCAGGAGGGCAAGGTCGCCAAGTTGGGCAAGGGCCTCAAGGTGAAGGCCGACCAGGTGATCGACGCCAAGGGCCAACTGGTCACGCCGGGGTTGGTGGACATCCACGTGCACTTCCGGGAACCCGGGTTCGAGTACAAGGAAACCATCGCCACCGGCTCCCACTCGGCCGTGGCCGGCGGGGTCACCTCCGTGGCCTGCATGCCCAACACCAACCCGCCCATCGACGACCAGTCGATCGTGCACTTCATCCGGGCCAAGGCGGAAAAGGAAGGCTATTGCCACGTCTATCCCATCGGCTGCATTTCCAAGCGCCGGGAAGGCCAGGAAATGGCCGAACTGGGGGAGTTGAAGAAGGCCGGGGCCGTGGCGCTGTCCGACGACGGGGCGCCCATCATGAACGCCGAGCTCATGCGCCGGGTCATGGAATACGCCAAGATGCTGGACCTGACCGTGATCGACCACTGCGAGGACTCCCACCTTTCCAATGAAGGGGTCATGCACGAGGGGGAAGCTTCGACGGCGCTGGGCTTAAGGGGCATCCCCGCGGCCTCGGAAACGGTCATGGTGGCCCGCAACATCCTGCTGGCCGAGATGACGGGCGCCAAGTTCCACGCGGCCCACGTCTCCACGGCCGGGTCGGTGGAACTGATCCGCCAGGCCAAGAAAAAGGGCATCCACGTGACGGCCGAGACCTGCCCCCACTACTGGACCCTTTCGGACAAGTCCATCAAGAACTACAACGCCAACTTCAAGATGAACCCGCCCTTGCGCGGGGAGGAGGACGTGGCCGCCATCCGCAAGGGAATCAAGGAGGGGGTCATCGACTGCCTCTGCACCGACCACGCGCCCCACGCCTCCACGGAGAAGCAATGCGAGTTCGACCAGGCGGCCTTCGGCATCGTGGGCCTGGAGACCCTGTTCCCCCTCGCCTACAGCCACTTGGTGGAACCGGGGGTCGTGTCCCTGTCCCGGGCGGTGGAGATGCTGACCACCTCGGCGGCCAGGATTATCGGCATCCCGGCCGGCACCCTCACCGAGGGGGCCAACGCGGATGTGGCGATCTTTGATGTCAAAACCGAAAGGGAAGTAGTGGCCAAAAACTTCAAAAGTAAGGGCAAGAACACGCCTTTCAACGGCTGGAAGCTCAAAGGCTGGGCGGTGACGACCATCGTGAGTGGTGAAGTGAAGTACCAACAAGAATAGTTAGAAGTTAGGAGTGAGGAGTTGGGAGTTGGCCACAAAAAGCATCGTTGGGGAGAAGAGTTTTGAGTTTGCCCTGAAAGTGATTGCTTTATTTGGTTGCGGTTGTTGAAAGCTTCCGGATTGACGGAACAGGACATTAATCCTTATTTGCGGGATGTAGAAGAATTGAACAGGATGTTGTCTTCGATCACGAAAAGCACAAAACCTGAAGGGAAATAGACAGTGTCAAAAACTCCTCACTCCTCACTCCTAACTCCTAACTTCCTTGGGCGAGGAAGCTATGGCAAATAAGGTAAACAAAGCAGTGTTGGCTCTAGAAGACGGCGTATGGTTTGAAGGGGTATCCTTTGGAGCCCAAGGAAAGTCCTTCGGCGAGGTCTGCTTCAACACCTCCATGACGGGCTACCAGGAAATCCTCACCGACCCCTCCTACCGCGGCCAGATCGTCACCATGACCTATCCCCTCATCGGTAACTACGGGGTCAACCCGGTGGATATCGAGTCCCGCAAGCCCTTTTTGGCCGGGTTCGTGGCCAGGGAATACTGCAAGCACCCTTCCAACTACCGCATGACCCAGACCCTGGGGGATTACCTGAAGAAGAACAACATCATCGGCATTGAGGGGATTGATACCCGCGCCCTGACTTCCCACCTGCGCACCTACGGGGCCAAGAACGGGGTTCTTTCCACCACCGAACTCGATCCCAAGAAACTGGTCCAGCAGGCCAAGGACAGCCCGGGATTGGTGGGCCGGGATTTGGTGAGGGAAGTCACCTGCGACAAGCCCTACCACTGGACGGAACCCCCTTATGAGTTAGGAGTTAGGAGTGAGGAGTTAGGAGTTGAACAGCAGATGCAATTGCAGGCAACGGCGGAAGAAACGGCCCAATCGAAAATCAAGATCGCGGCGATCGACTGCGGCATCAAATACAACATCCTGCGCCGCCTGACGGCAGAGGGGTTTGACGTGACGGTTTATCCGGCCACCACCAAGGTGGATGTCCTCTTGGCATCGGGTGCCAAGGGATTCTTTTTCTCCAACGGCCCCGGCGACCCAGAGGCGGTGCCATATGTATTTGAGACCCTGGGAAAACTCATTGATTCCAACGCACCCATCTTCGGCATCTGCCTCGGCCACCAAATGCTGGGGCTGGCCCTGGGTGGGAAGACCTACAAGCTCAAGTTCGGCCACCGGGGGGGCAACCAGCCTGTCATCAACATGAAGAACAACAAGGTGGAGATCACCAGCCAGAACCACGGTTTCGCGGTGGAGACGGAGAGCCTGGACAAATCTATCGTCTACCAAAGCCACATCAACCTGAGCGACAACACCAGCGAGGGCCTCCAAATGCGGCACAAGCCGGTTTACAGCGTGCAGTACCACCCCGAGGCCTCACCTGGACCGCATGATTCGAGGTATCTCTTCAAGCAATTCCGTGAAATGGTCGAGAAAAACATGGAAGGAGAAATCGAATGGAAAAAAAGTTGATGTTCAAGTACGACCGGCAGGCCGACATTCTTTACATCAATAAAGTCCAACCCTATCCCGGGCAGGAGTCGGAGGAAATTGGAGACGAAGTCGTAGCGCGACTGAATCCCAAGACCCACGAGGTGGAGAATTTAGAGGTTCTATTCTTCTCAACCCGGCTTCTGCGAAATGATTTTTTCGAGCTTCCGGTGGATGCCGATCTTCATTTGGTGGGTTGAATTCCAAGCCGATTTACAGCGGCAGTACCACCCCGACCTGTCTGGCGTAGCCGCCTGTCCCCTGAAGTTTTAACGAAGGGGGATGGCGAAGCCAGAAGCCTCGCCGGGCCGCATGATTCGAGGTATCTCTTTAAACAATTCCGCGAGATGATCGAAAAGCATGGCTGATATAATGAGGCAAATTCGTCTTCAAGGGTTTGCGATGAGCCAACAAACGAAGGAAATTAAACAATTGGTCCGGCAGATTGTCAAAACCGTGCATCCCCGGAAGATCATTCTTTTTGGATCTCGGGCAAGGGGAACCGCGCGCAAGGACAGTGATATTGACCTCGCGGTGGTCATGCCTAACGGCACCAATCGGCTTCATACCTCGATGAAGCTCCACCGAAAGGTCCGGCAGGGGAAGATCCCATGTGATTGGCTGGTGGTCACGCCGAAGGAATTCGACAGGTACAGTTATCATCCTTCCCTGGTTTATAAGTACATTCTGGATGAGGGAAAGGAAGTTTATGCGGCGCGGTAAGCTGGGCGCTGATGATCCCCAGCTATGGCTGGACTACGCCAAAAGTGACTTGGCTTTGGCGAAAAATGGAAGGAAGGTCGCGGAGGTAAGGATGGGAGCACTTTGTTTTCATGCCCAGCAGGCCGCTGAAAAAGCGATCAAAGCGCTGTTGATTAAAAGCTGGGTCCCATTTCCTAAAATTCATGACATCGGCGAACTATTTCAACTCTTGCCCACGAATTTTTCCCCGCCCCCCAAGGTCAAGGAGGCAGCCGAGCTATCCCAGTTCGTCGAAAAAGGCCGTTACCCCTTGGACTTCGTGGATGTTGAAGAGAAGGATTACAAAAAGGCCGTGGTCCAAGCGGAAACCGTAGTGAAATGGGTGGAAAAGGTGTTGAGGGTCGGTTGATTAAGACGGTTTATAGCGTGCAATACCACCCGACGTGTCTGGTGTAGCCGCCTGTCCCCCGAAGTTTTAACGAAGGGGGATGGCGAAGCCGGAAGCATCGCCAGGCCCGCATGATTCGAGGTATCTCTTTAAACAATTCCGCGAGATGGTTGAACGGAACGGCTGATCGAATAGGAGGAGGCCGCCTTGGGTGACGAACAAAAGATAGTCTTTCATAGGAAAGATAGTGTAAAGCGGCTGCAGGTCGAACGCATGAAGGAGCGGCTCATCCGGAGAGTCCACCGGTCCCATGTAGTGCCCTTGGTCATCGCCGTTTTCCTGGGAATTTGTTTGTGGAAGGGGATGGATATCCGGACCTGGCAGGTTTGGGCTCCCTGCGCCGCCTTGGCGGCTATTTATTTCTTGACCATGGCCTTGAGCGTATGTCCCCGGTGCGGGCGCCGTTTCTTCGGGGGCTTGGGCTGGATTTTCGGGTTCGCGCATAGCGTCCATTGCGGCAAATGCGGGTTCAAGTTGTTTTGATGCTTCCACGCAATGACAAAAATGATTTTTAGCTATACCTGACACCTAACACCTGAAACCTGGGAGCTGATTTTAAATGCCTAAACGCACCGACATCAAAAAAATCATGGTCATAGGCGCGGGCCCCATCATCATCGGGCAGGCCTGCGAATTCGACTACTCCGGCACCCAGGGCTGCAAGGCACTGAAGGAAGAGGGTTTCGAGGTCATCCTCATCAATTCCAACCCGGCTACCATCATGACCGACCCGGAATTCGCCCACCGGACCTATGTGGAGCCCATCACGCCGGACGTGGTGCGCAAGATCATCGAAAAAGAACGGCCGGACGCGCTTTTGCCCACCCTGGGGGGCCAGACGGCCCTCAATACGGCCGTGGCATTGGCTGAAAACGGCACCTTGAACGAATTCAAGGTGGAACTCATCGGCGCCAACCTGGCCGCCATCAAGAAAGCCGAAGACCGCCAATTGTTCAAGGAAGCCATGATCAAGATCGGCCTGGACCTCCCGAATTCCCTGACAGTGAAGACACTGGAAGAGGGAATCGGCTTCGCCGAGACCAACGGCTATCCGGTCATCATCCGCGCCGCCTTCACCCTGGGCGGAACGGGCGGCGGCATCGCCTATAACCGCCAGGAGTTCGAGGAAATCCTCTCCAAGGGCCTGGACCTCTCGCCCATCCACCAGTGCCTGGTGGAGGAATCGGTCTTGGGGTGGAAGGAATTCGAGATGGAGGTCATGCGCGACCTCAAGGACAACGTGGTCATCATCTGCTCCATCGAGAACATGGACCCCATGGGCATCCACACCGGCGACTCGGTGACCGTGGCCCCGGCCCAGACCCTCACCGACAAGGAATACCAGCGCATGCGGGACGCCTCCATCGCCTGCATCCGGGAGATCGGCGTGGACACGGGCGGCTCCAACATCCAGTTCGGCGTGGACCCCAAGACCGGCCGCATGGTGGTCATCGAGATGAACCCCCGGGTTTCCCGCTCCTCGGCCCTGGCCTCCAAGGCAACCGGGTTCCCCATCGCCAAGATCGCGGCCAAGCTGGCCGTGGGCTACAGCCTGGACGAGATCTTCAACGACATCACCCGCTACACCAAGGCGGCCTTCGAGCCCACGATCGACTACGTGGTCACCAAGATCCCCCGGTTCACCTTCGAGAAGTTCCCGGACGCGGAGGACATCCTGAACACCTCCATGAAGAGCGTGGGGGAGACCATGTCCATCGGCCGGACCTTCAAGGAAAGCTACCAGAAGGCCCTCCGCTCCATGGAGACCGGCACCATCGGCCTGGGCGCGGACGGGAGGGAATTCAAGGACGGCCGCTGGCAGAGGACCGGCGCCCGCAGGCCCCGGGGCCTTTCCCACGACATCCTGGACGCCCAACTGCGCAAGCCCACCTCCACCCGCCACTTCTTCATCCGCCAGGCCCTATGGCAGAACTA
>JASHNQ010000023.1 GCA_030041545.1 candidate division FCPU426 bacterium | reverse complement strand
CACTATGCTGGAGAAGTATTTCGAGGGTGTGGTCCCCAAACAAGGCCCCCAAGGAGACTTGGAAAACCAGATGGCGTCCATTGCCAAGTCCTATGCCTCTGCCGCCCGGAAAGCCATGGACAACCTGGAGTTCCATACGGCCCTGATGAAAGCGTGGGACCTCATCAAACGCGCTAATAAATATATTGATGAAACCGCACCTTATAAGATTGCCAAAGAGGGGGATGCCGGGAAGGAAAGGCTAGCGACCGTAATGTATTCCCTCATGGAAACGCTCCGCGTGACGGCGATTTCCATCGCGCCCTTCATGCCCTTTACCGCCACTTCTATATGGAAACAACTGGGCTACCCGGATGACGTCCATCAACACTCACTCACGGAGACCGAGGAATGGGGAAAGATTCCCGTGGGACAGAAGATCGCCAAGGGACAGGCGTTGTTCCCGCGGATTGAAAAAAGGAAATAGTAGAGGTTTGGCGGGATAACGTGACGCCACAATGGGCTTTCCTAATCAAAGGCATATTCAAACTGGGGTTGCTTCGTCGCAAACGCCTCACTATTCGCGGGGCGCTCCCCGCAATGACAGCATTTTGGAGTTCCTGTGTTAATTGATGCCCATTGCCACCTGGACGACGAACGCTTGATCGGGGACGAAGAACAGGTCCTCCAGAAGGCCAAGGAATACGGCGTCGAACTGATGGTGACCATCGGGACGGACGAAAAGACCTCGGCGGCCGCGGCGAAAATCGCTTACCGGCATCCGGGCCGGGTTTTCCATACAATAGGGGCCCATCCTTCCGACGTGGACCGTTTCGGAGAGTCGGAGCTTGCGGAAATCGAGCGGCTGGCCCGTGAAACCCACCCCAAAGCCATTGGGGAGATCGGGCTGGATTATTACCATGCCTCGGACCGTCAAAAACAAACTGCCGTCTTCGAGCGAATGATCCGATTGGCCCGGGGGCTGTCCCTCCCCATCGTTATCCACGACCGGGATGCCCACGAGGACACTTACCGCATCCTATCCGATAAAGCCATGGGTATGAAAATCATGATGCACTGCTATTCCGCTGGACCCGCCTTTGTAGACCGATTCACGGAATTAGGTTGCCTTTTTTCCATTGCCGGGCCGGTCACCTTCAAGAACGGCCAGGAACATCGGGACGCCGTAGCCAAAATTCCCATGAATCGCCTTGTCGTTGAAACCGATTCGCCTTACCTTACCCCCCATCCTTACCGAGGTCAGCGCAACGAGCCGGCCTACGTGAAACTCACCGCCGAAAAGATCGCCGAGGTAAAAGGCGTTAACCTCGAGGAATTAGCGCAAGTCACCACCCAAAACGCCCGGAATTTCTTCAAGATTTAATCCAACCATTGGTTTTTGACGCCTTCCGGTTAAAATACCCTCCCTTTTTCCGAATCCCGAGAGGTATGCCATGATCCGAGAAGCCTTGGTCAAACTATCCCAGAAAAAGTCCCTGACCGAACAGGAAGCCCATGATTGCATGATTGAAATCCTGGAAGGTAAGGCCCTGCCCACCCAAATCGCGGCCTACCTGGCTTTTTTGAACCTCGAGTTTGAGACACCCACCGAGGTGGTGGGAAGCGTCAAGGCCGTCCGGGACAAGATGGTTCGCCTCAACGCCGAGGGATTAGACGCCGTCGACGTGTGTGGAACGGGCGGCGACCACCGGGGAACCTTTAACATTTCCACCGGCGCCGCGTTGGTATTAGCCGGCGGTGGGGTCAAGGTGGCCAAGCACGGAAACCGGGCCGCCTCCAGCCAATGCGGCAGCGCGGAAGTGTTGGAAGCCCTGGGCGTCAAGATTGACCCCGCTGTCCCTGTCCTGGAGAAGTGCCTGGCCGAGGCGGGCATGGCCTTCCTTTTCGCCCCCCATTTCCACCCGGCTTTCAAACATGTCGGGCCTATCCGCAAGGAACTGGGCATCCGTACTATCTTCAACGTCCTGGGGCCCATGTGCAACCCAGCCTCGGTGAAACGCCAAGTGATCGGCGTATTCGACGCGGAAAGGGCGCGGCTGATCGCCGAGGCCTTGGTGGAAGCCGGAACCGAAAGGGTGGTGACCCTCCACGGTAAGGACGGCCTGGACGAGGTGTCCAACGCCGAGGAAACCTTTGTTTGGGAAATCCGGAAGGTGGGAAAGGATGTCCAACGCTCCACGGGTGTCCTGCACCCCGAGTTGTTCGGATACCCCCGGCACAGCTTGAACGATATCAAGGGATCGGACGCGCCTTCGAACGCCAAGATCCTGCTTTCGGTTTTGAACGGGGAAAAAACGCCCCACCGCGAGGCGGTGGTTATGAACGCCGCCGCTGGTTTCTACGTGGCGGGGAAGTGCGATGCCATCCCGGATGGAAGGGCCTTGGCCGAGGAATCCATCGACTCGAAAAAGGCCCTGAAGGCCCTTGAGACGCTGAAAAAGGTTTCCAACTCATGAGGAAACCTTGAAATATTAACCGTTGTCATTGCGAGCCTCGAATTTTGAGGCGAACCCTTCGACTCGCTTTGCTCGCTCAGGGCTCAGGCAACCCAGCTTGCGGTGAGCGACCGAAGGGAGTCGAACCCGTTTATGGGTGGTTTCAACCGTTACAATCGATTTTTTAGAACGGCTTATTTAGACTGAGGTTGCTTCGTCGTTGTCGCCCCGCTATTCGCGGGGCACTCCTCGCAATGACAGCTTTAATAATTCCCGAGGGAATTTTATGAGTATCCTCCAAAAAATAGCCGCCACTAAGAGGGAAGAGGTGGCCCGCCTCAAGAAGGAACGGGGTCTTGCTTCTTTAAAGGAAGGCGCCAAGGCCCAGGCTCCGCCGTTAGATTTTTTTGGGGCGATCCACAGGCCCGGCAAGCTCTCCCTGATCGCCGAACTAAAAAAAGCCAGTCCTTCACGGGGAGTTTTAAGGAAAGACTTCCAAATCGAACCCCTGGCCCAGGCCTATGCCAAGGCTGGGGCAAATGCCCTTTCGGTTTTGACCGATGTTTCCTATTTTCAGGGGGACCTTTCCTACCTGAAAAAGGCCAAGGAGATTTCGGGCCTGCCGGTCTTGAGGAAGGATTTCATCATCGACGAACACCAGGTCTATGAGGCACGGGAAGCCGGCGCGGACGCCATCCTCCTCATCGCCGCCATGATGCCGCCCGCCCAATTGAAGGAATTGAAGGCGGTGGCCGATGAATGGGGCATGCCCAGCTTGGTGGAAGTGCACGATGAAAGGGAAATGGAGGTGGCCTTAAGGGCCGGAACGAAACTTTTAGGCGTCAATAACCGGAATTTGAACGACTTTACCGTTACGCTCCAAACCTCGTTCGATTTATTGAAAAACTGTCCCACCGGGCTTCCGGTGGTCAGCGAGAGCGGCATCTTTACCCGCGAGGACTGCCGGGCGTTGAGGAACGCCGGGGCTTCGGCGATTTTAGTGGGGGAGGCCTTCATGACCGCCACGGACGTGGAAGCCGCTGTTAAAGCGCTGATGACGGATTAAAAGCAATTTCGAATTATGAATTCGGAACTATGCACTTGGCAAAGCAACCCGCATGTTGTCGTTTAAAAAAAATTCCCCCTCTGAAAGAGGGGGGATTGAGGGGAAGTTAGCCTCTTCAGGATCACTTCACAACGGCTAATACCCCCCTGCCACCCTTTTTCAAAGGGAACTATATCTTTAAGTTCTTATATTTTGATGTCGTTGCGAGGAATGCCTGCCGAATAGGCGGGCGTTTATGACGAAGCAATCCCAGTTTAAATATGCCGTTGCAGAGAAATCGGCTGCCACGGCCAAACCACCCATGAACTGAGGTTGCTTCGCCTCAAAATTCGAGGCTCGCAATGACGGCAAAATCAGAGAACTCAAGTATATAAGTCCCTTTTCAAAGGGGGGATGAAAACATGCTTTGCCAAGTGCATAGTTCCGTATGAATTTTTAATTATGAATTGGGTCAATTTTTGATTGGCAGAGCCAATCAAAAATTTAAAAGTGATGTTTTTGGAGTTTTCGATGTTCCGCATCAAAATCTGCGGGGTGACCCGCGCCCAAGACGTCAAAATGATCGCCCGGGCCGGGGCCGACGCCATCGGCTTCCAGATGTCCTTGGGCCCGCGCAAGATCACGCCTACCCAAGCCCGGAGGCTGGTGAAACTCGTGCCACCTTTGGTGACGCCCGTGGGCGTTTTCGTCAATGAACCGCTTTCCCGCCTGGAAAAACTGGCCCAATTCTGCGGTTTCCAAGCCGTCCAGCTCCATGGGGAGGAACCGGAGGATTATTGCCGGCGGATCAAAGCGCCCGTGATGAAAGTGATCCGCATGAAAAATCCCAATGTTTACAAGGCTTTCAGGGGCTTTCAAGTTGCGGCTTATTTATTGGACACTTATAATAAAGCCATACCCGGCGGAACCGGCAAAGGCTTCCCTTACCCATGGGCCCGGAAGGCCGTCCAAGAACTTCCAGCCCCGGTGCTCGTGGCGGGTGGTTTAACATCTGACAATGTCCAACGGGCCATTCGCTTGTCCCATGCTTTCGGCGTGGATGTTTCCAGCGGCGTGGAAAATAGGCCCGGCCTCAAAGATTCCCGGCAAGTCTCCCTTTTCATCCAAAATGCCAAGAAAGCGCTCCAGTGTTGAAGCGTCGAAAGGAAAAGTGCAACCTTGTTGGCCGATCAAAAGTCGCTCATCATCAAATTGGCCCATATTTACTACCACACGGGCAGCTGGGACAAGGCCATCGTGGAGTACGAGAAAATCATCGCCTTAGACCCCAGCGATTTCAATGTGCACGTGACTTTGGGCGAGTTATACCTGAAAAAAGGGGACTTAGACCGCGCCTTCAAGGAATTCGAGGTTTCGGCCCAAGGTTTTTTGAAGGAAAAAAACACGAAGAAAGCCGCGGCCGCCTTCCGTGAAATGTCCAACCTGATTCAAAAAATGATCGAACCCCTGGACGTGGAAAAGGCCGTGGGAACCTATAAGGGGATTCTTTCCCAAATGCCGGACTCGGCGGAAACCCTCACCAATTTGCGGGACCTTTACCTGCGCCACAACCAGATGGATGAGGCGATTTCGTATACCCTGACCCTAGGCGACCTTTATAATCGGCTGGATTACGTGGACAAGGCCGAAAACGAGTACATCAAAGCCACTACCATGGACCCTTCCCACGCGGGTGCCAAGGAGAAACTGGAAAGAATCAGAAATGAGCTCAAGCAGGCGCAACCCGGCGGCTGAATCCGCCCCTTTGCCCGACCCGGAGGGTTTTTTCGGCCCTTATGGGGGGCAATACGTCCCTGAAACCCTCATGATGGCCCTGCGGGAGTTGGAGGAGGCCTATGCCAAGGCCCGCCGGGACCCCCGGTTCCAGCGGGAATTCCAATATTACCTCGCCGAGTACGACGGTCGGCCCACGCCGCTGACCTACGCGGCCAACCTCACCCGCGCGCTCAAGGGCGCCCGCCTTTACCTGAAACGGGAGGACTTAAACCACACCGGCGCCCACAAGATCAACAACTGCCTGGGGCAGATCCTGCTGGCCCGGCGCATGGGCAAGAAGCGCATCATCGCCGAAACCGGCGCTGGCCAGCACGGCGTGGCCACGGCCACGGTTTGCGCCCTTTTTGGCGTGAAGTGCGAGGTCTTCATGGGCGAGGAGGACGTTCGGCGCCAGGCCCTGAACGTCTTCCGCATGCGGCTTTTGGGCGCCCAGGTGCACGCGGTTTCCTCCGGCACCCGCACCCTCAAGGACGCCATGAGCGAGGCCATCCGCGACTGGGTGACCAACGTGCGCGCCACCTATTACCTCATCGGCTCCACGGCCGGCCCCCATCCCTATCCCATGATCGTGCGCGACTTCCAAAAGGTCATCGGCGAGGAGGCCCGCCGCCAAATCCTCCGGAAGGCCGGGAGGCTGCCGGACGCACTGGTGGCCTGCGTCAACGGCGGCTCCAACGCCATCGGCCTCTTTTACCCCTTTCTCAAGGACCGCAAGGTGAAGATGGTGGGCGTGGAGGCGGCGGGCGACGGCGTCCAAACGAAACGGCACGCGGCCACCATGGCCAAGGGGAAGCCGGGCATCCTGCACGGCAGCTACAGTTACGTGCTGCAGGATAAGGACGGCCAGATCGCCGAGACCCACTCCATCTCCGCGGGGCTGGACTACCCCGGCGTGGGCCCCGAGCATTCCTGGTTGAGGGATACGAAAAGGGCCGCTTATGTTTCCGCCACCGACCAACAGGCCCTGGAGGCATTCCAGGCCCTGGCCCGGCACGAGGGCATCCTTCCGGCCCTGGAAAGCGCCCACGCGGTCTACCAGGCCATGAAAATGGCGCCGCGGATGCCCAAGAATTCGATACTCATCGTCAACCTTTCGGGGCGGGGCGATAAGGATGTGAACACGGTCTTGGAAAGGCTGGGTTCCAAGCTGAGGGGCGGGGCTCCTTGAGCTTCCAGCTCCACCGGATGTTCCAAACCGCGCGGATCCAACGCCGGCCGCTTTTCCTCCCCTATATCTGCCTGGGTTATCCGAGCTACCAGGCCTCGCTGCAAGCCGCCAAAGCCGCCCTTAGGGCCGGCGCCTCGGCCCTGGAGCTGGGGGCGCCCTTTTCCGACCCCATCGCGGACGGGCCCACGCTCCAAGAAGCCACCCTGCACTCGCTTCAGCACGGCGCGAAGTTCGCCGACGTCTTCCGGATGATCCAGGACCTGCGGAGCGCCGGTTTCCGGCAGCCGCTTTTGGTCATGAGCTACTTGAACCTGGTGGAACAATTCGGCTGGGATGATTTCGCGGAGGCCCTTTCCGAAACCGGCGGGGATGGGGCCATTATCCCGGACCTGCCCCTGGAAAAATTCCCCCTCTTCAACCCTTTGATGCGCGCGAAAAACCTGGCATTGGTCCCCTTTATCGCTCCCACTTCCAGCGCCCAAAGGGTCAAAATGGCCGATGCCCAGGGCGCCCCTTTTTTGTATTATGTCTCGGTAACCGGCGTCACCGGCGCCCGCAAAAAACTGCCGCCCGGCCTTTTGAAGGCTTTGCGGGCCTTACGGGGCCAGCTCAAAACCCCCTTGGTGGTGGGTTTCGGCATTTCCAACCCCGCCCAGGCGGCCCAGGTAGGGAAGGCGGCCGACGGCGTCATCATCGCCAGCGCGCTGGTGAAGCTGATTTCCAGAACCCCCGTTTCAAAAATCGGCGGGGTGGTCGGAAGGTTTTGCGGGCAAGTGGTGAAGGCACTTCATAAAGTTTAAGGATCTGGAGTTCGAAGTTAACTTCTCCCTTCGAACTTCAAACTCCCCACTCGCGTAGCGGAAGCGGAGCGTTCGATGGCTTGGTTCAAAAAACCCAAAAAAGAAATCACCCGGGCGGTGGGGAAAAAACAGGTCCAGGTTCCCCAGGGGCTTTACGCCAAGTGCAAGGGCTGCGGCTCCATCCTTTACAACAAGGAACTGGATAAGAACTTCAAGGTCTGCCCCAAGTGCGGCTACCACTACCAGCTTTCGTCCCTGGAGCGTCTTTATTTGACCGTGGACTCGGGTTCCTTCGAGGAATACGACGAAAAGCTGGACTCCAAGAACCCGCTGGATTTCCCGGAATACACGGACAAGATCAAGAAAGGCCAAGAGAAGGCCAAGATGACCGACGCGGTCATCACCGGCATGGGAAAGATCGCGGGCCAGCCCGCCTCCGTCGCCATCATGGACTTCCAATTCATGGGTGGAAGCCTGGGCAGCGTGGTGGGGGAAAAGATCACGCGGGCCGTGGAGCGGGCTATCGAGAAAAAGACGGGCATGGTGATCGTCTCCACCTCCGGCGGCGCCCGCATGCAGGAGGGCATTTTTTCCCTCATGCAGATGGCCAAGACCTCCGCGGCACTGGCGCGGTTGGGCGAGGCGGGCCTGCCCTATCTCTCGGTGCTCACCGATCCCACCACGGGCGGCGTGGCGGCTTCCTACAGCATGCTGGGGGACGTCAACCTGGCCGAGCCGGGCGCCATGGTGGGATTCGCCGGGCCCCGCGTCATTGAGCAGACCATCCGCCAGAAACTGCCCAAGGGCTTCCAGCGGGCCGAGTTCCTGCTGGAACACGGTTTCGTGGATGCCATCGTGCCCCGCAGCCGGATGAAGCAGACCCTGGGCCAGTACCTGAAGTTCTTCCGTTCCTAAACGGTTCAACCCCCAAACCCAACACAAAGACACGAAGCCTCAAAGAAATACCTTTTGAAATGAAGATTTCAAAAACAAACAAGACTTTCTTAGAATCTTTGTGTCTTCGTGTTGGCTGTTGGTGGAAGAATCTTTGGATGGGAAATCATGCCTAATGCGCTCAAACTGGAATCGCTGGAACGGCTGGGTTGGCGGTTCGGGCTGGAAACCATCCAGGCCCTTCTTTCGGAATTGGGACATCCGGAGCTGTCACTCCGGGTCGTCCACGTGGCCGGTTCCAACGGCAAGGGTTCCACCTGTGCTTTCGTGGCCTCCTTCCTTCGGCAATGCGGTTACAAGACCGGACTTTACACTTCGCCCCATTTGTGCGACATCCGGGAAAGATTCCGCGTCAACGGCGCCTGGATTTCCCAAGGAGATTTTCGCCGCCACTCCCGGCGGGTTTTAGAAGCCAGCCTAAGAATCCGCCGGAAGATAGGCCACCTGCCGACCCATTTTGAAGCGCTCACCGCCATCGCCTTCTGCTGGTTCAAGGAACAAAGGGTGGATTGGCTTGTTTTGGAAGTGGGCCTGGGCGGGCGGCTGGACGCCACCAACGTCGTTCCATCCCCCGCCGTTTGCCTGATCACGCCCATCGGCCTGGAACACCAAAACATCTTGGGGAAAACCCTGGGGAAGATCGCCTGGGAAAAGGCGGGTATTTTGAAACCGGGCTGCCTAGCCGCCACGGTGCAGCCCCACGCGCAGGCGGCCCGTGTGATCGACCAAGCCGCAACAGAAAAAGGCGCCCTGCTTTGGCGGGAGGGTCGTGATTTCACCTACCGGAAGGTCCCCGGCGGCTTTGAGTGGGAGGGGCCGGGGCTCCATCACCGGTTCAAGTTGCCGGGCATTGCCGAATACCAGGTGCCCAACGCATCGCTGGCCCTGGCCGGAATCCAGTGTTTAAGGGCCCTGGGTGTGAACGCCGGACCTGGGGTTATCCAGGAATCCCTCCTCCGGATGCGCTGGCCCGGCAGGGTCGAGGAAGTCAGCCGGAAACCCCTTGTTCTCCTCGACGGGGCCCACAACCCGGAAGCGGCCAAGGTCCTTGCGGCTTCCTTAAAAAATCGTTACCCGAAACGTCACTGGATTGTTTTGAGCGGTTTTTTGAGTGACAAGGACTATAGGGCCGTCGCCCGGATCCTTGCGCCACTCGCGGCCTTGACGATCGTGACCGAACCCAGGAGTGACCGGGCTGAGGATGGGACCCGGGTTTTCAGGGCTTGGGAGGAGGCGGGGACAAACGGCCTATTGGTACGGGATTGGAAAAAAGCCCTAGGGATTTCACTGGCCAAATTGAAAAAATCCCCCGGCTTAGCCCTGTTGATCACGGGCTCCCTTTATTTGGTCGGGGACTGCCGCAAAGAACTGGTGGGGCTGGAGGGATTGGGACAGATCTAAACGGTTTCGGCGCTATCCGGCTGGTTTTTCCAAAGGCAAGCCTGCAGTCCCAGCAGAAAAAATTGGACGTTCATGAACTGGTGACTGAAAGTGTATTCGGTTAATCCCCAAACCAGAACCCCTGAAAACACGCATAGAAGAGCCCGGTTCAAATTCCCCGAAAAAATATCCCGCGGCTTGAACCGCCAGGCTGTCCAGTAATAACAGGCGATCCAAAACAAGTAAACCCCTAAGCCGATCCACCCGTTTTGGGCGCAGATTTGAAGGAAGTTGTCGTGTAAGTGAGGCTCCGTCGGCTCCGGGAGCACCGGGGGACGATATTGGGGAAAAAGTTTTTCCACGTTGCCTTGCCCGACCCCCCAGGGGTGATCCTCGATCATGTACCATCCGGCCGCCCAGATCAAAAGGCGGCTCTGTGAGGCGTTCCCATAGGGGTTGGACCGGCTGTAAGTCATACTGACGTCAAAAATGCTCCTGATCCTCTCGTGAAGGGCGGGTGGAAGCAGGAAATAACAAAGGACCAACAGCCCCGCGCCCGCCAAAAGCCATTTGCGTTGGAGCTTCCACAGCAACTGGGCGGCCCCTGCGACAAAGCCGACCCAGGCCCCCCGGGTTTGGGTCAAAAGCAGGGCCCAACCCAGTGACGCCAGCGAAACCCAATGCCAGGGCATCCAGGGTTCATCCTTCAAAAATAGTATTTGAAACAGAAGAGCAGCCATTAACATGCCGCCGAAGACCATCTTGTCGCCGGAAAAGGAACTGATGCGGTCCTCGTGAAGGAAAAAATGCTTGCCGATGCCAACGAGGGCGCAAAAGGCAGCGCCATAAGTGAAGAATAAAAGAAGCTTCCGGATTTCTTTCCAACCCAAGGCCATGGCGCCGATGGGAAGCGGCAGAAGGATCGTCAGGTACTTGAAGACGGTGCGGAAGCTGTTGGCGGGATCGACCCCCCAAAGGGCGCCTAGGAAAAAACTGGCCGTAAAGGCAAGGGTCGCCCAGGCAAAGAGGCCCCTGGGCCAGGTGATTTTTTGCTTGGATTTCCAATGGGCGAAAAAGAATAAGATAACCGTTGGCCAGATCAGGATGTTTTGAAGCGAGATGGAAGCCACGGCCGTGGCGGCAAAGGCCAGAAGCAGCCCCCAAAGAGCGCGGGAATAGGGCAGGTTTTTTTCCATGGTGTGGATTATAAATCAAATTTTGAATTCTAAATTTTGAGTTTTAAATTTTCGAATGTTTTCAATCTAAAAAGATTGAAAACTTCCGAAATTAAAAATTTAACATTTAAAATTCATCATTTTCCTTTGTTTCGTTGACAGCCCCCCGCTTCAATGTTTAAATACCGTTGCTTTTGGTCGCCTGTCCCGCCCTTTTTTGTTGTCGGATGACGCGGGATGCCTTTTTGGGTAAGCGGCGGAAAGAAGTGCCCGCGGGCGAATTTGGCTCTAATCCGATCCTGAATGGATCGGAGTTTTAAGTTCGAAGTTCGAAGTTTTAAGTTGATGACATTTTCCGACCGTCATTCGGGAGGAAAATTCCCATAACTCAAAACTCAACACTCCAAACTCAGAACTCCGTCCGAAGGACGGATTGGTCCCTGGTCACGGAGGAATCCCAATGGCGAAAGTGGTGCTGAAGAGTGTCAACAAGGTTTACGCTAACAATGTGGTGGCGGTCAACAACGTCAACATCGAGATCGCGGACAAGGAATTCTTGATCCTGGTGGGCCCCTCGGGTTGCGGTAAATCCACCACCCTGCGGATGGTGGCGGGCCTGGAGGAACTATCCGGCGGCGAGATCCGCATCGACGACGTGCTGGTCAACGACGTCCCCCCCAAGGACCGTGACATCGCCATGGTGTTCCAGAATTACGCCCTTTACCCCCACATGACGGTCTTCGAGAACATGGCCTTCGGCTTGAAGTTGCGCAAGTATCCCAAGGAAGAGATCAAACAACGCGTGTACGAGGCCGCCAACATCCTGGGCATCCAGGAGCTCTTGAACCGCCGGCCCAAGGAACTTTCCGGCGGCCAGCGCCAGCGCGTGGCCGTAGGCCGCGCCATCGTGCGCAAACCCAAGGTTTTCCTGTTCGATGAGCCCCTTTCCAACCTGGACGCCAAGTTGCGCGTGCAGATGCGCGCCGAAATCTCCAAACTCCACACCCGGCTCCAGGCCACCATGATCTACGTCACCCACGACCAGTTGGAGGCCATGACCATGGGCGACCGCATCGCCGTCATGAAAGACGGCTATGTGCAGCAGATCGCCGACCCCATCACGCTTTACGAAAAGCCGGTCAACAAGTTCGTGGCCGGGTTCATCGGCACGCCCGCCATGAATTTCATGGAAGGCAGCCTCAACAAGAAACGCACGGGCATCTATTTCAACGAGGAAAACTTCGAGATCAAGCTGCCCGACAACTTCACCACCCAGGTGGAAAGCCACGTGGGCAAGGAAGCCATCCTGGGCATCCGCCCGGAGGACATCCACGACAAGATGGACGCGGCCAACGCCGGGCCGGAAAACACCATCAGCGCCACGGTCGAGATCATCGAGCCCCTGGGCGCCGAGGCCTACCTCTACCTGACCACAGGCAAGAGTCCCTTCATCGCCCGGGTCAGCAGCCACGAGCAGATCGAGATCAACCAGGACATTGAACTGGTCTTCAACATGCAGAAGGCCCACATCTTCGACAAGGAAACGGAGAAGTGCCTTACCAACTGACGGCGGTCGACAGCTGGCAGTCCGCGGTCGACAGGGAAGCCTAAAAACAAACAGCGCAAAACAAGAACCGGGGTGAAAATCCGCCCCGGTTTTTGTTTTATCGGGTAAAATTGCTTGCCGTTAAAAATCAAAAGACTTTTCTTCGCGCCTTCGCGGTAAAAAATCCTGAGAGGTTGGTATGAAAATCGCCGTGGTGGGGACAGGTTATGTGGGGTTGGTCACCGGCGCCTGCTTCGCCGACTTGGGCAACATCGTCACCTGCGTGGACGTCGACCGGGAAAAGATCAGCCAACTCCAAAAGGGCCATGTCCCCATTTTCGAGCCGGGACTTGAGGAGATCATCCATCGCAACCGGGGAGGCAGGCTTTCCTTCACCCTGGACCTCGCCCGCGCCGTGCAGTCCGCCGATTTCCTCTTCATCGCCGTCAGCACGCCCCCCGGCAAGGACGGGGAAGCGGACATCGCCAACGTCAAGGCCGTGGCCCGGGGAATCGCCAAGTCCCTCAACCGCTACAAGATCATCATCAATAAAAGCACCGTGCCCATCGGTATGGGCGATATCGTCACCCAGATCATCATCAAGCACGGCCGCAAGGACGTTTCCTTCGACGTGGTGTCCAACCCCGAGTTCCTCCGGGAAGGCTCAGCGGTGGCCGACCTCCTGAGGCCCGAACGGGTGGTCATCGGTGCCACGCGGCGCACCGCGGCCCAAAAGGTGGCGGAAATCTACAAGCCCCTCCATTGCCCCATCCTGATCACGGACCTGAAGAGCGCCGAGATGATCAAGTACGCCTCCAACGCCTTCCTGGCCACCAAGATCTCCTTTGTCAATGAGATCGCCAACCTGTGCGACAAGGTGGGCGCGGACGTGCTCCAAGTCACGCGGGGCATGAGCTACGACAGCCGAATCGGTCCCCAGTTCCTCAACGCGGGCCTGGGGTTCGGAGGGAGCTGTTTTCCAAAGGATGTGTCCGCCCTGGTCCATATCGGGAAAACCAACGGCTGCCCCTTCCGCATCCTGCCCAGCGTCCTTTCGGTCAACGTCCACCAGCGGACCCTTTTCCTCCAAAAAACCGTGAAAGCGGTGGGCCACCTCAAAGGCAAGACCCTGGCGGTTTGGGGGCTTTCATTCAAGCCCAATACGGACGACTTGCGGGAAGCCCCGGCCCTCACCCTCATCCCGGCCTTAAGGGCCAAGGGCGCCCGGCTTAAAATCTACGACCCGGTGGCCATGGGGAAGGCAAAGGGCCTGTTCAAGAACGTGAAGTACTGCAAGACCCCCTACGAGGCGGCCCAGGGCGTGGACGCCGTCCTGGTCTTGACCGATTGGAACGAGTTCAAGCAAATCGACTTCCAAAAATTAAAGCAGGCCGTCCGCCAGCCGGTCCTGGTGGATGGGCGGAACATGTACGACCCCCAGGAAATGGCCGAGAAGGGTTTCGCCTACCACGGCATGGGACGGGGGGGAAGTCACCACCTTTTGACGACAGTTCGCAGTCGGCAGTCTGCGGTCCGCAGTGAAGGAAGGTTTTGAGTGAAATCCATCCGCCTTCGCCCTGGTACCACGGGCTACGCCCGTGGGAAAAGCGGGAAGGCTACGGTGGATTTCGCTAAGTAGTGAAAGGATGCCCGCCGAAGCCTTGGCGTAGGCGGGCCTTAAAGGTACCACGGGCTCTGCCCGTGGGGCTCCATTCGAAGCTTCATTGGCTTAAAACTTCGGACTTCGCACTTCGAACTAAAAGGCCAATCGGTATCGTCCGTAAAGTTGGTCTAGGAGTGTGGCCAGTGAAGATAGCGCTATTAGGGGCGTCCGGGATGCTGGGCTCCAAGATCGCCGATGTTTTCCGGGCCCGGGGACACGAGCTGGACTGCCCGCCCCATGCGGAAGCGGACCTGGAACATCCCCACACCCTGGAGCGATTCTTCAACTCCCATGCCTTCGACGCGCTGGTCAATTGCGCGGCCTTCACCCAAGTGGACGCCTGCGAGGAACCGGCCAAGTTTTCCATGTCCCTCAACGTCAACGGCACGGCGGTGGGGTGGCTGGCCAAACTCTGCAAAAAAAGCAACCGGATCCTGGTCCATTACTCCACCGATTACGTCTTCGATGGCCGCAAGGAGGAACCTTACGTTGAGACGGACCCCACCGACCCCGTCAACACCTACGGACGAACCAAGTTGCAGGGCGAAAAGCTGGTCCTGGCCGAGAATCCCTTTTTCTACCTGGTCCGGTCCTCCTGGGTTTACGGGCCCAAGGGCCGGAATTTCGTGGACACCGTGGTGGGGCTTTTCAAAACCCGCGCCCGCCTCGAGGTGGTGGATGACCAGGTGGGGGGACCCACCTATACCGGCGACTTGGCCCTCTTCACCGGGGAACTCTTGGAGAAAAAGGCCGCTCCGGGAACCTACCATTTCGCCGGCTCGGGATACGTTTCCTGGTACGGCTTCGCCAAGGAAATCCAAAAACAAACCGGTCTCACCCGCTGCGAGATCGTAGGGGTTCCCAGTGAACGGGTTTTCCGCCCCGCGGAACGGCCGGCCAATTCCCGTTTTGACCTGTCCAAGGCCGCGCAAGCCGTAGGCCGCGCGCCCCGACCCTGGTCCGAGGCCCTGAAGGACTATTTGGAACACGAACTCGCGGCCAGCCGTGTTTAAAACCTATAACAAAACGAAAAAACTTTGGAACTTTGATAAATGGGATGAAAGAGATACGGCCAAAATGAGTTGGTTTAGAATCACATTTTTCATGTTCATCATAGTTCCAATGGTCTGTTAGGAATTCTATGAATTCAAAATTTTAAACTTCCATCAAGGGGTTCCTGTGAGGCGGCCCGAGCTTTCGGTCGTGATTCCGGTCTACAACGAGGAAATGCGCATCGGCAAGACCTTGGAGGATTCGCTGCGCTACTTGAAAAAGGCCCGGCTTTTAACCGAAATCCTGGTGGTGGATGACGGCTGCACGGACCAAACTCTGAAGGTGGTCGGCCGTTTCAAGCGCAAGGCCGCCGGCCGGGTTTCCCTTAAGGTCCTGGGCCATGGGGGGAACAAAGGAAAGGGCGCGGCAGTCAAGACGGGCGCCCTGGCGGCCAAGGGCGAAACGGTCCTTTTCATGGACGCGGACAACGCCACACCCCTCTCCGAATTCGAGAAGTTCAGGCCGCTCCTGCGCAAGGGCGTGGAAGTGGTGGTGGGGAGCCGGGCGGTGGACCGTTCTCTGGTGAAGATCCCGCAGCCCCTTTACCGCCAAGCCCTGGGCCGCCTGGGAAACCTGTTGATCCAATTGTTGGTGGTGCCTGGGATCAAGGACACCCAATGCGGCTTTAAGGCCTTCGCCCACAAGGCGGCCCTTGCGATTTTCCACCGCCAAACGATTCACCGCTTCGGGTTCGATTTCGAGTTGCTTTTCCTCGCCCATAAATACGGCTTTTCCATACAAGAAGTTCCGGTTCAATGGTTCAACTCGCCCTATTCCAAGGTCCGATTGGGGGATTATCCCCATACCTTGCTCGAACTTTTCACCATCCGGTGGAACGACCTGAAAGGGCTTTACGCCCAACCATCCTCCCAGGCCGGATGAGCATGCCATCCACCGAGGGTCATGCCCGCCGCATCACCCATAACACCCTTTTCCTCTACGGCTCCGAGGCGGCGGCCCGGTTGTTTTCTTGGGCCACCTTGGCCTTCCTTTGGCGCCATTGGCCCAGCGGCGTTTACGGCCAATACGCCCTGGCCGTGAACTGGGCCTCCATGCTGGCCATTTTCGGGGAAATGGGGTTGAACGTCCTGGTGGTCCGGGAGGTGGCCCACAAGAGGGAAAGGGCGATTTATTACCTCAGAAACGCCACCTTCCTGCGCCTGGTTTTTTCCCTCGCCATCCTCGCGGCCTTGGCCGCCATTGGTTACCTCTTCCGTTACGAGGTCATTTTGAGGACGGCCCTTTTGATTATGGGCTTTCGGATCATGGTGGACTCGGTCTCGGGCGGCTATGTGTACCTCCTCCAAGCCCACGAGCAGATGGGTTATTTTTCCTTCACCAACATCCTTTCGGCGGCCATCCGCCTCCTGGGCATTGTCCTGGTGCTGATAGCTGGTGGCGGCGTGCTCGGGGCCTGTTGGATCTGGGTTTTAGCCAGCGTTGGCGCGCTTTTGGCCTTAAGCCTCAAGGGCAACCTGCAGGGTTGGCGCCACCACTTTTCTGATTTTAAAGTGGCGGAAAGCCTGACGGTCCTTCGGCATTCGTTGCCTTTCGCCTCGTTCGGGGCGTTCCAGCAGCTTTATTACCGGGTGGACTCGGTCATCTTGAAAAGCCTCTCGGGTAACGAAGCGGTGGGCTACTATGACGCGGCCTCCAAAATCCTTTTCGTGGTCCTGACCCTTTCTCAAATTTACGGCATGGCGGTTTTTCCTGTTTTTTCATCGCTCCAGGACAACCCGGAGGAATTCGATCGGCTGGCCGCCCGCTCCTTGAAGTTCCTCTTCCTGCTGTCGGCGCCCATCACGGTGGGAGGGTACCTGCTGGCCGGGCCGTTGACCGGGCTGATATCGGGGAAAAATTACCTTCCTTCCGGCCCCCTTTTCGCCGTTTTGGCCCTGTCCATCTTCCCTTATTTTGTCTCCAACCTTTACTCCACCATCCTGGCGGTTAAGAGCGCGAAACGCCTGAACCTCCAATTCCTTTTCCTTTTCGTATTCAACGTCGTTTTAAACTTCCTCCTCATCCCGAGGATCGGGACGGTGGGCGCCTCTTGGGCCACGGTGACCTGTGAGTTTTCCGGGCTGGCGCTCGGTTATTGGCTGGCTTTGCCTTATTTACGGGTCCAGGATTGGCCATCCCTGGCCCGCCCCGCCCTGGCCTCGATCCTGGCTTCCGCCCTGATGGGAGCGGGTATTTGGTTTTTACCCCACCTTTATTGGATTATCTTGGGGCCGGTGGTTTACGGGACGGGTTTATGGTTGCTGGGCGGGCTGAGGCCGGAGGATTGGTCGACTTTGAAATCAGTCCTCAAGAGAAAGGGAGCTTGATTTGGAAAAAATAAAAACCGCTTTTTCGCACCCCCGGTTCCCGGCGGTGATCCTGCTGCTGGTCTTTGTCCCCCTGTTCTTCCATGGGCCCCGGTTCGGGATACCCTATGTCAAGGGCGGGGACGAACCTCACTACCTGGCCATGATCAACAGCCTTTTGATCGACGGCAACTTGGACCTTCGGAATAGCTATGATTCCGCCCGAAAGGGTTCGTGGCGGATCGGTAAAAAGTTCGCCGGGGCGGCCGTGGATGCCCATGTGGATTGGAATGTCGGGGGGCGGCAGGTCACCTGGCCACAGGTATATGAGGACCCCAACCAATGGAAAAAGGGCGCGGACGGATATTACGTCCCGGAGCGAAGGCCTGATGTCACGGTGGATATTTCCAACCTGCCCGAATATTCCGGCCATCCCGCCGGCATTGCCTTCCTGCTGGCGCCTTTTTTATGGCCCTTCCGGGGAACTCCCTTAACGGAGCCCATGGCCCTATTGTGCTCCAATTTGGCCGTCCTTCTTTCGGTGTTTTTATTCCGTGGGATTTTAAGGCGTTACACCCAAGATCGGTTGGCCCTCAATCTTGCGACCTTATTGGCCTTTTTGGGAACTCCGATATGGGCTTACGCAAGGACTCTCTTTATGGAGCCTTATTTGATCTTTTTCGCCACAGCCGCGTACTTTTTGGTTTTGGAAAAGAGAAGTGGATTCTGGGCCGGTATCTCCCTGGGATTGGGCGCCCTCTTGAAACCCAATTTTTTAATTTTGTCGCTGCCACTGGCGTGTTTTTTAGTTTATAAAAGGAAATTCAAATCCCTGGGTTTGCTTGCCATCGGCCCCTGCCTGGCGACGGCCGCCGTCCTATATTCCAACTTCCTTTGGTATGGATCCCCTTTTACCCCTCCCCAACCCTTTTGGTTTGGGAACCCTCTCCATGGCTTGGTGGGCCTCCTGTTTTCCTGGAACCATGGAATCTTCACTTTTATGCCCGCTGCACTTCTTGCTTTGGCGGCTTGGCCGCGATTCCTCCGGGACCACGGCTCGGAGGCGGTTTTAATCGGATCAGGGTTCCTGGTTTATTTCATCATGATGGCCCTTTACGGCTGTTGGTGGGGAGGATGGTGTTACGGGCCAAGGTTGGTGGCTCCCGTCCTCCTGTTTTTAATGGCGCCTATCTTCCACCTGCCTGGGATTTATTCCCCGTTAGGGAAGCCCCTCCGCCTCTTGGCTGTTGTGATTTGCGTGGCGTCCCTGGCCTTCAACGCCCTGGGGGC
This sequence comes from candidate division FCPU426 bacterium, assembly GCA_030041545.1. Classification (GTDB taxonomy): domain Bacteria; phylum Oederibacteriota; class Muellerivitia; order Muellerivitales; family Muellerivitaceae; genus JAJPJW01. The sequence continues at coordinate 2,337 of JASHNQ010000023.1, read as the reverse complement.
CATGGACGGCTATTGGGACAGCCATCCACTGACCATTTTTGCCGGAAACATCTCTTGAGATATCGTAGGAGCGGTTGACTTTAAAATCGTTTCGGGAAAGAAGGAATATGGGCGAACTTTTTTGGGAAAATTTAAAAAACCGAAAATTTATTTTTGCCTTTTTGGGATTTTACCTCCTCTTTTGCTTTGCAACCTACCGTCATTTTGGAGTGACTTGGGATGAGTTTGACACCTACATCAGCGCGGGGCAGTGGTTAAGGTATTATTTAGGCCTGCCCAACAGATTATCCGCTCTGGATTTGAATTTCGTGAAAGAATGCCAGACCCATAATTGTTTCAACACGGCGGTGGTTCGAATCCTCACCTTCTCCAAGACAATCCTTCCGGACAGGATTCACCTGGTCAACCTGCTTTTGGGGATTCCCCTTTTTTGGTTCGCTTACGAACTGATGTGGTCCTGCTTCAAGAATGGACGCCTGGCATTGATAGGGCCGATCGTGATGTTTATGACGCCACGCCTGTTGGGGGATTTGCCGGCCAATCCAAAGGATGCTCCCTTGGCGGTGGTTTATTTCGCGAGCTTAGCGGCCATGGTTTTGAGGCGAGAGTGGGTGGATTCCAAATTCCTTCAGTCGGTTTTGTTGGGAGTTTTTTTTGGACTGACCATTTCTTACCGCATTATCGGATTCACCTTGTTCCCGATCTATGTTGCTTTCAGGATCTACGAGGAGTGCATCGCCGACAAAACCGTGACGAAAGAAAACTGTGGGAAATGGCTGGGGAAGGAAATGGTTCATTTCTTGATCATTTTCCTGGTTTCCCAGTTTTTGCTTTGCCTTTTATGGCCATTTATAGGACAGGATTATTTCCACCATATATGGATGGTTTTCAGCGCCTCTGGCAACCTCGGCTGGGACAATAAAATCCTATTCATGGGCCGATGGTACCAGCCTTCGAATCATTTTCTTTGGTATTACCTTCCCGTTTGGATATTAATCGCCACGCCCATTTTTATCCTTGGGTTTTCTTTTTTTTCGTTGCTGCGCTTTAAGGCCTTACTTCAACACAAGGCTTATTTCCTGGTCGCTTTTGCTTTAGTCTTCAATCTGGCCTTTTATTTTTTAATGAAACCCGAGATTTTCAACGGTTTACGGCATTATTTGTTTGTGGTGCCCATGGTGTCTTTTTTAAGTTGCTTCGGGCTGGTCGATTTTTTTCAAACCACACGCTGGAAACCCGCCTTATTTATCATTGGGATCCTTTTGGCCGCCAATGTCATGTCGGTGACCACCGATATGATCCGGCTTTTCCCTTATGATTACGTCTACTTCAATGAATTCGTTGGAGGGGTCAAGGGCGCGGATGGGAAATTCGAAACGGACTATTGGGGCGCCAGCCTAAGGGAAGCCTCCGAATGGCTAAGAGGGTACTTAAAAACAAATCCCGATCGTACCTATAAAATCAAGATGACTTGCAGCCCTTGGCAGCAACAGATTTACTTTTTCCCAAATATGAAAGGGGATGCCCATTTCACCGAAAAGGAGGCCGATTATTGGCTGGCCGTAAAAGGAGTGGTTAACAATGATATCCCGGCGGGTGGAGTCGTTATTCATTCCGTAGAAAGGGAAGGGGTGGCTTTTTCCTATGTCGCTCAAATGAAAAATAAAAAGCAAGGCTTACCTTGAGGCCGGAATCCATCCGGGTGGACCCCCGTCGAACATATGCTTTCCGGTCCCGGTTTAAAACCTTTCTTGTGTCCCTGCTGGACGGCCTGGGCAATCGCTTCTTTAAAAAAAACCGAAATTCTAGAATCCAATGGGACAAAGTCCGAAGGATCGCGGTGTTGCGGCTGGACCATTTAGGGGATGTGCTTATGGCATTGCCGACCCTGGAAGCCTTGCGCGAAACCTTGCCAAAAGCGGAAATCGACTTTTGGGTCGGCCCCTGGGGAAGGGAAGTGGCTGAAATGTCCAGGCTGGCCCACCATGTCCCGGTCTTTGAGGCCCCTTGGTTTTCAAGGCCGCCGAAGAGGGGTCTTTTAAGAGGCTGTATGGTTTTGGCGCGCCTGCTGCGGGAAGCCAACTACGACGCGGTCATCGACTTGAGGGGCGACTGCCGCCATATCCTGGCGGCTTGGATGTCCAGGATTCCGGTCCGCATCGGACAAACCCTGACCGGCGGGGGATTTTTATTGTCCCATCCCGTCCATCATGTCAATGGCCTCCATGAAACCGAACAAGGGTTGAATCTATTGGCGAAAACCGGTCTTCATTGGAAACGGGGGCAACCTTGGCCTGTTCTGAAGCCTTCCCCTGAAAACGCCGGGGAAGCCCAGGC
>JASHNQ010000022.1 GCA_030041545.1 candidate division FCPU426 bacterium | reverse complement strand
CAACTATCTATTCGGGCTCTTAGGCCCAAAAAAGTTGATCGCGGGAGGCCACTTACCAAGCGGGGTCTTCGTCGCCCCAGTAGGGTGTCGGCCTTCCCTCTCTTCCCGTATGACTTTGCTAATCTCGATTCTAACCCCCTCCAGGAGGGGTCTTCGTTATCATCTCCTTACCCTCTCCCCCAAGGGGCGAGGGTTTTTGAGGATTTTCCCCCTCTCCCGAGGGAAGAGAGACGGGGTAAGAGTGAATTTAGACTTTCCCATCAAACTGATGCACTACCCCTTCCCTTATTGGGTTGAGAATTTAGTGCCACTGTAAGAAAATGCTTCGCGCCGGAAGAGAGGCTTTCATGTTGAAATTCGAGGTGCGTTCCTATCAACTTCCTCGGTGGATGGTGCCGGTCCTGGCCCTTGCGGCCCTCGCGCTCATTCCCTTTGCCTTAATGCTGGCCTTGGGAGTCGCCGCCTTGGCCGTGGGCGTTTCCGTTTTAAGGGCGTTTTTACCGTCTGGCAGGGTTGGTGGGTCCCCCACCTTGGGGAAAGCGAAAGGTGGTTCCTTAAAGCCGGGCTCCGTCATTGACGTCGACTATGAAGTAAAGGACGAAAATGAAAAAGAATAACGCCGTCAAAGACCCCAAAAACCACCGCCATTCGGTGGACCGGTCCCTTGCCGAGCTGGAGCTTTATAAGGGAATCCGCGCCGAGGATTTCGAACAATCCTTCCAGGAAAACCTGAAATACCGCCTCGTCAAGGAACCCGCTACCGCCACCGATTACGACCGTTACTTGAGCCTGGCCTATTCCATCCGCGACCGCCTGGTGGAGAACTGGATGGCCACCCAAAAAACCTACCGGGAAAAGAAGGTCAAGAGGGTTTATTACCTGTCGCTGGAGTTCCTTATCGGTCGCACCCTGGGGAATTCAGTGATTAATTTACAGGTGGAAGAAAACGTTTCAAAGGCCCTCCAGGGGCTGGGGCTGACCCTGGAGGAAATAAGGGAAGTGGAAATCGACGCGGGTTTGGGCAATGGCGGTTTGGGCCGCCTGGCCGCCTGTTTCATGGATTCCCTTGCGACTTTGGAGATCCCCGCTTACGGCTACGGCATCCGCTACGATTACGGCATTTTCCGCCAAAAGATCGTACGGGGCTACCAGGTGGAGGAGCCCGACGAATGGCTGTCCATGGAAAACCCCTGGGAAAAGGTGCGGCCGGAGTACACCTACCGCATCAAGTTCGGGGGACACGTGGTGCAACGCACCAACCGGGCGGGGAAGATGGTCTTCGACTGGGTCGACACCGAGGACGTCCTGGCCACGGCCTACGACACCCCGGTGCCCGGTTTCGGCAACAAGACGGTCAATAACCTGAGGCTTTGGTCGGCCAAGGCAACGGAGGAATTCGAACTGGATTTCTTCAACAAGGGCGATTATTTCGCGGCTACCTCCAAGAAGACCGAAACCGAGTCCATCTCCAAGGTGCTTTACCCGAACGACAACAGCCCGGAAGGCCGGGAACTGCGACTCAAACAACAGTATTTCTTCGTGTCCGCCTCCATCCAGGACATCCTGCGGCGGTTCAAGCGCGAGCACGCGGAATTGCGCGAACTGCCGGACGCGGCTTCTATCCAGCTCAACGACACCCACCCCACGATTGCCATCCCCGAACTCATGCGGGTCATGATGGACGTGGAGGGCCTGGAATGGGAGGATGCCTGGGAGATCACCCGGGCCCTTTTCGCCTACACCAACCACACGTTGTTACCCGAGGCCCTGGAAAAATGGCCCTTGGCCCTTTTCGGCCACCTTTTCCCGAGGCACTTGCAGATCGTACAGGAAATCAACGCCCGTTTCTTGAGGGAAGTGGCCAACAAATACCCAGGCGACACGGAACGCCTGCGGCGGATGTCCATCTTTGAGGAGGGGAATGACCCCCAAATTCGTATGGCCTACCTGGCTATCGTGGGCAGCCACTCGGTCAACGGCGTTTCGGCCCTTCACACCAACCTGCTGAAAACGAACTTAGTGCCGGATTTTTACGACCTCTTCCCGGAGCGGTTCAACAACAAAACCAACGGAATTACGCCCCGCCGTTGGCTGAGGAAGTGCAATCCCAACCTGGCTTCCCTCATCACTTCCCGCATCGGCGACAAATGGGTGACCGACCTCTCCCAACTGAAAAAACTGGAAAAGTTCATGGACGACAAGGAATTCCGGGAACAGTGGCGCGAAGCGAAGAAGCAGAACAAGGAAAAGCTAGCCTCGCTCATCGCCTTGGAACAGCGGCTGGCCGTGGACCCCGCGTCCCTTTTCGACGTCCAGGTCAAGCGCATCCACGAGTACAAGCGCCAGCTGTTGAACGGCCTGCACGTCATCGCCCTTTACCGGCGCATCAAGGACAATCCCAATGCGCCTTTCGTCCCCCGGACGGTGTTTTTCGGGGGCAAGGCCGCGCCGGGCTACTACCTGGCCAAGCTCATCATCAAGTTCATCAATTCCATCGCCGAGGTAGTCAACCAGGACCCCCAGATCAAGGGGAAGTTGATGGTCATCTTCCTGCCCAATTACAGGGTCTCGCTGGCGGAAAAAATCATCCCAGCCGCGGACCTGTCGGAGCAGATTTCCACCGCCGGCAAGGAAGCCTCGGGTACGGGCAACATGAAATTCGCCTTGAACGGGGCGCTCACCATCGGCACGTTGGACGGGGCCAACGTGGAAATAAGGGAGGAAGTGGGAAAGGACAACATCTTTATTTTCGGCCTCACGGCCGAGGAAGTGGCAAGGGCCAAGCGGGAAGGCTACCAGCCCCGCGAGTTTTACGAACGCTCACTGGAACTTAAGGGTGTCCTGGATTTGATCAACAGCGGCTTTTTCTCGCCGGAAAACCCCGGTCTTTTCAAGCCCATTTACGACTCTTTGATGAACCACGACGAATACCTGCTCTTGGCGGACTTCGACGCCTACGTGGAGTGCCAGGACAAGGTGGCCCAGCTTTACCAAAACCAAGAGGATTGGACGAAGAAGGCCATCCTGAACGTGGCCCGCATGGGGAAGTTTTCCAGCGACCGCACCATCCAGGAGTATTGCGACGACATTTGGATGGTCAAGCCGGTGAAGATACAGTAGTCTCCCCTGCCCTGGCGGGCCGCGGAAACGCCCTTGGGTTTTTTCGATGGGGAGAGGATTATTGACTGCTCCTGAATCTGCGGTGTTCATTGAAGATAAATACATGAAAGTCAATCCTGTGTCCGGCTTCATCGGCCATCACGTAGTTCCATTCATTTGTCTTTTCCGTTTCTTTATAGCCGTTTTTCATCAAATGAGATACTAGGGCAGACTCAACCGTTTTTTCCACGGCGATGTCCAAATCGGAGTGTCGGCGAGTTTGCTCCCAAGGACGGCGTCTACCCCCCAACCACCGTCAATCCAGAAACGAAAACCTACGGACTTGGCGTCAAAGTGAAATTTAAGGACTTCTCGAGAGATCATTTGGGAAAAGGAATGTTATTCAAGAATGGCGTCGATTTTTTTGAAGAGGGAAGCGAGCTTGTCGTCGGAAGGCAGGAAGGACGCGATGGACGCGGATGCGGAGGTTGGGGCGGGTTTAGCGTGACGGGCTTTTTCGAGTTCCTCCTTAAGCTTCACCACTTCATCCTTGGTCTTGGATAACTCGGCGTTTAATTGGGAGGATTTTGAGTGAATATCTTCCTCCTCAATCAGTATTTCCTTGGCCTTGGCTTTCTCCGCGGTTAATTCGTTCTTCAACTTTTCAAGCTCTTCGTTTAATTTTTCCAATTCGGCTTTGTGCCCGCTGGAAACCTTTTTGGAATTTTCCCATTCTTTCTTGGACTGCTCGGCTTCGGCTTTGTGTTGCTCCAAGGACTTGGTGGCTTCCTCCAGCTTTTTCTTGATTTCCGCGGCTTCGACTTTGGCCTTGTCCAATTGTTCCTTTTGCTCCAGGCTATGCTTCAAGGAACCATCGGAGGACTTCTTCATTTCCAATAGGTTCTTTTCCAGGGTTTCGATCAGTTTGAGGTTTTCATTCTTGGCTTTTTCCAGGCGGTGATATTCGTCGGCGATGTTCATGGAGGCCAAGATGGCCACCTTGGCGGCGGGAGCAGAGGATTTTTTGCCGATCTCGCTCATTTTGCCGTCCACATACTTAGCCAGTTCGGCGATATAGTTGGGGTCGGCCTCGCCCTTGAGGGTGTATTCGTTGCCGTAGATGGTGACGGTGACAGCTTTTTTGTCGCTCACTTCCACGCCTTTTAAAGTTCGAAGTTTTAAGTGCGTAGTTCGAAGTTTTGGAAGTTTTTGAACCTTCGGTTCAAAAACACACATTCACTGCGAACTTAGCACTTCGAACTATGAACCGATTTTCATTCTTCCAGCTTCAGTTCCTGCGCCAGGGTTTCCAGGCGCTGGAGGTTTTGCTTGACCTGCTTGAGGTCCTGGATGGCGGTTTCATACTGTCTTTTGAGGAGAGTCGTATCTTCGGACACAGGGTTGGAGCCGTTGGAATTGGCGGAAAGGTCCTTGACCTGGTTTTTCAAGAAGATATTTTCCTTCATGAGTTGGGCGTTGGCGTTGCGGAGCTTGACGATGCCCTCGAGAAGGCTGTTGATGCGCCGTTCCAGGTCTTCCCACTGGAACTTGGGGCCCGGCCCCTGGCCGAACAAATCACCGGAGTGCAATAGAGTACCTCGATTTCAGGGCATCCACGATGCGGGCGACCTTTTGGGCGACTTCCGAATCGGTCAGGGTGCGTTCCTCGTTGAGGAACTGCATCCGGTAGGCAAGGCTCCGGAAACCCGAAGGAAGGTTGGGGCCCCGGTAAAGGTCGAACAAATGGACCGTTTTGAGCTCCGGTTGGCCGCATTCCTCAATAGTGCCCAAAACCTGCTCTGATGTTACACCATCGGGAACCACCAGGGCAATGTCCCGCCAGGCCGCGGGGAACTTGGGAAGGGTCCGGTGGCTTAAGACGGACCGGGGCGCCTGGCGCAGGGCTTCCAGCTCGATTTCCAGGGCCAGGCATGGGACGGTAATGTCATATTCCTTCAGGACCTTGGAGTGGAGGGCGCCGCCCCGCATCCCTATTTGCCCGTTGGGGGCTTTTACCTGGAAACTTTGGCCCGGGTCATAAAGCGCGGTGGATCCGCCAAAATGCCATTGAAAGTCCGTAAGCCCGCAAGCGCCGATGAGGCCCTGGGCCAGGCCTTTGATATCGTAGAAATCCGCCTTTCGTTCGGCCGAATACCATTGGGCGGAACCGGCCACGCCCGCCACAACCGCTACCACTTGGGTTCTTTCCTCAACTTTGCCACTGGGGGCAAGCGAGAAAACCTTGTCCAGTTCGTAAAGAGCCGCTCCTTCCTGCTGGTGGGAAAGGTTGAGTTGAATATTGGCAAGAAGGGATGGCAACAAAGTGGAACGGAGCAATTTTTGGTCGTCCGCGATGGGGTTGGCCAATTCCTGGAAGTTTCTTAACGGGTGGCCTTCCGGAAGTCTTAGCTTTTGGGCGAAGTTGGGCGGCAGGAAGGAAGAGTTTACCGCCTCGTAGAACCCGGCTTGATGGAGCACCACGCGGATTTCCTTTTCAAAAGGCACCGATGTGTCTTCGGGGAAAAGGTTGGAGGGGATGCTGGGGGGCGTCACCGGTACCTTGTCGTAACCTGTTATCCGGGCGATTTCCTCGATCAAGTCGATCTCACGGGTGATATCCAGGCGGTAAGAAGGGGATTGGACCGTCCAAGTCTTGGATTTGTCAGTACCCTTCACACGGCATTCCAGGCTTTTAAGGATTTGAATCTGGGCTTTAGCCTGTAGGTCCAAGCCTAAAAGGGCATTAGCCCTTTGGGGGCGGTAGGAAACTTTGGGGGTGGTGAGAGTTTTTGTGGAAACCGAGCCCACGCCCTTAGCCAGGCGTCCGCCCGCGACTTCCAGGATAAGGGCGGCGGCCCTTTCCAATGCGATTCTGACCCCTTCCGGGTCCACGCCGCGCTCAAAGCGGTAGGAGGAGTCGGTGGAAATGGCCAACTGGCGGGCGGTCTTGCGGACGCTGCCGGGGAGGAAAAGAGCGGATTCCAGGAGGATGCTTTGGGTCTGGTCCGTGACTTGGGAATTGCTTCCACCCATGATGCCCGCAAGGGCCACGGGACGGTCCGCATCGGCAATGATCATCATGTCTTCCTTGAGTTCGCGTTCGGTATTGTCCAAAAGGGGAATTTTTTCGCCCTTGGCCGCACGGCGGACAATGATTTGGCCCCCATGGATTTGGCCCAGGTCAAAGGCGTGAAGGGGTTGGCCGGTTTCTAAAAGGACATAATTGGTCACGTCCACAATGTTATTGATGGCCCTTTGGCCCAGCCTTTCCAGCGTCTGGGCCAGCCATTTGGGGGAAGGGCCTACCCGGACCCCTTCCATTGCCCGGCAAGTGTAGAGGTGACAAAGGTCCTTGGCTTCAATCTTGACACGGGCCAATTTGGAAATGGGGGGTGTGCTTTCTTTGAGTTTTTTGGGTTTGGGATATTGCAGGGGTTTGTGGTAAAGGGCGCCCAATTCCCGGGCCACTCCCCAATGACTTAAAAGGTCGGCGCGATTGGGGGTGATTTCCAGATCGAAAAGGGTGTCCGGAAGGCCCATATACTTCAGGAAATCCGTGCCGACCGGTGCATCGGGCGAAAGGATGAAGATGCCCTCGGCGTCCTCGGCCAGGCCTAGTTCCTTGGCCGAACAAAGCATGCCGAAGGATTCAATTCCCCGGATTTTGGCCGCCTTGATCTCAAAATTGCCGGGCAGCACGGCCCCCACCTTAGCCAGGGGCACCTTTTGGCCAGGAGCGATGTTTTTGGCCCCGCAGACGACCTGGAAGGTTTCTTTGCCGTTGGAAACCTTGGTCAGTGAAAGGCGGTCGGCCTGGGGATGCTTTTCCACGGAAAGCAGTTCGGCCACCACCACTTGGGAGATGTCGCGGCCTAAGTGACGGATGTTTTCCACCGCAACGCCCGCGTGGGTGAGGCGGTTCAAGACTTTTTCAACCGGGTCGGTCAGGTGGATATATTGTTTGAGCCAATTATAGGAAATGAGCACGAGGCGTTCCGTTTTTGGGAATAAAGCTTTAAAACTCGGTGATTTCGAAGAAGTTTAGAGGAGGCCTCAAGGGCTGTCAATCAAAAGGGGCCATTTTATAGGTGATTTTCAACGATTCGTCTTATAAAGTGTCATTCCAAATTTATTCCGAAAGGGCGGTGATGGGATTGGCGTTGTTCGAATTGGACGTCAAGTCTCTGGCCAAGAAGTTTACCGAAGTGAGGGATCATCTTTGACCCCGCTCAAGTCAAGCGGGACATAGAGCGCCTCGAAGAACAGACCACCCAGCCCAACTTTTGGGATAATCCGAAAGCCGCACAGGAAGTAACTTCCCAACTGGCCCGGTTGAAAGACACCCTGGCCTTGGTACAGGATTTCGAGAAACAATACCACGACCTGCTCACCTACCACGAGTTGACCAGGGAACAGCACGACTCCGGTCTCGTCCACGAGATGGAACAAAGTTACAAGAAGTTCGAGTTGGCTTTCCGCAACTTCGAGCTCAAGCGCAATTTCACCGGCAAATACGACTACAACAACGCCTACGTCTCCATCCACCCCGGCGCGGGCGGAACCGAAAGCCAGGACTGGGCCTCCATGCTGCTTCGCATGTACCTGCGTTGGATGGAAGCCAAGGGCTATGAAGTGGAAACGCTGGATTACCAACCGGCCGAGGAAGCGGGCATCAAATCCGTCTCTCTTTTGGTCAAGGGCCCCTGGGCCTACGGGTTTCTCAAGGTGGAGAAGGGCGTGCACCGCCTGGTGCGCATCTCGCCCTTTGACGCCAACAAACGCCGCCATACCTCCTTTTCCTCGGTGGACGTCATGCCCGAGGTGGAGGACGTGGAGTTCGAAATACGGCCCGAGGACATCAAGCTGGACACCTTCCGGTCCGGCGGAAAGGGCGGCCAGAACGTCAACAAGGTAGAAACCGCCGTCCGCCTGACCCACATTCCCACGGGCATCATCGTGGCCTGTCAAACCCAGCGTTCCCAGCTGCAAAACCGCGACCAGGCCATGAAAATGCTCAAGGCCCGCCTTTTCCAGTATTACCAGGACCTGCATGACGAGGAAATGGCCAAAGTGGCCGGGGCCAAGAAGAAGATCGAGTGGGGAAGCCAGATTCGTTCCTACGTGTTCCAGCCCTACCAGATGGTCAAGGACCACCGCACCGAGGTGGAAACCGCCCAGATCAACGATGTCATGGATGGGGACCTGGACCCGTTTATTGAGGCGGCCCTAAAAGCAAAATTGGTGGAATAAGTGGCTTTTTTAATTTTTCATTTAAACTAAAATGAATTTCAAAATTATTTAGTTTAGTTGATGAGGGCGCCATGAGCGAAGAACCGAAAAACTTTATTACTAAAGTTAAAATTCAAAATTATAAAAGTATCGGTCGTTGTCAAATCGAAATAAAGCCTTTTACTCTTTTGGTCGGTCCCAATGGAAGCGGAAAAAGTAATTTTTTAGATGCGTTAAGATTTGTAGCAGACTCTCTTCGCACTACACCTGAACATGCTTTTAGAGAGCGTGGAGGGATTAGCGAAGTTCGACGTAAATCTAGTGGCCATCCAAATAATTTTGGAATTGCCTTAAATATTCAATTGCCAAATGGATGGAAAGCTTTTTATGGATTCAAAATTGGAGCTTTGCCAAATGGCGGATTTACTATTCAAAACGAAATTTGCAAAGTACCAACAAATATTATTGGAAACACCCCCTCCTTTTACGAAATCAAAGATGGTTCTTTGGCAAATAGCTCTTTTAAAAATTTACCTTTGAAGATTGAACGAGACAGACTTTATTTGTCCTTGGCTTCGGCCCTTCCGGAATTTTCCCTTGTTTATGAAAAATTGTCGCGAATGGGATTTTATAATTTGAATCCAGATCGAATGAAAGATTTACAGGACACTGATCCCGGCGATCTTTTAAAGCGTTCTGGAGAGAATATAGCTGCCGTCGTGAGGAGGCTTAAAGTTCAAAATATAAATAGTCTCGATAGGATTGTTGAATACTTGAAATCGGTGATTCCAGGCATTGAGGAAATTGGTCACAAATCGTTAGGGCCCAAAGAAACTTTAGAGTTTCGACAAAAGGTTGCCGGTGAAGAAAACCCTTGGAGGTTTCTCGCTGGAAATATGTCGGATGGAACTCTTAGGGCTCTTGGCGCTCTCGTAGCAGTCTTTCAAGCAGGAACCAACAACGGCAAAGGGTCGGTTCCGCTTGTTGGAATAGAAGAGCCCGAAGCAGCAATACATCCAGGAGCAACTCAAAAACTAATGGATGCTCTTTTGGAAGGGCAATACCATGCCCAACTTGTTGTTACAACACATAGTCCTGATTTATTGGACCACGATGGAGTTACAGCAGATTCACTTCTGGCAGTTATTAATCGCGGTGGAGAGACTGTTATAGCACCTGTGGACGAAGCTTCGGTAAAAGCTGTTCAAGAGAACTTGTATACAGTTGGAGAACTTTTGCGTTTGGGGCAACTTGAACCAAATACAGAAAAGTACATTGAATCAGTAAAGCAGTTGGATTTGTTGGAAAGTGATTAGAACGGCGGATAACGTGCACATAGTTCCTATCGTCGAAGGCCACGGCGAGGTAGAAGCCGTGCCTATCCTTATTCGACGAATGATGATTCAACTTGGATTTAATGTTCCGGAGATAGCAAAACCGATTCGTATACCTCGAAACATGATTTCGAAAGACTCGGAATTAGAACGAGCGCTTAGATTTGCCTTCCACAAAATAAAATCGCCCGGATGCATCTTGATTCTTGTGGATGCCGATGATGATTGTCCCAAAGATTTGGGCCCTAGCCTACTTGCAAGAGCGCAAGGATTTCAAATTGATGTACCGATTTTTGCGACTATCGCGAACAAAGAATATGAGGCGTGGTTCTTGGCCTCGCTTATTTCACTACGTGGATTTAGAGGGATTAAGAACGATGCTGAGCCTCCGATGTACCCAGAGTCCATTCGGGGAGCAAAGCAATATTTGACGGATATTATGATTAGCGGTTTTAGATATTCGCCCCGAGTGGACCAACCAGCTTTTACTGATCAATTTGATATAAACGAAGCACTAAGGCTATCTCCATCCTTAGAAAAATTAAAAAGAGAATTAGAAAAAATTAATTCGCTTCACTAAAAACTGATTGGGAATTATGCCTGAAATGAATGAATTTCTAAAAATTCGTCTCGAGAAACTCAAGTCGCTCAAGGAAAAGGGTATCAACCCCTATCCTTCGGCAGCTTTCGAGGTCACCCACCATTCGAAGGAAGTCCTGGAAAAGCACCAAGGCCTTCAGGCTGGCGAACACCGGGAGGATGAGAAGGTCGCCATAGCTGGGCGCCTCATGACCATCCGCGACATGGGGAAAAGCTGTTTCGCCCATGTCCAGGACGCCAATGGAAAAATCCAGGTTTATGTCCGCAAGGATTCGGTGGGCGATAAAGCTTATGAGGTCTTCAAGTTGCTGGACTTGGGCGACATTATCGGCGTCAAGGGATTTCCATTTAAGACCAAGACCGGGGAAGTGAGCATCCACGTTCATTCCTTCGAGGTTCTCTGCAAATCCCTCCACCCTTTGCCAGAAAAATGGCACGGTTTGACCGATCTGGAAGCACGCTACCGTAACCGCTACGTGGATTTAATCGTCAATGAGGACGTCCGCAAGACCTTTGAAACCCGTTCACGGGTGGTGGCGGCCATCCGCCAATACCTGGACGGTCGAGAATTCCTGGAAGTGGAAACTCCCATGATGCATCCCATCCCTGGCGGCGCCGCCGCCAAGCCCTTCATCACCCATCACAACGCCCTGGACATGGACCTTTTCCTGCGGGTAGCGCCGGAGCTTTACTTGAAACGCCTCTTGGTGGGCGGATTCGAGAAGGTTTACGAGATCAACCGCAATTTCCGGAATGAGGGCATCAGCGTCAAGCACAATCCCGAATTCACCATGCTGGAGGCCTACCAAGCCTACGGCAATAATGAAACGGTGATGGCCTTGACGGAACAGCTTTTATTCGAGGCTGCCAAGGCCGCAGGCCAAGGCACTCGGATAATGGCGGGGGAAACCGAGCTGGATTTCACTCCGCCCTTTAAAAGGCTTCCCCTTTTGCAGGCTTTGGAGGAAATCGGCGGCATTGAATATGGTGAGATTTCAGTGGACGACCTGAAAAAAAGACTAAAGACCACGTCTCTCCAAGTCAAACACGTGGACGCTCTTTCCAAGGCGGAATTGGCCTACCTCTTTTTCGGGGAACTGGTGGAATCCAAACTGATTCAACCCACCTTCATTACGGACTTCCCGGTAGAGGTTTCTCCATTGGCCAAGGCCAGGGCGGATAACCCCGGCTTGACCGAAAGATTCGAACTCTTTGTTTTGGGCCGGGAAATCGCCAATGGTTTTTCCGAATTAAATGATCCCGTTGACCAGCGCCGTCGTTTTGAGAAACAAGTGGAACTGCGCAAGGCGGGGGATGAGGAAGGCATGTACCTGGACGAGGATTTCATCCTGGCCCTGTCCTACGGCATGCCGCCGGCGGGAGGGGTGGGTATCGGTATTGACCGGCTTTTGATGCTCCTTACCAATAGTCCCTCCATCCGCGACGTGATTCTTTTTCCATTGATGCGGCTCCGGGACGATGAAGAAAAGATGATTTTCGAATAATCCATGAATTATCCCTTTGAAATCTTTCTGGGCCTCCGCTACCTGCGCTCCAAGCGCAAGCGCAGCGCCATTTCGGTGCTGACCTGGCTTTCGGTTTTCGGGGTGGCCATTGGTGTCGCGGCTTTAAATGTCGTCCTGTCCGTCATGAACGGCTTTGACGAGGATTTGAAGTCCAAAATCGTGGGACTGAACGCCCATATCATCGTCTCGGGTTACGAGAACCATCCCATCAGCGATTACAACCAAGTCACCGACATCATTCGCAAAATGGCGCACGTAAAGGCGGCGGGCCCTTATGTGGAAGGCCAGGTGCTGGCCCGTTCGCGGGAGCGGTCCTTGGGCGTCATGGTCTGGGGCATTGATCCGGACGCGCCACAAGCCATCGCTGATTTGAACAAATACCTCTGGGATGTGAAGTCCAGCGCTTTGAAGCCCCCCACTACGGCGGGGACCGGCCGGGAAGAAAGAATTTTCCTGGGCGCCGAGCTTGCCCGCAGGCTTCAGGTGAGCGCCGGGGACGATTTGATCCTTTTCCTGCCCATCCTCGAACCCACACCCCTTGGCATGATGCCGCGAAGCATGAAGTTCGAGGTGGTGGGCCTCCTTTCCACCGGCATGTACGATTACGATTCGGCTTACAGCTACGTCACCCTTTCGATGGCGCAGAAGATGTACCAACTGGGTGACACCGCCACCGGGGTGGCGGTCAAGGTGGACGATGTGGACCGGGCGCCTGAGGTGGCCAAGGAAATAAGGGAAAAGTTCAACGGAAAGTATTTCGTCCAGGACTGGCTCCAGATGAACCGCAATCTTTTCGTGGCCCTTCAGACGGAAAAATGGGTCATGGGCATCATCCTGTCGCTCATCGTTTTGGTGGCGGCCCTGAATATCATCAATCCCTTGACCATGATGGTCATCGAGAAAACCAAGGAAATCGGCATCTTGAAGGCCATGGGCGGCACGGATAAGAGCGTCACTTTGATTTTTATTTTCGAGGGAATGGTGATTGGAATCGCCGGAATTTTGATCGGCCTTTTGGTCGGCTTCATCCTTTGCGAGATCATCGCGAAAGTGCCCATCCCCATGCCGGGCGGGGGAATGGTCTATTACATCGACCGGCTGCCGGTAAAGGTGGACCCGAGAATTTGTTATTTCATTATTCCCATCATGTCCGTGGCGCTTTGCTTCCTGGCGACCCTTTATCCCGCGCGACAGGCCGCCAAACTTGAACCGGTTGATGCAATCCGATTTGGCTAAACCAAAGGCCAACACGAAGACACGAAGTTACTAAGAGCCGGTAACAAAATTAACCCATATTTTCTTTGAGTCTTTGAGTCTTTGTGGCTTTGCGTTGGATGTTGGTTTGGGAGTTTTAATGGAAATTCTTAAAGTCGATAACGTCACCAAAACCTATCACATGGACGGGGAAGACGTCCGCGCCTTGAGGGACGTCAGCTTTACCCTGGACGCGGGTGATATTACGGTCATCCTAGGGCCCTCCGGCTCGGGGAAAAGCACCCTTTTGACCCTTTTAGGTGGCTTGAGTAGCCCCTCGGAAGGAAAGGTTTATTGCAAGGGGAAGTCGCTTTATGACATGCCGGGCGAACAATTGGCCCAATGGCGAAACAAGCTATTTGGGTTTGTTTTCCAATTCCACTACTTGATGCCGGAATTAACCGCGTTGGAGAATGTGACTCTGCCGGGCCAAGTGGCCCGAAGGGAATACGGCGTTTGCGAAGCACGCGCCGCGGCCCTTCTTTACCACGTGGGCCTCAAGGACCGGATGATCCATAAACCCGGCGAATTATCGGGAGGGGAACAACAAAGGGTGGCGGTGGCCCGGGCGCTCATGAACGAACCGGAGATCATCCTGGCCGACGAGCCGACGGGTAACCTGGACGCTAAAACCGCCGAGGGCATCCACGATGTTTTATGGGAATTGTGCCAGAAGGAAGGCCGGACCTTGATCGTGGTGACCCACTATGAGCCCCTAGGCAAACGGGCGGACCATATCCTTACTCTTAATGCGGGGCAGGTTATTAAGAAACGCAGCTAAAGTTTTAAGCTCTAAGTTTTGAGTTGTGGTAATTTTCGACTTGGATACATCGAAAATTTTCCTCAACTTAAAATTGGGAACTTAAAACCGTGGACTCACGGAGTGGAAATGCTTTGCCAAAGATGCGGAAAACGACAAGCAACCGTGTTTTTTTCCAAAACGGTGGGTAATGAAACCACCCAGGCCCACCTGTGCGAAGTCTGCGCCCAAGAACAAAGCCAGGCTTACGGCGGCTTGAACCCATTGGCCTTTAATCCCTTTGCGGCCCTTTCGGATTTCCTCAATAGTTTCATGAATTGGAACGAGGGAGCCATTACGGAGGTGAACTCCGGCCGGGCCGGGTCCGTGGCTGTCGATCCCCAGGCCCAATGCCCCTATTGCGGCTACCAGCTTTCCACCTTCCGCCAAAACGGGCGCTTGGGTTGCACTAAATGCTATGAGGCCTTTAAGGGCATGTTGGATCCTCTCATCGCAAGCATCCATGGAAATGTGCGGCATGTGGAGGAGGTTGGGGAGGAAGGAGGCAAGAGTGAAAGTGAAAGGGTAATGGCGAAAAGCCCGGAGAACCCAAGCGCAAAGGAATTGCGCAAAAAGATAGAAGAGGCCATTAAAGCGGAAAAGTACGAGGAAGCGGCCCGGTTGCGGGATGAGGTTAAGAAGTTAGAGAAGTAAAAAGCGTCATTGCGGGCCTCGAATTTTGAGGCGAACCCTTCGACTCGCTTTTCTCGATCGGGGCTCCGGCCACCCAGCTTGCGGTGAGCGACCGAAGGGAGTCAAACCCGTTTATGAGTGGTTAAAGCCTTTGCCGACTGATTTACACAGCGGCATATTTAAACTGAGGTTGCTTCGTCGTGATCGGCCCGCTATTCGCGGGCCACTCCTCGCAATGACGGTTAACTATTAATTTTGAGGTGTAAATTGTTTGAGGAACTTTTAACCTCCACCGACGACTGGTTCTTAAAATCCGGGCCATCCTGCGAAGTGGTGGTGTCCAGCCGCCTGCGGTTAGCCCGCAACCTGGAGGGCGAAAAATTCCCGCACCACGCCAATGCGGTGGAACAGCGCAAAGCGGTGGAGGAAGTTAAGGCCGCTATTGCGGGCCTATCCGACGCGGGAAACTTGAAGTTCGTCCGGCTCAACGAAATCTCATCCCTTGACCGCCAGTTGCTGACCGAACATCAGGTGATCTCGGCTGAGCACGCGGCCAGTTTGGGGGAGCGGGCCGTGGCCTACGACCCTAAAGACGGCCTTAGCCTATTAATCAACGAGGAAGACCACTTGCGGCTCCAGATTTTCCGCTCCGGACTCAATTTGCGGGAAGCCTTCCGTTATTTAACCCGTTTGGACCACGCCCTGGGTGAAAAGCTACACTACGCGAAGGACCCCCGGCTGGGTTACTTGACCGCCTGTCCCACCAACCTGGGTGTGGCGCTTAGGGCTAGCGTCATGCTGCACCTTCCGGCCCTGGTTTACACCAACCGGGCGGCCCAGGTGTTCCAAGGGGTGACTCAAGTAGGCTTGACCGTGCGGGGACTGCAGGGGGAAACCACCCAGGTGGCCAGCGCCTTTTTCCAAATTTCCAACCAATCCTCCATGGGGAAAAGGGGCGTGGATATCGTGGACCACGTGGACCGCACGGCGAGGCAACTGGTGGAAGTGGAACTCCAGACGCAAAATGCGATTTTCCAGCAGGAAGGCGTGAAGCTGCAGGACCGGATCTGCCGGGCCCTTGGAACCCTGCGCAACGCCAAGATCATCACCCTTCAGGAGGCCTTGGACGGCCTTTCGGCCTTGCGGGTGGGGGTGGAGCGGAAGATTTTGAGCGGGATCGACTTGCCAAAACTCAATAGTCTTCTGATCTTAATACAGCCGGCCCACCTGGCGAAAATCGCCGCCCGCGAGCTGAATGCCGAACAGGAAGCCATGGAAAGGGCCCGTATTTTGGGGTTGTACCTGAAGCCCGCCGAGGCGGCCTAACGGCAGGCGTCAGGCTCAAGGTTTCAGGCATCGGGAACACCTAGGCCCCATCATCTTCAATCGGAATTGGATCATCCCAGTGGTTTGATTCGATCTTGATATGTTCCTCATCATTGATTTATTCCCTCTTTTCGGTTGAAAATGAGGCCAATTCAAAGGTGTTGGATGTTAAACTAACTTCCGGACACCTAAAACCTAATACCGGGCTTTTTTGAGGAGAAACTCATGTTCGAACGCTTTACCGAGCGCGCTAAAAAAGTTATTAACCCGCTGGCCAAGGAAGAGGCCCGCCGGTTGAACCATAATTTTATTGGAACCGAACACCTTTTGCTGGGCCTGATTAGGGAAGGCGGCGGAGTGGCGGTGGCCGTCCTGGAATCCCTGGGGGTGGACTTGGAGTCGGTGCGCATCGAAGTGGAAAACCTCACGACCCCGTCGTCGGACACCTTAACCATCGGCGACCCCCAATTCACCCCTTCGGCCAAAAAAGTTCTGGAACTGGCCGCGGAAGAATCGCAAAAGCTCGGTCACAATTACATCGGCACCGAACACCTGCTGTTGGGGCTCATCCAGGAAGGGGAGGGCGTCGCGGCCCGGGCCCTCGAAAACCTGGGCGTCACCTACGAGAAATCCCGCGACATGGTTATCAACCTCCTGGGCGGGACTTTCCCTAAGTTTTCCAAACAGGTGAAGAAATCCAAAACCCCGGCTTTGGACACCTTTGGCCGGGACCTGACCCAAATGGCCAAGGACGGAAAACTGGACCCGGTCATCGGCCGCGAGGACGAGATCGAACGCGTCATCCAAATCCTTTCCCGCCGCACTAAAAACAATCCGGTCCTGATCGGCGAACCGGGCGTGGGCAAGACCGCCATCGCCGAGGGACTGGCCCAGCGCATTAAGGAAGGCAATGTGCCCGAACTGCTTCTAGATAAACGTATTGTGACCCTCGATCTCGCCGCGCTGGTGGCCGGCACCAAGTACCGTGGCGAGTTCGAGGAGCGCTTGAAGGCCGTCATCAACGAAATCCGCCAATCGGGGAAGGTCATCCTTTTCGTGGACGAGCTTCACACCCTCGTGGGGGCGGGAGCGGCTGAGGGAGCCATAGACGCCTCCAATATGCTCAAACCCGCCCTGGCGCGGGGAGAACTGCAGTGCATCGGGGCCACCACCCTCAACGAGTACCGCAAATACATCGAGAAGGACGGGGCCTTGGAGCGCCGTTTCCAAATGATCATGGTGGATGAGCCCTCGGTGGACGAGACCATCCAGATCATCAAGGGCCTGCGGGACCGCTACGAGGCCCACCACCGCGTGCGCATCACGGACGACGCCATCGTGGCCGCGGCCCAGCTTTCCCACCGCTACATCTCCGGCCGGTTCCTGCCGGACAAGGCCATCGACCTCATCGACGAAGCGGGAAGCCGCACGCGCCTTCGCATTACGACCATGCCTCCCGAAATCCGCAACCTGGAAAAGGAAGTGGAAAAGGTGAAGCAGGAAAAGGAGGAGGCCATCAAGACCCAGGAATTCGAGCGCGCCGCCGACCTCAGGGACAAGATGAAAAAAATGCGGCAGAAGCTGCAGGAAGAAAAAGAGAAGTGGGAAAACATGAAGTCCAAGGAAGAAGCCGTGGTCACCTGGGAGGACATCGCCTATGTGGCCTCCAAGTGGACCGGCATCCCCATGATCAAGCTGGGCGAGAAGGAAAGCGAGAAGCTCCTCAAGATGGAGGAGGAGATCCACAAACGGGTGGTGGGACAGGACGAGGCCATCGAATCCATCTCCAAGGCCATCCGCCGAAGCCGCGCGGGCATCGGCAACCCCAAGAAGCCCATCGGGAGCTTCATGTTCATGGGCCCCACGGGCGTGGGGAAAACCGAGCTGGCCCGGGCCCTCGCCTGGTTCCTCTTCGACGACGAGGACGCCCTGATCCGTTTCGACATGAGCGAATACATGGAGAAATTCAACGTGTCGCGGCTGGCCGGCGCGCCCCCGGGCTACGTGGGGCACGACGAGGGCGGGCAGCTGACCGAGAAGGTGCGGCGCAAGCCCTATAGCGTGGTGCTCTTCGACGAGATCGAAAAGGCCCACCCGGAGATCTTCAACATCATGCTTCAAATACTGGAGGACGGACGCCTGACGGACTCACTGGGGCGGGTGGTGGACTTCCGCAACACGGTGGTGATCATGACCAGCAACCTGGGCGCACGGGAAATCGGCCTGGAAAAAAGCCTGGGCTTTCATCCGGAAGGCCCGGACGTCCCCTTCAGCAGCATGAAAAGCAAAATCCAGATGGAGCTCAAAAAGGCCTTCAACCCCGAGTTCCTCAACCGGGTGGACGACATCATCATCTTCCATCCCCTGGACCACAACCACATCGAGAAGATCGTGGACATCCAGCTGGAGGACGTGCAGAAACGCCTGAGCGACAAAAAGATCACGCTCACACTGGATGCCGCGGCCCGCGATTTCCTCATCGACCGGGGTTATGACAAGATTTACGGGGCCAGGCAGATGAAGCGGACCATCCAGAAATACGTGGAGGACGCCCTGGCCGAGGAACTCCTGCGCGGCAACGTCAAGGAAGGCGACAACCTTTTGTTGAAATCGGCCGGTGACAAACTCGATTTTGTCTCCGGTGAGCCCAAACCCGCGTCCCCCGCGACCGTTTGAGAAGGTGGCCCATGAGCCAGAAGCACCGGGCCGGGGCCGCCCCTGGGCCCAGGAAGCGCCGGTGGCCGTGGTGGCTGCTGGGCGGGCTGGCGTTTTTGGCCGGGTCTTACGCTTATTTCCAATACGGCGTCGTCGACACCCAGCTCAAACCCCTCATTGAGCGCAAGCTGGCGGAAGCCGTCCATGGGCCCGTCGTCATCCGGTCGGTCCGGGCGGGTTTAACCGGGAATGTGGTCTTAAACCAAGTCGACCTCAACATCCCCGGTTCTCCCTGGGAATCCCGCCTGGCTGTGGATCAGGTTTCGGTGAACGTCCAGCTTTTCAACCTGCTTTTCCACCGCAAGCCCCTGGAAGACTGCCTGGACAGCCTTTCCTTCATCCGCCCCCAGATTACCTTGACGAAAATGGAGGCGCCGGCCGCTTCCGTTTCCGCCCCCGGGGGGAACCCTTCCGCGCCGCCGGCCATTCCCATCCCGGTTTTTCCCGTCCAAAAAGTTTCGGTCCGGGAGGGGTCTTTTTCCATCCAAGCCGGCAAGTCCCCCCGCCCCGTCCTGAAGCTCCTCAACTTCGACGCCATCGGCAATGGAACGGTCTGGGGACTGTCGCTTTTGGCCCATTCGCCCGAGGAAAACAGCCAGGGTATCCTTCAATTCAACGGAAGCCTACGCCTGGAGAACGTGAAGGTACGGGGCGTGGTCCGGCTCACCCAATGGCCGCTGGCTTCCGCCGGACCCGCTTTGCTGGAAACCACGGGGTGGGACCTCTCGGCGGGCACCATCGACGGGGAGTCACCCTTCGTGTTCCAATTGGGGCGGTCCCCCTGGTACGACGCCAAGGCCGATGTCCACGGGGCCTCCCTCCGGTCGCCCGATCCCGTGGGGATCACTTTTTCCCAAATCACCGGGCGGGCCTTTATCCGGCCCACGGGCATCAACGTGCCGGAGGAGGTCCAGTTCCACGTGGGGGATACGGCTTGGAAGGCCTCGGGCGCCCTCCCCTTCGATGGAAGACCCCTTCAGGTCCGTACTTCCACTGACCAGCTTTTCCTGGACAGCGTTTTCAACGACATCCTGAAAATAAAAAATTTGAAAACCGGGGGCCAGGGAACCGCGGAATTGTCCGTCACCGGTACTTTTTCCGAACCTATCGTGGAAGGGACCGCCCAACTGGGGCCTTCCAACGTCGGGGATTGGCAGATGGACGCCGTATCATTGAAGGCCGGCTACGAGAATGGGACCGTCAAACTCGAACAGTCCGACGGCAAAATTTACGGCGGAAGCCTGAACGCCAATGGATTCTACCCCTTAACAGGACAACCCGACGCCCCGGTTTCACTCACCGTGGATTTGAAAAACGTGGAGGCCATGAAAGTCGCCTCCACCCTGGGGGTTTCGGGAACCAGTGGGCGCATCAGCCAGGAAGTCCACTACGGTGGAACGGTGTCCCACCCCATCATCTCCGCCAGCGGCGACATGGCCCTGACCCGGGTCCTGCGCAATTCGGTGGTTCAATACAGCATCCACAACAGCATCCAGCTGTCCGACCAAAAACTCCAGGTATGGGCCTCCCTCAACGATAAATCCAGGCTGGAAGCGGTTTTCACGGCGGAAGCGGACGATTGGAAGATGGAGAAATTCCTGGCGGTTTCCGGGAAAAAGACCCTGAAATTGACCGGCCGTGGGACTTGGCCCAAGACAGAGGACAAGCCCATTCAAATTGAGGTGAAAGGCCGGGCGATTGCCCTGGAAAACCTGCCGATTTTCAACGATCAGTTCCCGGACCTTTCCGGGCTCGTTGACTTGGACCTTCTAGTGGGCGGGACCAAGGCGGAGCCCACCGCTACCGTGAGGCTTTCCTCAGACCAGGTCTTGGTCCAGGGCATGGAACCCCAGCCTTTGGCCCTTTCCCTGACGTGGAAGCCGGGGCAACTCCAGTTCGAGAAACTGATTATTGGGGATATTTTTTCGGCGCAAGGAACCCTGGGCCTGAGCCCGGACTCCCCCAACGACCTGAAGATCGCCGCCGAGGAATTCCCCATCCAACTGGTGGCTGAAATCAGCCAGTGGAACAACCCGCCCCAGCCTTTCGAGGGATCGGTGACCGGCCATTTGCACCTAGGGGGTACGGCCGCAAACCCCATTTTGGAGGGGGATGACATCGCCGTGGAATCCCTAAAAGTGGGGGATTGGTACGCCGACAAGGTCCAGGCCTCCCTGGACATGGTGGATGGAAAACTCCTGGTCAAACAGCTGAAACTATCCCAGGGGGGGAACTCCCTGACGGTTGACGGTTCCTGGGACACCCGCCCGGGCGCGGGAAACCTGGACCTGCGGTTCACCGCCGAAAAATTCCAGCTTGGGGACTGGGATGCCGTTACCGGCGAGTTTTCGCTGGATGCCAAAACCACAGGCGATCCTTTCTGGAAAAATTGGACCGGAATCTTCGCCTCCAAGGCGTTCACCTTCACCGACGCCGGGGGAAGGGAATACCACTTCACGGATTTTTCCATGCCCACCTCCTGCGAGGATTTGGTCTATCGAAGCCGGGTAACGCTGGCTGGCGTGGTCATGGGTTCGGCCGTTTTGGACGAGTCGGTTGCTTCGCCGACGATCCAGGCGTTGTTGAAAATCGAACCCACGATGCTCACCCAAGTGCCGGAATTGACACAATTCCTGCCTCCTTCATTGAAGGTGAAGGGGATGATTTCAGGGGAATTGAAGCTGGAAAAAGGGACTTTCGACGAACTGCCGATGGAAGGTTCCTTCACGGTCGTAAACGGTTCCATTCAAAAGTATGATTTCGACCGGGCGGAACTAATTTTGGAAGGGACTAAATCCAAAATTTCCTCCAAGTTTTCCCTGGCACGGGAGGAAGCCCGTTACAGCCTGTCGGGAACCCTTTCATCCCCCCGGTCCTTTTGGGACCCGGACAGCCAGGTCAGCGTCAATGGCCCGGTCGAGCATGAGAAACTCCGCAACATCCTGTCGCTTTTGGGGATCGACACCGAAAAACACCACGTGGGCGGGGAAGTCAATGGAAACCTGGCCGTCAGCGGCTCCTTGGCCGCGCCGGTGGCCGATTTCACGGTGGGCGGTGAAAATTTGAGGTACGACAACAATGTCGTCCCCGAGGCCCAACTCCATTTCGCCTACTCCGGCGGGAAAATCACCGTGGAAAAGGACAATCAAATCACCCTTCCCGCGGGTCAAATCGACATTGAACAGGGTATCGCTTACTTGGACCCCCAGGACCCCAGCGTGGCGGTTTTGGACCTCTGGGGTTCCACCCGGAACCTGCCCATCGCCTTCATCCACTTCACCAGCCAGCTCCATTTGGCCGGGCGGCTGGCCTTGGAAGAGAAGGAAGAAAGGCCGACTTTCGACGGCCTTCTTTCCGTGATCGAAACCGAAGTCAACGCCAAGAAACCCATTCCCTTTGACATCGCCATGAGCGTTCATGACAAGAAATTGGAATTTAAACCCATGGATAACCCGAAGCCCCAACTGGTCGGCGAAGTGGATTTGTCCCAGGGCCAAAAGTTCCAGTTCAACAACTTGCGCCTGGTGAATGACGCCAGTTCCTTTTCGGTGAACGGGCTGGTGGACCTCAACGGACCCTGCAGCCTGGTTTCGGATTCCAAGAACGTTCCCATCCAGGAGATTGGGAAATGGATATTGCCTGACTTCCCACTGAGTGGGACGGGTAGTTATCACCTGGTGTTCGAGGGGACGGTGGACGCCCCCATCTTCACGGGTTCCCTATCCGTCCAGGACGGCCAGGTGGGGGACTTGAAGTTCGACCTCCTGGACGGGGAAGTCAAGGCCAGCAACGACACGCTTTACCTGGGGGACGCGGAAAACCCCATTACCTTGAGCCGGGAGGGCGTCTTCACCTTTGCCTTGGGCGGGCACATCCCCCTGGCCTTAACCGAAGAGGCGAAGGAGAGGGTGAGAAACCAGGAAATGGACGTCACCGCGAAAATGGAAAAGGGTGATTTCAGCCTGATCCTCTTGGCCGGCTGGGCCAAGAAAGCATCGGGCGACATGGATTTCTCAGCCCATTTGGGCGGGACCTTGGATGATCCCGACGTGACGATGGATTTGGATTTGAACCAATGCCAACTGGTCCCGCCCATGGTGGCCCAATCCATCGACGACCTGAACGGCCGCATCAAGGTCCGGCACAACCACCTGGCCGTGGAGGATTTAAACGCGCGCATCGGCCAGGGGCGTGTGTTCATTACCTCGCCGCCGGTGGACCAAAGCAAGATGGTGTTGGTGGACTTCATCCCCCAGTACCTGGATTTCCAGGTAAAGACCATCGGAAGCCACGGCTTGTGGCTGAGCATTCCCGACATCATGCGCAAAGGGGAGTGGGGCGAGATTTATTTTTATGGCCCCACGCCGAGCGACCCACTCCTCATCCAAGGCCCCATTGACTCACCCACGGTCAAGGGCACGGCGCTTTTGGACACGGGGCACTACACCTTCCCACCCGAGGAACAGCTCGATGAACATGGTCAAAAGATTGAATACCGGGAACTGGCGGGTGTCAATTTTGACCTTTATTTGGTTTCCGGGAAGAACACATGGTATTCCAACGAATTCAATACCCAATACCTTGAATTAAAAGTGGATCCGGGCGACAAAATCCACATTTTTGGGAGGGATATCGACCGCGGAACGGAACAAGGGGGCATCAAGTGCGAAGGAAGCGCGGGCTCCAAATATGGCTGGCTGCGTTACTTGGGGCACGAGTTCCAAATGCAGGAATCCAGCATTACGATGACGCGGGTCCAGCCGCCACGAATGGAGGGCTATGCCACGGACGTATTTCCCAACGTCAATGTGCTCACGGCGGGGGGGGTGAGGCAGGTGGATTTGAACGTCCGGGTGGATTTCGAGGGGAACTTTGGAAACATCGATTTTAAACTGAGCTCCGACCCTAGCTGCGCTCCAGCCTCCTATGGAGAGGATGCTTCCAAAAACATCCTTTATTCCTATGTCATGTTCGGCACGGATATGACGGGCCTCACCACCAACAACACGGCGGCGACCCCCGACCAATTGAAAGCCGCTTACCAGCAGCGGGTTGGGCAAGTAGTCGACCAAACGGCCTTGGACTTGATCGATCGAATGGCTTCCAGCCAACTGACAGGTATGACGCGATCCGTTTTACAGCAGGTCGCGGGTGTGGACATTAACGTGGAAACCAATATTGCGGGCGCCAACTCGGGATCGGTTTCATCGCCGGGCGTTTTGCCCGCGGGACCGGACGCCACCGGCAACTCCACGGGAGCGAGCAACGTTTCCTTGTTCCGCTTGAAGATCCGCAAGCCTTTGGATCAACGGCTTTCACTCATGTGGAACCCCGGACTCGCCGAAAATTTCACCCCCCAAAACCAACTGGGGCTCCAGTACGACCTTAACCGGAACCTTTCCTTCAACGCGACCACGGGTGAAAACAACATCGGCCAGGAGGAGACCCAGGTTGGAATCCAGTTCCAGGAGGCCCTGCCCGACATCATGCAGCCGAAGCGGGGGGACAAGGACCGGCCGAGGTTCATGCGCTTGGATGCCACCTCCATCGGCCCCGGTAAATTCCATGTGGTTTGGGAGACCGACAAAGTCACCCAATGCGAGGTACGGGTGATGGATTTGGAGGGGAAAGTCGTCATGGATAATGTTGAAAAGAAACAGGATGCCTACGACCACGCGATTGAAATCACGGGGCTTGACCCTACGGCTCCCTACCAACTCGAGATTTTGGCGAAAGACCTCAACCAAAATGAGAGAAATGAATTCCGCAAACTGACGCCTTCCAGCGATTGAAAGCCGTTTTTTCATCCCTAAAAGCCGACCTTTACTTCCCATTCGTTCGTCTAAATTCCAGCTTGGGCTGTGGTATGTCATTGCCGATTTTAAGGGCCCCATGCTAGAATGCGCGTCTTTGCGCGCCTTTGTCCGCTCCCTTAGCGTTAAGATTCTGTTGATCCAGGCCGGAGGCAGCGAGCCTTGGAGGAGAAAAGTTTGTTTTTAAACCCGTTCCGATTCAACGCCCACCGCATCCCGGGGACCTGGTTTCCCGGCGTCCTGGCCCTTGTCCTTTTCTGCGCCGCATCTCTCCGGGCCCAAAACGACGCGAATCCCCTCAAGATTTCCGCCATCAAAATCGAGGGGAACAAGAACGTCTCCAGCCTCATCATCTACGGCCACCTGGAGGAGAAGGAAGGGGACCCTTTTTCCCTCCGCCGGGTGCGGATGGACATCCACAACCTGTTTTCGATGGGGGACTTTAAGGACGTGAAGGTGGAAGCCCAAGAGGGCGCCAAGCCCAACCAGGTCATCCTGGTTTTCAAGGTGACGGAGAGGCCCCTCATTGAAAGGATCATCTTCCGGGGCAATAAAAAATGGGACGCCAAGAAATTCCTTGGGGAAATGAAGCTGGCCCCCAAGCTCCCGTTCAATCAGTCCCAATTGAACGACGACATGGTGGCGATCAAGAAGCTTTACCTGGACGAGGGTTATCCCAACGTCACGGTGGACGCCAAAACCCAGTTCGATCCAGATGGCAACGTGGATTTGGTCATCGATATCTTCGAGGGGACCCAGGTCAAGATCGGCGGCATCGACGTCATCGGAGCCAAGGCCTTCAGCAGCGACAAGATCGCGGGCCAAATGAAGGAGAACCACAAAGGGGATAAATACAAACCCGACGACTTGGACGACGATTTGAAGGCCATCGAGGATTTCTACCACGACGAAGGTTACCTGAAGGCCGCTGTCCTGGGCCATGAGGAAAAATTCAGCGATGAAAAACGGCGGGTTTACATCACCCTCAAGGTCAATGAGGGGGTCAAATACACCCTGGGAGACGTGAAGTTCCTGGGCAACATCCTTTTCGACGATTCGGACCTCCTGAGGTACTTCGGGCTCAAAAAAGGGGAGCTTTTAAGGAAAAAGGATTTCGACGACGGCGTGAGGCGGATGAGGACCCTTTACGCGGACAAGGGCTACATTTTCGCCAACGTCAATCCCGACATGAACTACGACGACGACTTGAAACGCGTGGACGTCACCTTCACCGTGACCGAGGGCCAGGTGGCCTACGTGCAGGATATCAAGATCGTCGGGAACTACAAAACCCAGGATTACGTCATCCGCCGTGAATTGGAAATCCATCCCGGCGACAAATTCGAGGCGGATAAAATCAAGCTTTCGGTCCAGAACCTCAACAACCTGGGGTTTTTTGACGAGGTCGACCCGGAGGTGGAACCCGGGGACAGCCCGGACAAGGAAATCCTGGTCTTCCGTGTGAAGGAACGGAAAACGGGCTCCATCAGCGTGGGCGGCGGTTATAGCTCCATCCAGGGCCTGGTGGGGAACGTGAAGCTGGAGGAGGCCAACCTTTTCGGCAAAGGCCAGAACGCCAGCATCGACCTGGAGTTCGGGTCCCTGGTGTCCAGCTTCAGGGTCGGATTCACCGAGCCGTGGCTCTTCAACACCCGCACTTCCTTCACCATCAGCCTCTTCGACAGCACCCAGTATTGGACCACGGCGACCCCCAACCCGGACGGCACCAACACCTTTTACACGGAAACCTCGATCGGCGGTTCGGTGAGCCTGGGGCGCCGTTTGAGCCGCTATTGGAGCGTTTTCGGCAGTTATTCGCTGCAAAACGTCGATATCTACAACGTCGACTCCTATTTCACCACCGTCGGCACGCCCCAGTACGTCGCCGCCACGGATACCACCACCAGCAGCATCACGCCCCGCATCGTTTATGACAGCCGGGACAATTTCTTCAATCCCACCTCGGGATGGAAACACTCCCTTTCCGTGGAGTTCGCCGGAGGGCCCCTGGGTTTCGACAACAATTTCATCAAGGTGGTCGGCGATTCAAGCCATTTCATCCTTTTGCCGGTCGATTTCGTCCTGGGGGAACACGTCAACATCGGGGTGGGCCAAGGGTACTGGTGGTCCGGCCGGGGATACACGGACCTGCCCATTTACGATAAGTTTTACGCGGGTGGAATGGATACCCTCCGCGGCTACAACTTCCGGACCGTCGGTCCGGTGTCGGGAGGAGACGCCATTTTCATCTCGAACACCGAACTTCGGCGGGTCATCATCGGGCCCCTCCTGGGGGTTGTTTTCTTCGACACGGGCAATTGCTGGAGCAACGCCTGGAACCTGGACGAATCCCACGTGCAGTATGACGCGGGGGTGGGGGTGAGATTGACCATTCCTGGCACGATCATGAATATCCGCCTGGATTATGGCTGGCCTATCGACTCCCAGCTACCGGCTTCCGCCGCGCCGCCCGGGGGCGTCCTGAACTTCAACCTCGGGAACCTTTTCTGACCAAGCGGTCAGAGTTAGTCCCTTAGTCGTGAAATTTTATACAAAAAGCCGAAAATTCCCGACCTAAGGGATCGGGCGCTTTTACAGTGGATTCACCCGTGAAAGCAGCGGATGCAACCCTGTTTGGCTCCGGCTCGTCTGGGTTAAGAGTTTGAAGTGAGGAGTTAGGAGTGAAAATCAATGGGGCTTATTTACTTGCGGAGGCTTTTCACGTTGGCGGGCAACTCGCCACTCCTAACTTCTAACTCCTAACTTGCCTTATGCGTATTTTGCTGACGAACGACGACGGGATGGATGCGGAGGGTTTGAAGGCGCTTTACCAGGCTGTCCATCCCTTGGGGGAAGTAGCGGTTTCGGCGCCAGACCGGCAAGTAAGCGCTTCAGGCCACTCGATTTCCCTTAACACTCCCTTCAAGGTTCTTTCCCCGGCTTGGCCCGGGGTTCCTTATTCCTACCGGGTTTCCAGCACCCCGGCTGATTGCGTGAGGACGGCGGTGCTAAGGCTCCTGCCTTGGAAACCCGATTTGGTGATTTCCGGCGTCAACCAAGGAGCCAATTACGGTTCCTTGATCCTTTATTCCGGCACCGTGGCCGCGGCCGCCGAGGCCGCCCTTTTAGGGGTTCCGGCCATGGCCGTCTCCCTCGCCAGCCATACCTACAAGGATTTCACGGCCAGCGGATATTTCGCCAAGAAAATCGCCCAATGGATTCACGAAAAAGGCCTGGCGCCGGGCGTTTTCCTCAACGTCAATGCGCCGCCGTTGGAAATCGGCCAAATCAAGGGAATGGCCCTGACCCACCAAGGGCAATTCAAGCATGTGGATGACCTGGAACCCCACGCGCAACTGGAGGACCACTTCCGTTACGTCCTGAACAGTCCCAGCGAACCATTGATGGAGCATCCGGAGTCCGATGTGGCCAAGGTGAAGGAAGGTTACGTATCGGTTACGCCCCTGCATTTAGACCTCACGGCCAAACAACACTTCCCGCATTTTTCCGATTGGCCCTGGGAAGAAGGCTTGGAAATAAAATAAAGGAAGCTTTGGGCCGGTCTCGGGAGGTTTTGTGAGGGAAAAAATCGAACAGGTTTTGGAAGAAATCCGGAAAATTCTACGGGCCGACGGAAGCGATATCGAACTCGTCCGTGTCACCGTGGAAGGAATTGTCCAAATTCGCTTCAAGGGAGTTTGCGGCTCCTGCGGCGGCTCGATGCCCGCGTTGCGGCGTGGCGTTGAGCGGATGCTGATGGAACGGCTTCCTGAAGTGAGGGGTGTGGTCGAGCTTTAATCCTAATTCCTGTTTTTTGTTGGTGGAAATCCTGAAGTCTTTTATACTGGTTCCGTTTCCCCCGTCGTTTTCCTTTCACCGCCCATTCGCTTTCGCAGTTCATAGTTCGAAGTTTTCAGTTTTAAGTTATGGCTGTTTTCATCCGCCTTATCGGATGAAAGTTTCGTGAACTTAAAACCCAACGCTTGGAACTTAAAACTTTTGTGGGGGTTTTTTTGATAGCGCGCTATACGATTCCGGGAATGGGATCCATCTGGTCCGAACAGTCCAAATTCGAGTCCTGGCTCAAGGTGGAAATCGCGGCCTGTGAGGCCTGGACCCGGCTGGGCCGAATCCCCCCCAAAGACCTGGCGGCCATCAAGAAAAAGGCGAAGTTTTCCATACGGCGCATCGAGGCCATCGAGCGCAAGACCAACCACGACCTGATTTCCTTCCTGACTTCCGTGGCTGAAAATGTGGGCCCTTCCTCCCGGTTCATCCATATGGGACTTACCTCCACCGATGTGGTGGACACGGCCCAGGCCCTGCAATTGACCGCAGCCTCGGATTTGATCCTGGCCCAACTGAAGAACCTGATGGAGGTGCTCAAGCGCCAAGCCCGGGAACACCGTTATTCCATGATGATCGGCCGAACCCATGGGGTGCACGCCGAACCCGTCACTTTCGGCCTGAAGATGGCCCTCTGGCATGACGAGGCGGGCCGGCACATGGAACGCCTCCAGCAGGCCCGGGAACAGGTGGCCGTGGGCAAGATTTCGGGCGCGGTCGGCACTTTCGCCAACATCGATCCCCGGGTTGAGAAACACGTCTGCAAGATCTTAGGGCTGAAACCCGCCCCGGTTTCCACCCAGACCCTCCAGCGGGACCGGCACGCCTATTTCCTCTCGGTTTTGGCGGTCATTGCCTCGTCACTGGAGAAATTCGCCACGGAAATCCGTAATCTCCAGCGGACCGAAATCCTGGAAGCCGAGGAATATTTCGCCGAGGGCCAAAAGGGTTCCTCGGCCATGCCGCACAAGCGCAACCCCCTGACCGCCGAGCGGGTGGCCGGTTTGGCCCGCGTCATGCGGGGTTACGCCCTGGTGGCCCAGGAAAATGTGGCCTTGTGGCACGAGAGGGACATCACCCATTCCTCGGCCGAACGCATCATCCTGCCGGACGCCACGATTCTCCTTCACTACATGCTGGCCAAGTTCAACGGGATCATGGAAAAGCTCAACGTTTATCCGGAGCGCATGAAGCGCAACATCCAGCTGACCCGGGGCCTGGTTTCCTCCCAGCAGGTGCTTTTGGCCCTGGTGAAGCGGGGTTACACGCGGGAGGAGGCCTACGCCATCGTCCAGCGCAACGCCCTGGATGCCTGGAAAAACGAGGCCAATTTCCGTCAGTTGATCGAGGCGGACCCGGAGGTCACGAAAGCGCTGACACCCTCGGAGATTGAGGAATGCTTCAACCTTTCCTATCACTTGAAGAACGTGGATTACATCCTCAAACGCGCGGGAATTCTTTAAATCAAGGGATAGGGGTGCTGGGTGTTAGGTGTTAGCTAAGGCCTAGAACCTAGGCCCTAGGGCCCGAGTGAACGGAGTGAGCGATGAGCTGGCATGTGAGCGTTTACGTGACCTTAAAGCCGTCGGTGCTGGACCCCCAGGGCGCCACCGTGCAACGGGCCCTGAACCAGATGGGGTACCAGGCCGTCCAAGGCGTGCGCATGGGGAAATTCACTGAACTGGAGTTCGACGGCCAACTGGCCGAATCCGACGTGAAAAAACAGGCCAACGAGATCTGCGACAAGCTTTTGGCCAATCCCAACATCGAATCCTACCGCTTCACGGTGGAGAAGAAATGAACCAAAACCCAACACTAAGCCACCAAGACGCAAGGATATTCATGAGTCCGGTTTTAGGGCCGGTCTTCGCGCCTTCGTGTCTTCGTGTTGGATGTGGGTGGAGGCCCGCATGAAGTTCGCCGTTACGGTTTTCCCGGGCTCCAACTGCGACCACGACTGCGAGTACGTGATACGGGACGTCATGGGCCAGCCAGTGGAAATGATCTGGCATAAGGAAACGGATTTAAAAAGCCCCGACTGCGTGGTGGTGCCGGGCGGCTTCTCCTACGGGGACTACCTGCGCACGGGCGCCATCGCCCGCTTTTCCCCCGTCATGAAGTCGGTGGCCGACTTCGCCGCCAAGGGCGGACTTGTGATCGGCATCTGTAACGGCTTCCAAATCCTCTGCGAAGCCGGACTCCTTCCCGGAGTCCTGATCCGCAACAAAAGCCTTCAGTTCATCTGCGAGAACGTTTATATCAAGGTGGAACAAGCCGGCACGCCCTTCACCAGCGCCTGCCAACCTGGACAAGTCCTGAAAATTCCCATCGCCCACGGGGAAGGGAATTACTTCATCGACCCCGAAGGCTTGAAAAAACTTAAGGGCAACGGCCAAGTCGTGGCGCGCTATTGCGATGAGAAGGGTAATGTAACGTCCGAGGCCAACCCTAACGGCTCCTTGGACAATATCGCGGGGGTTTGCAACCCGAAACGAAACGTCTTCGGCCTCATGCCGCATCCCGACCGGTCGGGGGAGGACGCCTTGGGAAGCCATGACGGACAATTCATCTGGAAGTCCATTATTTCCTCAATGGCGGCGGCAAAATGAACAACGACTCTCACCGCGGAGGCGCGAAGGCCACGAAGAGAGGTAAAAATTTTCGGAACTATAAACTTGGCATAACTTGGATGTTAAGCCTTTGCTTTTCCCCCTATCCCCTGAGGGGAGAGGGCCGTGGTGAGGGTGATTTTCGGGAATTTAAGCCCCCCTCACCCTACCCTCTCCCGCAAGGGACGAGGGTTTTTTGTGAGTTATGCCAAGTGCATAGTTCCGGAAATTTTAATATTTTTATAAATCCTGTTCATGTCTTTTTTCGCGAACTTCGCGCCTTCGCGGTGAAAAGAGGTTTGCCGTTATGACCTCCTCCACCCATTCGGCGGGTTCGACAAGCTCACCGCGGGCAAGCTCAGGGCAGGTCATGGACGCCGAGGTCACGCCCCAGGTCATTAAGGAACACGGCCTCAAACCCGACGAATACGGTCGCATTTGCGAAGTCCTGGGACGCAAGCCCAACATCACCGAACTGGGCCTCTACTCGGTCATGTGGAGCGAACATTGCGGCTACAAGCATTCCAGGGCCCTCTTGAAAACGCTGCCCACCCAGGGCCCCAAGGTCCTCCAAGGCCCCGGCGAGAACGCGGGCATCATGGATATCGGGGAGGGATGGGCCGTGGCCTTCAAAGTGGAGTCCCATAACCACCCCTCGGCGATCGAGCCCTACCAGGGCGCGGCGACTGGAGTGGGCGGCATCCTGCGCGACATCTTCACCATGGGCGCCCGGCCCATCGCTTCCTTGAACTCCCTGCGTTTCGGCCCCCTCACCGACCCCACGGTCCAAAGGCTTTTCGCGGGAGTGGTCAGGGGCATCGCCGACTACGGCAACTGCATGGGCATCCCGACCGTGGCTGGGGAAGTGGTTTTCGACGAATCCTACACGGAAAACTGCCTGGTCAACGCCATGTCCGTGGGCTTGGTGCGGCATGAGCACATCATCAAAGGGCGCGCCAGCGGCGCGGGCAACCCAGTCATCTATATCGGGGCCACCACGGGCCGGGACGGAATCCACGGAGCCACTTTCGCCTCCACGGAGATCACGGACGAGTCCACGGAGAAGCGAAGCGCGGTGCAGGTGGCCGATCCCTTCATGGAAAAGCTCCTCATGGAAGCCACCCTGGAACTCATCCACAGCGGTCTTTTGGTGGGCATCCAGGACATGGGCGCCGCGGGCCTGACCTGTTCCACCTGCGAAATGGCGAGCCGGGGCGGGGCGGGCATCGAGATCGACGTGGCCAAGGTGCCCCAGCGGGAAAAGGGAATGACCCCTTATGAAATCCTCCTCTCCGAATCCCAGGAACGGATGCTCCTGGTGGCCAAGCCCGGTTGCGAACAAAAAGTCCACGACGTCCTGGCCAAGTGGGACCTGCACGCGGCCACCATCGGGTTCGTGACGGACACGGGCCGCATGGTGGTCAAGGAAAACGGAAAGGTCGTGGCGGATGTGCCGGCCGACTCCCTGGCCGAGGCCCCGGTTTACCACCCGGCGAAATCCGAGCCGGCCATCCTAAAGAAGCACCGTGAGTTCGACGAGGCCAGCGTGCCGGTTCCCAAGGACCCTGGGGAAATTTTGGAAAAACTCATCTCCGATCCCACGATCGCCAGCAAGCGCTGGGTTTACCGCCAATACGACCACATGGTGCGCTCCAACACCCTTGTACGGCCGGGTTCGGACGCCGCCGTGCTCCGCGTCAAAGGAACTCCTATCGGGCTGGCCATGACGATCGACGGTTTGGGCTCCTATTGCGCCTTGGATCCCTATGAGGGCGCCAAGATCGTGGTGGCGGAAGCGGCCCGCAACATCGCCTGTTCGGGAGCGGAGCCTATCGGAATGACGGATTGCCTGAATTTTGGAAGCCCCGAGAAACCTGAGGTTTTCTATTGCTTCGACCGGGTCATCGCCGGGTTGGGCGACGCCTGCCGGGCTTTCCAAATTCCCATAACGGGCGGAAACGTCTCCCTTTACAACGAAAACCCCTCGGGCGCCATTGACCCCACCCCCATTGTGGGAATGATCGGCCTGTTTGCCGACGTATCCGCGGCCGTGACCCAATGGTTCAAGAACGACGGCGATTTTATTTATTTACTGGGGAATATAGGGGATTCCATTGGCGGGAGTCGCTACCTGCAGGTGGCCCATGGAAAAAAGACCGGCCGGTGCCCTAAATTGGATTTGGAGCCCGAACACAAGCTTCACCAGGTCTTGAAGGCCATGGCGGACGCCCGCCTTCTCCAAAGCGCTCACGACTGTTCGGATGGGGGTTTTGCCGTGGCCTTGGCGGAGTGCTGCATGACAGGCGGGACCCACGAAGCGAAGACACTCGGCGCGAGGGTTGAGTTGCCCGGCCAGGGAAGGGTGGATGCCCGGCTTTTTGGCGAGGCCCAGTCCAGGGTCATTGTTTCCTGCGAAGCCGCGGCGAGCGCGCAAATCGAGGCTTTAGCCGGGAAATTCGGCGTTCCTTGTGCGAAAATAGGCCAAGTGGGCGGCGGTACCCTGGTGATAGGCGGGGAAATCAACGTTCCGGTCACCCGCCTGGCGGACTTATTTTTCAACCGTATCGAAAAATTAATGGCATCACCATTCCAAAATTCATAATTAAGAGCCTGTCGCATAATCCCATAAATTTTCATTGAAAACCAAGGGAAAAGGAGTAAGAGGGGAAGAAGGAAAGAGGATTTTGATTTTTTGGGAGGGAATTTCATGGCCTACAACTTCCACCCCTGTGACCGGGAACAGATGCTGTTGCTGCCGCCTTCGCTAGAAGACTGGCTGGAGGAGGGTCATTTGGCCCGG
>JASHNQ010000021.1 GCA_030041545.1 candidate division FCPU426 bacterium | reverse complement strand
CCCGATCCCTTAGGTCGGGAAATTTTCGGCTTTTTGTATAAAATTTCACGACTAAGAGACTAAGTGGGCCTTCCTGGGAACTTTTACCTTTTGGGGATCGGCGGCAAGGGGTTTAAGAGGGCGTTTCCGTAACGATATCCGGCGCGGGTGGGGGTTCCTGGGCGTCGGAGGCCGCCTCCCCGTCGGGAGCGGTCCCCAAGCCCAGCTTGGATTCCCGGCGGCGCAGTTCCCCCTCCATTTCCCTCAGGAACTCCGGGGAGGGTTTGTCCCCGGCCAGTTCCTGGATTTCGGAAACTTTGGGCAGGTCGGAGAGGTCTTTCAGGCCGAAATGGATGAGGAATTCGTGGGTCGTCCCGTAAAGCAGGGGCCTTCCCGGGGTTTCGGCGCGGCCCAGGATGCGCACCATCTTTTTCTCCAGCAAGGACTGGATGAGGTTGCTGACTTCCACTCCGCGGATGGCCTCCACCTCGGCGCGGGTCACGGGCTGCTTGTAGGCGATGATGGCCAGGGCCTCCATGGACGCTTTGGAAAGGCGGGTCTTGGAGATGATCTTGTAAAGCTCCTTGGCCCACTTGTGGTATTCCGGCCGGGTGACCAGCTGGAACCCCTCGGCGACCTCCACCACCTGGAAGCTGCGGTCCATCCCGTTGATTTCCCCTTTCAGGTCCGCGAGGGCGGTTTGGATCCCGCTCTCGGGCGTGTCCCTCAGGAACGACGCGATCTTTTTGGGGGAAAGCGGCGTTTCGCTGACGAACAGCAGGCTTTCCAGGATTTTTTTGAGTTTTTCGGTTTCCACGTTCCAAATCTCCCTTTATGCAAATGAAATTTTCAATCCGGGATTGAAAACTTTCCATAATTTAAAATTAAAAATTAAGAATTCAAAATTGGCTCTTGTATTAAACCGCCTCCGGCGCGTTGCCCGGCACGATGTTGGAAACCAGGTGGACCTCGATTTCGCCGAAGATTTTATCCTGCACGGCCCTCACCAGCTTGAGGCGGATCAGTTCCAAAAGGGCGAGCAGGGCCACGATCTTCTCGATTTTGGTGCGGCAAGCCGTCAGGAAGGGCCGGAACACGATCTTTTGCTGGCTTTGCAGCACGTCCATCAGGTCGTTGATCTTTTGGCTGACGGTGATTTCGGGCCGGGCCAGTTCCGCCGAGACATCCTCCTGGGTGTGGATCAAGACGTCCTTGAAGGCCGCCAAAAGCCCGAAAAGGGTGACTTCCTCCAGGTGTTCCTCCTCCCCGACTTGTTTTAAGTCCCCGGGAATGTTGCGCGGCAGCAGGTAAGCGC
This sequence comes from candidate division FCPU426 bacterium, assembly GCA_030041545.1. Classification (GTDB taxonomy): domain Bacteria; phylum Oederibacteriota; class Muellerivitia; order Muellerivitales; family Muellerivitaceae; genus JAJPJW01. Next base: position 54,599 of record JASHNQ010000021.1, on the reverse strand, counting down.
GGTTTTTTTCCAAGCCCGAAAGCTGCTCAGCCGCGTCCTTGAACTTTTTATACTCGATCAGGCGCCGCATCAATTCAACCCGGGGATCTTCCTGCGGATCGTCCGGCGAGGGGTCCACCGGTAGGAGCATCCGGCTTTTGATCTGCATGAGGGTGGCGGCCATCACCAGGAAATCCCCCGCGATTTCCAGGTTGAGGGACCGCATCATCTCCAGGTAATCCAGGTATTCCTTGGTGATCTTGGAGATGGGGATGTCGTAGATGTCCAGCTCATGCTCTTTGATGAGGTGTAGCAGCAGGTCCATGGGCCCGTCGAAGGAAGGCAGGGTGATCTGGTAGGTGGGGCGATGGTCCTCCTGGTTGATGATTTCCCTGATGACCACGCTGGCAACGGCCGGCGAAAGGGTGATCTCGACCGCTTTTTTCCCGCTAGATGGCTGGTTCGATTCGCTCAATTTCCCCCCACTTGGATTTATCCGCTACTTCCGCCGGAATTTTGAGTTTTAAGTTCTAAAATTTCTTTTTTGACCCTGGAACAGGGTATGCCCGTGGCCGCGTAAACCGCTTCCATCGTGGAGGCGGCGGTCCGCCTCGCCTTACGGGCCGAGGCCACCAGGGTATCCTCCACCATGCCGGGCTTTTCCTCCATCTTTTTCCGCTTTTCCCGTCTTTCGCCGCCGAAAACCTCTTCCAGTTTGCCGATGAGGAGTTTTTTCGCGTCCCCATAACCCATGCCGCCCTGCCGGAAGCCTTTTTCCATTTGGGCGGCTTCTTCCGGTTTAGCCACCAGCTTATACAAAAGGTAGATCACGTTTTGATCCGGGTCCTTGGGCTCGTGGACACCCTTGGAATCGGTCACGATGCTCATCACTTTCTTCTTGATCTCCGCCGGTTCGCCGAAGATGGGGATCACGCTGTCCTCGTCGCTCTTGCTCATTTTACCGCCGGTGAGGCCGATCACCTTGGGAGCTTCGCTTAAAACTCCTTCCGGCAGCTTAAACACTTCCTTTTTAAAGGTGTTGTTGAAATAACCGGCCATGTCCCGGCACATCTCGATATGCTGGATCTGGTCCTGGCCCACGGGAACCTTGTCGCTTTGGTAGATGAGGATATCCGCCGCCATGAGGGCGGGATAATAGAACAGGCCCAGGCTGGGGGCGATCCCTTTGGCCACCTTATCTTTATAAGAATGGGCCCTTTCCATGAGCCCCATGCCGGTCACGGTGCTCAAAATCCAGGCTAATTCGTTGACTTCCGGGACATCGCTTTGGCGGAAAAGGAGGGCCTTGTTGGGGTCCAGCCCCAGGGCCAGGTAATCCGCGGCCACCATGAAGGTGAATTTTTCCAGTTCCTTGGCAGCCTGGACCGTGGTCAGGGCATGGTAATTGGCGATGAAATAAAAGCAGTCTCCCTCATCCTGGAGCCGGATGTGGTTTTGGATGGCGCCGAAGTAGTTGCCCAGGTGAAGCCGTCCGCTGGATTGGACGCCGGACAGGTAACGCATCGGCGTTTTGGGGGGTTCTGGCATCGAAATCGCCTTGGTTGTTGAAGTTAAAAATGGCGCAGCAAAAAGAAAATCGCGAAAAGGGCGATAAAACCGTAACGGTCGAACCGGGAAACTTGGTAGGCCCATGGGGGCGGCAAGATCGACTTTAAGATCCAAGAGCCGTCCAGGGGATAAATGGGAACGAGGTTGAATACCGCAAGCCCGATGTTCAGGAAAAGGAAGAATTGGACGAATCCCAGCACGGTTTCGGCCATGCTCTCTTCCATTCCAAGGAAGGAAAAATTTTCCAGCAAGAACAAGGCGCCGAGGGAAAGAAGGGTTAAAAGGAAATTCATCGCCGGGCCCGCCAAGGCCACCAGGGCCCCGTCGCGGCGCGGTCTTTTGAGGTTTTCCACGGTGACGGGAACCGGCTTGGCCCAGCCGAACAGGAAAAGGCTGGGGAAAAGGAACATCATCAACGGGAAAAGAATCGTGCCCACCGGGTCCACGTGGGCCCGGGGGTCGATAGTCATGCGCCCCAGCAGCTTGGCCGTGGGGTCCCCCAGGCGGTAGGCCGCGTAGGCGTGCCCGAATTCGTGCAGGCAGAGGGAAAAAACCAGCACACCGAGCTTCATGACGGCATCCACGATCCTCGCATCATCCATTTTTCACCTGGTCCCTCGGTGGTTGGGTTGGATTCGGACTATAACGGATTCGACGGCGGTAAAAAACAAAAAAATTCCAGCTTGGGCCCTGCTTGAGTATCGGGAGTTGAAAGAAAGAGTTCAAGCCACGAAGGTTTTCTTGACCCATTCCAGCGTTTCCTTGCGGTTCTTGAATTTGCCGTCCAACTGGGCGTTGAGGGCCTCCAGCAGGATGAAGGAGTAGCGGAAACCCGGGGCAATGCCCATGGCCTGCAGGTCCCGGCCCCGTATCCAGGGTTTTGACTTTTGGATTTTTGAGAAATATCCGGCCAATTTTTGGCGCAAGACGGGCGTGGGCGCCGCGGCCATCAAAAAGCATTGGATCTCGGACTTCAGGGGGCAAAGCAGTTTGTACATGCGGCTGACCATCACCCCCTCGCCGGACAGTTCCCCATAAATCGCCGGGTGGACCGTGGCGCACTGGGTTACGATTTTTTGTTCCGGCCGGGAAAGCATAAGGCGCTTGGACAGGGATTCCGCCTCATGGACGGAGGGGTTGGAAAGAAGGGCCTGGAACCAGACCATTTTTTCCTCTTCCAAGGTGATCTGGTTGCGCCGGAAAAACCCGATGGCGGCGTCGATTTGGGGCAGGGCTTTTTTCGCCTCCAGCGGAACGCCCAAGGCGGGATGGATACGCGGCAAGACGCCCAGTTCCTCCAACCGCAGGACCGCCCTTTCGGGATGGGGTTCCTGGAAAATCAGCCTCAGCTCGTTGCGCAGCCGCTCGCCGGAGACTTTTTGGATATAGTCCCCCTTCACAGCCTCCAGGAGCCATTTCTGGGTCTTTTCCTCGATCCGGGTCTTGAACCTTTGTTCGAACCGGACGGCGCGGAAAATCCGGGTGGGATCGTCGATGAAACTTTTTTCATGCAGGGCCCGGACCCGCCCTTTTTTCAAATCCTCCAGGCCGCCGAAGGGGTCCAGGAGCTTCAGGAAATAGCCTGGAGTGAGGCTCAAAGCCATGGCGTTGATGGTGAAATCCCGCCGGTAAAGGTCTTGGACAATGCCGCTTTTTTCGACTTTCGGCAAGGCGCCGGGCTTCTCGTAACTTTCGGTGCGGGCTGTGGCCACGTCCACTTTCCCGAAACCGGGAATTACCACAATCGAAGTGCCGAACTGGGTGAAGGCCTCCACTTCTGAGCCGGTGAGCTTGGCCAGCTTTTCCGCGAAGGTCAGGCCGTCCCCCTCCACGGTGATGTCGATGTCCATGCCGGGCCGCCTTAAAAAGAGGTCCCTCACGAAGCCTCCCACCGCGTAGGCCGCCTCCCCCCGCTCGTCGGCCAGTTGGCCGACTTTCGTGAGCAAGCTTTTAGTTTTGGGTGGTATCTGGAATTGGAAAGTTCTCATCAGGCCTCCTTTTAGTACTGTTACAGTTTGCCTAAAGGATCACCCTCTCCCGTCAAGGGAGCGGGGATAAATTCAAAAAAAGTCCTTTTTCAAACGTTGAAAAAGCCCTCGATGGAAAAGGCGTTCTCAAAATGCCGCAGTTTCCCCAAACCCACCCAATTTTTCTCCGGGCCAAGCGTCACCACGTCGAAGCGGCAGGCGGCGGGAAGTTCCCGCCTTTGGGCAAGGTAAAGGGCCGCGGCGGCCGAAATCCTTCGGACTTTGTGCGGCGATACCGCCTCCAAGGGCGTACCCTGGGTTTTTCCCTTACGGGCCTTCACCTCCACAAAAACCAGGGTCCCCTTCTTCCAGGCAATGAGGTCGATCTCACCCACCGGGACCCGGTAATTCGTCTCCAAGATGCGGTAACCCTTGAGCCGCAAGAAAACAGCGGCCCTTTCCTCCCCCCACTTGCCTTTTTCGTGCGTGCTTACGCTTTTTCGCTTTTCCATTGGTTTCGTTTCACCCGAAAAAGTTCCCTCAAGGATTCCAATTCCGAAGACGATAAGCGGGATAAAGCTACCCGCTTGATTTGAACGCCTACCTGGTTCAATTCCTCGTGGTTCGCCGCGCTCGAAAGTCTTTCCTTCCAAAAACCGAGGGGCCCTTCCGGCGACTTGCGGGCCGAAGTTTCCATCACCGGTCCGAAGCTCAGGCGGTGTTCGGGGCAGGGGCCGTGGGTTTCCAAGGCCTTCAGGTGCTCCTCCGTGCCGTATCCCTTGTGGCCCTCAAAGCCGTAAGCCGGGTATTGGCGGTGCAATTCGCCCATCAGCCTGTCCCGCGTCACCTTGGCGATGATGGAGGCCGCCGCGATGCTCAAGGAAAGGGCATCTCCGTGAACCAGGGGCTTTTGGGGAACCGCTTTGAACGCGGGAAGGGGCATGGCGTCGGTTAAGAGGTAATCGGGTTTTGGTGCGAGCGCCACGACGGCCCTTTCCATGGCCAGTTGGGCGGCCCGGTAGATATTAAGCCCGTCGATCTCCCGCACGCTGGCCTGGCCCACGCCGACCGCCACAGCCGCCGCCCGGATGCGGGCGAAAAGCTCCTCGCGCTTGGCGGCGGGGATTTTCTTGGAGTCGTCGACCCCCGGGATAAGGCGGTCGGGCGTAAGGATGACCGCGGCGGCCACCACCGGGCCGGCCAAGGGGCCCCGGCCCGCCTCGTCCACGCCCGCCACATGGCTGAACCCCTCTTCCAAGGCTTTCCTTTCATGCTGCCAAAGGGATTCCAGTCGCGCTTTTTCCCTTTCCTCCCGTAGGACGGACTTCTCGAACTTCGCCAATAGCCGCTTGGCGCCGGTCCGCGGGTCGTCCTTCAGCCGGTGTCTCAGGTAATCCAGGGATTGGGAAGGCGTTTTTTCCTTGAGGGCTTCGGCCTCAATTTCCTGGAGAGGGTGTGGGTTGGACATTCGCGGCGCCGCCTTCCTGTGAGCCGCCCGAGCCCCCGGGGGTAGCCTGCCCTGGGCTTGCCTGCGGTGAGCCTGTCTGCCCTGGGCTTGTCGAAGGGGTCGAACCCGCCGAAGGGGCCTGCCCCGATGGGCTTATAGAGCCGCTCGAAGAGGCGGTGGGTTTTGCCGGAGGAGCAGGAGCGACGGTCGCGGTCGGGTTGGCCGGGGCCGCTTGGGCGCCCGGCTTCGGCTCCGAGGCCATTAGGGTCACGGGGGCCGCCTCCGCGATGGTTTTATCCGTTGATTTTAATACGGCCTTGAGGATGACCGGGTATTCTTTTTTCTCCCCTTTTTTATCCTGAAGTAAAACGGTGACAGTCTTGAGCTCCGAGGAGGCGATATTCCCGATCTCCCCCTCCAAGTTGTTGTCTTTCACCGTCCAAGAAACCGCGGCGGACGAAGCGGTTGAAGCGGCACGGGAGGAGGCGGAGGGCGTGGTGAGCGAACCCGCAGCCGAGGCTGCGGTCGTGGGATTCGAGGGCGCGGTAGGCGTAGGGGTAGCGGCGGAAGCGCCGGGGGTTACCGTGCCTGCGGGCGTCGCGGTGGGCGTAGGTTTGGGGAAGTAGGGTTCTAAACCCGTGGGGATAGGCAGCTCAAGGGTAACGAGGGGGGAGGCTTTGGGGCTTTGGTTCATCAAGGTATAGGTGACATTCCAGTAAGGGTTTTCCTTGGACGGCTGTTTGAAGGACCCTTTGAACAGGAAGTTGAACTGGGCCATTTCGCCGTTGGGCTGGAACTTGAGGATGGTCCCGTTTTGGCCCACCATGAAGCCTAAATCTTTATAAAAAGCGATGGCGTTTAGCGAAGGCTTCCCTTCCGGCTTTTGGTGGTTGATCCACCGGCTTCCGTCGTAGTAAACGATGGTGCCGTCCTGGCCCACGGCCCAGCCGTCGTCTTCGCTTTTCATGGCAACCCCGTAAAAATCAAACCCCGAAAAGGCGCTGGTCATCTTGGTCCAGGTGGTGCCGTTGTACGCCAGGATGGTGCCGAAGGCCCCCACGATCCAGGCCTGGACCTCGTTGATGACCGACACCGAGTTGAGCCTTTCGGTGGTGGGGCTGGCGGAGAAGGGAGTCCACTTTTGGCCGTCAAAACTGAGGATAAGCCCCAGGTTGCCGACCGCCCAGCCGTTGTTCTGCCCGTACATCCCGACGCCGTAAATATCCTGCGTCACGGTCGTGGAGGCCCCGCCGGACTGCGATACCGCGTAGACCATCCCCCAACTGAGGCCGTTATAGGTAAGGATCGTGCCATTGGCCCCCATGGCCCAAACCGTGCGGGCAGGGGTCACCACGGCGCTGTAAAGGAGCTGTTGGGTGGGGGAATTGTCCAACGTCCAAGTGCCGTTGAGGTAGTGCAGGATGATGCCCTGGGTCCCCATGGCCCAGCCCTCGTTTTCGTCGGCGAAAGCCACCGCCATGAGGTTTTCGTTTTGGGCCAGGCCGGTTTCCACCTTGGACCACGTTGTGCCGTCCCACTCGAGCAGCAGGCCGTTGTTTCCGCAGGCCCATCCGAATTTCTTGTCGACCAGGCATATGCCGTTCAAGGAGTCGGTGGCCGTGAAGGTGACGGGGAAGGCGGTCCAGTAAATCACATCCGAATCCTCCTCCGCGGCGGCGGAGGCGTCGGGTTTGGAGGCCGCGGCGGGGCTTAAGGGGTTGACAGCGCCGCTGCCCGTGCAGCCCGCGGCCAATAGGCCAAGGGCGGTGAGGGCCAGGAAGGCCCGAGATAGGCCCTTGATGCCCAAGCGGCGGGGGATCCTGGGAGCGGCGGAAGGATGGGCGGGCCTGAGCCTCGGCGCAGAGCCTTGAGGCCCCTGCCCTAAGCGAAGCAAGGCCAAACGCGGGAAAAGGTTCATTTCCGTATCCTACCTTAGGACGTGGAACCCCCGCAAGGTGGGCCCCTTAAAACAAAAAACCGCCCAGGCGGAAGCCTGGGCGGTTGGAAAGGAAGGAGACGTCAGGCCTTTTCACCCTTGGCTTGTTCCGTTTTCGGCGGTGCGGCCGGCTCGGTCTTGGGGGACTCGGCGGCCGTGGCCGGCTCCGCCGGAGCCGTTTCAACGTTGGCGGCGGTGGCGGTTTCCAGCGCGCCCTCGCTGTGCACTTGGAGGGCCTTCTTGCCCTCCTGGATGCGGGCGTCCTTCTTGTTCAACTTGCCGCGCAGGTAGAACAGTTTGGCCCGGCGCACCTTGCCGGAGCGGCTGACCTTGACCTCCTTGATCATGGGCGAATGGTAGTAAAAGGTCTTCTCCACCCCCACGCCGTAGGAGATCTTGCGCACGGTGAACTTCATCTTGCCGCCCGAACCTTGGATGCCGGTCACCAGGCCCTCGTAGGCCTGGATGCGTTCTTTCTCGCCTTCCTTGATCCTCAAGGAAACCTTGACTGTGTCCCCCACCTTGAAGGGCACGTTTTTCCGGATGACCTGGCCATCCTCGATTTTCCGAATCGTCGCGTTCATGACTGCAAACTCCCTAAATACAGTTTTGAGTTCTGGGTGTTGAGTCCTGAGTTTTGGAAGTTCTTGAGCCCTTGGTTCAAGAACTCACATTAACTCAAAACTCATAACTGCCAACTCATAACTTCTTTTTTTGTTCAAGTTCTTCCCTGGCTTCCCGCAGAAGTTCGAGGTCCCCCTCGGACAATGCCACCCCCCCCAAGAGGTCTGGCCTCTTGGCTAGGGTGTTCTTCAGGGATTCTTTTTTTCTCCACCTTTCGATCTGGGCGTGGTTGCCCGACAACAGGACCTCCGGCACCTTCATCCCCTTAAAAGAGCGGGGACGAGTATAGTGCGGATAATCCAATAATCCATTAAAAAAGCTGTCTTTTTCAACCGACTGGCGGTCCCCCACAACTCCCGGTAGGAAGCGCACCAAAGCGTCCACAATCACCGCAGCGGCCGGCTCCCCGCCGGTCAGGACATAGTCGCCCAGGCTTACCTCGCCGTCGATCCATTTCATCGCCCGCTCGTCCACGCCCTCGTAATGGCCGCAAACTAAGAGGAGGGATTTCTCGCGGGACAGATCCATCGCCATGGCATGGTTGAACCGTCGGCCCTGGGGCGACATCAGGAGCGTCTTCACCTTTTTGCGGCCCCGCCGTATGGCGGAAAGGGCCTTGACCAGGGGTTCGGGTTTCATCACCATGCCCGCGCCGCCCCCGTAAAGCACGTCGTCCGCCGTATGGCGCTTGTCGGTGGTGTACTTCCTCAAATCGTGTAGGCGGAGGTCCACCGCCTTTTTGGCCGTCGCCCGCTTCACCATGCTCACGGCGAAGGGCCCCTCGAAGTAGCCGGGGAAGAGGGTCAGGATGTCAATCCTTCGACATCCCCCTTTGGCCAAGGGGCCTTGCTCAGGACGAGCCGCGCTCGTACTGAGGGGCGCCTTGGTTGTCTTTTTTACATTAAGGTTTGGCGCCATCAAAGTATCAATCCGCGGTGTCCGCATCGATCTCTTCCGGAAGCTCGACGGTCATGCGCCGGGCCTTCAAGTCCACTGCCTTGATCACGGATTTCAGGGCCGGGATCAGGATTTCCTTTTCACCCTTGCGCACCACGCAAACCCCGTTGGCCAGGCCCTCCATCACTTCCTCAATGAGGCCCAGGTTCTCACCTGCCGTGGTTGCCACGGCCAAACCCACCAGGTCGTCCAGGTAATAGCTATCGGGCGGGAGGCCGGGCTTCTCATCCTCCAAAACCGCCAGGTAGGCGCCTCGGAGGGATTCCGCTTCTTCCACCCCCCCCACTTCCTTTAGGCGGACCACTGCGTCGCCATCGGGATGCGGGAAGGAGCGGATGACCGTCACCTTTTTTAACTCCACCCCGTCCTTTATCAGGCGCAGTGTTTTACAAGCCACCAAGCGCTCCAGCCCTGGGCAAGACAAAGACACCTTCACCTCGCCCTTGAGGCCATGCGGCCGGACGATGGTCGCTAATACGACAAAATCCCCTGATGGCTGGGGCGGGCGGTTCATGGCACAAACGCCGGTTTCGTTGAATGGAGATCGAAAGAAGTTCGAAGTTTTAAGTTTTGAGTTTTAAGTTGCGGAAGTTTTTGAACCTTTGGTTCAAAAACACACATTAACTTCGAACTACGAACTGCGAACTTAGAACTTTTTTTCGGATATTTATTCAACGACTTCGAGGGAGTACTTCAAACCGTGCTTGGCGCAGGAGGCGGAAACGAGGGTGCGCAGGGCCTTGATGGTGCGCCCCTGCTTTCCGATGACCTTGCCGTAGTCGTCCTTGGAAACCCGCAGTTCCAGTACCGTCAGGTTTCCCTCCAGCCTTTGCTGGATCGCCACGCTCTCGGGCTTGTCCACCAGCGACTTCGCCACGTATTCAATGAGTTCCTTCATGCTCCACCTTCTTTGGAATCGGTTCATGTCCACAGTCGGCGGTTATCGGTCTTAAAAATTAGCTGCCGACTGTCGACTGTAAGCTGTCAGCTGACTTTCACCCCGGCCTTTTTCAGGATGCCTTGGACGGTTTCGGAAGGAATCGCCCCTTTTTTCATCCACGCCAGGGCCGCTTCCTTTTTAAGGTTCAGGACCTGGTTCTCTTCCTTGGCCCGAGGGTTATAGGTCCCCAGGTCTTCCACCCGGCGGCCTTTGCCGGACATTGTGGAATCCAGCACCACGATACGGTAACTGGCTTTTTTGTTGTTTCCCATGCGTTTCAAACGGATCTTGACGGACACAAAGCCTCCTCAACCGGCTTAACTTGATGAATATATCTGGTTTCACAGGCCCTTGAAGGCCCATTGTCCTAGCCCCAAGAGAGGCTGGGGGAAAAGGATTTTAAAAACCCGCTCCTTCCTTGTCAAGGAAATAGGCCGAAAAGGGCCAAAATTCGGGTTCCGAGGATGGAACAACGCGGCCAAGGGAGCGAAGAATGGAGCTGGGGACCGGGTTTGAACCGGCGACCTGCTGTTTACGAAACAGGAACGGCAGTTTACCAGCTTCATGAAGTCTGTTTCAAAAAATTAACTAGTCCCCAGCACAGTTTCAAAGGCCTTTGCCTGTAAGGGTTTCACGACCCAAACGGGCAAGGGCTATTTTTTTGACGTGACGGTCAAGGACACTTGGCGACGGTCAAAACCCGATTTCGAGGGTTGAGTTTGACACGTATATGACACCAAACGATGGCCTGGAAGGACAAGCCTAAATCTCCTGTCCTGCATGGGAGGAAGTCAAAAAAATCGGTCGTTTTCCGTGCCTCTTGTCATATCCTTCTCAAACTCGCCAGCTTCGCCGCATAAACAATAGCGCCTTGAAAATCTTCTGATGTGAAAGAAGGACCTCCTTTACGATTTCCTCAACGGATAAACAACTTCTTCAGCATATTAAATTTTTTTTCGGGGATTTTAGTTTGATAATTCCTTTTTTTGTTCTGATTGTAAGGAAGGACTTGAATATTCTGCATCGTAACCAGGCAGTTGGTTAGAAGTATGGGTTTAAGAGCTTTCAGAGCCCTATGGATTTCTTTGGGCTTGTCCACCACTTCAATCATTATAGGTAGATTTTCTGAAATTTCGATAATTCTCGAAGAATGAAGCCGGAATGAGGAACCAAATCCTTCGATACCTTTAAATACTGTCGCGCCCGCCACTTTCAATTCTTGGAGCCGATTCATGATAGACTTATAAACCAATTTCCCATCATATTTTTTTTCTTCACCAACAAATATTCGCAAGATTTTAAAATCTTTAAACTTTTCCATAAGATTTTCCTTTTTATAAAAATTGACCTCGGCTTGAAATTGGCGGAGTGTAGCTCTCCTAAAAAAGACTTTTCAGCAGACTTCTATCATTAATCAAAATTTTTGCTTTCAACAAGGTTCCGGGGTATTTCTGTTCCAGATCCATGATTTTGTTGTCGAAATCGCAAAAAAGAATAACCTGATCCTTGTCCTTATCGACGTACATGTCCGAAACCCGGCTTTCGATCTTCTGACTAAAAAGGGTGTGTGGATTCCTGTAATACAAAATGACCTGTTGGCCGACGTTGAACATGTCCACGTTGTTCAATGAAGCGTAGACCTTCGCTATTTTTTTGTCGCCGTTGAAGATATAAGCGACAATCTGGCCTTTCCTTAAATAAGACCCGATCAAGGACAGGGGGTCGGAGTTGTAGTAAATTTTTCCCGAAGCAGGTGAAAGCATAGGATATTTCTGTAACAAAAGTAGATGGCATTCCAAGAGCGGCTGATCTTGAGCGATTTCATCAAAATTATTCTTGAGAATCTTATCCACAACGCCGTCGGTTTCTGAAATTACTTCAACCTCGTTTTTGTACTCAAAGGTGCCGGGGCAGGTGATGTAATTTTTAAACGGAAAATTCAGAAGGACGGCTACCATGAAAAAGAACGCCGCTCCCCCCCCAAGACTGATAAATACTAGTTTTTTTTCCTTGCCCCGGGCGTGGGCCAGGAATTGCTCAATGGTAAAAGAGTTCATAATAATGCCCCTTGTGGCTCATGAGTTCTCCGTGAGACCCTTCTTCCACAATCTCACCGTCTTTGAGCACAAAGATATGGTCCAAGTCGACGACCGTGCTGGGGCGATGGGTGATCGTGATTGTGGTCCGGTTCTTGTTCAACAAGAGGATGCTATCTTTGATCTCCTTCTCCAACTTTGGATCGAGCGCCGATGTGGCCTCATCAAAAATGATGATTTCCGAATTTTTAGCGAAAGTTCGGGCGAGGGCAAGGCGTTGTTTTTCTCCCCCGGACAACTTAACCCCCCGTTCTCCAATGATAGTATCCAGTCCTTCAGGGAGTTTTATAATAAGATCCCACAAATGGGAATACCGGCAATATTCCAAAATCTTTTCGTCGGGTATGGTTTCGGTAAAATCGATGTTCCTACGAATAGTGTCATTGAAAAGGTATACGTCCTGGGAAACGATGCTTACAAATTTCCGGAGGCTTGTCAGCTCGAATTCGGACAGTTCCCTGCCGTCCAACAGTATTTTCCCTTTGTAACCGTCGAAGAGCTTAATGAATAGGTGAACCAGGGTTGTCTTCCCCGATCCCGAATGACCTACGAAGGCCACGTTTTGACCCTTCAAAATCCTCAAATTGACGCCTTTAAGGATTTCCCTTTCATCGTTGTATCGGAAATACAAATTCCTGTACTCGATAGAATCGGTGAAGCCTTTCAAATGGACCTTACCGTTGTTTTCAAAGTAATCTTCCCTGACTTGGTTGATCCTTTGAATTGCGATCTTCGCCTCCTGGGAAGCCAGGTAGCCTTCCATAATCTTGTCGACGGGTGTGAAAATCCGCCACATGAAGCTGAAAATGGCTACAAATAAGCCGATGGTGAATTTTCCCTCGCCGATTTTAAAAAGCCCCACCACCAGGATGGCGCAATAACCCACCCAAGGAATGATGGAGTTGCTCATGTAAAGGAAGGAATTAAAAATGGAGTTCCGTAATTGGTAGCGCCTTATATTTAAAAGATTTTTCAGCACCCGCCCTTTGACATATTCATTCAGGCCGAGATATTTGATTTCTTTTATCCCGGGAAAAACTTCGTATAGGCAGGAGTAAAAGGATCCGTATTCCGCGCCAATTTTTGAACTGGATTGAACTACATGAGGGCGCCAGACAATCAACCACAACCAGTAGATGACCAACATGCCCAGGTAAATTATTAATATTTGGGAATCGATCATGGCGACGATGACGAAAAGAAAAATCAACTGGAAAAAGTAGGCTATTGAAAGGAACAACTTTGCTGAAGCGTCAGCGACAACATCCATATCGGGGATTAGTTTTTGGACCAACCGGCCAGTTTCATTCTCAATGTAAAAGCTGTACTTGTATTTCAACAGCCTATCCAGCAAATCCGACCGCATCAGGGTAGAAACCTTGGTTCTTAAAAGCGAAGCTGAAATGTCTAAAACCAGGGAAAAGGCAGCCATTGAAAACAACAAGACGGCCATTACTAGAAGGAATTCGAACAATAATCTTTTGTCCAGTGTGATGATCAAGTTGTCATAAATGATGATGTTGAGGAATGGGAAGATAAAAAGGACGATGGATTGGGACAAAGCGGCAAAGAAAAGTGATACGAAAAGCAAGGTAAGCGCCGACTTCAATTGGGTTAGCTCGGATATAAGATCTTTCATGTCTTAACCGTTTTTCCATTCAAGTTGAATTTAGGGATTCGCCCCGCAAACAGCCGAGGATTCGAGTATTTCCAGGAAATTTTCAACTTCGGGAAGCCACGTATCGGGGCAATCACATTTTCCGAGCGAAGGGATAATATCAGTGGACTTACCGCCGTAAGGCAGCATATTGGCCATGTTGTAATTGATTAAAAAATAAGGGACAAATCTGCGGCTCATCACTGAACCCAGCCGATGGAGGGAAATGTCCGCAACCACCCATCGTCCCAATTCCCGGATGAAAGACCCGAATTTCCTCAAGGTTCTGGTAGGGTGGTAATTCTCAGGGGTTTTTCTTTCATAAAAAACCTCAAATTCGGCGTCCCTGAAGGGGGCGTGGTTACGCAAATATCCCAATGGATCTTTCGCGAACAGCAGCCAGAAATAGGCATTCGCTGCAAACCGAAATACCGGGCCCGCCTCTTCCGGAAATTGGACCGCCATTTCCCGGCATTCCGTTCCCATGAATTTTATGAAACCCCGGTTGACCTCCGGAAAGGAGGCCAGGTACTTGCGTTCGAGCCCCTCAAGGGCTTCTAATTTTCCTGCGTTGCGGGCCGCCCCAATTTGATAGAGATCGTCCAAAAGGCACTTCATCTCTTCAAAATGCCCATCCCGAAGATTCCGGTACAACCATTTTGGTTTGGAATAGGAAGGCGCATTTTTATCGCAGAGCAACCGCAAAGAGATAAGCAGTTCGGCCCATTGGATCATGTAATGCCGCTGAAGGGCGGGCTTGGCCAACTTGATTTCTTCCCATTGGCGGGAAAGCTCCCGGAAGGCCCAAAGCATAACGGTCAGGTCCAAATGCGCCTGTTTGGCAAGTTCTATCAGCCCCATCAATTCCTGGTCCGCCTCGAGCACTACCGCGTCCCTCACCTTTTTCAACATGCGGAGGGAGGAAAGGTTGTGCCGGTGGTCCAGGGCCTCATCGATGAAACGGGAGAGATCGTGGTGTTCAATAGTGATTTCATGCCCTTCGCCTGTCACGCAAAATTCGGAGTCTGGGTTCATTTGAGAACCGGAGTTGTAAAACGCCATCAGGTCGATATCGGAAGCCTTGGTTGAGTAGCCGCGGGAGGCCGAACCTACCAGGAGGACGCCATGGGATGGGTATAGTTTTCTTTTTCCCCCGAAGAATGAGAGTAAAAATTCCTTTGAAACGTTCATGGAAGGGCAATTTCAAGAGAGTTGACCGCATTCCAGACGAGTTTCGAGGCTCCCTCTGGATCCGTCGCTGTCGGAACAACCACAAAACCGTGAAGGGACGCTAATTGCCGCATCCGGCGGATTTGAACCCCGATACTGGTTAATTCGACACCGGAAGTCTTTTCGAAATCTCGTGCCTTCAGCCGCTTGAGGATGATTTCTTCCGAGGCATCGCAAAAAATTCCAAGACTGGGGCGAAGGAGAAGGTTCAGGACATACTCATGCGCGGGGCTGCTGTCGTGAATCAACGATGTCAGAATATACCGGTCCGTGATCACGTCCATTCCCTCCTGGAGAGCTGGAATGACCACACGACGCTGATGGATGAACCGGTCCCCCAGGGCCATGACGCCTAGACCGAAACCGATGCCTCGGTCCCGATCCTCGTCGGAATAGTACTTTTTCCATTCGCTAAATTCGCGCAACTCAGGGGTTGGAGTCTTCGTGAACAGGTATTTTTTCCCGATGGCGCGGTAGGTTTGGAGCAACGTTTCGATTTGAGTCGTCTTCCCGGAGCCGTCCACCCCTTCAAATACTATCAATCGACCCGAGAAGTTGTGATTGGATCCACCGATTTTAAGAGGCTTCCATGGTTCGAAATCAGGATAAACACTGTCCATTGTTTATTTTCCAACCCTAGGTAGAAGTTTTCGCGCTACCGGTCGTAACGGGCAGTGCCATTCTTTCCGACTTCCCCCAGGAACCATACCCAGCCAAAGCCCTCCAATAACCGACGAGGTTGCAAACCATCATAATGGATTCGAAAAACCATCCGGTGAATATGCAGAAAAAGGTCATAAAGATATAGTCGATTTTTTTGGGGTAGCTCTGGATGAATTTCCAATCAAGAAAATTGACGACAATGACATCGAAGATAAAAAACAGGGCGAAACCAGGAAGATAAAAATAATAAAACAAGTCCAACACCACGGGTTTACCGGTTGAGGTGAAAAAAACGACGTAAAGAATGAAAGGAGTCATCAAAAAGTTCACGATGAAATTGATCGGGAACATGAGGAAGCGGAACCAATCGGCTGGAATGGCGTACAGGCCCATGAATTTCGTATTAGCCTGGAAAGCCATTTTGCGGTACTTGATGGTGCTGGCCAGAATGCCACCCGCCCAGCGCACCCGTTGGTGGAAAACTCCTTTCAGGGAATACGGTGCCTGGGTCCATCCCCGGGCCGTGACGATGGATTTGATGAGAATTTTCTCTCCTTGCCCGTTTAATTGATGGGCGTGCATGTTGAAATCGTAATCCTCGGTCAAACCCCTTTCCGCGAAACCGTTCAAATGGACAACCAAGTCCCGGCTGTAGCAAGAAAAATTACCCACCAGCACCTTTTGAGCGTTGAGGAAGTTGAAGAAAGACTTGTTGCAGTTTGCCCTGAAAAACTGCCTGACCTGTAAAATTAAAAGGAAGCCCCTGGGGATGACCTGGCGGACAACCACCCCCTCATCGACTGAACATCCATTGATAAACTGGTTCCTGCCGGAAACGATTTTCAGCCGGGGTTCCTCGATCATGGGAAAAACCAACGACAGGATTCCGTCCGTGTCTGGAATAGTGTCCGCATCCAGGACACAAACGAATTTTTCTTCCCTGCAAAAGTTGATGCCCTCGTTCATCGCATAACCCTTACCGGCATTTTCCTTGATGATAAGGTATAAATGGCCCTGGGCTTTTAGTACCTTTTTGATGACTCCCTTTACGGGAAGGTCCGGGTTCTGCCGAAGGCATTCCATATCCGAAGGAGAGTTCTCAAAACCGAAGGTTCGGATAAGTAGATCGGACATTCCATCATCGGAGCCATCGTCGACGATGACGATCTTGTTGAGGGGGTAATTTTGAACCAAGGCCGATTTGACGGTTTGAACGATCGTTTTGACCTCGTTTTTTCCCGGAATAATCACACTGACCAAGGGCGGGTCATCTGGAACCCTGGCCCGGGCCTTTTGTTCCTTCAATCGGTTCAATTCGAGGATCGCGATTGGCCAGAAATAGAAATTCCTGATGTTGTTGAACATGAATAGAAAATTGTAGATGGAAAAAATCGAAAGAAATACCGCCACGGCAGGTTCCCGATTGAAGGTTGAAGAGATGAGACATAGGTAATGCAACCACTTTTGGAAAATCAGAAAAAGCAATGGAATGGTTTCTGGATTCCCGTGGCCCAGAATCTCTTTCCCACGGCCTATAGTTTCGACCGGCCAGAAAGTAACAGAGCCAAAAAGGGCCAAAACGACTACGATAAGGGGGATTAGATGAAGTTGAGAATAACGGCGCTTCATAGATATGGTACCTTTTCCCCTTTTGCCAATCCTAGATTACGGTGGCCCAGATTGGTCCTGGGGAATGTCATTTATAACGGATGTTCAGTTTTTGGACCGCTTCGCTGAAAAGGCAGGCCCCGATGACACTGCTAAACTTCTTTCCTTCCTCATTCAATTGAAGGTTTTTTTGCTCCATGAATCCATTCTTTCGGAGAACATATATGGCGTAACCGAAAGTTTCCTCGGGCGCTTCGTCGAAACGATCAAGATAATCTCTTTCGTCAACCCCTTTAAAAAGGAGGTTTAAGATAAAATATCTTCTTTTCGTTTCATCCTCATCGAGTGAAACCCCCGAAAAAACAGGTATTCTCCCGCCACCCAAAACCGCGAGATACCTTTCAATAACCTTTTGGTTGGACATGGGCTCGAAATAATCGTCGTTGGTATAGTGAAAGTTTGGAGTATAGCTTCGGGCACCCGCACCCAGTCCTAAAGTCGGAAGTCCACGAAACTCATTTTCCTCATGCTGGTTTCCCCCTCCCCTTCTAGCGAAGGTAACAAGAGTGTGCTGGGAAAAGTCGTTTTGCTCTAAATAATCCAGAGTGAAGTCGTACCATTTCTGGCCCTCTTCCGGGGTCAGGAATTTTTCGGGCGCTATTTTGTACTTCTTCCCATAAGCGGCGCGATCTCGGACTACAAGTGGATAAATTGTGATCGTCTTGTTCCCGAATTGAACCGCCGTCTCCAAATGCGCCTTCCATTGGCCAAATGTTTGCCCGGGGATTCCATATATCAGGTCGAAATTAACATTCGGGATACCCGCCTTGACAGCTTTTTTGATCGTTTCGATCCCCAAGGCCGCTCCGTAATGGCGACCCATGTTCCTCAACAAGGTTTCATCAAAACTCTGGATGCCAATGCTCAAACGGTTGAACCCCAGTTCTTGGATTTCCCTTATTTTTTCATCGCCAATGGAATTAGGAGCGCCTTCCAGCCCTATTTCGGCATTTTCGGAGAGCCGGAACTTGTTCTTTATCCGTTTGAGTAGGCCTCCCATCTGTTCAAAAGTCATCAGGGTCGGAGTCCCACCTCCAAAATAAATGGAATTGACCGTTATTGAGCTGGTTTTCATCAAAGTCGTGGATATCTCGAATTCCTTCTCCAAGGCCTTCACATAGGTTTGAATCAATTCCTTTGGTTGATTGACAGTTGTAAAAAGTGTGCAAAAACTGCATTTCATCTCACAAAAGGGAATGTGGAGATACAGTGAAATCGGACCCCTTACCGTTCTCCAACTTTGCTGCACTTTTTCAGAATCGGTATTTGGTCGGAAAGCACCCTTTGGGGGATAGGTGTAAATATAAGGTTCGTAATGCCTGTTGTTTATCTTTTCCATCAACCTGGTTTCAAAAAGATCCTTTTGCTCGAATAATTCCACAACGGTCATATGACATCTCCTTGAATAAATGAAAAATAAAAGTTTTGATTGAGTCTCAGTGTTGTTTGGCCGGCCAGGGTAAAATCAAGGTGGTCAAAATCGAGGCTCAAATTCAGGCTTTGAGAAATTTCAGTACCTCTCTCAGGTTTTTGATCTTCTTTCCTTTCCACCTTTGAACGTCGCGGCGGTTCGAATCATATGTGTCTTTAAAATCGGTTGTAATCAGCACCGGATCCATTCCGACGTTCAAAGCACCCTGCAATTCGTTACTGCTTCCATCGCCAATGTAAAGACACCTGTCCGGACTCAGCTCCAACTTCTTTGCGCAACGCCGGTAAATCCGGGGATTCGGTTTGCAAGTCTTTTCAAGGCAGGAAAAAAAGGGGGCTTGGATCAGGTTGTAAAAAGGGGTTAGAGGCCATTTGACCGGTACTGTCGGGGCGCAATCCGAAATAAGGCCGACTTTATACCCCTTGTCCTTCAACACTTTCAATGTCTTGAGAGCTCCCGGCTGTGGGACCAGGGAGTCGGTCACGAAGGAACTTAGTAGAGACATCGCGGTCTTGATCCGGTCGTTTTCAAACTTGACATCATTCCTGGTCCCGATCCAACCGATATTTTCCTCAGTGCTCTTGAATTTCCCAAGAATCCGATACTTATAGGAACCCACCCAGCCTTTCTCAAATTTGTAGTAGTCGATATCAAGGGCTTTCGCGATCTTTCGCATCACGGCGTCATGTTTTTGATATGAAAACACGGGGACCAGGGTGCCGAATAAATCGAAGACGACACCAAGATAGGGCTTGGCGGCTCCTGGCCTTTTTTCCCTGTTTCGCATCCTCTTACTGCCCCCCGTTGCAGCATTCACCCGTTAAGGATTGACCCTGACCCTGACCGGAGGCGAAGTGTGGTAGGCTAACCCCCACGCTTCCCCGTTCATGATGTAAACAACACATTTCTTTCCGTAGTACCAAAGTTCCAAATCGTAGTTTTGGACCGTGGCAACCGGTTTTCCCTCCCTCGCAACCGTAACCGCACCGAATTGGAGACCCTCAGCTGTGATTTTATCCTTTTGGTCCGGAATCCCGAATTTCTTGACGACATCGCCTGCCGGAATGCCCATTTGGATGGATAAAAGCTGTTCTTCCGTCATGTTTAATTTGGTCGGGACCTCCTCGACCTGGATATTCAATTTCGCTCCCCCGGGCTTTCGCGCAACGAGTTTTTCGACGGGATGACAATGGATCGGAATACCAGGGTGCGAGTCCCATTTGTCGTAAACGTCGTACCGGTACTGTTCCCAACCCTCGTAGAATTCCTTCAATTCGTTTGGTGCGAAAGAAGCCATGTAACGGGCCGATTTAAATTCATGAGGTTTGGGGTATTTGCTATTGAAGATGAAAACGGAATAGATGTTGAATCCGCCGGGTTTTGTGTGATCTTTGACGTCGGAAAGAAGGGCCCGCCATTCCTCATTGGAAAGGTAATAAAGGCAGCCGTGGGCCATGACCAAATCATAATCCTCGAGAATATCGAGGTTGACGATATCCGAAACGATTCCCGTCACCTTGACGTTCGCTTTTTGGGCGAAGTGGAGAAGTTTGTTGATACCGGCCACCGAACGGTCAATCGCGGTCACGTCAAAACCCTTAGTTGCCAGATAAAGAGAATTCCTTCCTTCCCCACAAGCAAGGTCCAGGACTTTCGCGTTTTTAGGAAGTGCTGGTACTATTTCAACCACTTCGAAACTAGGCCCTCCCATGCAGGAAACATTCAAATCGCTGTAGCCTTTCTCCCAAAAAGCCCCCCATTTTTCCTTTTCGAACCACTTTGTTTCCTTCAACTGGTGTTGCTCCAATTTTGACATCTCACGCCTCCTTAAAATTATTTTGATTTCCTAAGCTCCGGCCGCTTTCTAAAGCGGATACGCCCATCTTGAAAAGTATTTTTCCGGATTTCGAACAGCATAAGCAGCGGTAACTTCCCCGAAATAAGCCCGCCAAAACAAGTTCGGGTCAAAAAGTTTGAGATCCTCCTGTGCATGGATGTAAGCGGGTGGCACATCCGTAACTTGGATGGTTTTACATTCATAACTGATGACGCTTTTTTGAAGAGTGGGGGCTTGAACCGTTTCGGAGGGGATTAAACCTACTTTTAGGTATTTAAGTTTGTCGACTTTATGGCCGGTTATTTCTCCGCAGAAATGGACTAATTTTCCACATTTTTCGTTCACGATGTTGACAGTAAACTCACCGCTTTCTTCCAAGTTGAAATAACTTTTCCTTAATTTCCGTACAAAAACCGACAAAACCGGACGGTACCAAGCCACACCTGATAAAAGCCAACCGATTGTCATGATATTTGGCCGACCCTTTTTATCGACAGTACATAAAAGACCACCGTTAAACCGGATAGATTCCATGGAAAGCTTTGAATAGTCCATCGCGTTTATCTTGAAACGTTTAAGGTGGATTTTGGACCTAGAGGCCATCACTGGTTAATAAATTTCCTTAAAAAATTTAGAAGCACAATTAAAATTTAATTTCTGGGATGAAAGAGTATTTCTAAAGAATTGATTTTTCAAGATTAAAGACAAAATAAAAATTATTTGCACAAATAGTGACCTGATAAAGCATTGGCAACAAAATCTTTAGTTAAAAGAGAACCTTTTAAATTTAAAGGAAAAACGGCTTATATTTAGGGATTTACTTCTAATCAATTTTTTTCGTTAAAACAAAAGCTTTCTATTTAAAAAATCATTATCAACTGACTTTTTGCATAAATACTGACTCGTTTCAAAAATTTACATTATTTTAACCAAGAAGTGAAAAAAGCAATCAACTTTCAGATAAGACGTTCTTTTTTGGAAAAATACCAATAATCCCTTATCGATTGGGAGTATAAAACTTAAATCAGATTTAGTGGTTTTCCCGTTTTAAAAAAATCATTTAAAAAACCATTCTAAAAAAATATCCCCAATCTCTTTCAACCCATCTAAAAAGGTTTACCATTGAATTCCTCCCGGAAAAAAATCAGCGTGATTATTCCCTTTTACAAAGACGTTCAAACCCTCGATGTATGTCTCGTCTCTATCAAGAACCAAACTTTTAAAAAAAAGGATTACGAAGTTCTCTTAATCAATGACGGAAGCCCCTATTCCATCAAGGACTCGCTCAGAAAGTACGGTGACCACTCAAATTTTCGGTACATTAAGTATTCAAGAAACAAAGGCCGGTCCTACGCTAGAAACTTAGGAATTAAAGAAGCCCGGGGAGAAATTATCGTATTTATCGACTCCGACATTATTTCGCCCCCTGAATTGCTATCAGCCCACGAGGATTATCACAGGAGCAATAAAAATACATTCCTTTGGGGGCTTCGCCATAAAACTGATTGGCCTGCAATGAATGATTCCCCCCAAAAAAGTATTTTTTCCCCGTATTCGGGTTTACATATACGGGATTTCCGTGAATTTATCCTTTCCGACTCTCAATACAGAAGCGCCTTCGAAATAGAACCCTGGTTTTTTTTAGGAACCTGCCATGCCTCCATTCCGAAATGGATGATTAACAGGGCCGGCGGCTTCGATGAGAATTTCAAGGGGTGGGGGGTTGAGGATATCGAATTGGCCTATAGGGTGCTTCAGACGGTACCGGAGGCGAAAGTCAAATATTGGAACGAATTCAGCTGTATGCATGCGGCCCATTATCGGAACGCCAAGGTGAACCATGTGGAGCTCATCCAAAACGCAAAATACATGCTAAAAAAATATCCCAGTTTCGAGATAGAATTGGTGATTGCTTATTTCGGGCGCGAATTTCTTAGGCGGATTCGATATTACCGGAACCTTATCCTCCCGAATCGGTTTCCGAAGGACTCTAATACCGGGTCGATCCAACCTTATGATTTAGTCCTGGGACCGAATCTGGGATCAATGACCTGTTTTATCCAAGGGGAGCCTAGGGAATATAGTTTGTTGGGGCTTCTTCTTCCATACGATGACAAGGTTTTTAGGAATTGCCTAGTCAAGGATTGCCTGGATTTGTACTTGTTGGAGGATATTCCGGTTTTATTGAAGGAGCTTGACCGTGTCGCGGATAAGGTCAGGCTTTTTTACCCTTCGAACAGTGTTTTAACGCGCCTGATAACAACTTTATTAAAAAATAATGGTTTTGTTTTCAATGCAAGCCGCAACAACGGCCGCCAAACGATCCTTTATAAAAAACAAGGCAATTAAAAAAATACAATGAAGATTCCAGCCATCATCCTTATTGACGAATGTTATACCGGCTGTTCAGCAAGGTTGATCCGGGAAATTACCAGTGATAAAGCCCCATTTTCATTTCACTTTTTATTGCCCGGAAAAACCATGGAGATTTCCAATGGAAAGCCGATTTTATATCGTGATCCAATAGCGTTGAGCGGGCGCCTTCTTCGAATTATTCGTGGGAAGGCATTTCGTAAAATTTTCTTTTCCCAAAATCCGATTTGGGTCGATTTTAAAACCGTTAAAGCATGCTATTTGGACCCCCAAACCCACGTTTATTTGTCGGAGAACGTACCCTCGCTAAAAGATGCGACTGACCCAACCTACGGCCGTGACACTAGGGAAAATGAAATGGCCATCTTGGCCAAGGAAGGGATTCCATCCGGTTATTGGTGGCCACTCGTTAAACCATCCTCAATCCTGTTGGCCAAGGGAAAAATAATGGACGAAAACCTGACGGTTGAATACAACGATCCACAAACCCTATTCCAACGAATAGTTTTTCATAATCCATTGGATCGAAACAGAGCCGGACAAATTAAGTATCAGAACCGAGTTGTTTCCCGACACCTTCCTAGCCTTGCTTCGCCGTCCAGAGAACCCGATCGAATGAAATTCCTAATTGAAAAACCATATTTTGACGTCGAGCTATCTTTCTTGGATCCGCCGGTCATAGCTGCCGGGAAAGCCCGTTACTATAAAAAAATTCTGAGCCGGGATTTGCCGAAGTTGGAGATAAGCCGGTACCTCCAAACTTCTCTCCCTGAAAAGGGGGATAAAAGCATTTTTTGGGGGCAAAATAAGTCTTCCGGGTTTATTTCCCACCAAGGCCCCTTGTATCCTGGCCAAGGGCAATGGTCCCTGATAGGGTTAAAAACTTTTTTTCGAACAAAACAATTTGAATCCTCCTTTTCATTGGACATCTGGCGTTGTCTTTTATGGGATGATCTGATGACCTTTGTTCACGAACAATTACGGATAGCAGATTTTTTACACCTGATTTTTACAATAAGTGTTTCTTCAGAGGTGATGTTAAACGACACTGATTATCTATATAAAGCTTTACGGGGGCATTTGAACGTCGGAGTTATTAAAGAAGGCGATGAAATGATTTTTAAATTGAGATATAAATAAAAATCGGGGGTCGAGAAGACTTCCTATCGTTAAAACAACCAATTTATTTCGCCGTTTTGTATTTTAGATTCAGCATAGTTTGAAGCGATCCCCTGTGGTGAATTTCATGATCCAAGTTGCCTCGCACAAGGATCAGCCATTTGCTTGTTTTTCCCATAACTTGCGTATCCTCCACATCTTGGGACCATTCGCTTTCAGGCAGCCTTTTAATGATTTCAGTCTTTTCCTTCCCGAGGTTTTCAAATTCCCGAAAGTACCGGTCCCATTCCTCGGGTTTCCCATCCCCGGGTTTAATAATGGGCCTCGGGATTTGCTTTTCATTTTTAAGGATGGCCATCACCCAGCGATCGGCATCCACTAGGTGTTTTAATAAGTCCACAAAGTTCAATTGTCCGGTAAAAGGCTGCCACCCGCGATCCTCGACCACAACTTGCTTGAACCTTTTGAGGCTGGATCCACGGACCAGTTCCGAGAATTGCGCCAACCTTTCCCCTTCGGTCACTTTAACCTCCATTAGAATAACGTATCATAATTTTAACTTTTCTACTTGGAGTTTCAAGACTACTTTTAGACTATATTATTAAATTTACATAAATCGAATCGGGCTCTTTAAACACATTTTAAAAAACATGATATATCTTTGGATTTGGAAAACAGTGAATCGTTGTTCAATTTTCAAAATCCCATTACCATTTATGGCTACCGCATAATTAACCGGGTAACCCAATGAGTCTTTATTTATTCAATTCAAAAGGTGAATGGATCGCATACCGATACGATCAATTCATTTACGATAAAAACAGCGATTACATCGGGTGGTTTCCAATACCACATTTACTTCATGTCGTAGATCGAAAAGGTGTTTATCTCGGGACAATTTGCAACGAAAATCGGCTGTATTACTTATTTCAATACGCCAATTTAAGAACCAAAAGTAGAATGCCCGCCAAACCAAACATCCAAGGTTATTTTCGATTCCGAGGCTATATGGGCCCCCATTTCCTCCCGTTCAACGCAAGAGATGTTCGGGGCTAAACCTAATTTGACGAATTCAATGTTATAAATTTTAAAATCGAAACCTTACAACTGAATCAAACGAGCAGATGATTGCCACACAAGTGCTCAAAAAAGACCGAGCAGATGTTTTTTGCTGTCATAAGGTTGTCATTCAACCCCATTTTCGACACTCTTTTTCATCCCAAGACCATCCCTGACCATCCAAACAAAAAAGCCTCCACCCGGAAAAATTTTTCCAGATGGAGGCTTCTAAAATTCGCACGGGACAATGTTTTTTACAGCTTTTCAACCGAAAGACTGCGTCCCTACCGAAGGGAAAAAATGGAGCTGGGGACCGGGCTTGAACCGGCGACCTGCTGTTTACGAAACAGCTGCTCTACCAGCTGAGCTACCCCAGCCCGAGACCGCAAGTCGAGGGCTGCTTTTGGAGTGCCAAATCAATATATATATCAAAAAGATTTGGCGCACCAGCACCGATAAGGATGCAAAGTTTAACCAGCCCCTTCTCCAGCGTCAATCAAGAAGGACGGCAAAAAAAATCCCCGGATTTTGTAAGAAATCCGGGGAGGGGAATCCGGTTTAAAACAGCTAATTACTGGGCGGCGACCTTGGATACCGCAATGGTGAACTTACCCACCGTCTTCGGCTGGATGTTGAAGGTCGCCACCTTACTGAAGTCCTTAGGCGCGCCCTTAACCGCGTCGGGCGGAGTGTAATAGGGGTCCAAGATAAAGGAAGACATGGGGATCGACACGGTTTCCCAACCACTTCCCTTGGTGGAAGGCGAGTCGGCTACGTATTGGTTGTTGTTTTTATCCTTCAAGGCGATTCCCAGGACCACGGCGGCTTTGGAATAGACTTGGATGTTGAGGATCTTGGCGCTGGCTAAGTTGGCCCCGCTCCAATCGCTGCCGCCGGCGCGGCACCACATGCCGCAATAACCGCCCTGTTTCAACTCGTAGGTGATCGAAAGGTATTTACCGCCCGATGCGGCCGTAAAAGTGAAGCTGGAGCCCTGGCTGTCTTGGAAGGTTCCTGCACTTTTGGCGTCGATCGTGGAGGCGTCCAACACCTGTACGGAAGGTCCGCCGGGGTTGAACGAAGCCGAAGAGGAACTGGAAGAAGAAGAGGACGCCGCGGAAGCGCTTGCCGTGCCCGACGCCTCAATCGGCCCGATCTCCACCACGGAGGCGCCGGTCATCTGCGGGGAAAAATTCAGGTTGGAGATCTTGCTGAAATCCATGGGGTGCCCGGCGATGGCGTCGGGCGGGGTGTAATAAGGATCCTTGGTGAAGGCGGCCAAGGAAGCGGTGACCGGGGCCCAGTCCCCCGCCGCGACCGTGACCTTTTCAATGTATTGCACGTTGAAAGCGTCCTTGATGGCGATTTGGATGTCGCCCGCCACGCTGGACTTGGCCATGAACACCAGGTTTGCGGCTTTCGAGATGTCGCCGGAGGTGTTGGTATAAACCCCCGCGTATCCCCCCGAAGCGATGTTGGAGGTGATCTTCAAGGCCTTGGTGCCCGGTTTGGGGCCGTCCTCGAAGCTGAAATCCACTTTCGTTCCATTGCTGTCGTTATAGGGTCCCGCCGCCCCGGGGCCCAAAGAGGCCCAATCCTGGATAACCGCGGCGAAGGCAGCGGAGGCCTGCAGCATCAAAGCGGCCAACCAAACACCGATCAATTTTTTCATCCCAATCTCCTTCCTCGAATTTTCCTTCACCCATCGAACTTAAAGCTTATCGTCGATGAGTCCCAAGCAAATCAATTCCACCACCATCCAAACGGCGGCCAAAACGATGAAATAAGAAATTTCACGGCGGCCGCCCCCAAAGGCGTAGCTGACCACGGAAAAAAGGGAGTAATTCAAAAACCACAGGATCAGTATCATGCGCGGAAGGCTGAAGTCCTTCATAAGACCCCCAATTCTAAGTTCGGTTCAGAACTCTCACAGTTTTCTTTTTAAAATGGGCCCTGGCCCCGAAAGGAAAACCGTGACGCCCTCATCACCTTCATCGGGCATAGCCCGATCTAAAAAATGAAAACGAGGGCAAAGCCGCCTCCTCAAGGCGCGGCGATAGATTTTAAGCTAGACCTCAAAACTTCTTCAACTGTGGATTTCGGGCCCACGCCTTGGACCGCCGACAAAACCGCCCGGCGGGATTCGGCCGCCGAATACCCCAGGGACATCAAGGCCTGCACCGAATCGGCGATGGTCTTTGTTTCAGCGTTAAAAACGCCTTCTTCGCCGGTTTCCCCGCCGGGTCCGGCTAGTTTGGCGACCTTGTCCTTCAACTCGAGGACCAGGTGTTGGGCCGTTTTTTGGCCGATGCCGGGCACGGATCTCAAGGCGGTGATGTCGTTATGGAGGACGGCCTGGTAAAAAACCTCGGGAGCGAGGGTGGAAAGGATGTTCATGGCGGCCTTGGGGCCCACGCCCGAAACGGTGAGGGCCAAAAGAAAGGCCTGTTTTTCCGCGTCCTTCAGGAAACCGTAAAGTTGGAAAAGGTCCTCCCGCACATGGAGGTAGGTTTTCAGCAGGACGTTCTGGCCCACGGCGGGAACGGCGTGCAAGGTTTTGGGGGAGACGAAGACCTCGTAGCCAACCCCGTTCACGTCCAGTTCCACCCGGTCGGGAAATTTGCCGGTCAAAACACCCTGCAAAAAGGCAATCAAAACGGAACCTCACAAACCAGTTAGGAGTGAGGAGTTAGAAGTCAGGAGTTTAAAGGTCTTTAATTCCTAACTTCCAATTCCTAACTCCTAACTTTTAGTTGGAAGTTAGTCTTCCAAAAATTTAAGGTGAACGAGAATGTGGAGTAGCTCCTCGACTTGTGTGAGGGCCGGGGCTTCCTTGTTTTGCGTGGCCGCGTACCAAAAGGAAATCACGCTTTGGTCCAGCCAGATCCCCTTGCTCTCAAAATCCTCGTCGATCACTAGGGCCTTGTAATGATGCTCGTCCAGCTCGTTGTCTGTCACTGGGCTCTTCATGCCCGAAGCCTTCAGCTTGATGTGCTCCTTGGCCTGGTTGAAGTATTTCTGGTCGTCCTCGTTCAGGTTCTCGAACACCACTTGGGCGGCTTCCCGGTCGATGCCCTCCAGGATGCTCTTGTCCACCCAGATCCCCAGGGATTCCTCATCCCAAAGGTATTCGTGGCCCTGGTGTTCCAGGACCGTCATGGGGTTCCCGCTGTCGGGGCTGAGCTTGTCGCTCTTGCCCTTGTTCACCGTGTCGCGCAAAAAATCCTCGGCGGTCACGTTGAATTTTTCGTCCGCCGGATAGCCGCATTCGGGGCAGTACCGGGCGTTCTCAAAAAGCTTGTTGCGGCAATTCTTACATTTCATGGACATAATTCTCCTGACTCTTCATTGGTGACTAAAACTCCTTCACCCCCCCTTGAGCGGCGAAGGAAGCGGGGGGATCGGCTTCGAAAGCCGCCGGACCATTTCCGAAAGCCGCGTTCCCGCGCACTGCGCGTGCGTGATGGCGATGGCCAGCGCGTCCGCGGTATCGTCGGGCCGGGGAACCTCGGCCAGCCCCAAAAGCAGTTTCACCATTTTCTGCACCTGTGGCTTGTCCGCGCCGCCGTAACCGGCCACGGCCTGCTTGACCTCCATGGGGCGGTACTCATAAACCGGAAGCCCCGCCAAGCCACAGGCCAGAAGGGCCACTCCCCTCGCCTGACCCACCGCGATGGCCGTCTTGGCGTTCCGGGAAAAGAACAGTTCCTCCATGGCCGCCGCCTGAGGCCTTGTCTTTCTCAACACCTCTTGGACCTTCCCAAATATCTCGGCCAGCCTTTGTTCCAAGGGGCGGCGGGATTCGGTGGTCAGCGTCCCATACTGGCCGGCCCTCATCCGGTGGCCTTCCTGCACCACCACTCCATACCCCATCCGCGCGATTCCCGGGTCGATGCCTAAAATAACTTTCGCACCCGATTGACCCTTGAATGTTGCAAAAGAACCCTGCTTTGTCTTGATGAAAGCCTTCCTTGGCGTCTTTGCGTCTCGATTCCCTTTATCGCCCTTGGCCGCGTCAGCGGACAACGGGTGGTGGTAAATGTTTCCTTTATCTTTCAAGCTTCGCCATGATTTCGTCGCTGATCTCGAAATTCGCGTAAACGTTTTGTACGTCGTCGTGTTCGTCCAGGGCGTCGTAAAGCCGGAGTACCGCTTCGGCCTTTTTCTCGTCCAGTGGCACCGTGGTCTTGGGAATCATGGTGACCTCGGCGCTTTCGGCAGGAACCTTCCTGTCCTCGATCGCTTTTTTCACCTTTTCAAAGGCGTCCAGCGGGGTGGTGACCTCATAAACGTCGGCTTTGTCGGTCTTTAAATCCTCGGCCCCGGCGTCCAGGGCCAGGCCCATGAGGTCGTCCTCCCCGACGGCTTCCTTCTTGACGGTGATCAACCCTTTTTTTTCGAACAGGAAGCCCACCGAGCCCGATTCCCCCATATTTCCATTGTGCTTCGAGAAGATCGAGCGGATGTCGGCGGCGGTGCGGTTGCGGTTGTCGGTGACCGCTTCCACCAGGATGGCCACGCCCGCCGGGCCATAACCCTCGTAAACCACTTCCTCCAAGGCAGCCGCGGCTTCCGCGCCCGTTCCCTTGTTGATGGCGCGTTTGATGGTGTCCGCGGGCATGCTGACTTCCTTGGCTTTCAGAAGGATGGCCCGCAGCCGGACGTTAGTATCCGGGTCTCCCCCACCGGCCTTGGCGGCGATTTGGATTTCCTTGGAAATGCGGGAAAAAACCTGGCCTCGTTTTTGGTCCAGGGCGCCTTTATATCTTTTGACCTTCGCCCACTTGCTATGACCGCTCATTTTCAAACCCCGGTTTTAAGTCTTCTTCACAAAAGAAATTTTTTGAAATTTCTTTGTTTTTGGCGTTCGATGGAATTTTTATGGGTCGGGACGCCAGAAAAACAAGGGTTTTTCGGCGAAAAAATCGGCCCTAAAACGACAAAAGGCCGCTTTTGGGGAAGCATCTCCCAAAAAGCGAACCTTTGTTAGTGAAAATTATACGGAGGGTCGTGAAGGAAGGCTACTAAAAACGAGATTTTATTTGTTTTAAGCGAGGAGGGAATTTAAGGATTTTCCCTATTGTGCAGCCATAAACTTCAAAAAGAACTTATTTTTTTCTGACGTGATCCGCCTTTTATTTGTTTCTCCCTTGTTATAGCGGAAGTTGCATCTTCAAAAATTTCGTAATAAACAAGTTTTTTCACATGGTATTTCTTGGTGAATCCTTTCGTCACTCCCATTGCATGTTCGGCGGCTCGCTTTTTCAAGTCGTTTGTCACACCAGTATAGAGCGCCGTGTTACGCTTCGTTGTCATAATGTAAACAAAGTAAGGCATATACCACCCATAAACCTGGGTTGCTTCGCCTCAAAGTTCGAGGCTCGCAATGACAGATAGAAAAGGCTTTTACGTCGTCGTTACTTTTAAAAAAACTTTTCCTGATCGAAGGATTAGCGTTCCACTCTTTCCACCTGTTGAAACTTTATCGACGCTTCGCCTTCCAATCAAAATTTCTTCATTAAAATTCGTTATTTTAGCCCCGCCACCACCTTGTTCTCCCTCCCACCTGCACTCAACAGATCCTTGCTGTATTAATCTTTTTGCGTCGCTTTTTGTTTTTGCAATACCAACTTTCACTAAAAAATCTGCCGCCTTGTAAGAACCTGGCTCAATGGTTACTTGGGGATAATCAATTGATTTATCCATGTAATGTCGGTTCTCGAAGTAATCCCAAGCCTCCTTGGCCTTGGTCTCCCCGTAAAACCTTTGGGCGATCTCCTTGGCCAATTCTTGTTTGGCTTGTTTAGGGTGGTATTGGCCTTGGGCCACCTTGGTTTTTCTCTCCTGCCGAATTTGGGGGGGCAAATCGGAAAGCAACTCGTAGTATTTCCACATCAATTCATCCGAAACGCTCATGAGTTTGGAGAACATTTCATTGGGCGGGTCCGTCACCCCCACGTAATTCCCAAGGCTTTTGGACATCTTCTTGACCCCATCCAAACCCTCCAAAATGGGCATGGCCAGGATGACCTCGGGCTTTTGGCCGGCTTCTTCCTGAAGCGCCCGGCCCACCAGGCAGTTGAATTTCTGGTCGGTCCCGCACGTTTCCACGTCCGACTGAAGCACCACCGAATCGTATCCTTGGATGAGGGGATAAAGCAGCTCATGCAGGCTGATGGGGCGCTGTTCCTTCATGCGGTTGGTAAAATCATCCCGCTCCAGGATCCGGGCCACAGTGTATTGGGAAGCCAACCGGATGACATCGTCAAAGGCCATGGGCCGGCACCATTCGCTGTTACGGCGCACTTCTATCTTGGCGGGGTCCTTGTCCAGGACCCGGTAGACTTGCTCCAAATAGGTCTTGGCGTTGGTTTCAACTTCCTCACGGCTCAGGGGCTTGCGGGTGGCGGACTTACCGGTGGGATCGCCGATCATGGCGGTAAAATCCCCGATCAAGAACTGCACCTTGTGACCGAGGTCCTGGAATTGGCGGAGTTTGCGCAGCACCACCGTGTGGCCCAAGTGGATGTCGGGAGCCGAAGGATCCATGCCCAGTTTGATTTTGAGCGACCTTCCCTCTTTGTAGGATTCCTTGAGCTTTTCCAAAAGCTCTTGTTTCGAGATGGCTTCAGCGGTTCCCTGAAGAAGTTCCTCCAGTTGTTGTTCCGGTGATTTGGGAAAAGTTGTTTTCATGGCGCCACATCATAACAAATGCCCTCCCTTTGCGCCATGAACGGGCTATTGAAATGAAAGGGGCGTGGCTATAATAAGCCGCTCAACTTACCCGTTCCGAGGAAAGATTTGTCCACCGAGAAAATCGAAAAGGCCCGCCGGCCTTTCACCACGTTCTTGAAAGTGGTATTCGCCGTTGGCTTCGCCCTGGCCGGCGTGGGCATCGGCTTCCTTTACGCCCAACTGCAGCAGTTGCCCGACATCAAACTCTTGCAAACCACCAGCCCTTCCCAGGCCACGCGCATTTACGACGTCAACGGCGACCTCATCAGCCAGCTGTGGCTGGAGCAGCGCACCCTGGTGCCCCTCCAACAAATCCCCCAGACCCTCCAGGACGCCTTTATCGCCATTGAGGACGACCGTTTCTACCGCCACATCGGGGTGGACCCCATCGGCATGGTCCGGGCCTTCATCGAGAACATCCGCTCGGGCGGCGAGCGGCTGCAGGGTGGAAGCACCCTGACCCAGCAGCTGGCGCGCAACCTCTTCCTGACCCACGAAAAGACCTTTTCCCGGAAAATCCGCGAGATCCTCCTGGCCCTGCAGATCGAGCGCAATTACACCAAGAAGGAAATCCTGGAGATGTACCTGAACCAGATTTACCTGGGCGAGGGCGCCTATGGGGTGGAATCGGCGGCCCGCAGCTATTTCGGCAAGCACGTGGAAGACCTGACCCTTCCGGAGTGCGCCTACCTGGCCAGCCTTCCCAAGGCGCCGAATGAATACGACGCCTACAAGCACCCCCTGGAGGCCCTGGCCCGCCGCAACCTGGTCTTGGAAACCATGGCCGACCACGGGTTCATCACCCAACAGGATGCCACCGACGCCCGAAATACCCCCATCGAGCTCAATAAGATCGAGGTCCAGAACGCCCCCTATTTCGTGGAGTATGTCCGGGATCAGCTGGTGGCCCGCTACGGGGACAACGCGGTCTATAAGGGAGGACTTTCGGTTTACACGACCCTGGACCTGAAGATGCAGGAAGCGGCCCAACAGTCCCTTTCCCAGGGCGTGGCAAACGCCGAGATCGTGGCCCAGAAGAACCGCCTCACCAATATCCCCGTGGACCAGCCCATCCAGGGCGCGCTCCTGGCCATGGACCCCCACACGGGCGCCATCCGCGCCATGATCGGCGGCATCGACTACCGCAAGAGCGTGTTCAACCGCGCCATGCAGGCCCACCGCCAACCCGGCTCGGCCTTTAAGCCCTTCATCTACGCCGCCGCCATCGAAAACGGCTACACCATGGCCGACGTCTTCCTGGACACGCCCGTGGTTTACCCGGACCCCATCACGGGCCAGCCTTGGCGTCCCACGAATTTCTCCGGCAAGTTCCGGGGACCCACCACGCTCCACACGGCCCTCATGTATTCCATCAACGTGGTGACCATCAAGCTCCTGGAAAAACTCGGCATCCAGCCCGTGGTCAGCGTGGCGAGGCGCCTGGGGATAACCACTCCCATCAAGCCCAACCTGACCTTAGGGCTCGGGACCTCCGAGGTGACGCTGGAGGAGATGGTGCGTGCCTTTTCGGCCTTCGACAACGCGGGGGTGCGCGTGGAACCCTTCGCCATCCTGACGGTCAAGGACGCCTCGGGTCGGGTCCTGGAAAACAACACGCCCGCGGGCGAGCCGGTGCTGGACCCCGAGGTGGCCTACATCATGGTACACACAATGAAGGACGTCATTGACCAGGGCACGGGCCGGGTCATCCGCCGCTTGGGGTTCACCTATCCCGCCGCCGGCAAGACCGGCACCACCAATGACAACGTGGACGCCTGGTTCATCGGCTTCACCCCCAGCCTGGCCTGCGGCGTGTGGCTGGGCTATGACGAGCGGGAAAGCCTTGGGAAAAAGCAGACGGGCGGGGAAGCCGCCGCGCCCATCTGGGCGGAGTTCATGAAGGCCGCCATGCAGGGAAAACCCGCGGATGATTTCCAGCCGCCCAAGGGCCTGGAGAACGATTTCGTTTATAAGCGCATCTGCCTGGATTCGGGGCTACTGGCCACGACCTACTGCCCCCGCACCCGCGAGGAGATTTTCAGGAAGGAAACGGCGCCCACCCGCTACTGCAACCTCCACACGGAATCCGGCGGCGAGGAGGCCGTACCGGGTGAGACGGGCGCGGGCGGCGTTTCAGCCCAACCCGGCGGTGACATCCTGGAGATGGACGAGCCCGTGGTCAAATCCGCCCCCGCCAGCGCCTCTACCACGCCGGGCGCCGAGGAGGAAGCCCCCAAGGCTACCGGCGCCCAGGAAGCCTACCCGGACGAGGGTTTCTAGAAGCCATTTCAAAAGCAACCTCTTACCACAAAGGGCACATGCCGACCTTCCATAAAGCTGTTAAAGAGGCCGGTATAGTACCGATTTCATTAACTTCTTGTAAGGTGAATCGGCACAAAGTACACAAAGTAAGTCAGAGATGTCTTGAAAAAGCATTGTCTTTACTTCGTGTACTTCGTGGTGAAAGAGATTTTGAAACAGGTTCTAACCCAGCCCACCGTTCCTATTTCAAATCCTCCGAGCGGTCAGCGGGGATGCTGAGGTCCCGCATGATCTCCCGGGTGGCTTTTTTGGCCTTCCTCGCGTCAAAAACGATCATGGACCCGGTCCAGGAGTGGTCGTCGAACTCGATGACGTCGTACCGGCCCTCCGGATGGGCGAAATCCTCGACCAAGTCCTTCATCCCGGCGACGGGTCGCCCGTTCACCTTGTCCACGATGATGTTGGCGAAATAGTGGTATCCCTCGTTGATATCGGCGGGAAGGACATGGCTTAAAACCACCACTTGCTTCCTTTCCGGGCCCAAGACGCCCCGGTTGGAAATGTCCTTCAGTTCCGGCTTCATATTGTTCCAATCCATCGAAAGGTAGTTGTAGGTCAAGGGGACGAAGACGAAGCCAGCGTTCATGTAATAGGTGGGGTGTCGGTTGTCCGGCCGGTAAGGTACCAGTTTGGGTTCCGTCCCGATGGGCACCTGAAGCTTCAGGGGCTGGCCGCCCCGGGAGACGTCCATATCGGCCGTTTCCCCCGGCAGTTTAAGCGAAATGACGTAGTCCACCGAAACCCGCCCCAATTTGTCCAAAAAGGTATAGCCCTCGTTGTCCACCGTGTGGCCGTCCACGGCCGTGATAACGTCGCCTTCTTTTAAAACCCCCGCCGAGGATCCCCCATAAAGCACCTGGGTGACCACCACACCCGATTTTTCCGGCGGCAGTTGGTAAAAGGCCCTCAGGTCGGGGCTTTTCAGGTTTTGCGTGTCCAGGCCTAAGTCCGCCAAGCCGGGATAGTCCCGGCCGCCCTCAACAGCCCTGAGGAATTCCGCCACCAGGGTGACGGGAACCAGCGTGCCCACCTTTTCATCCTTGTGCCAGGCTGAAAAGGGCAGGCCCACGAACTTTCCGTTTTTGAACACCGGGCACCCCTGCAGTTTTTCACCGATTTCGGACCCGGTCAAAAGGGCCGGGACTCCCGTTTCCGCTTCCCAGGACCAGACCATGTCCAGCCCCGAGACCGTGTCTTCCTTTTTGGAAAGCTCGTCCCCGCCCTGGAGGACGACCTTATCCCCGGGTTGGGGCAGTTCGCCGAATTCCACCGGCTCGGCGCCAACGGGAAAGTCCTTGTCTTCCACGGACAACAGGGCCAGGTCCAGGTCGCAGGCCAGTTTTTCGACCTTGGCCACGTATCGCCTGGTTTCCCCGAATTTCTGCACTTCGATGTAGTTGGCCTTGTCCACCAAGTGGGCGGTGGTCAACACCCGCCCCCCGAGCAATAGGGTCCCGCAGCCTTCCAAGGAGAACTCCGAACCCGGCTTCCAGGGCTCGGCGAAATCCACGTTTTGGGAGGTGGCGAAGACCTTGACGACCGATTTTTCGATGTTTTTCACCGGAGGCGGCGGGGGCTTGAGCGGCATGAACTGGCAGGCCGGCAGGAGAACCAGGCAAAAGGCAAGAACAACCCAACGGGCAAAAAGGGCCGTTAACCGCGAAGTCCCGAAGAACGCGAAGAAAGGCTCGACGATTTGAAGAACAAAATTCCGAAACCAAATCGCCAAAAGACCAATCCTTTTTTCTTTGCCATTGGGGTTCATTTTTTTGTTGGCGGTCTTCGCGCCTTCGCGGTAAAAAAATTGGAAGTTGGTCATTTCGCCGCCCCCATCAAATCCGGCGAGCGGTCGCTGGGAATGTCGTTTTGCTTTAGGATTTCGGCCGTAGCCTGCTGGGAACCCTCCGCCTTCAGGACGATCTTGGTGCCCAGGTCCCAGGCCTTGTCGATTTCGATGACGTGCACGCCCCCCACCGGCTTTTGGAAGGCGGTGAGCAGGTCCTTTAATTCGGAAATCGGGACGCCGTTCACCTTGGTCACGATCAGGTCCGTATAGTCCTCGCCGTAGCCCTTGTTGATGGCGTGGGGAATGATATGGTCCACCAGTACCACGCGCTTGCGTTGCGGCGAGGGCAGGCCGGAATAATAAAGGGCCAGGAATTGGGGGTCGGGATTCTTGGCGGATTCGAAATAATCCCACCCCAGTTCGGTGAAGACGATGCCGTCAAAAATGAAATAGCTCGGCTTGCGGTCATAGACGGGGAAAGGCACCAGGCGGACCTCACCCTTCAGGCGGAGGACCAGGGTCTTGATCCTCCTATCCCTCAAGACCTTGAGCTTGATCGCGTCGCCCACGAGGTGCAGGTCCAGGGGGTATTGGAAGTTCAACCTCTCCCCATTGCGGAAGGGGATGGTGCCGTCGTTGGCGATGGGATAGCCGTCGATGGAAAGCAGCACATCGTTATCCTTCACCTTCCCCCACGATGAGGAGCCATAGACGGTTTGGGCCACCAGGACGCCGGTCTGTCCCCCTTTCATCCCGTAATAGGCCCTCAAGGGTTCGTTTTCCATGGATTCGGCGTAAAGCCCCAGGGCCGGCACCCGGTAGACCCTACCCGCCTTCACTTCCGTGAGGAACTTTTGGATGAAAAGGGTGGGGATGATGTAGCCCGTGTTCTGGGCCACGATGGCGTTGTAGCCCTGGAAGGCCACCCCCACCATTTTCCTGTTCCTGTTGAAAACGGGCCCTCCCGAATTTCCGGGGTTGATGGGGGCGTCCGTCTGCACGCCCAGGAGGGTCCTCATGGAATGGCTGTAGGTGACCACTTCGATGCGGGACACCACCCCGTCGGTGATGGAAAGTTCTTCGCCCCCCACCGGGTAGCCGTAAACATAGACTTTGTCCCTCAGGAAAGGCAGGTCTCCGAAGGTGACGGGCCGGGTGCCCTTGAAGAAATCCGGGTCTTCGACTTTCAAGAGGGCCAGGTCGCAATCGTGCGCCACGGACACGACCTTGGCCGTGTATTTTTGGGTGTCCCCGTCCTTGAGCACCTGGACGAAGATTTGGTCCGAAACCACGTGGGCGTTGGTGAGGATGCGGTGGCCGGGCAGGATGCAGCCGCTGCCGCTGACGTTTTCCTCCGGCCCTACCCTCCACGGCTCGGAACCGCTGGGCCGCTGGATGGTCGTGAAAATCTTGACGAGCGATT
The DNA here is from genome assembly GCA_030041545.1 of candidate division FCPU426 bacterium. Taxonomy (GTDB): domain Bacteria; phylum Oederibacteriota; class Muellerivitia; order Muellerivitales; family Muellerivitaceae; genus JAJPJW01. Next base: position 17,780 of record JASHNQ010000021.1, on the reverse strand, counting down.
TGCGGAGGGGGTCCTGTCCGGCGAAGGAGAAGGCCGTGGGGGTTAAAAGGAGGAATCCCAGGACGAGAGCCAAACAAGCCCGGTTTCTTCCACGGCAGTTGGGTTGGGGTAAACCGCGCCCCGATGGGGTTGGCATGAAGAAACCGCCTTTAAAATTCGGGCGAAAACACCCGCAGCGAGGAGGATGCTCCTTAAGGCGTCCCCTCCCGCTTGTTTTCGCCGATGATTGTAACCTGTCACCCCTCCCCGCCCACAGGTCTTTTTGGAAGGAAAATTCAGGGGATGTTATTCCACGATCCTGTACTTCTTCCTTATTTCCGGCTCCGGAAGGGCGTTGAAGTGCCACCACTCATGGGAAATCGGGAGGAATCCCGCGTCGGTCATCACTTTGTGCAGGATCAGGCGGTTGGCCACCTGCTGCTGGGTCAACTTTCCCATCTTCAGCAACTTTTTTTCGAGCCGGGGTTCCGCCAGGGGCGTAAAGGAATCAAAACCCGTGCCCATGTCCAATTCCCCGTGCTTACCGTCCGTCAAGCCGATATCCACGGCCATGCCGTAGTTATGGGGCGAGCCGATGGCCGGGTCGGCCACGTACTTCCTCTGGGGGGTGTCCTTCACCTTCTCCCACATCTTCCACTGGACCGAGCGGGGCCTCAAGGCGTCGAAAATCAAGAAAGACCAACCGGGTTTTTCTTTTTGAAGGAACTTGACGGCCTTCAGGAGCTTGGCTGCCGCGTCCTTATGCAGGAAGACCTTGGGATTGGATCCGTAGATGGGGCCGTACAAATCCGTCCTCATGAAGTTGTTGATGCCGGCGTACCTTAAGTCGATGAGCACGTGGGGAAAGGTGGAAATGTCGACGAAGCTGGGGTCCTTTTCGACTTGTTTCATGGATTCCGCCGGGGAATGAGGTTGAACGGTTCGAAGGCCGGTGTCCGGAGTTGGTTCATCCGCGGCAATAGGATAAACGGCCAAAGGGGAGAAAAAGAAAATGAGAAAACCGAAAAGCCGCCGCATTTTTCATTCCCGGCCGTTCAGGGTGCGACTCCCTTGGCCTGTTCCACGGCCAGGCGGAGCACGGGCCTTAAGACCTCCATGGCGTCCTTGACGGCGGTGGGGGTGCCCGGCAGGTTGATGATGAGGGTTCGGCCCCGGACGCCCGCCACGCCCCGGGTCAGGGAAACCAAGGGAGTCTTCTCATAAGCCTTGTTGCGGATCAGTTCGGACAGCCCCGGAAGCCACTTTTCGCAGACCTGGTACATGGCCTCCGGTACCCGATCGTGGGGCCTCAAGCCGATTCCGTCCACAGTGAAGATGATGTCGACGGTGCCGCTGTCCGCGGTTTGGACCAGGTGGCCGGCCAGGGCCTGTTCGTCGTCCCCCAAGGTTTGGCGCGAAGTGATTTCCCAGCCCATCTTCAGGCAGGAAGCGCTGAGGTTGTCCCCCGCCTCGTCCTTGGCTCCGCCCGAAACAAAGCGGTCGCCGACGGTGAAAAGAGCCACTTGGATTGCCATCTTTAAGACTCCTCGTTAAGCTTTCCCCTCGGGGAAAAAAGTTCCAAACAGTTTCAGGCGCAACTCAAGCTACAGCAGGAATTATGAATTCTCAATTATGAATTTTGAATTTAGGATTTTATTTGTTTTGGGAGTCGAGGTTGACGTTGCCGAGGTCGTCGGTGGGCGGCAAGTCCAGGTCCTTGGGCGGAGCCACGTCCGAGTCCTTGATGGGCGGCAGCGCGACGCCCGAATTGTCGGAATTCTGCGTTTGGGCCTGGCTTGCGGGTTGGGAGCTGGTGGAAGTCGCCCCCGAGTTGGTGGAACCCGGTACATCGATATCCAAGGGAGGGGCCTGCATTCCGTCAATGTCACCGTTGACGCCCTGCAAGGCTTGGACGCCTTGCTCCTGGCTTTGGGTGGGCTGGGTGTTGGCCGGCGGAGCGGCAGGTTGAGCGGCGGCCGGAGGAGGGGCTTGGGGTTCGGAAGCCTCGGGGATGACCGGAACGGGTGGAGAAGTGGTGGTCACCCCGGCGGCAGGTGTTACTTGCTCATTCAAGTCTGGCGGCGCGGGGACCGATTCGGAAGAGGCCTGGGGCGGATTGGTTGAGGAAGCCGGACCTTCGGGAAGCATCGGAGGATTGGTTTCGGTCACGGGGGGCGGCGCCGGGGGAGCCGCGGCCGGGGTCGAACCCGTCACCTCGGGTGGAACCGGAACGTTGTTTTCAGCGGCAGCCGGCGGTGGCGGCGCAGCTTCGGTGGACGCCGTCGCCGAAGCGGGGGGAAGGGGGGCCTGTGGGGAAGACGTGGCCTCGGCAGGCGCAGGCAGCTCGGGAGCCTCAGGAGGCGCGGGAGGCTGGGCGTTGTTTTCATTGCCCGCGGGGGCGGGAGGCATTTCCGCCTCCGGCGGCGCCGGAGCGACTGCGGCGGGTTCCGCAGGCGGGGCGGCAGGATTTTCAGCCGCCGGCGCAGTGGAAGCACTGGCCCCGGCCGGGGGAGCCGCACCCGGCTCTTCGGACAAGTCGCCTTGGTCCGGGGGCAGGTTGGCCAGGGGTTTTAAGGCATGGGGCGCGGGCGGCAGGGCCTGAACTTTGGCGGTTTGGATCGCACCAGCCGGGACCTGTTCCCCAGCGGATGGCGCTGCCGCCTCAGGAGCCGCCTCGGGAGGAGGAGGCGCGGCTTGCGGTGAGCCTGCCGAAACCGCCTCGGGCGCGTTCTGTTCGGGGGGCGGCGCAAGGGGGGACGAAGCCGCGGCGACAGGAGCCGGGGCGGCGGCCGTTACGGCAGCCTCGGCGGCCTCTTCTTTTTCCTTTTTCGACTCTTCCAGGGCTTCCTGTTTTTCCTTCCGGGCCAAGTCCGACGCCATTTCCCTGGTGATTTCCGGCAACTGGGTCCTCACGTAATAGCGAAGGAGGTCCTTCAGGGAGATCAAGGGCATCAGGTCCACCGAGCCCTGGACCTTGGCCTGGACGTCCTTAGCGTCCTCCGTCCCCCAATAGTTGTTGCCCAAGTTAAGGGCCGGAGTGTTGTTGACCACTTCCTTATCGTTGTCGTGGACGCTGTTGTTCTTGAATTCCAGCCCTGAGTAGCCCTTGAGGTAAAGGCCGTAGGTGTTCTGGGTGATGGTATTGAACTCAAGAACGGCGTTGGCTTGTCCGTCCAACACCACCCCGGTGGCATTCCCGTAAATCTTGCCGTCCTTCACCACCGCCGTGGTGGATCCTCTCAGGTAAAGGCCGCTTCCCCCGGTGGCCTCAAACCACTGCAAACGCAGGTCCGTATCCTGGATGAGGAAAACGCCGCCCCGGAACCTGGCGTTGGTGATGTCGGCCTTGGCGCCGTTGAGGAAAAGCTCGTTTTGAAGTCCTCCCTGGGTCATATTGAAGACCGCAGGGGCCGCGGCCGAGGCCGAAACATCCAGGGTGCCGTCCACTTCCAAGGCCGCCGGTCCTTGGAAGATGACCTTCACGTTGGGGCCAATGCGCAGCGTCGCGTCCTTGGGGATCACCACTTTTCCTTGGAGGACATAGGGATTACCGTCGGCGTTCCATTGGGTGTCGCCGGAAAGGCTGTTGGGGACGTTGGTGGAGGCGAAGGCGAAGGAGGAGAGGAAAAACAGGGGGATCAGGGCATTTCGTTTCATGGACGGCTTGATGACCTCTCGGTGAATGATAAGAAGAGGTACGGCGAAAATCAGTGGGAAGCCCGCATACTATAACAAAAAACGTTTGGAGCCGGTGAAATAAAAAAGGGGCGGGGAAATCCCCGCCCCCGGTTCAAAATATTTTACTTCGACGAATACTCTTTTCCCTTGCCCGTATGCCGGATGGCGGCCTGCGCCGCCGCCAGTCGGGCGATGGGAACGCGGTAGGGCGAGCAGGAAACATAGTTCAACCCCGCCATGTGGCAGAATTCCACGGAGTTGGGATCGCCGCCGTGCTCCCCGCAGATGCCCACCTTGAGCTTGGGTTTCACGCTACGGCCCTTCTCCACGCCCATCTTCACCAACTGGCCCACGCCGCCCCGGTCCAGGACTTGGAAGGGGTCTTTCTCGTAAATGCCGTTGTCCTGGTAGTAGCGGATGATCTTGGCCGTATCGTCGCGAGAGAACCCGAAAGTGGTCTGGGTCAGGTCGTTGGTGCCGAAGCTGAAAAAGTCGGCCTCCCCGCCGATCTTGTCGGCGGTCACGGCCGCCCTCGGAAGCTCGATCATGGTGCCGATCAGGTATTCCAGCTTGACCCCGTACCGAGCGATGGTCTCACCGGCTTTCTTGATCACGATGGCCTTCTGGTTCTTGAGCTCGGCCACGTCTCCCACGAGCGGGATCATGATCTCCGGCACGATCTTCTTGCCCTTCTGCGCCAGTTCGCAGGCCGCCGAAATGACAGCCTCGGTCTGCATCTCGGTGATCTCGGGGTAGGTGATCCCTAAGCGGCATCCTCGGTGCCCCAACATGGGGTTGAACTCATGCAGTTCCTCCACGCGGTGCAGGAGTTTCTTGGCCTTGTGCAGGTCCGAGCCTTCCTCCTTCACCAGTTCCAGGGCCTTCTTGATCATCTCGTTGGAGGTGGTGTTCTTGTTGGTGGCCTCCATGCGGGCGATCTCCACCATCAGTTCCTCGCGCTTGGGAAGGAACTCGTGCAAGGGCGGGTCTAAGAACCGAACCGTCACCGGGTGCCCTTCCATGGCCTCGAACAACCCCAAAAAATCCGACTTCTGCATGGGAAGCAGCTTTTTGAGGGCTTCCCGGCGGGAGGCCTCGTCGGTGGCCAGGATCATGGCCTGCATATGGGGCAGGCGGTCCTCGTCGAAAAACATGTGCTCGGTGCGGCAAAGGCCGATGCCCTCGGCCCCGAAGCCGCGGGCCACCTTGGCGTCGCGGGGAATGTCGGCGTTGGCGCGCACTTTGAGGGTTCGGGCCGCGTCCGCCCAGCCCATGAGGGTGGCGAAATCGCCGGAAAGTTCCGGGTCCATCGTGGGCACCTTGCCCTTGATAACTTCGCCCGTGGAGCCGTTAAGGGAAATCCAATCCCCTTCATTAATGACAGTGCCGTTGACCGAAAACCGCTTGTTGTGCTCGTCCACCTTGATGGCCTCGCAGCCCGCCACGCAGGTCTTGCCCATGCCCCGGGCCACGACCGCCGCGTGGCTGGTCATGCCGCCGCGCGCGGTGAGGATGCCCTCGGCCGCGTCCATGCCGTGGATGTCGTCGGGGGAGGTTTCCAAGCGCACCAGGATGGACTTCTTGCCCTCGCCGCGGAAGTTCACCGCGTCCTCCGCCGTGAAGACCGCCTGGCCGCTGGCGGCGCCGGGCGAGGCCGGCAGGCCCTTGGCGATGGTTTCCTTGGGAGCCTTGGGGTCGAACACCGGGTGCAGCAGTTGGTCGAGCTGGATGGGTTCCACGCGCTGGATGGCCTCTTCCTTGGTGATGAGCTTTTCCGCCACCATGTCCACCGCGATTTTCACCGCCGCCGCCGCCGTGCGCTTGCCCGTGCGGGTCTGGAGCATGAAGAGCTTTTTTTTCTCAATGGTGAACTCGAAATCCTGCACGTCCCGGTAGTGCTTTTCCAGCTTCTTGGTGGTCTCGTAAAGCTGCTTAAAGACGCTGGGCATGTCTTTTTCCAGGTTGTTGATGGGCTGGGGGGTGCGGATGCCCGCCACCACGTCCTCGCCCTGCGCGTTGAGGAGGTACTCCCCGTAGAATTTCTTCTCGCCCGTGGCCGGGTTGCGCGTAAAGCCCACTCCCGTGCCCGAGTCGTCGCCCATGTTGCCGAACACCATGGACTGCACGTTGACCGCGGTTCCGATATCGTTGGGGATGTCGTTTTGCTTGCGGTAATAGATGGCCCGGTCGTTCATCCAGGAGCGGAATACCGCGTCGCGGGCCCCCCGCAGCTGCGCCATGACGTCCTGGGGAAATTCCTTGCCGGTTTTCTCCCGGATGAGTTTCTTGAACTTCTCGACCAGTTCCTTCAAGTCGGCGGCGGAAAGCTGGGTGTCGAGCTTCACGCCCTTCTCCTCCTTCACCTTGTCGATCACGCGCTCGAAGGCTTCCTTGCCCATATCCAGGACCACGTTTCCGTACATCTGGATGAAGCGGCGGTAGGAATCCCAGGCGAAACGCTCGTTGTTGGTCGAGGCGATCAATCCCTTGATGGTTTCGTCGTTCAAACCCAGGTTCAAGATGGTATCCATCATGCCGGGCATGGAGAACTTGGCGCCGGAGCGCACCGAAACGAGCAGGGGGTTGTTCTTATCCCCGAATTTCTTGCCCAGGGCCTTTTCCAGGCGGGCCAGGTGTTCCTGCATCTCCTTATCGATGGAATCAGGCACCTTCCTGCCGCCCTCATAATAAATGCGGCAGGTTTCGGTGGTGATGGTGAAGCCCGGGGGGACGGGCACCCCCGCGTTGGTCATCTCTGCCAAACCCGCTCCCTTGCCGCCCAATTCGGCCTTCATGGTGCCGGTTCCCTCGGCCTTGCCATTGCCGAAGAAGTAAACGAATTTCTTTCCTTTGGCCTTCCCGGCGGGTTTGGACCTCGAAGATGTTTTTTTTCTCTCGGCGACTTTCGGCATGGCTTCCTCCTAAGAAAAGCAATTATGAATTTAAAATTGTGAATTCCGGAAATTTTCCGGCCAAATCCAGCCGGAAAATAACGTTATCTCAACATTCAAAACTTAAAATCTTTCAAGGGTGTATTGAATTGTTTTACTGCCGACTGCGAACTGTCGACGGCGGACCGCAGTTAAAAGGGGCCTTATTGTAGCAAAGCGGTTTTTGAATGCAATGAAAGCTGTCACAATAAACAGCCTAGAAACAATGGAAATTTGGATGCCAAGGCGGAGTAAAGCGGGTGAGTTTTGAATGGCGGGACGTTCAAACCGTTAAGCGGAGGGGACGGAAGCCGCTTCGGAAGCGTAAACCAACTTCCTGAAGTCACAAAGCAACAAGAGAAGATCCGCCGCTTGCTTGAGGAGCGCCAGTCGGTTGTTACGGGCCTTGGCATCCTTGTCCATCACCATGACCTTCTCAAAAAAGGCGTGGATGGGGGCCACCAATGTTTCCAGGTGTCCCGCCATTTGGCCGTAAAAGTCCTCACTGTCCCGATCCGTGTCCTCCACCAGTTTTCGGGCGAACTGGATCTTATCGAACAAATCCTTCTCTTCCTGCAGTTTCAGGAGGGGTTTGGAAACCTTGTCCGAAACCTTTTTTTCCGGCAGGATGCGTAACACTCGGCCCGCGGCCGTCACCAATTTCTGGAAGTCCTCGTCCATCTTGGCCTTCTGAACCGTTTCGGCCTTCGAAATCATGTCGATCAGGGTAGGCGCCTCCGTGGCGGTCACGGCGTTGATCACGTCGTAGGAAAGGCCCCTTGCTTCCAATACGGTCTGCAGGCGGCCCTTGAAGAATTCCAGGATTTCGTCCTTTTCCTTGGGCTTGGCTTTTCCCCCATATTGTTTCTCCACAACTTCGATCAAATCCTTCAAGGCAACATGGTACTTATGCGCCAAAAGGATCTGTAGAACCCCCAGAGCCTGGCGCCGCAGCGCGAAAGGATCCTGGGAACCGGTTGGAATGATGCGGGCCTTGAAGCAGCCTACGATCGTGTCCAGTTTGTCCGCCATACTCAATAAAGAAGCCGCGGCCGTCAGGGGCAGCTGATCTCCTGCGAAGCGGGGGTAATAGTGGTACTGGATAGCCTCTCCGACTTCAGGCATTCCGTGCTTGGCGGCGTAGATGCCGCCCATAATGCCCTGCAGGCTGTTGAATTCCTTCTCGCGGATGATATTGGTTACTAGGTCGGCCTTGCATAGGAGCGCCGCCTTATGGGCGATTTTGACAACTTCATTAGGAGTCCGGCAAAGCGCGCCGATCTTTTGGACCAAGCCCTCAAGCCGTTGGGCCTTATCGGCTATGGTTCCCATGCCCTCCAACCATGTGATGCCCGAAAGTTTTTCCGCCCAGGTTTCCAGGGGCATTTTCATGTCCTCGGCGACGAAAAACTTGGCGTCTTCCAATCGGGCCTTCAAAACCCCCTCGTTGGCGCGGATGACCACGCCCTTGTCGCGCGGCGTGCCATTGATGACGCCGACGAAATAAGGCGCCAATTTCCCTTCCCGGTCTCGCACGGCGAAATATTTTTGGTGCTCTCGCATGGCGGTCACGATCACCTGCTCGGGAAGCTCCAGGTACTCGGGATCGAAGGAGCCCATGACCACGTCGGGCGATTCGATGAGGTTGTTCACGTCGTTCAAGAGTTCCGGATCGGGAATGACGCGGGTTCCCCTTTCCGCCGCGGCCAGCTGCACCTTGTTCCAGATCATCTGCCGGCGCTCGTCCGGGTCCGCGACCACGCCCGCCTGTTTGAGGACCTCCAGGTAGTCCCCCGCCTCCACCACGTCCAAGGGACCCTGTTTTAAGGCCCTCAGGCCCCGCGTCTCGCGGCTACTGTAAAGGCCTGCGATCTCAAAGGGAATGACGGAACGGGAAAACACCGCGCAGACCCAACGGATGGGCCGGGCGAAAAGGAAATCGCTGTTGCCCCAGCGCTGCACCTTGGGAAAGCGGATCTCCTTGATCACCTCCGGGAAAACCTCGGCCAGGATCTCGGAGGTCAGCCGTCCTCCGCCTTTTTTCAGGGCCACCACCACCTCGCCCTTGGGGGTCATTTTTCGCTTCAGGGACGCGGCCGAGACACCCTGGGCCTTGGCGAACCCCTCCCCGGCGCGGGTGGGCAGGCCGTGCTCGTCGAAGGCCACCGAAACCAGGGGGCCCGTGACTTCCTTGCTGGTGTCTTGCTGCATTTCGGGCAGTCCCTTGAAGAAGAGGGCCAAGCGGCGGGGCGTGTAGTAGGTATAGAGACGCTGGCAGGAAATCCTGTGGTCCTTGAGGGAGGCTTCCGCGGCCGTCATCATCTGGTCAATGGCCGGACGGATATAGGAGGAAGGCAGTTCCTCGCACCCGATCTCAAGTATGGCGTCTTTTAAAATCATGGAAACCCCTAAGATTTTTTACCGCGAAGGCGCGGGGACCGCAAAATAATTTCATTCCGGTAAAAACAATCGTTTTCGCCTTCTTCGCGCCTTTCGCGCCTCGTGACTTTGATAGTCCTTGGCTGGGGCCAATGGGGCGCGGTGGAAATCAGGCATTCTCAAAATACGGGGCCAGTTGCTGGCCGTCTTTTTCCTTCTTTAGGGCCTTTTTCAAGAGGGGAAAACCAAGATCTTCCCTTTCCTTCACGTAGGCCGTGGCCACAGCCTTGGCCATTCCTCTTACCCGAGCGATGTAATTGGTGCGTTCCGTCACCGAAATGGCGCCCCGGGCGTCCAGCAGGTTGAAGGCATGGGAAGCCTGGATGACGTAATCGTAAGCGGGGGCCGTCAGCTTGAGTTCCAAAAGGCGCCGGACTTCTCCTTCATAATCCTTGAAATGCCGGAGGAGCATCTTGGTGTTGGCGTGCTCGAAGTTGAATGCGGAGAACTGCTTTTCGCTTTGGTGGAAAATATCCCGATAGGTGATGTCCTTGCCGCCGTAGTGGAGGTCCCAGACGCTGTTGACGCCCTGGACGACGGTGGCGATGCGCTCCAGGCCAAAGGTGATTTCTCCCGAAACGGGCTTCAACTCCAGCCCGCCGGTGGTCTGGAAAAAGGTGAACTGGGTGATTTCGATGCCATCCATCCAGACCTGCCAGCCCAACCCGGACGCCCCCAGGGTGGGGGATTCCCAGTCGTCCTCCACGAAGCGGATGTCGTGCTCATCCTGCCGGATACCGATTTCCTCCAGGCTTTCCAGGTACATCTCCACCATGTTTTCCGGGGAAGGCTTGAGAATGATCTGGTATTGGTAATAATGCTGCATGCGGTTGGGGTTTTCGCCGTAACGGCCGTCCTTGGGTCGGCGGCAGGGATCCACGTAGGCCACGTTGTAAGGTTCGGGGCCCAGGACGCGGAAAAAAGTTGCGGGATTGAAGGTGCCCGCGCCTTTTTCCAGGTCATAGGGCTGCTGGATCACGCAACCCTGGCGGCTCCAATACCGGTCCAAGGTGAGGATTAAATCTTGTAATGAGTTCGCCATGGGTCCAAGCCGAATTTTGAATGGAAAAACAGAAAATTTAACATAAGGGATTTACTAGTGCCGGACAAGCTTAAAATGCCCTGTTTTCCTTGGAATGAGCGGGTTTAGGGCTGGGTTTGGGCGGAACCGTCCATTGCCAAAAGGGGACAACCCGGTAGCCCTGGCTTTCCGGTGTTTTCCATAAAAAGTTGAGGGCCGTATCCACGCCTGACGATTTCCGAAAATCAACGAGGATTCGATGGCGCCCCGCCGACAAGTTTAAGGTCCCTTGCTGGGTGCCCGGCCCTCCCAAAACCTTACGGCCATCCACCCAGGCCGCCGCCTCGTCGGTGGTGAGGGCCAGGAAGGTATAAGGGCCTTTTTGGGGGGCCAAGACATACCCCGTCCACTGGGCCGAAAGGGTCTTGAAGTCCGCTAAGCCGAAATCATCGCGGAAGGTGAAGTTGAGGAGGGGATCGGTGCGCGTCATAACCGGCCGTCCGCTACGATCGTCCGAAAACCAGTAGGTGCCCCGCAGCCCGCCCCAACCCTTCCCTTCCCGGGGACTTCCGGCCGGCACCCGGTAAAAATAAACCAGGGGCCATCCCCGGAAGTATTCGTAGGTTTCAACCTGGCCGCCGGGATATATTTTTTGCAACCATTGGAGAAAGCCGGTTTTTCCCTCATCGAGGACGAAAAGCGAGTCCCGGGGGACCGTCTTGGCCTCCTCGAAAGGAAGGTTCCAAAAGCTCAATTTCCGGAAGTCGGCGGACCTCCGGTAAGCCAAAAACTCCACATCGAAGTTCCCGAAATATTTCGGGGACAGGTAATATTCCATTTCGGTGCTTTGTTCCAGCCTTTCGCCCACGGCTGTTTCGCCTGGGTAAAAAGCGGACCCAACGGCCGGGTCCTGCGCCTGCCGGTAAAAATATTCGTCAAAATTGCTCCAAGCCATGCCCCCCAAAAGCAAGGCGGCTCCCGCCAAAGCCGCCTTGCGGCGAAAAGGGCCGGCCAGGTCCAAGGAGTCCCACAAACGCGAGAAAGCCACGGCCGCGAGATAGGCGATGAAGGGAACCATTCCGGTGACATGGCTGGCGGGGGCGTCCGCGGCGGTTAAAAGGCCCGGCAGGGCCATGATTCCCAACCCGCTCAAGCAGTAGAAAAAAGGCCTGTGCCGCCAATTCCCGGCGGCGGAAATCAACCCGATGAGAAGAAGGAAACCCGTCACGGGGTCCAAGGTGCGGTCATAAGGCCAATTATGGATGGGCCAGCCATCCCCTTGCCGGTCCCACATCAGGATAAACGCTGCGATGTGCCTTGCCACGGCCGGGACCACCGCCGAATGGATGCTTGAGAAAAGCCAGTCCTCTTGTTCCCTCCTGCCGAAACTGTGGGCCATGATCATATGCCCCCAAACCGGCAGGCTCAGGAGCGCCGTCAGGAGGAAACCCAGGGAGTACCAGCGCGACAGCCGGCTTCTTTCCAGGGGCCGCTTGCGCCATTCATAAACGGCCCAAAAAGCCACCAACAAGGGCGTAATGAGGAGTGAGGGATAGGCGTAAAACTCGGCTGAAAGACAAAGGGCGCAACCCAGCCAAGCCCACGGCTTGCCGGTTTCGTGGGCGTAAAGCCATAACGCCAGGGTGCCGCATAGGTAGAAAGGGGCGTCGTAGGCGGGATGGGCGCAACGGCTGAAGTTGAGATACCACCGCATGGTCACCATGAAAAAAAGCGCGATACAGGAGGCACGGGGAATTCCCCATTGGCGGAAAGCCCAATAAGCCAGGAGGGAACCGAGGAGGGAAATAAAATTGGAAAAAGAAAACAGGGACAGTTTCGAGGGGCCAAAGAGCCAGAACCAAAGGGCCAATTGATAGTAACTCTGGATTTCCCAAACGGCTAAACGGGCGGTTTCATAAAAGGGCCGTAACTGGCGGTCGTAAAACGGCCGCCATCCGTCATAAAGGATCCGTTCCGCCCCCCAACCCCAGCTCCCCTGATCCAAGAAAATGCCGGAAGGGATCCGGTCCAATTGATACCATCGAAAAAACGCCCCAATGCCCAGTGCCAGGATCACCCAGGCCCATTCACCCGCCATCTTCTGGGGGGCGGGGGGTCCGGGGGCGTATCTCCCGTTCCCAAGGACTCCGGCCGAGATGGCCAAGAGGGCCGCGCCTCCCCACAGGGTCCATGGTATTTCACGGCGGGCTAAAAGCTCTTCGCCCAAGAGACCCACCATAACGGCTGTGCCTATCCGGAGGTTGCGGCGGATTGTAAATTTGGAATCCATGTGGATTTTCCCCAAAAAAAAAGCCCCTGATTTCTCAGGGGCTTTAAAGGCCGCGAACTTCAGATTTTGCGGACGTTTTCAGCCTTTAAACCCTTTTGCCCTTGGGTGACGTCGAATTCCACGCGGTCGCCCTCGTTCAAAGTCTTGAAGCCATCGGACTGAATGGCGGAATAGTGCACGAACACGTCCTCGCCGCCGTCCTGGGAGATAAAGCCGAATCCTTTTTCGTTCTTAAACCACTTCACAGTCCCTTGGGCCATTCTACTAACCTCGCAAATAAAATGTACACAGTTCCCCATGGGCCTTCGGCCCAAAAGGTGAACCGTGACCCTCATTTCCTAATAAAATCAGGCGAGGGTGATGGCTAAAAACATGAATTCCAGCATGACCAGGCCCAGGACGAAAATCGTTCCTGCAATAAACCATCCCCACCCCTCGGTGGAAGGAGCCCCCAGAAGGGGCTTCTTAACCGGCCAAACGCGGATGATGTCCCCCTTGAGGGGTTGTAATTGGTCCGGCCACACCGGATAAAGGCAATAGATGTTTTTATCCGGGCCGGCTTTGTGTTTGAGAATTTTTTGGGTCTCCTGGGGTTCGGTGGACACGGTGAACAAACCCCCGATCCGGCAACCGGTCTTCATCTTGTTGAAATGGTCTGAAACCGAAACAACCTTGGCGTCCTCCCCGCCGTGGGTGGTGGCAAGGGCGATCACCGGGTAGGCGAGGAAAAGAAGCGCGATCGGCAGGAAGATAACCGCCAGCAGGACACCGAGGGTTTTCATCAAAACAATCCGCAGGGCGGATTTCCAATTGAGGTCGGACATAAAAATCCCGCTTTCCACATGGGTTGAAGGCGGGATTATTTTATAGATAAGGTTAAAACCTTCCTACTAAAAAACTAAAAGAACTCTCCTGCCGCCCAATCGGGGCGGTCCCATTTTACTTTATTTAGGATCCGGGACAAAACCTGGTTTTCCTTCGCGATCTTCGCGCCTTCGCGGTGAGAAATTCCTGGGTTTTGTTACAGTCTCTTAGTTTAACGGTGAACGGGCATGGGGCCCTTGCCGACAAACCGCCGGAGAATCCCCAGAAATACCAACGCCGTCACCAGGGAAACCAACAGGCAGCCCGCGAGGTCGTTGCCGACATGGTGCCCCGCCACCACGAAGGTCATTCCCCCGATGATGGCGCCTAAAAGGCTGGTTTCAATGTCGGCGACGAAATCAATCCAGTCGTCGTGTTTCATGGCTCCCGCGATAAAACCCAAACCGATACCCACTAAAAGAAACAAGAAGAAAGATGCCATGGCAGCCTCCTTTTTCAAAGTTTCTTGCTTACTTAAAGTGTACGCCTGGGCTCAGGAGGTTGCCAGGGAGGTGGAGCTTGGCAGGAGCCGCAACAGGCCTGAAAGGCGGGATTTAGGGCGGGGAAAACGCTTGTCGATTTTTTACATCATCCCCAGTTGCAGCCGGGCGGCTTCGCTCATGAGGGACTGGTTCCAGGGCGGGTCGAAAGTGACGTCCACGACGGCTTCCTTGACGCCCGGGATGCGGCTGAGCTTTTGCTCGATCTCGGTTTTCAGGACCGTGGACATGCCGCAGCCCGGGGCGGTCAGGGTCATGACGATTTCAACCTTTTTGCCGCCTTGGGGGTGGGGCGTGATCTTGCAGCTATAGATGAGCCCCAGTTCCACGATGTCCACGGGAATTTCGGGGTCGTAGCAGGTCTTGAGGCGGTCCCAGACGTCCTTCTCAATGTCCTTGTCCTCGCGCTGCACTTCGTCATGATACTCGATCTTGAAAACCTTGGCTTCGTGGGGCACCTCCTTCCCCAAGGCGTCCGCGTCATGGCCGTCGATGCGCACCAATTGGCCATTATCGCGCTGGAGGGTGAAACTGCCGCCCAGGGTCTGGGTGATGTAGGCCTTCTCATCCTTGAACACAACGGTTTCGGTGCCATAAGGGATGGTGATGGCCTTGCAGTCGCGCGTGAGGGTGACAAGTTCGTAGGCCATCTCAGCTCTCCTCCCCGCTCTCGGTGGAAACGACCTCTTTTTGGTCGTGCAGGGCGGCTTCCAGGGTGTGCCAGGCCAAGCTGGCGCATTTGACGCGCGCGGGATAGTCCCGTACTCCGGCGAAAACCTTCAGTTTGCCCAGGTCGGACATGGGGGCCCCTTCCTTGCCCATGACCATGTCGTGGAATTGGGTGAACATCTTTTCCACCTCGGCGGTCTTTTTTCCCTTCAAAGCCACCGTCATCATGGAAGCCGAGGCTTTGGAAATGGCGCAGCCCGATCCCTTGAACTTCACGTCCTCGATCACGCCTTGCCCGTTCACCTTTAGGTCCAGCGCGATTTTGTCCCCGCATAATGGGTTATAGCCGTCCGCGTGGTGGTTGGCGCCGGCCAATTCCCCGAAGTTGCGGGGGTTTTTCTGGTGATCCAGGATTAAATCCTGGTAAAGGTCGCTGAATTCGGACATGTGCTCTCCTAAAAATCGGTCGCGAATTTTAAATTCTTAATGTTTAATTTTAAATTATGGAAAATTTCTATCCATATTTAGGATTGAAATTCACAACAATTCAAAATTATTATTTGAAGACCTCCAAAACTTTGTGAATGGCTTTCGCCAAAACGTCGATTTCCTCCCGGGTGTTGTAAAGCGCCAGGGAGGCCCGTGCCGTGGCGGGGATCTGGAACCGGTCCATCACGGGTTGGGCGCAATGGTGCCCGGCGCGAATGGCTATCCCTTGCCGGTCCAGGATGGTGCCGATGTCGTGGGGGTGGATATCCTCCAGCGTGAACGACAGCACTCCCGCCTTATGGGCGGCCGTCCCCACCAACGTAAGTCCAGGTATTTCTTTAAGAATTTTCGTCCCATAAACCAAGAGGTCGTGCTCATGGGCGGCAATATTTCCTAGGCCGATTTGGGAGACGTAATCCAGCGCGGCCCCCAGGCCGATCACGCCCGCGATATGGGGCGTCCCCGCCTCGAACTTATGGGGAGGTTTTTTATAAAGGGTTTTCTCGAAGGTAACCGAGGAAATCATGTCGCCCCCTCCCTGGTAGGGTGGCATGGAATCCAACAAAGCGTATTTCCCGTACAACACTCCGATACCCGTGGGGCCGTAGATCTTGTGACCAGAGAAAACTAAAAAATCACAATCCATTCCCTGCACGTTCACGGCCATGTGGGGGATGGATTGGGCGCCGTCCACCAAAACCTTGGCCCCGCAAACATGGGCGACTTTGACAATTTCCTCGATATCGTTGACCGTGCCCAAGGCATTGGAAACGTGGGTAACGGCCAAAATTTTGGTTTTAGCCGTGAGAAGTTTATAAAATTCTTCCATCACCAACTCGCCGGCGTCGCTGATGGGCGCCACTTTCAGGGTCGCGCCCTTTTCCTCGCAAAGCATCTGCCAGGGCACGATGTTGGAGTGATGCTCCATGTGGGTGACCAGCACTTCGTCCCCGGACTTCACGTTTTGCCGTCCCCAGGTTTGGGCCACCAGGTTGATGCCTTCGGTGGCGCCCCGTGTAAAGATGATTTCCCGCGAGTCAGCCGCGTTGAGGAATTTTTGGGCCTTGACCCGGGAGGCTTCATAGGCTTCCGTGGCCTTTTCACTTAGAAGATGGAGCCCCCGGTGAATGTTGGAATTGTACTTCCGGTAATAGCGGTCCAGGGCTTCGATAACGGATAGGGGTTTTTGGGTGGTAGCCGCGTTGTCCAGGTAAACCAGGGGTTTCCCATGGACTTTTTCCTTCAGGATGGGAAAGTCCTTGCGGATTTTCGCAATATCAGACGTTGTTGCTCTTCCCTGCCGGCCATTAAGGAGCCGGATGGGTTTCGGGGGTTTTGTTTTAGTTTTCATGGTTTATTCCCTTCTGGCCCCATCCATTTTTGGACCATCCCCCGTAAAGGCGCCTTCAAGTATTCCGTCGTGATACGCTCCACCATCTCGTCCGCGAAGGCGTACACCAACAGGCTTTTGGCCTCTTTCCGGCCGATGCCGCGCGATTGCAGGTAGAAAAGGGCTTCCTCCGCCAGCTGGCCCGTGGCCGAGCCATGGGAGCATTTCACATCGTCGGCGTAGATATGAAGCTGGGGCTTGGAATAAAGCTTGGTGGCGTTGGAAAGCTGCAGGTTGTGGGCGCTTTGGCGGGCGTCGGTCTTTTGGGCGTTTTCCCGCACCAGGATGTGGCCGTCCATGATGCCCGTGCCCTCGCCGTCCAGCACGCCCTTGAAGAATTCCTCGCTCTTGCAGGCGGGTGATTTATGGTCAATGAAGGTGCGGTTGTCCGAATGTTGTTTGCCCTTTACTAGGAAAAGGCCCTCCAGGGAGCATTCCGCCTTTTTCCCCTCCAGGGACGTTTCCACCTCGTTGCGGGCCAAAAACCCGCCGAGGGAAAAAGTGCGGGAGACGAAACGGCTTCCTTCCTCCTGTTTCACGGCCAGGGTACCGATGTGGTAGGCTTTTGGGTCCTCTTGTTCGATTTTGGCGTGCTCCAATTCCGCGCCCCGGGAAAGCCTCACTTCGGTGACGGCATTGGTCAAATAGGGGCTGACAGCGTCGCCCAGGTAATGCTCGACCACGGTCGCACGGCTGTCATTTTCCATCACCACCAAGTTGCGGACATGGGATTGGGTCGCTTGATTTCCATTGGTCGACAAATAAACAACGTGAATAGGGTTTGGAACTTGTTGCCCCTCCGGAACTTTTAAAAACAAGCCGTCCGTAAAGAAAGCGGTATTTAAAGCGGCAAAAGGACGTTTTTCGAAAGGCAGAACGGTTCCAAGCGATTGTTGTGGAATGCCTCCGGACAAAGCGCCTGTTAATTTTTTTATCTCAAGGAATTTCACCCGGTTATTCGTCCCGGAAAAGGCCTGACCGAAAAAATGACCGTTCACAAAAACAAGAACATCGGCATTTTGGATTTCGAAACCCAATGACTTCAGACGGGCTTGGATGTCTGTTTTTGCCGCGGTCTCGGCTTCGAACCCAAAGGAAGTTTTAAGAAGGTTCGTGCTGAGGTCGGTATATCTCCAATATTCATCCTTCGGCGTGGGAAATCCGGTTTCCTTGAAGGACGACAAAGCCCTTTCCCTCAAGGATTTCAGCCAAGCGGCCTCTTTGCCGGCCGCTGTCGACAATTTTTCAAAGGTCTTAAGGTAATTTTCTCTTAATTCAACCATTGGAGTTACGCCTTCACCTTCTCGGTCCCCGTAATCCAACCGTAGCCTTTTTCTTCCAACTCAAGGGCCAATTCCTTGCCGCCGGTCTTCACGATCCGGCCGTTGACCAGGACGTGCACCTGGTCCGGCACGATGTAATCCAAGAGGCGCTGGTAATGGGTGACCAGGAGGAAGGACCTGTCCTTGCGGCGCAGGGCATTGACCCCGTCAGCGACGACCTTCAAGGCGTCGATATCCAACCCCGAATC
>JASHNQ010000020.1 GCA_030041545.1 candidate division FCPU426 bacterium | reverse complement strand
GCGACGGCAAGGGCAACATCAACGTGCGCCATTTCGGCGGCCACACCTACAAGCGCCTGGCCCACGTGGGCGACCGCACGGGGCTGGAGATGATCCGCACCCTGCAGGACAAGGGCGTTCACTCCGGCATCGAGGCGCACATGGAATGCACCATCTATTCCCTCCTGAAGGACGGGGACAAGGTCGCCGGGGCCTTCGGCTATTTCCGGGAGACCGGGCGGCCCGTCGTTTTCCGGGCCAAGTCCATCGTCCTTGCCACCGGCGGCATCGGCAAGCTGTACTTCGTCAATTCCAACTCCTGGGAATGCACGGCGGACGGTTTCGCCCTGGGCTACCTGGCCGGGGCGGAACTCACCGACATGGAGTACATCCAGTTCCACCCCACGGGCATGTGCTGGCCCCCGTCGGTTCGGGGCATCCTCATCACCGAGGGCGTGCGGGGCGAGGGCGGGGTGCTGAAGAACAACAAGGGCGAGCGGTTCATGTTCAAGTACATCCCGGACAAGTACAAGGGCAAATACGCCGATTCCGAGAAAGAGGCGGACGCCTGGTTCCAAAAGGTCGTGGTGGAGGGCCAGAAGGAGGAAACCGTCACCGAACGCAAGCCCCCCGAGCTCATGAGCCGGGACGTGGTGGCGCGGGCCCTGTGGAACGAGATCAAGGAAGGCCGCGGGGGCGAGCACGGCGGCGTGTTTTTGGATATCGCCACCCGCCGCACGCCCGAGGATATCAAGAAAAAGCTGCCCTCCATGTACCACCAGTTCAAGCAGCTGGCCGACGTGGACATCACCCAGGTGCCCATGGAAATCTCCCCGACCTGCCATTACATGATGGGCGGCCTCAAGGTGGACCCGGACACCCAGTCCTCCAACGTGCCGGGCCTTTACGCCGCCGGGGAATGCTCCGCGGGCATGCACGGCTCCAACCGCCTGGGGGGGAACTCCCTCTCCGACCTGGTGGTCTTCGGCAAGCTGGCGGGCGAACACGCGGCCGCCTACGCGAAGAAAATGAAGGATTTTCCCAAGGTGGACGAGTCCCGCGTCACCGAACTGAACAAGGAAATGAACCGGCCCTTCGAGAACCAGGGCGGCGAGGTTTCCTACAAGATCCTGGCGGACCTCCAGACCGTCATGGAAAAGGGCGCGGGCATGTACCGCGAGGAAAGCCTCTTGGACGGCTGCCTCAAGGACCTGGTTTCCTTGGAAGAGCGCCTCCACAAGGTTTCCGCCGAGGGCAACCGCATGTTCAACCCCGGCTGGCACGTGGCCTTGGACCTTCGCAACATGCTGGTAGTGGGGGAGGCCATCGTGCGGGCGGCCAAGGAGCGCAAGGAATCCCGTGGCGCCCATACCCGCACCGATTACTCGGGTTACGTGAACAAGTTCGCCAAGAAACGCATGGTGGTGCGCGGGAAGGGCGGAAAGATGGAAGTCCTCCAGGAAGACCTGCCCCAGTTGCCCAAGGAACTGGAGGATGAACTGGTCAACGCGCATTTATTGAAACCGGAAATCCTTAAACAATTGCGCGGCGAAGCGTAAGCGCAATATAGGTAGCTGTCATTGCGAGGAATGCCCGCCGGATAGGCGGGCGAACAGGACGAAGCAACCTCAGTTTTAAATAAGCCTTTTCCCAATGTGGAAATTATTCAGACTGGGGTTGCTTCGGCGTAAACGTCGACCTATACGGTCGACACTCCCCGCAATGACTGCGATTTGAATAAAGGGAGAAAGTCATGTCGAAAGTCCACATGCGGGTCTACCGGGGCAACTCGGAAGGCGGGCAACTCAAGGATTACGACGTCGATGTCGAGGAAGGCATGGTGGTGCTGGACGTCATCCACAAGATCCAGGCCACCCAATCCTCCGACCTGGCCTGCCGGTGGAACTGCAAGGCCGGCAAATGCGGCTCCTGCTCGGCCGAGGTCAACGGCAAGCCCCGCCTCATGTGCATGACGCGCATGAACACGTTCCAGGCAGGGGAGACGGTCACGGTTACCCCCATGAAGACCTTCCCCCTCCTGAAGGACCTGGCCACCGACGTTTCATGGAATTACGAGGTCAACAAGCGCATCCCGCCCTTCACGCCCCGCGAGGGCGCGGACTGGCATTGGGAGCAGGAAGACGCGGACCGGGTGCAGGAGTTCCGCAAGTGCATCGAGTGTTTCCTCTGCCAGAACACCTGCCACGTGCTGCGCGACCACGACCAGATGGGCCAGTTCGCCGGGCCGCGCTTTTTCGTGCGTATCGCGAGCCTGGAAATGCACCCCCTCGACGGCTTGGACCGCACCGAGATCCTTAAAAACGAACATGGCTTGGGCTTCTGCAACATCACCAAGTGCTGCACCGAGGTCTGCCCCGAGGACATCCACATCACCGACAACGCCATCATCCCCTTGAAGGAACGCGTGGTGGACAAATACTACGACCCCTTGCGTCTCCTGTGGCATAAGGTGTTCGGGAAATAGCCGCCCTACCATTGGTTTTAATATATAATCGGTCTGTTCATAAAGCCGAGGTGGAACATGGCGCATCCTTCGAAGAGAAATCCCAAAAAAAAGATTTTCACCGACCCGGTTTATAGATCTGCCCCCCTACCTGCCAAGGGACCTTCGGTCTATGAAGGGAAAGCCCATTACCGAGGAGGCATGACTGGTTCTTCCAAAAAGCA
The DNA here is from genome assembly GCA_030041545.1 of candidate division FCPU426 bacterium. Lineage (GTDB taxonomy): Bacteria > Oederibacteriota > Muellerivitia > Muellerivitales > Muellerivitaceae > JAJPJW01. The sequence continues at coordinate 9,014 of JASHNQ010000020.1, read as the reverse complement.
ACTTTTGGTCAGGTGGCAGGACCGTATCATTATTGACCCAAAAATCCTTTTGGGAAAACCCGTGGTCAAAGGGACTCGCCTCTCCGTTGATTTCTTGATTGAACTCATGGCCCAGGGGTGGAGGGAAGAGGACATCCTCGGAAATTACCCGGGTTTAACCCATGAAGACCTACAAGCCTGCCTTGGTTATGCTTCCGCCATATTAAACGCCGAGAAAGTCTATCCGGTGAAATCTTAGAAGTGCGGTTATTGGCCGACGAGAATTTTCCCGGTGAAACGGTATTTTTCCTCAGAAGAGCAGGGCACGACGTCTCATGGGTCCGCGAGGACGCCCCCGGCAGTGATGACGACCGGGTTCTTTCCAAGGCCCAGGCCGAAAACCGCATTCTCCTGACCTTCGACAAGGATTTCGGGGAACTGGCCTTTCATTCCCATCTTCCCGCTTCCTCAGGGGTCGTATTGTTCAGGATTTCAATGGATTCAACGGATTCCCTTTCGGGGCTTGTGGCGAGGATCCTAAAGGCCCGCCCCCATTTAACGGGCTTTTTCACGGTTGTCGAAGAAGACCGAATCCGAATGACGGAACTTCCCAAGTGAGCCGTTTGGAGTCCGCCATCCATTGGCGCCCCTGGTCCGTGGCCATCGTCCTGGCCATCCTCATCACCGTTTTCGCCTTGGGCCAGTTCAACCTGCTGGAACTTTCCTTCTCCATCCAATTAGGTTGCGCGGTTTTGCTCGCTTCGGCGGGTTGGAACGCTTATGTGATCGTCCTGGCCCGTTCTGGGAAGAAGGCCGGCGCGCACGGCGCAATCGCCGACGGCTTGCTCTTGACGGGACTGTTCCTCGTCTTGATAGGCGCGTTTTTTTGACGGAAAGACTTACACCTTCGCCACGTTCAGGTCGGCGCAAAGGATAGGAAAATCGCCCGAGGGGTCTCCCACCGCTATGGCCGCCGTCACGCAAAGGTTCCCCGAACTCATCGACAGGTAGGGCTCGGTCAGGTAACGGCGTTGGGCCGGCGCGGAATGAAGGGCGTGGTAAAACTCCCGCAGGGAATGGTCGGTCCCCCTGGGGGAGGGCTGGAACAGGATGCACTTGCGTTCCGGGATATGGTGTTGGCTGCAAACAGTTTCGGTGACTTGGACCCCCTCGGCGTTCAAAAGGTACAGGCATTCCAGCTGCGGGAAGGACCGGGACAAGGCCAGCAGGTCGCCCGCCCAGTCCCCGGCGGGGTTTTTCGACAGGCAGGCCGCCAGGCTCGCCGCGACGGCGTCGCAGCGTTTTTTCAAGTCCCGGTCCCGGTCGGCCCTCCCCTGCAGGCGGCGCTTGAAACGGGAGGCCAGGAACTCCATGCGGGACTTCCGGTTCAGGATGAATACCGGGCCTTTCTTGTAGTTCTTCGAGAAATATTTGCCCTGCACCAGGTCGGTTCCGAATTCCAGCGCCACCAGCGCGTCCTCCTCGCTTTCAATGCCCCCCGCGGTGACCAGGATGCCCAGTGAATGGGCCTTTTTCAGGAAGCCCAGGAAATCCGCCTGCTTCTCCCGGCTGCCCGCCAGCCCCCGCACCAGCTTATCCTCCACCTTCACCATATCGGGGTTCACCCTGGATAGAAAGTCCAGGTGATGGGGGTGGCTACTGACGTCCTTCAAGGAGGTCAGGAAACCGAAGCCCCGTTGGAATTCAACGAAGCGCTGGATGGGCCAGGGGTTGACCTGCTCGGCCAGGGAAAGTTGGACGACGATCCGGCGGGGATCCAGCTCCATATTCCTGACCTGGATCATCAGGTGGTACGAGCCCACGGTGGACTCCTCCAAAACAGAGGGTTCCACGTCCAGGAACATCAGCAAATGGGGGGCCTTCACCTGGAGAGGGAAAAAGGCCTCCAGGGATTTCTGCCACAAGAGTCGGTCCAAGGGAAGCCTTAAATGGGAATCCTCGGCGGTCATGTTCTGGAAAAGGTCGCGGGGCTTAATGAGGCGGCTGGGATCGAAGGGGTCCACCGCCAGGCGCACGGTTTCCAGACCGATGACCCCCATTTTTTGCACCGACAGGACCGGCTCAAAAAAGCAGGCGACACTTTTTTGTTCCAAAATATAAAAGGGATGGGGATGGGAGGCATCCCCCTCCTTGTCCAGGATATCGTCCTTGGAAAAATCCTCCAGCACCGGCAGTTCTGAAATCATGTCGCATCCTCCTCCGATCCTTAACGGTTCCAGCACCCCCTTAAGCTGTGCAAAGGATGTGCCAATTAAATCGCGGGAAGGAATCGATTGAAGGAACGTCAGGGGAGATGGTTTCGTCGATAATTTTGGAAGAATCTCAAATTTTACGGACTTTAAATTTCAGAATTAAAAATATTCGGCGTGGAAAAAAAGAAAATAAAAAGGTTTTCCGGACAATCGGAAACGTTTTAAGTAGAAATTTTAAGCCTGTTGAAAAATTTTGGGCGGGAAAGCCCAAAAATTATACGCCATCAGGTTATTGACCTGGAAAACGCCCGTTTTGTTGGAAATATTTTTTAAGGTTCCCCGAATTCATCGACAGGTAGGGCTCGGTCACGTAACGGCGTTGGGCCGGCGCGGAATGACGGGCACAGAAAGTCCAGGTGATGGGGGTGGCTACTGACGTCCTTACGCTTATTTAAGGCCCATCGGAGAGAACCGCCTATTGAATTACTTTTGCAGACATCAAACATAAAAAACGTTGTATCAGGTGGACGGTTCCGGAAATTTAAATGGATAGTTCGAAAGGTCTTGAAGCGTTTTTCCTCAGTGGCCGGCTCCCGATTTGTAAACGGAGATACTCCTCAGCGGCTTTCCGTCCTTGTAGAAAATCACGAAATACTGGCCCGGGGGCGCGTCATGCCCCCGGCCGTCCTTGCCGTCCCAGGCGGCCCAGTCGTCCCCCGCGCCCACGATTTTTTTATCAAAAATCACCTCCAGGGGATTCCCCTTGGCATCCACGACCTCCAATTGGTAACGGCCGGGGCCGTCCCCAAAGGTCACGTAAATCTCAACCGGCGGGGTTTGGAAGACCACCGCTTGGGCCTTGACCAAGGTGGGGAGCCAGGCGGGGATAGGGGTGGGTTTTCGGCGCGGAGGCGGGGGCGATGGCGTCCAGGCAGGTAGGGGAAGATAGGTCCAGGTTGGCGTAGGAGTCGCCCAGACGAAAGTGGGTGTGGGTTTGAGCTTGAGGCGGCGGGTAGGGGTTGGTACTTGGAACAACCTGGGTGGAGGGAAGGGGGTGGGAGTACGCGTGGGGCGGGGAATGGGGATCGGTGTAAAGGTGAAAAAGGGCAACGGAATAAAGGTCGCCGTCAACCTCGGTATCGGAGTGGGAGGCGGGGTCGAAGCGAAGGTGGGGGTGGATGTGAAAACCGCGGTGGGTGGGGAGGCATAGATCCATACCGGTAGTTTGGCAATCTGGCGCCAATAGAGCACGCCGCAGGCGCTGGTGGGGCCCGACCCGGCCGCGCCCGCGGCGTAGGAAATATAGGGAATCACGGCGCCGGTGAAGGCGTTCATGATCCGGGCGCAGCTCCAAGTGTTGGCGGTCACGGCCTCGCCGGTCAAGGTGAAGGGGTTGGAAGCCGGGTTATAAGCCAGGTCCGTCCAATTGTTCCCCTGGCCGTCCACGGGAGGGAAATGGCCCAAGCCGCAGGAGGAGCCTCCGGCCGGGTCCCAGTCAAGGGAAATGCCCGATTCAGCGGGATTTTCGCTGTTGACGACGAAGGGTTTGTTGCCCGCGCAATCCACTTCCAGTTCCCAGGAGCTGAAAACCATGACGGGATTGACGTTGGTGGTCTCCACCGCGATGCAAACTTGGGGGCCGGGAAGCTTGCCCAGGGGCACGGGAAAACAAAGGCTGTCCGGACTGCAGCCACTGGAAAGGTTGCAGTAGTCCTTGGAACCCAGGTAGGATCCGTTCACCCAAACCTGGGTGGTGTCGTCGCCGGACTCGCAAATCCTCGCGCTGACGGGGGCGCATTGGGCCCCCAGGGAAATGGGGTTTAACCAAAGGGCGAAAAAGCCGAGGCATAACGTTTTTTTCATAACAGGCATTTCATTCTATCCGGAAGGACCAGGAGGTTCGGGTGGAAAACAATTAATGTGGAACTTTTGGAAAAGGGGGAAAAACCGGTTTCGGAACTGGCAAAGGATTTCCACGCCACCCCGCCGGCCCTTTCCCAGCACCCGGCCGTTCTTAAAAAAGCCGGTTTGGTGGGGGAACGCCGGGAAGGCCGCCGACGATTTTATCGCCTCACTCCCGAACCGTTGCGGGAGGTCGCTTATTGGGTTTCGTCCCACAAAACCTATTGGGTGGTCAGGCTGGCGGCCTTGAATGAGTACTTGAGGAGGAAGCATGGCCAAACTTGAATTGGAAGCCTTTTACCCCTACCCCATCGAGCACGTGTGGAACGCGTTAACCGAACCGGCGGCCTTGGAACAATGGCTCATGCGAAACGAGGATTTCAAACCGGTGAAAGGCCAAAAATTCCGGTTCTACGCCAAGCCCGTGATGGGATGGGACGGCACGGCCCGGTGCGAGGTTTTAGGGGTGGAAAAGCCCCATAAACTTTGCTGGAGCCAGGCCGGAAACGACGAAGGGAAAGACCCTTTCATCATTACTTGGACCCTCAAGGAGGAAGGCAACGGCACCCGCCTGACGCTCCTCCACGAGGGCTTCAAGGGACTTAGGGGCCTGGCCGTCAAGAAATTCATGGGCGAGGGTTGGAAGCGCATGTTCGCCCAACGCATCCCCCTGGTCCTTCAGTATGCCGCCCAGAACGGTTGGGATAAGTTCCCCAAGGACCGAAGGCTGGTGGAGTCCGATTGCCACTGATTTCGAACCGCTGCTCGAGGCAAAAAACCGGGAGAGCCTCCCGGGTCCGGAAAAGCGCATTTTCGGCCAAAATCCAGGCTGTATTAACCCCGGCCGACTTTTTTTGTAACACTACCGAAACCTTCGCCCGCCATAGTCCTCCCGCTGTATGCCTTGGCTTCATCACATCCGCGCGGGAGGAGTACCGTGGAAATATTCGGGCAGGTCCTATCCTTCGGGCACGTGATTTTTCTTTTGCTGGCCTTGGGGCTGGCGCTTTCCTTCGAGTTCGTCAATGGCTTCCATGACACGGCCAACGCCGTGGCCACGGTCATTTACACCCATACCTTGAAGCCCTGGATAGCGGTGGTCTGGTCCGGCCTGTTCAACCTGCTGGGCGTTCTGACCTCCACCGGCGCGGTGGCTTTCGGCATCGTCGCCCTGCTGCCCGTGGAGTTGGTCATCCACGTGGGTTCGGCCGCGGGGTTCGCCATGGTCTTCTCCCTCCTGATTTCCGCCATCATCTGGAACGTGGGCACCTGGTACTTTGGTCTACCGGCTTCCAGCTCCCACACCTTGATCGGCTCCATCATGGGCGTGGGCCTCGCCAACGCCATGCTCTCCAACGGGCACGGTTTCGGCGAAGGCGTCAACTGGGACAAGGCCATCGACACGGGCAAGGCCCTCCTGTTCTCGCCGATCATGGGCTTCCTCTGCGCGGGCCTCCTCCTCTTGGCCACCAAGGTCCTCATCAAGAACAAGGAATTGTACGAAGCCCCCGAGGGGAAAAAAGCCCCGCCCCTTTGGATTCGGATCCTCCTGATCCTGACCTGCACGGGCGTCAGCTTCGCCCACGGCTCCAACGACGGCCAGAAGGGCATGGGGCTTATCATGCTCATCCTCATCGGCATCGTGCCTGCCACCTTCGCCGTGAACTTGGACACCAACCCGCAGGCGATCCAGGACCTTTCGTCCACCGCCCAGACGATTTCCTTCCAGATGGACAAGCACTCCCCGGGAGCGGCCATGGCGGCCGGCCCGGTGGCCGAGCAGTACCTCTCCGATTACCTGAAGCCATCGGGCAAGATGGGGCCGGACACCTTCGCGGCCATCGGCACCAAGTGCCGGGAGATTTCCTCGGAACTGGAGGGGCACAAGAGCCTCACTGAACTCAACGACGACCAGCGGCGCGCCCTTCGCAACGACCTCTACCTCACCTCGGCGTCCCTGGCCAAGGCCGTGAAACAGAACCTTTTGACCGATCCGGCCGAACAAAAAGCCGCAAAGGACCTGGCCAAGCACATGGATAATCTCACGAAGTTCATCGCCGCCTGGGTGAAATTCGCGGTGGCCCTGGCCTTGGGGCTCGGCACCATGATCGGATGGAAGAGGATCGTGGTGACGGTGGGCGAGAAGATCGGGAAATCCCACCTGACTTACGCCCAAGGGGCTTCCGCCGAGCTGGTGGCCGCACTGACTATCATGGCCGCGGATAAGTATGGGCTGCCGGTTTCCACGACCCATATCCTGTCCTCCGGCATCGCGGGTACCATGGCGGCCAACCGTTCCGGGCTTCAAATGGAGACCTTGCGCAACATCGCCCTGGCCTGGGTTTTGACCCTTCCGGTCTGCATGTTCTTGGGCGGCGCGATCTTCGCCTTCACCCTCAACGTGATCTTCCACGCGCTGGGGATTAAATAAGGCGCATCCAAACCTTTGAAAGGGCGCCCAGTGAGAAGTCCCACCTCCAGGCGGGGGGAAAAAAGCCTGAAGCCTTCCTCCCGCCCAGGATTGGGAAAGCGGATGGTCGATTTCATCGCTTTCATGGAACAGATTCCCTACGGCGCGACCATGCTCCAGGAAAAAAGGGCGGCCCGTGGCACCCTGGGGACGGGCATCCTGGTGATGGCCGTGGGAGCCGCCTTCTTCGCAGTCGGGTGGTGGCGGAAATGGACTTGGCTGGGCGAAACCGCCTTTTTCATCACTTTAGTGGGTTGGATTATGGTCATCCTGGGTTTCGCTTTCTGGGTCGTGGGCTGGGTCGCGCATACTTTTTCCCTTAAAACTCCCAAGAAATAAACGGCTTCCACCAGCGTTCAATCCTGGATGCTCCAAGAGGGGGATGGTGGAGGTGGTATAATCGGGCCCCAAACCCGTTGGGGGGTCCCCTTGAAAAAGAAAGCCTGCGTCAGCCTACTCTTTGCCGTCGTGGTCCTTTCCGCGGGGCTGCAGTCCTGTAATACCCATAATAACAACCCCACCGTACCGGCGCCGGTACCCACGGACACGCCCACCTTCACCTCCACCGACACCCACACGCCGACTAACACCCGCACCCCTACCAAAACCCCGGCCATCACCGATACCCCCACTCTCACGCCCACTTCAACGCCGACGGCGACCCCTTAACCAAGCCACGTTTTCCCGTTCTCCCTCAAACGCCCTACAACAGAAAAAAGGGAAGAGGTCTTTCTGGCCTAATGTTGAATGGCCAGTTTGGCGGTTTCACGGGCGATGACGCCGCCCTCAGGGCTTTGGACGTCCGCCACCGCGATGTACAAGCCGCTGGCCAGCCCGGCCGCGTTCCAGGACGCCTGTCCTGATCCCGGAGCCCCCTGGATAACCCCCACCAATTCCCCGGCCACGTCGTAAACCCGCACCTTGAGGGTGTAAGCCTGGCCCGGACCCAGGGTGAAAACCGTGGTGGTCTTTCCTTGGGAGAGCACGTTGGGCGCCACGATCAGCCCCCCGGCCACCAGCCCCCGGCCGTCGATCACCGACACCTGCTGCGTGAGGACTTGGTCCTGGACGCCGTTGATCAGGGTGGCCTCCACGTAATATTGGCCGTTGGTCACCATTGCACCCTGGTCGTTGGTGCCGTCCCAGGTCACGGTCACGCCCCCGCCGGCCTGGGATACCAAAATGGTGACCTGAGAGGCGGAGTTGGCGGAACCGCCGGGCGAAACGACGCTGGAGGATAACCCCATGGCTTGGATGGAGTTGCCCGTACCGGTGGAAGTGGATTGGTAAAGATGTTTGACCACTTCACCGGCTTCGTTGTAAACCGCCACCGAGAGGGTGGCGTAGGAACGGTTGACGGAAACCTGCTGGGTGACGGTGGTGACGACCCCGGAGGGGCCGACGCTTTCCACCTTGAGGTAGTACTGGCCATTGGTGACGGGGTTGCCTTGTTGGTTGGTGCCGTTCCAGGAGGCCACGGCGGCGCCGAAGATGGTGACGGAAGTGGAGGCGACCTGGTTGGTGAGGGAGGAGGAGGAAAGCTCAAAGGCGGGGACGACTTGGGCGAAGTTTTGGGTGAGGAGGGTCGTGACCAGTTCGCCTGCCGAGTTGTAGACGGCCACCTGGACGCTGATGGGAAAGACCACCGTCACCGGCGCGGTGACGGATTGGGGCTGGCCGCCGGAGAAATCCGCCTGGGCGTCGTTTAAAAGCACGGTTTGTTCCGTCAAGGAGGTGGGAACCGTGACCGTGTAAGGCAGCTGGTAGACACCCGGCTGCAAGGCCGGGAAGGACCAGCTCAACACAGAGCCGGTCCTTGCCTGGGTCTCGCCCGTCACGGCGGGCGTGGGCTGGCCCAGCCCGGAGAAATCAACTTGGGCGGGCAGCGTGTCGGTGACCTGGACGTTGGAGGCGGTGGAGCCCGAAACGGTGAGGAGGATTTGGTAGACGATGGTGTCGCCCACATGGGCCGTGGTTTCGGACGGCGCCTTTTGGATTTGGAGGCCCGGCGTGGGCGTGGGGGTGTTGGTGGGGGTGGAAGTGGCCGTGGGAGTGGGCGTGACCGTGAAGGTCCAGGTGGGGGTGAAGGTGGCGGTGGATGTGGCCGTGAGCGTGGGGGTGAAGGTCGGCGTGAAGGTCGGGGTGAGGGTGGGAGTGGAAGTCGGGGTGAAAGTGCAGGTGGGTGTCGCCGTCCAAGTGGGTGTGGCGGTGTTGGTAGGCGTGAAGGTGGAAGTGGAGGTGGAGGTAGGCGTGGACGTTGGGGTCGTCGTTGGGGTGGAAGTGGGAGTCGGCGTGTCCGTCCAAGTGGAAGTCGTCGTCGGGGTCGGGGTGAGGGTGGGGGTGGAGGTGGGGGTGGAGGTGGACGTGTCCGTGGCAGTGTAGGTTGGGGTAGCCGTATCCGTGGATGTGGAGGTGGCGGTGAAAGTGGCCGTGGGTGTGGAAGTGGGGGT
>JASHNQ010000002.1 GCA_030041545.1 candidate division FCPU426 bacterium | reverse complement strand
CCTTTTTAAGCAGGCTTTGGATAAAATCCACCGGCATACCAGCATCCGGCCCGCCACCCACGTGGCCAACAGCGCGGCCCTGATCACCTATTATCCCCAATCCAAGGGGACCTGGGTGAGGCCCGGCATCGCCCTTTACGGTGTTTACCCCCATCCGGCAATGAAAAACCGGGTAAAACTGACGCCCGTCATGCAATTGAAAACCCGAATCCTGCATGTTAAGACCTTGGAAAAAGGCGAATCGGTCAGCTATGGCAGGACCTACAAGGCGAAAAAAAGGATCAAGGTGGCGACCCTGGGGATCGGATATGCCGATGGGGTCTTGCGCAGCCTGTCGAATAAGGGTTTTTGCCTCATAAGGGGAAAAAGGATCCCGCTGATCGGTACGGTTTGTATGGATATGTCCATGGCCGACGTTTCCAAGGTTCCCGGCGTAAAAGTTGGAGACGTGGCCACGATTTTCGGGCGGGATGGAAAGGCCGTTTTGCCCGTGGAAGAGCAGGCCGCCAAGGCCGGGACCATTTCCTATGAGCTGCTTTGCGCGGTGGGGGAGCGGGTACCGAGAATATATTTATAAAATGGCTTTCATTGCGAGGAGCGGTTTCTGCGACGAAGCAACCTCAGTTCATGGGTGGTTTTAGCTTTGGTCGTAGATTCTTTGTCAACGGCATATTTAAACTGAGGTTGCTTCGTTATCTACGAGCCCCTATTGGGGGCTCATTCCTCGCAATGACCGCATTTTAGGTTTTGGATAACAATGAAATTAAAGTACTGGATCGAACGGTTCGGCGGGTTCCTTTCCTTTTTCATCCATGACATGGGCGAGATGGTCTTTTTGACCCTTCGCATCCATCAATGGATGTTCCGGAAACCCTTCGACGGCAAACTCATTCTCCAGCAAATGGTCTATATCGGCTTCGAATCCATCCCGGTGGCCATCAACACCGCCCTTTTCACCGGCATGGTGCTGGCCCTTCAATCCGGCTATACGTTGGAAACCAAGATCAAGGGCGTATCCCAGTTTATCGGTTCGGTGGTTTCCATTTCCATGGTGCGGGAATTGGGCCCGGTTTTGACCGCCATGGTGATCGCCGGACGGATGGGCTCGGCGGTTGCGGCCGAGATAGGAACTATGCAGGTGACCGAGCAGATCGACGCCCTTTATACCCTCGCCGCCAACCCGGTGAAGTACCTGGCGGTGCCGCGTTTCCTGGCCTTTACCTTCATGATGCCGCTCCTCATCATCTTTTCCGACATGGTGGGATGGATAGGGGGGCTTTTCATCTGTTCGATGAAGTTCACCTCCTCCACCGTTTACATTGAAAGCACTCGTACCTCGCTGGAGGCGGGCGATATTCTTGGCGGCGCGCTCAAAGGGATGTTCTTCGGGGCCATCATCGCCATCGTGGCCTGCCGGCAGGGTTTCGCCACCACCAACGGGGCCGAGGGGGTGGGCCGGGCCACCACCAACGCGGTGGTGTTTTCCTTTATGCTCATCCTGATCTCGGACTATTTCCTGAACGCGATCCTCATCGCTTTGCATATCTGAGGCGAACCATGGACGGCGGAAAAAAACTCATCGAGCTAAAGAAGGTCTCGAAGGCTTTCGGCGATCGGAGTGTCTTGGACCAGATCGACCTAGAGGTCTTCGCGGGCGAGACTCTGGTCATTATCGGCCGCTCAGGCGTGGGGAAAAGCACCATCCTCAAGCATGTTGCGGGCCTGTTGTTTCCCGACGACGGTGAAGTTTGGGTGGAAGGCCAGGAAGTGGAGCGCCTGAGCGAAACCCAGTTGAACGAATTGCGCAAGAAGATGGGAGTTGTTTTCCAATATGCCGCCCTCTTCGATTCCCTCACGGTATTCGAGAATGTGGCGTTCCGGCTGTTGCGGGATTTCCATATGCCCCTGGACCAGGCGGTGCGAAAGGTCGAGGAAAAACTGGACCTGGTGGGCCTCAAGGAAGTCCCGCTGGATCTCAAGCCCGCCCAACTCTCCGGCGGCATGCGCAAAAGGGTGGGCTTGGCCCGTGCCATTGCCCATGAGCCGGAGATCATCCTGTATGACGAACCCACGTCGGGGTTGGACCCCGTTTCCTCCGAAGCCATCAACGACCTCATCCTCGACATGCAGAAAAAGTTGGGTGTGACGTCGGTGGTGGTCACGCACGACATGCACAGCGCCTACAAAGTGGCCAACCGGATTGCCATGATATATGATGGAAAAATGATCGGATCCGGAACGCCGGAGGAGATCAAGGACAGCCGAGACCCTTTCATCCGCCAGTTCGTGACGGGAAGCGTGGAAGGGCCGATGCCGATCCGCTAACGCGGATCGGAGTGATGAGTTTGGAGTTAGGAGTTGTGAGTTTTGGAAGTTTTTAATTTGATTCCAACTGAAATCAAATTGAAAAGTACCCGTAATTTAAAATTCAAAATTCGATTTTCGGGGTTTTGAAAAATGCCCGACATCCAACACAGCCACACCTGGAGCCTAGAGTTCAAGGTCGGCCTCATGACCATCATGGCCTTGATCGTCCTGATGGTGGCGCTTCTCTTCATCAACAATTTCCAATTCGGGCCGGGCGGCCGGGTGGTGACGGTTTCCTTCAATTTCCTGGGAGATTTGAAGACCAACGCGCCGGTGGAGTACGCGGGCGGCATCAAGGTGGGTTTCGTCAAGGACATCCGGGTGGGTGACAACCAGGCCCTGGTAGACCTTCGGATCACGAATAACGATTTCAAGATGAGGAGGGATTCCCAAGTCGCCCTTTACAGCGCAGGGCTCTTGGGTTCCCGTTATGTCCAGATCGCGGCGGACCTGGGCACCGGTCTGGAACTGGAAAAGGGAGACGTGCTGGTGGGGAAGGATTCCAATAACCTGGACCTGACCTTCAGTGAATTGGGCGACGTGATGGAAAGCTTCGAGAGGATGCTGGGCGACCCCCAGGCTAAGGAGAATTTCCTGCATTCTTTCGACAACATGAACAAAGCCACGGACCAATTGCTGGACTTGACCCTCCAGAGCCGGGCCAAGGTCGAGAAAATCATCGATGAACTTGCCAGGTCCAGCAACCAAATGCCCGAACTCATGGCCAACGCCCAGAAAATCTCCAAGAACCTGGTCGACCTGACCGCGGCCTTGAATAAACAGCAAGTGAGCCAATCGCTCAAGAACCTGGACAACACCCTGAAAGTCATGAACGAGGTGGCTAACGATATCCATAACGGGCAGGGGACCCTGGGGGTGCTTCTGAAGGACCCGCAGGTCGCCAACGACGTAAAAAGCCTGGTGGAGGAACTGAAAGCCCATCCCTGGAAACTCTTGTGGAAGCAGTAAGCAGAAACATTGTGTGAAAGTGTGAAATTGAAAAAGTTGAAAGTTTTGGTTTCGGCGATTTTAGCTATTGCCCTCCTTCCCCTCGCCGCCCAGGCCCAGGACAACCCTTCCGAAACACCCACCCCCGCGCCCCAAAGCGATTCCGTGGACTCCATGGGCATGTCCAAGATGGGCGGAATATTCCTCGACCCCCTGGCGCACCTGGGGGCCATGGAGGTGTGGGACGAGGATATGCAGATGGCCATGCCCTTTCCCATGGCCCACATGCCCATGACCATGCTGATGCTTCACGGCTACGGTTTTTTCGAGGGGATCACCGAGGAAGGGGCGCGCGGGAGGACGGACTTTTCCGGCCCCAACATGTTCATGTCTGACTTGGGCACCTCGCTGGGAGACACCCAATACCTGAACCTGGACCTTATGCTGACCACCGACTTGTGGCTGGTGCCTAAGGCGGGCACGCCCGAACTTTTACAAATCGGCGAGACCCAGGCCAACGGTCAGCCCTTCATTGACGCCCAGCACCCCCACAGCTCCCCCATCATGGGCTTGACCTTGAGCGATACCATCGCCATCGACTCCGACGACAAAAGCAACCTGAAGCTTTTCGTGGCCCCGAGGGGGGAATCCACGGACGGCCCCATTGCCTTCATGCACCGCATCACGGGAATGGTCAACCCGGATGTGCCTTTGGGCCACCATGTGGGCCAGGATGTGGGGCATATTTCCAGCACGGTGATTGGGGAATCGCTGAAACTGGGCGGATTCCACCTGGAAGCCTCGACTTTTAACGGCACCGAACCCGATCCCACCCAGGTGAATCTGCCGATCGCAACACCCAACTCCTATGCCTTCCGCGCCATCCAGGAAATTTCCCCCGAAGCCATGGCCATGGCGTCCTATGCCTCCGTCAATGACCCGGAACCTGGCATCGTCCATGAAAACCGTTATTCGACTTCGTTCTATACCCATCTCCCCCTGTCGGGGGACTGGACCTGGCACAACACCCTGGTTTACGGCGGCATTACGAACATGGACCATGCCGCCTTCTTGAATTCAACCCTGGAGGAATTCGCCTTGATGACCCGGAAGATGGCCCTGTTCGGGAGGGTGGAAATCCTCCAACGCACGCCCAATGAACTGGCGATCCCCGGGCTTTCCAATCCCAATACCGGCCAGTGGGTGGCTGCCCTGACATTGGGATATACCCACCGGGTGGCCTATTGGGACGGCTGGGAATTAAGGGCCGGAGCCTCGGTGACCAACGACCAACTGCCGTCGGACTACCAACCCACCTATTCCGGGAACCCCTTCACCTACAAGGTTTTCTTCCAGCTGGGCGGCTCCCAGATGTATGGTTTGTGAAGTGTAAATGGCTGACATGTAAACAAACCTTATTCAGTGGTAAACGAGCTTTAGAAAAAGGGGAGTTTAAAGAGCCTTGTCCACCGGGGTTTTTTTATTGTCGGCCAAATTAGGTTTGGCTAGAGTGCTACCAACAAACTTGGGGAGGGGAACATGAAACACGCTTTAAATGTTTTAGCGGGATTGGCGGTGGCACTGGCCGGGGGTTTAGCCCAAGCCAGCGGGGATTTCGAAGGGGAAGTGGACATGACCATGACGACGAATAATGGTAAAACCCTGCCCATGCAATATTTTGTTAAAGGTCACCGGATGCGGGTTAAAACCACCACTGGCAACAATAACGATCAAAAGTCATTCTCGGGCAGCGCCATTTTTGACTGGCAGACCAACCAAATGACCATGCTGATGGACCAGCAAAAAATGTACATGGTCAACCAGCTTCACCCGGAAAAGTGGAAATACGATAGCAACGGCAAACATTTCAAAATAACCGATTCGGGCAATAGCGAAGCCATCCTGGGACACACCTGTGAGGAGTGGGATTACACCTCCGACGACGCGAATGGAAAGGTGTGGCTGGCCTCAGGCATCGGCAACTGGTGGGGGACGGAAATGGCCGCCCACGCCAACAAGCTGCCGGCGGACCAGAAGGCCCTCGTGAACCTGGCCATTTCGAAAAAACTTTTCCCCATGAAGTGGGAAACCGACGACCCATCGGGGAAGGTCAAGAACACGGGCGTTGTCACCAAGGTGGAAGCCAAGTCCCTGGACGACAGCTTTTTCGAGCCGCCCTCCGATTACCAGAAATTCGACATGGGAAGCATGCTCGGCAATGGGGCGGCGAATACCGGTTCCTCCTCCGGCCAGGACGCCTTGAGCGGGGTCAAGCCCAAGCTTCCGTTCTAAGAATCCAACCCGTCTTTCCAAAGGCCTCAGGCACCGGAGGCCTTTTTTATTGAAAAGGAAGTATACAAGTGTATAATATTTTGATCTGGGATTTATATACTTAAGTCCCTAGAGGTGTCATGGCGAGGAGGCTCTCTTTTGAGCCGACGCGGCCATCCAAACAATCCAAGGAACGGCCGTTTTTCGACGGGTACAGGTTGCCACGTCGCCCGAAAACATTCGGGCTCCTCGCAACGACAACTCAGCACCTTTGTTAAAATCGGGTCAACCAACGGTTTCGGGACTTAAGTATATAATTCCCTTTGATCTCGAGACAATGCTAGGAAAACCATCATGAACCGGAATCCCGCGGGACCCTTGGCGCGTTTTTTGGGGCGGGTTTTTTTTTCAGCCCTCTTCCTATCGCCCTTGGCCGTTTCCGCGGCGGAAATCATGACCAACGACGGGCAGAAATTCGACGGGAAGATCCTCGAGGAGCAGCCGGATTACGTGGTCATGGAAATCGAGAACGGCGTTCAAGTGAGGATCGACAAGTCCGAGATCGCCTATATCCAACGCGGGGACAACAAGGCCAAGGGTTCAAGCCAGGAATATCCCGTCTTGGGGCTCACTTACGGTTCCCCCACGGTTTTGAACCTCGTGGCGGGGTATTACTTTCCCTATTTCGGCGCGAGGCTGTCGGGCGCCTATTGGGGAGGCGTCCGGGGAATCCAGGCCGACCTTTCCGTCAAGCTGGTGGACGACGAAGCCTTCCTGGCGGATTTTTCCTTTGTGGGCGGCCTGGTGGGTACGGGCAGCGCCAACAACGGTTATTCCCTTTGGAGTTCGGGCGTCTGGTACGGCACGAGCTGGGCCTATAAGGGCATCGGGTTTGACGTCGATTACATGGGTTTTACGTTCGAAGTGGACGGCGTGACGGGAAACTTTCCGAACCCCATCGCCCTACCGGTCCAAATCGGCTATGTGAAGAGATTCAACTAAAACCACGGTTAACCACAGAGGGCACAGGGAACAAATGGAAACGAAAGCATCTTCTATAGAGGAATTGAATAAGATTTCCGGCCAAATAGTTGATGCTTCCCTGGAAGATGCCTGGTGGTCGAGTTGAAGGCCGTTGATGAAGTTCTCCCGATTCATGAAGCCCAAGCCCTGACTTACCTCAAACTTACAAAGAATCGGATTGGTTTAATTTTGAACTTCAACGTTGTGTTGATGAAAAACGGGACCCAAAGGGTGATCCTTTGACTTCCTCCGTGTACTCTGTGCCCTCTGTGGTTCAATTTAAGGTTTTTTATGCCTAAAACCAAAACCCAATTCGTTTGCCAAAACTGCGGTTCCAGGAGCCCCAAGTGGCAGGGAAAGTGCAACGCCTGCGGTGAATGGAACAGCTTCGTCGAGGAACTACCCGACACGGGCAAGTCGGAGGAACGGGGCCGGAAGCTTTCCAAACCATCGGAGGCCGCCGCGCCGGTCGCCTTGCACGAGATTGACGTGGAGGAGGGATTCCGGCTCAAAACCCAAATCAACGAATTCGACCGGGTTTTGGGCGGCGGCATTGTCCCGGGCGAAACCGTCATGATCGGCGGCGACCCGGGGATCGGCAAATCCACCCTTCTTTTGCAGGTCGTGGACCGGCTCTCCCGGCTCCAGAAAGAAGGCCAGGGCAAATGCCTTTACGTCACGGGTGAGGAATCGGCCCAACAGATCAAATTGCGCGCCGAACGGTTGGGTATCCGATCCAACAACCTTTTCATCTTTCCCGAAACCGACGTCTCGGCCATCCTGGAGCAGGTCGAGAAAACCAAGCCCGTCTTGACCGTCATTGATTCCATCCAAACCCTTTTCCTGGCCGACATCGCCTCGGCGCCCGGAAGCGTTTCCCAGGTGCGGGAATCGGCGGCGCGGCTGACTTACCTGGCCAAGCGCGAGAAACTGCCCATGTTCCTCATCGGCCA
>JASHNQ010000019.1 GCA_030041545.1 candidate division FCPU426 bacterium | reverse complement strand
TGGCCATCCCCTTCGCCCTGGTGGGCAGCACCATCGCCCTTTACGTGAGGGGAATGCACCTCTCGGTTTCGGCGGGCGTGGGCATGACCAGCCTCTTCGGCGTCGCGGCCATGCATGGCGTTTTGATGGTCAGCTACATCAGCAACTTAAGGGAGGACGGCCTGCCCCTGGACGACGCCATCATTAAGGGGGCCTCCTTAAGGTTGCGGCCGGTCTTGATGACCGCCATGGTGGCCATCATCGGCCTTATCCCCGCCTCCCTGGCCACGGGGGTGGGGTCCGACGTGCAACGGCCCATCGCCACCGTGGTGGTGTGGGGCCTCTTTTCCTCGGCTTTCCTCACCCTCGTCGTCATGCCCGCCCTTTACAAGATCATTGAGAAGGACGACCCCGTGAAGGTCCGCGCCCGAGGCAAGAGGGAATTAAGGGATTTCTAAACGCGGTTGTCCAGCGGAGGAGCCAAGTGAACCACAGCGGACCTTTACTGCTGGTCGGTTCGGTGGCCGTGGTGGGCGTCCTGCATACCATCGTGCCAGACCACTGGGTTCCCATCACCCTCATCGCCCGCCAAAGGGGATGGTCGCGCAGAGAGACCCTGGAAGCGGCGGTCAAGGCCGGCACGGGACACGTGCTTTCCACGCTGGCCATCGCCTTGGTCGTTTGGTTCGCGGGCGTCGCCATGGCCTCCCGCTTGGGACACTATGTGGATTTGGCTTCCAGTATTGCCTTGATCGCCTTTGAGCGCTACGGCGAGGCCTTGAGCGGAGCCTTCATCGCCCTCGTGGGAGTTGTTTTTTGGATTTGGCCCGTGCTTTAAGTGTGGCCGGGAACTAAGAATTAAGGAAAAGTTTTAACGCTTCATGTCTGCGCCAACGGGAACCTAACATTCCTCCGAAAATTTTTTCCAAAGCTTGTAACCTGCCACCCTTGCCTTTGTAATGAGGAACGGTGAGTGGGATCGATCCCGCTCTAGGTCAAAAACAAGTGGAGGCGATCATGGCAAATCGATTAATGCTCTTATTCGTGGCGATGAGTTTAATGGCCTTTTGGACGGCAAACTCTTATGCCAGCAGCCGGACCTTTGACGCGACGGAGACGGAGGAAGCGACTCCCACCCCGGGCGGGCCGGATTTCAACGGGGACAAACGGGTGGAGGCCCTTTACAACCAGGGGGTTTCCGCGACGAACGCGGGAGACTTCAAGGCCGCTCTCGATTTTTTTGACAAGGCCGATAAGATGCAGCCGAACAATCCCGACATCCTCAACATGCTGGCCCATTCCCAAAGAAGGGTCGGCGTCGGGGATGACGTGATGCTGGACCTGGCCATGGAGAACTATTGGAAGGCCCTGAAGATCAAGCCGAATTTCCCGGAGGCGAGGGAATACATGGGGGAAACCTACCTCTTGGTGTTGTTGGAGCAAATCGACAAGCTCAAAGGCTACGGCGACAAGGGGAAGGACCCATTGGACAAACTTACCAAGGCCGTCCTGGACGCAGCGGAACAATTAAAGGCCTCGGAAAATAAAGACAACAAAGGCCATTGAAACGAATTTTCGCCTCCCGCTCAAAAATGAAATGACGATGATTTAACTTATGGAAGGGCAACCATGAAATGGTATCTTGCCCTCCATGAAATCCCGGATCCGGTATTTTTTTCTTATCCTCCTTCTATCGTTGCCTAAACTGGCGGACGCCCAAGAGGCCGCCGCTGCGGCCCCCTTCGCCCCGGCTGATTGGACGTACCATTTCCAGACCACCTGGTTCCCGATGTACCACGGCACCTTCCGGGAGCTTTACGCGGGCAACCCCGGGGCCGGGAGCCTTCAGGACTGGGACGAGCTCAATTCCTCCACCACCGCCACGCTTTTTTTAGGCGGCCGGCTTTGGAACAATGGGGCCCTTTACTTCAACCTGGAAAGTTCGGCTGGCAGCGGTTTCAGCAACGTGACCGGCATCGCGGGCTTCCCCAACGGCGAAATCTACCGGGTTTCGGACGTGGGCGTGAAGGTCATCGTCAACCGCCTTTACTTCCGGCAGGTCTTCGGCTTGGGGGGGGATCAGGAAGAGATCCAAGACGACCAGAACCAGCTGGCGGAGAGTGCCGACGTTTCCCGCGTCACCTTGGTGGCGGGGAAATTCGCCTTGAAGGACTTCTTCGACCAGAACGCCTATAGCGCCGACCCGAGGAGCCAATTCTCCAACTGGGCCCTTTGCGCCGACGGCGCCTGGGACTATCCCGCCGACCTGCAAGGTTACGACTGGGGGCTGTACCTTGAATTGAACCAAAAGGACTGGGCCTTGAGGCTTTCCAGCGTCCTGGAAAATGCCGTTCCCAACTCATCGGACATGGACCTCGATATCGCCAAGGCCAATGGCAACACGGTGGAGTTTGAATACCGCTACCAACTGTCCTCCCACCCTGGCAAGGCCCGCCTCCTGCTGTTCCGCGATGACGCCGATATGGGAAACTACGCCCAGGCCCTCGCCTTGGCCGCGGGCACGGGAGAGCTCCCCAACGTGGACGACACCCATCACTACCGGGCGAAATGGGGTTTCGAGCTCAACGGCGAACAGGAACTGGGAGGGGGCTTGGGGGCTTTCGCCCGCCTGGGCTGGCAGGATGGGAACCAGGAAACCTGGACCTATACCGCCATCGACGAAACGGCGCAGGCCGGGTTCCTCCTTTCGGGAAACCGTTGGGGACGGCCGGGCGACCAATTGGGCTTAGGTTTCGCCGTCAACGGTTTGGCCGCGAGCCACCAGGCCTATTATGAGGCCGGCGGGGTGGACTTCGACCTGGGGGACGGGCAGTTGAACTACGCCCCGGAAGTTGATTTTGAAGCCTTTTATAATTTTCATCCCATCAAGGAAATCGGAATTTCCCCGGATTTCCAATATTTTTGGAATCCCGGATACAACCAGGACCGCGGGCCCGTGGCCGTCTACGGCCTGCGGTGCCATTTGGAATTGTGAACGGGTTCTTTACGCCCAAAGGCGTTAGCGCGTGCCGACCTTCCATAAGGCCGTTACCCTCATTTTCCCTTGGTTGTCGAGCGAAGCCCGAATAAGGCAATGAGGGTGACGCAGTTTTCATTTCAAGGCCGAAGGCCGGATTTTAAATAGAAAAACAGCGTAAAGAGGTCGGTATCGCACTAACCTCATTATCAGAACTTCAAAACGAAGGTCAGCGCAGGAGCAGCAGTTTGGCGATGGAACGGCGGCCGTCGACCGTGACCACCACGTAATAAAGTCCGTCGGCCAAGGGATTGCCCCATTCGTCCTGCATCCGCACCGTGAGGGGGCCGTAAGGCATGGAGGGATAATTTTGGTCCTGGACCTTGCGGAAGGCCGTGGTGAAAACCTGGACCTTGACGTCCGCCGTTCCCGTGTAAAAGGGCGGTAATACGCTCACCGGCGCGCCGTTGGAGGGGTTGGGGTAAACCACCACGGGGGATTTGCCCGGGGGCGTGGAAGTCGGGGTTGCCGTGGTGGTGGAAGTGGGTTGGCCCATGGGCGTGACCGTCCAAGTGAAAGTCGGGGTCAAGGTACTGGTAGGCGTGGCCGGGGAAGTGAGCGTGGCGGTGGGCGTCGCCGTAGGCGACGCACTGGCCGTGCGTGTGGCCGTCAAGGTGTCGGTGGAGGTCGGGGGCTGGGTTCCCGTGGGGGAAAGGGTGGGCGTGCCGGTGTCGGTGGAAGTGGCCGTCAGGCTTGCGGTGAGGGTCGGCGTAGCCGACATCGAACTTGTGGGCGTGGAAGTCGCCGTGGAGGTATCGGTGCGCGTGGGCGACGACGTCCCAGTCGATGTCGCGGAGGCGGTTGGAGTCTGGGAGGGCGACGGTGAGCTTGTCGAACTCGCTGTCGGGCTAGGCGTCGACGAAGCCGAATTCGTGGCCGTCAAGGTAGCGGTGGAGGTTGGGGGCAGGGTTCCCGTGGGGGAAAGGGTGGGCGTGCCGCTGTTGGTGGAAGTGGCGGTCAGCGTGGGCGTGGAAGTCGCCGTGGAGCTAGCGGTAAGGGTGGCGCTGTTCGTGGGCGTGGAGGTGGCCGTCGCCGTGGGAGTGGAGGTTGGCGAAGCCGAAGGCGTAGCGGTGAGGGACGCCGTAGGCGTCATCGAATCCGTGGCCGTCAAGGCAGCGGTGGAGGTGGGGGTCTGGGTGGCGGTGGAAGTAGCCGTCGAAGTCACCGTGGAGGTGCCGGTGAGGGTGGCCGAATTGGTGGCTGTTGGCGAAGCCGAAAGCGTAGCGGTGAGCGTAGGCGACGACGTCCCAGTTTGTGTTGAAGAAGCTGTTGGAGTTTGGGAGGGCGACGGTGAGCTTGTCGAACTCTCTGTCGCGCTAGGCGTCGCCGTAGTCGAATCCGTGGGCGTGGAGGTGGGCGTCGACGTCGGGGCATTGGCCGTTAGGGTGCCTGTGGGAGTGTTGGTCGGCGTTCCCGTTAAAGTCGGCGTAAACGAGGGCGTGGCGGTGGCGGTCGAGGTGGGGGTGCCCGTGGGGGTATTCGTTGGGATATTCGCGACCGTGGGCGTATTCGTGGGCGTGGGGGTGTTGGTGGCCGTTGGGGTATTCGTTGGGGTATTCGTGGCTGTGGGGGTATCCGTGCCCGTTGGGGTATTCGTGGGCGTGGGGGTATCCGTGCCTGTCGGGGTATTCGTGGCCGTGCGGGTATCCGTGCCGGTGGGGGTATTCGTGACCGTGGGCGTGACGAAATTCGACACGGCGAATTTCGTCACGAAGACGTTGGTGACCGCGGATCCGCCGAGGGCGGTCTGGTAGACCCCCGAGGTCGTGGGGAAATTGGTGGAACTGGTATAACCCGTCACGTAGGCGTCCCCGCTGGAGTCCAGGGCGATGCCTTGGCCGCCGTTGTTATTGTTTCCCCCCAAATAGGTGGAATAAACCAGTTGGGCGCTGCCGCTGGCGGCAGGGTTCAACTTGGCCATGAAGGCTTGGGTGACGCTGCCGGAGGGATCGCTGTAGGCGCCCGAGGTCGTGGGGAAATTGGTGGATTGGGTGAATCCCGTCACGTAGACGTTCCCGCCGGAGTCCAGGGCGATGCCTTGGCCGCTGTCGGCGTTGTTTCCCCCCAAATAAGTGGAACAAACCAGTTGGGCGCTGCCGCTGCCGGCCGGGTTCAACTCGGCCACGAAGGCGTGGTCATAACTGGTGTTCGGGCTGCTGGTTTGGTAGGCGTTCGAGGTCGTGGGGAAGTTGGTGGCGTAGGTTTGCCCGGTCACGTAGATGTTCCCGTTCGTCACGGCGACGCCGTAGCCTATGCCGGTGCTGTTCGCGGTTAAGTAGGTGGAATAGACCAAGGACGCAGTGCCGGTGCTGGCGGCCGGGTTCAACTTGGTCACGAAAACGGACGGCTCGCTGGCCGTCATGGTCGCCGGCAGGTAGGCCCCGGACGTGGTGGGGAAATTGGTGGACCAGGTTTGTCCCGTCACGTAGGCGTCCCCGCTGGTATCCACCGCGATGCCCATGCCCTCGTCCTCGTTAAGTCCGGCTAAATAGGTGGAATAAAACAATTGGGCGCTGGCGGGGGTGTTGGCCGGAACCAACACGCTCACGAAGGCCTGTTCCGTATTGTTGGTTACGCCGCCGCTCGCGTCGGTTTGATAGGCGTTGCTAGTAAACGGCCAACCTTCCGTCGTGACGGCGACGTTATCACTGTTGTATCCCGTCACGTACACCGTCGTGCCCGCCGCGTTCACCGCGATGCCCTCACCGGTGGCAAGACCGGCCTGGCCCGTATTGCCCAAATAGGTGGAATAAACCAAGCCGCCCGTGGTGTTCAACTCGGTTATGAAAGCCGCGCGGTTACTGCCAACGCTGGAAAAAGTGGAGGTTTGGTAAGCCCCGGACGTGGTGGGGAAATTGGTGGACCAGGTTTGTCCCGTCACCCAGGCGTCTCCGTTGGTATCCAGGGCGATGCCGTAGCCGTTGTCGCCGTAATCGGTACCGCTATTGGCGTTCGCGGCGTCTCCGCCCAAATAAGTGGAATAAAGCAGCGTGGTCCCGCTGGAGTTCAACTTGGTCACGAAGGCGTGCATGGTAACGGCGCCGGTGGGATCGCTGGTTTGGTAGGCCCCGGAGGTCGTGGGGAAATTGGTGGACGAGGTTTGTCCCGTCACGTAGGCGTTCCCGCTGGAGTCCACCGCGATGCCGAAGCCGGTGTCCGCCTCGCTCCCCCCCAAGTAGGTGGAATAATCCAGCGTGGGGTCGATGACCAGGGTTTTGGACTTGTCGTAGGCCCCCACCTGGAAGCCGACTTCATTCCCGCCGGTTTGAAGGAATTTTCCCTCCACGATGGTCTTTCCCCCGCCGGTTTCCAGTCCGCCTGGCTGATAGAGTACCGGGGCCTGGAAAACCACTTTCCGCCCGCCCAGGGAAATCTCCAGGTTCCCCCCGGCGTCGACATCGATCCCGTCCGCGCCTTCCACCCTCATCCGGACCGCGCCCGGGTCCGCGCCGGGCTTCACCCGAAAGTCGTACTCGAGCCTCCCTTGATGGCCGTAGTAGGTCATGTCCACGCCCGGATAAACCTCCGAAGCCTGGACTTCCGAGTATTGCGGGATTTTGGCGCGCCACTGGGCCGGATCGCCAATGAAGTAATTGCTGACGCCCGGAAGCTTTTCCAAGCCCCGGAAGGAAAGGTTTTGGGCGGCGCCGGACAAGTCCAACCGCACGACTTCGCTTTCGCGGGTTGGAGGTTTTTGGGGGCCCCTCACTCCTAACTTCCCGCTTCCAACTTGTTGAGGGTGATCATGGAGCGACAGGACCGCGCCCGAACCGGTCAAAAACAGGTTGTAAGCCGGGCCCCGGGTCAGGAACTGGACTTGGGAAGCGGTCCACCCTGAGCCTGCCGGGGGGATTTGGCCCTGGTTGGGCTCGAAAGCCAGCGGTAATTTTCCGTAGGCTTCATCCATGCTGTAGGACCGGCCCGGACCGGACCAGGCAGGGGCGGGATGGTCCGGTTTTTTAAGACCCATCACCGCCCAAAAAAGCGGGATAAAAATCGGTATGAGGCGGGCAAATCTTGGGATTTTGGTTGACTTCATTTACCTAACCAACTCTCCAATGGACATTTTGCGCCAAAACGCTTTCAAGCGAGGATAAGGAAAGAAAGATGGAGACAAAGTGTATCTGAAAGCCCCTCAGATGATTCATGTTTTCTGTGAATCTAAATCCGATTTTTAACTTTGCTTCTTAAGCGATGAATGTACGTTAAACTCGGAGGAGATCAAAGCAGGACAGGCTTTTGACGTTATTAGGTAGATGGAAGCTAATGTTTAACGGATTACCAAGACCTTCCAACGGGCTTGGACGCCTGTTGGGGGCCGCATTGTCCTAACCCAGACAAGCCGGAACCAACGGGGATCAAATCCTTAAGTGGATGGGCGAAATCACGGTAATAGCGCCCGGTCCCTTAGCTCGGAAAATCTTCATCCATTTGTAGAAGATTTTACGAGTAAGGGACTAACGGAAGGTCAGGAAAGCCTCACGGGAACGATCATCATGTTGTAACCCTTGAATAAAAGCCGGCGCTGGATTTCCAGCGCCGTGTGGTTGTGCAGGAACCGCGTCCAAAAGGTTTCCTGGGCGAAGACCAGCTTGCCGGAGAAGAAGGTCACGTCCGGGTATTGCTGGGCCACGGAGTCGCAAAGTTTCTCCATTCCCTCGATCACATCCACGCCCTCGGTGATTTGGTAATCGGCCCGGTAGCCCATGCGGTGGGCCAATTCCACGTATTCCATCATGTTGTCCTCGGTGTTTTTCCTCAGGTTCTGCAGTTCGTCCAAGCCCTTGAACTTGCTGGAGTCGATCCGGGCCACGGAAACGAACAGGAAGTCCTTGAACTGTTTGCGGAAAAGCTTTTGGATGGAGAAGATGGCGTGGATACCCAGGCCGCTGAAGCGATCCATCATGATCACGGCGATGGGCTGGCTTTCATCGCAGCCGCCCAAGCGGCCCTTGGCCGGGTGGGCGGGCAAGGGAAGGTTTTTCAGGCTTGCGTCCAATCGGTCCAAGGCCGCCTGGATTTTCGCGTAGTGGCCCTTCACGCGGAAGCAAACCCAGATCAACGCGCCCGTAATGAGGAGCGTCACGAAGCCTCCCTGCATGAACTTGGTCAATAGGGTGGCCACGAGCACGATGGAGGTGAGGGACAATCCCAGTCCGTTGACGAAGAATTTCCCCTTCCATTTCCCGTCCTCCTTCCGGCTGCGCCACCAGTGCAGGCACATGGAAAGCTGGGAGAGGTTGAAGGTGATGAAGACGTTGATGGAAAAAAGCACGATCAGCACGTCCACGTCACCCCGGCACAGTAAAAGGAGGACCAGGGACGAGATTCCCATGACCAAAACCCCGTTTATGCGCACCAGTTGGTGGGAAAGGTTGGCGAAGCGGTGGGGCATCCAGGAATCCACGGCGAGGTTCGCCAAGACGTTGGGGCCGTCAATAAAACCGGTTTGGGCCGCGATAAACAGCAAGAACCCTTCCGAGAGAATGGTGATCACCGCGATCCAAGGGCCCACGGGCAAGCCGCCAAGACTCCAGGCGTTGAAAACCGCTTCGGCGAGGGATGTGTTGAGGGTCTTATTGGGTAAGAATCGGACATCCCAAAGCAGGTAAAGCAGCAGGATGCCCCCCGCGGTGAAGGCCAGTGAAACGGCCATATAAAGCATGGTCCTTTGGCCGGTCTTGACCCGGGGCTCCCGCAAGGTGGCCAGACCGTTGGAGACGGCCTCCAGGCCCGTATAGGTGCCACCGCCCAGGCTGTAGGCCGTGAAAAAAAGGACGATGAACCCCCCAAGACCCGGAGTCCCGGAGACGATCTGGTGGGTGTCGGCAAGGGTGGATTGGACCACCGGCCCCAATTGGGAAGCCCGTCCCCAGACCCCCCCCACCACCAAAAGGATATGGGTTCCCACGAAAACCATGAAAATGGGAAGCAGCGCCTTGATGGATTCCTTGATGCCCCGCAGGTTCAGCCAGATGAGCAGGATGGTCAGCAAGACCTCGATGGAAAGCTTATGGGGCACCATCCAGGGGACAAAGCTGGCCACGGCGTCCACCCCCGCGGCGATGGAGATGGAAATGTCCAGGATGTAATCGACCAAAAGCGCCCCGCCGGAAACCAAGCCCGCGGCGGGGATTAAGAGCTTGCTGGCCACCACGTAGCCCCCGCCGCCCGATGGAAAAAGCTCGATGATCTGGTTGTAGCTGGCCGAGATGATAAAAACGGTCGCGGCCGTGGCCAGGGCCAGGTAAAGGGCGATGCCATGGTGGCCCACGAGGGCCTTATAGGCCTCGGGCGGACCGTAGGCGGCCGATGAAAGCCCGTCGGCCCCCAAGCCGATCCAGGCCAGGAAGGCGATCAGGCTCACCCGGTGGAAGACCCCTTTCTGGAGGGGGTCCTTGGCCTTGCCCAGGAAGAATTCCTCAAGGGTTCGGTACATGGGCGGCATCATATAAGGGCGGCAAGCCCAGCGTTGATAATTTTTCGTAAAAGAACCCGGGACCAGGATGCGTTTTTAAAGGAATTTGTTTAGATTCAACGGGGAAAAACGCAAGATCAAGGAGACGCCTATGCCTTCCACCGATATCCGACGCTACCTCGAAAATTGGCAGGGCGAAGTGGACGGGGCGGCCCAGTACCACGCCCTGGCCCAGGCCGAAAAAAATCCCAAACGGGCCCAAGTTTACGAGAACCTGGCCAAGATGGAGGAAAAACACCGGGGCTTTTGGGAGGACCGGCTGAAAAAGGAAGGAGCCCGGATCCCCCCGGCCCGACCCAGCTGGAGGACAACGTTGCTCATCTGGATCACCCGTCGTTTCGGGCCGGACGCGGTCTTGAGCACCGTGGCGGGTTTCGAGAAAACGGACAAGAACATGTACGTTTCCCAGGAGGAAACCGAGGGCACGGGCATGACCGCCGACGAACACCTGCACGACCGGGTGCTGGAGGAAATCCTCAAGGTGGACAAGGAAGGGGCCTCCGGCAGCTACCTGGCCCAGGTGGAGGGACGGCACAAAAGCGTTGGGGGCAACGCCCTGCGGGCCGCGGTTTTGGGCGCCAACGACGGCCTTTGCTCCAATTTGAGCCTGGTCATGGGCGTGGCGGGCGCTTCCTTCAACAACCACATCCTGCTTTTGACCGGCCTGGCGGGCCTTTTGGCTGGCGCCTGCTCCATGGCCTTGGGCGAATGGCTTTCCGTAACCAGCGCCAGGGAACTGGCGGAGCGGGAAATTCGCGTGGAATCGGAGGAGTTCGACATGGACCCCCGGGCCGAGGGGGAGGAACTTCAGCTCATTTACGAATCCAAGGGCATGAAACCCGAAGCCGCCAGGTCCCTGGCCCAGCACATGATCGCCAATAAGGACCGCGCCATGGACGCCCTGACGCGGGAGGAACTGGGGATCGAACCGGAGGAAAAAGGGGGGAATCCCCTTCAGGCGGCTTCGGTTTCCTTCTGCCTTTTTTCCCTGGGGGCCATTATTCCCGTCTTCCCCTTCTTCTTTTTACGGGGGACCCCGGCGGTCGCGGCCAGCGCCGCCTTGAGCGCCATCGCCCTTTTCCTTTTCGGGGCCCTGGGGACCCTTTTCACCGGCAAGCCGGTTTGGGTGGCCGGGACAAGGCAGCTCGTTTTGGGCCTCCTAGCGGCGGGCGTCACCTTTGCCTTGGGGCATCTTTTAGGCGTTGGTTTGTCGTAATTCCTTTTGTGAAGGAGGCGCCTTAGTCCCTTACTCGTAAAATCTTCTACAAATGGATGAAGATTTTCCGAGCTAAGGGACCGGGCGCTATTACCGTGATTTCGCCCATCCACTTGAGGATTTGATCCCCGTTGGTTCCGGCTTGTCCGGGTTAGGGCATTGACCCAAACCCACCGTCATGAGGAGAATGATCCGGCCCGGCATGGGGGTTTTGACGAGTTTGGCGGCCCAAACCGCCGTTGAAGGTTTTCGATGGGACCATTTCAAAACAAGGAATTTTTTTCCAAGCGCCTGCGCTTGATCCTGGCCCGCCTGGAGCGCGGCCGTCTTAAGGTCCTCCAAGGGAAGGATCCGGAGGCCCTGCACGATTTCCGGGTGTCCCTCCGGCGGCTGCGCACCTGCCTGAGGCTTTTGGAAAGCTGTTACCCGCACCGGTCCCTTGAACCCGTCAAAGCCCTTCTTAAAGGGGCCGCCCAAACCACCAACAGCCTGAGGGACCTGGAAGTTTCCGGGGAGCTGTGGAAATCCCTCCCGCCCCTTCCCCGGGTTTCTTCCGGCTTGGAGGAATGGCTCAAAACCCAGGAGGAAATCCGGAGGATGCGGGAAAAGGAAGTCAGGGAATACCTCCGCGCCACTCCCTTAGTCCGGCGCCTTTCGGCCTTGGGTCCAAAACTGGATTTGCGGGCCAACGGAGCAAAGGCCGCCTGCCTGGCCGCCGAGGCCTTCAGCCGCGAAAGGGAAAAGTTGTCCGGCCTCCTGCGAAAGACCCGGGGCCCCAAGGCGGGGCCCGCCCTTCTGCACAAACTCCGCGTGCAGGCTAAGCGGGTGCGTTACAGCCTGGAGGAATTCGCGTTTCTCCTGCCGGGGCGGGGCCAGGACCTGGCCTCGGCCTGCAAGAAGGCCCAAAACGCCCTGGGCGACTGGCGGGACACGGAATCCGCGCTGCGCCTCCTGGAGAAGGCGGGCAACGGCCTCTTCCCCGAAATCCGCCCTTGGAGGGAGGAATTGAGGAACCGCCGCAAAGCCGCCCGGAAGGAAAGCCAAAAGGCCGTGCGGACCCTTCGAAAAGGCCTGGGTTGAATGGCTCCGCCCTATTATGGGCTCCTCCATTTGCCGGGCCACCGGAAGAACAAAAAAGGAGTTTTTTCCAAAATTGAGGAAGTGTTTAAAATAAATATAATTGGCTTTTTCGCAATAGGTTTGGCCGTAGAATAATGCCTTGAATTTATGAAATAAAAGGCCTTGGGATGGATTTCCTGGATAACGTTTTTTTGTCCCCAAAATCGAAAAAAACAGCCCAATATTCCCGCGAACACAAAAAATTCAAGGAAGCCCTGCGGCGCAATTCCCATGACCACGGCCTGCGGGCCCAATTCGTGAAGTTTTGCGTCGCGAGCCATAACGCCCTCGACGGCGGGGTCCCTGAAGCCCACCTTTCCGAAGCCCTGGCCTATTACGAAGACCTGACCAAGACAGACCTCTTTGACCCGCAAATCTATTACCTCGTCGGCCGCTACTACCAGGGCAAGGACAACCTCAAGGCCCAAAACGTGTACCTGGCCGGCATCCAGCATTTCAACCACTATGTGGCGAAACGTCCCGCCCTCAAATCCGATTTCATCGACATGGCCTATGCCATCGCCCTTAATTTCGTGACGCTGCAGTACGGCCAGAACCACCCCGACCTGGAAAAATTTTTCAAAACGATCCGGAAATCCTACCCCATTCACAACAAGCGGGTCGAACTGGAGAACGAGCTGCGAAAACCCGAACCCAACCAGGCCCTGATCCAGCAGTTGGCCAAGGAACTCAGGGAACTCAAGGAAGCCACCGATGGAGCGGGCCCTCAATACCAATCCCAGGAATAACCGTTCGGGCCCCAAAGGCCGGGCTGGGATAGTGTTACAGTTTGGTTTTTAAATTCATCCGGCACCCCTCACCGGGTTCGACTCCCTCCCTCCTTCGCCAAGGCTACGGAGGGCAGGTCGGTCGCTCACCGCAAGCCTACCCTCCTGCCCTGAGCGGTTCGACGTGGCTCACCGGATCGCTCTCGAAGGGCTCCCGCAATGGTTCGACAGGGACATTCGGCTGAGCTCAGTCGAAGCCCTCACCATTTGGGGCGAGGGTTCTAGATAAGGACTTTTCTTGAATTTATCCCTCTCCCTTGACGGGAGAGGGTAGGGTGAGGGTGACCATTTAGGCAAACTATAACACTACCGGCTGGGCCTGGATCGGGTTGTGAGTGATTATTTTTGGCAAACTGTGACACTTCCCGGTTTCATACAAGAACCTTTTTTCACCCCTAATTCCGCCTGGTTTTAACCTTCCTGGAATCCCTCTTGTGCTAAAGTGACCCCATTCTCGCCTTTGGAGTCTCTATGGCCGAAGTCGACACGAGCATATCCCGGCTTCTCTCCATCCTCAAGGAAAGCGACCTTTTCCAGGGACTGACACCTTTAGGGCTGGACGAACTGATCACCCACCTGAGGAGATTTCGGAATGAATGGCGCTGAGAAAAACCGAGTTCGACAATATCCTGATGAAGCACCCGGCAAGGGCCTTGAAAATCCGCCGGGCTTACATGGAGCGGAGGGCCCAGGATCAAAGGGGCGGTTTAATCCCCCGGGATAAAGGCAAAGCCCGGAAAAAATAACTTCTCCCCGGATTTCCCTTATTTATACTCCTGGGGGTGGATCCCCATTTTGAAGGGATGGATTTCATGAAAAAAACCACCGGCTTTTTAATCCTGTTTTGGGCCGCCGGTTCCGCACTTGCCCAAACGCCGACTCCCAACCCCACCGTTACCGCCGCCCCCACTTGGGCCATCCCCGGCCAGGCCTCCACTTGGGCCGGCCCCGGACCGGCCTCCACCCGGGAGGAAGGGGATTACTTCGGCATCGGGGGCGGGGTGGATTTGCCGGTTCAAAACGCGGGCGCCAACCAACACGGGGTTTTGGCCCTGGTGAACGGGCATCCCCTCCCGGTCCATCCTTTCGTGGGCGAGGGCGAGTTTGACGGCATGATCTATAACGCCGGTTCGGGGGGGATCCTGGACATGCGGCTCTTCGCCACGGCGAAATACCTGCCCGATATCCCCTATATTTTCATCCAGCCTTACGCCCTGGTGGGTTTCGGCTTCGCGGGACTTTTGGGCGTTAACGCCGATACGCCCAACCTTTTAAGCCTGGATTTCCTCTGGGGAGCGGGTTTCCGGGTGGAACTGATTCGGCGGACTTACCTGTTCCTGGATTGGAAGATGCAGATCCTGGTGCGGGACTACCCAACGGCCATTGATTCGCCACTCACGGGCGGAATCCTTTTTCCGCTTTAATTTTTATTTCTTTTTTTCTTCTTTTTTTCTTCCTTGGGGTTTCCTTTTTGGGGGGAATGAAGCGGTTGGAGTTTCGCCTTTTTATGCCGCAGCCCCGGATGATTTTGAGGCTTCGTGGGATGAGGCCGGTTTGGGCGCAAAGCAGGCCGGGCCTTTTGGCCTTGGGGCCGAAGGGATTTCTGGCCCCTTAATTTGGACGCGGGCCTGCCCTTAAGTTCGCCTCCTTGGCGCATGGGACCGGCGGCCTTATGCGGCAAGGCTTGGTTCCTCCGGAGAAGTTGCCCCCGCCCCTGCTTTCCCTGACCGGGACGGAGTTTGCCCCGGTTTCCCAGGCGTTCTTCCCGTCCGGGATGCGCCGCCTCCGACTTCAGCACACGGCGCATCATCCGCATCCGGTCTTTCGGCGGGACCCCCTTCAACTTCTCCCTCATTTGACTTCTTTGGGCCGGCGTTAATTGGGACAGCCTGCGCATGGCCGCCAACCTTTGGGCCTGCTTTTTCTGGACCACGGCTTTTTTCCGGAGCCAATTTTGATAATGCTGTTGCTCCGCCGCCCTTAAGGGCCTGGGCGGCTGGAAAGTCCCTTTCTTGAGCAGGAAGGCCGAAGCGTGCCCGGCTACCACGGCCTGCACCAGGCCGCCCTTGTGCATTTCCACCTCGCCGTGATAGGTCAGGGTATGCACGGCGCCCCCCTGGGTGAACACCTCAAAGGCGGTCCCGCGCACGCCGCAAACCACGCCTCCCGACTCCACCTCGAAAGTGGAGTGGCTGTCGGCCAGCTTCTCCACCTCCGAAAGCACCTTCCCGCCCAAGAGCAGGAGGCGGTTGATAAAACCGTTCGAAAGATTGGGCTTCAACTGGTCCACTTTGACGTCGCTGTTTTCCGAGAGGTGGAACATCGTGTTCTCGTCCAGCGTCAAGGAGGCCTCGGAGCCGGCTTTCGTGATGATTTCATCCCCCTCTTCCACCGTTTCCTCCTCCTGGGCGGGCTCGGCTTGGGTTTGCCCGCTTTCCCGGATGAGGACGGTCCCTTTCAAATCCTCCAACACGTATTCCAGGGGTTCGGGGGTAGGGGCGCTTCCCAGGTCGATGGGGATGGCGCCCGATGAAGGCGCGGCCGTGGGGGCAATGGAAACGGGTGTCGGCGGGAGTTGGGTGGACGGAGGCGCGGTGGGCTTGGAGCAGGAAAGCATCCCAACGCAAAGGGCTCCAAGGAAGGGGATGAAAAGCCGTTTCATGGGGGTGATTTTAAACCCTTTCGCCAAGGCTTGTGACGGAATAATCGCCGCCCTTGATTTTAGGTTTTGAAATGGTTTCTAGGCCTATCGGCCCACGCTGAAAATGCCAAAAGAGGCTCCGTCCAGTTTTAGGGCGCCCGACGCCGTTGATTCGACGCGGTATGTGAAAAGGGGAACCAGGCGATCCCCGGGTTTGACTTTCCAGCGCGTCTTTTGGGCGGCGGGTTGCAGCGCCACCAGGATTTTTTCCCCGCCTTTTTCTCTTTTATAAACCAAAGGCTTATTCCCCCCGGCCGCTGAAACCAGCTTGAACGACCCGTTCGCCTGGAGCGCGGGGTGGGCATGGCGCAACCGGATGAGGCGCCGGACGGTTTCCAGGAGGGAGCCGGGGACGCCGTCTTGGGATGCCGCGTCCGGCGCGCCCTTGCGGCGGTCCAACGGCAGGTACAACCGGGAGGCTGGGGCCTTGGAAAACCCCTTGTTCCTGCCTCCGCCCCATTGCATGGGAGTGCGGCAACCCGTGCGTTCGTAGCCGCCTTCCTTCGAGGGAAGATCGCCCTGATAGGCCATGCCGATCTCGTCCCCGTAATAAATGAAGGGCAGGCCGGGAAGGGTGAGGAGGAAAGCGAAGCAAACCTTCAAATCCTCCCCGTTGCGGCCCTCGGAAATCCGGCTGAAGTCGTGGTTGCCGCTGGGCACTGAAATATAGCCCCTTTTTCCCGCGGCTTTCAGCAACCGGAGGTAGGTGGAAAGAAAAGGTCGGGGACTGCCCAGGCCCTTGGGATGGAAGAAGCTCCGGGAACCATCGCGGAAGAGCGAATTGTAAGCCCTGGCATGCGGGCCGAAATGGATGAGGAAATCCGCGTCGAACCCGGCCTTGAGGGCCCGGGCGGGGTCGGACCACTCGGAAATCAGGACGGCGCCGGGATAATCCCTCTTGAGGGCCGCGGACAGGCGCGACCAAAGGCGGAGGGTGGCCTTTTGGCCCGGGTCGCGCTTGACCAGGGAACCCGCCATGTCCACACGGAAACCCGAGGCTCCCATCCCCATCCAAAACCGCATGACCCTCAACATTTCCATCGCCGTGGCCCGGGGGCCGGGGTGGTTCACCGGCATCTGCCATGGTTTTTGAGGGTCCGGTTCCGCGAAACCGTAATTCAGCGAAGGCTGGGAATAATAATAGTTGGCGGCGTAACCCACGGGCCGCTCGGCAAAGCCGCGGATCAGGTTCAATTCCGGCTCATGGATGCCCGAAGAACCGTCCACCCAGACGTACCGGTCGGAATAGGCGTTCCTTTCGGGCCTGGCGGACATTTTAAACCAGGGATGTTCCAGGGAAGTGTGGCCCGGCACCAGGTCGAGGCAGACGCGGATACCGCGTTTCCCCGCCCCGGCGAAAAGCCTCCTGGCATCGGCGTTGGTGCCGTAGCGGGGCGCGATCCGGTAGTAATCGGAAACGTCGTAACCCGCGTCCCGGAAGGGGGAAACGAAGCAAGGGTTTATCCAAAGGGCGTTGACGCCCAGAGACTCCAGGTAATCCAGCTTTTGGAGGATGCCCGGCAGGTCGCCGATGCCGTCGGCGTTGGAATCGTAAAAACTTTGGGGATAAATTTGGTAAAAAACGGCGTCTTCCAGCCAAGCGGGCGGGCGGTTCGGCATGGGATCTCCCTCCGCCGAAGCCGCCTGTCCTCCGAAGCCTTGGCGAAGGAGGATGGCGTAGGCGGGCCTTAAAGGTACCACGGGCTCCGACCGTGGGGCTCCATGAAGAAGAAGTTCGAGCGCCCCACTCTACCTTAAAATGCCTTCCTCCTCCAATCCGGCTTTTGGGCGGCGCCTCCGTTTGTCCCGAAGGTTGCCAAGTCCAACTAAAGCAGGGAATAGTAAATCCAACTCACCAAAAGCGACACTAAAAGCGATGGCAAGCCATCGGCTGGATCAAGGGCGGTCATTTTGGAGATCCTCAAGCCATAGAGGGCGATCAGGATTCCGCTCACGCTGGTTAAATCCGCCACGGTGTTGTCCGTGAAAAAGGATTCCACCCGGCCCCCGGCCAGGGTCAGGAAAGCCTGGACGAGGAAAACAGGCAGGATGGAAAAAAGCACGCCCCATCCCAAGATCGCGGCGAGGATCATGGCGGGCAAAAAAGCGAGGGCCAGGCGGATGGACCAGAGGTGGGAGGCCCCCTGCCCGAATCCCGCCAGGACGGCGAAGGTTCCGGCGCAAAAAAGAAGGGCGGCGGCCACGAAACCGTCGGAAAAGGGGGAAGGCGCGGGCAACGGATCCCTTTTATCCTGGATGAACTTGGAAAAAAAGTTACCCAGTTGGGCGATCCTTCCGGGCATTTTCCACCATATACCGATGCCCAGGCCCAGGAAAAGGGCGGTCAGGACCAGCGACGACTGATGGTACCTCAGGAAAACCCTCCAACCGACCGCCAAAACGAAAAAGCCGACCACCCGGATGGCGCGTTCCTGGAAAGAAGCGGGCAATTTTTTTTGAAGAAAAAGCCCGGCTAAGGAACCGGCCAATACCACCCCCAGATTCGCAAGGGTTTCCCTCATGTGGAGCCTCCTCTTGAAGCGGATTTTACTTCCTGGAACATGATAACAAATAAAAGTTTATCCCCGCCGCGCGGCGGGGGTATACTTAAATCCTTCTCCTTGAATTAACCTCGTTCAACCATTCCCACCTGATTTTCAGCTCATCGGAGGTGCCCATGAAAACAGCGACAGCTAAGGTTTCCGTGCTGCAATTTCCCGGGAAAGGAACGGCCGCCAAGCCCGCCGGCGTCATTGCCGACGCCGCCCATTCGACGGTCGAGCGCATCCAAACGCAAGCCCGGTTTACTTTCAACGAAGC
This sequence comes from candidate division FCPU426 bacterium, assembly GCA_030041545.1. Classification (GTDB taxonomy): domain Bacteria; phylum Oederibacteriota; class Muellerivitia; order Muellerivitales; family Muellerivitaceae; genus JAJPJW01. The sequence continues at coordinate 13,498 of JASHNQ010000019.1, read as the reverse complement.
GGTTTTACCCGACCTGGGGATGTTCGGCGGCCTTTTTGAGCTGGACGCCAAGGAATACAAAAAGCCGGTTTTGGCGGCCGCCACCAACCGTGTCGGGTCCAAGACCCAGATCGCCACGGCCATGGGGAAGTACAAATCCCTGGGCCATGACCTTGTCAGCCGCTCCATCAACGACATCCTGGTTCGGGGGGCGAAGCCGCTCTTTTTCCTGGACAACATCGCGGCGGGCAAATTAAACCCATCGGTGGTCGAGCAGATCGTCACGGGAATGGCGGATGAGTGCAAAAGGGCCGGGGTCGCCCTCATTGGCGGTGAAACTTCCGAAATGCCGTCGGTCTACCGGGAAGGGGATTACGACCTCGCGGGGACCATCTTGGGCGTGGTGAGAAAAAAAGAAATCATCCACGGGGATGGGGTGAAGCCCGGGGACGTCTGCATCGGCCTGCCCTCGGCTTCCCTGCACTCTAACGGTTATTCCTTGGCCCGGAAAATCGTGGCCGATATGGCCGGGCTCAAGTACACCGACCGCGTGCCCGAACTGAACGGCCGGATCGGGGACCTGCTTCTCATCCCCCACAAGTGCTACTTCAAGGAAGTTTATCCGCTCCTGGGAGACGTGAACCTCAAGGCCATGGCCCATATCACCGGCGGCGGGCTTATCGAAAACCCGCCCCAAATGCTACCGGAAGGCTGCCGGATCCGCTTTAAGGAGGGATCCTGGGCCGTCCTGCCGATTTTCGAGTGGCTTATCAAAACCGGCAATGTTTCCAAGGAAGAGGCCTACCGGACCTTCAACATGGGCTTAGGCATGATCCTGGTGGTCAGCGCCAAGAAGCTGGACAAGGCCTTGCGTAAGCTGCGGGCTAACGGCGCCAATCCCTCGGCGGTCGGAGAGGTGGTCGCCGGCCATAAGGGTGTTGAGTTCGTGCAATAACCGCCCGAGGAGCCGTTCCCAAGAACCCAGCTTGGTTTCAAGCTGGGTTCTTTTTTTAAAGAAGTCCGGGGCTTCCGTTAGAATGTTATGGGTTCCGGCCTTCCCAGGTGAAAATGAAAAAACGATACCCATTCCTTGCCTTCCTGCTTTTCTACCTCCTTTTCTCCTTTGCCACCTTCCGCGATTACGGCTGCACCTGGGACGAGCAGGACACCTACCAGGGCGGCGCCGACCTCTACCAGTTTATCGTCCACGGCACGCCCATGGCCTACGCGGACCCGGAACACAGCTACGCCTACACCTTTCTCCTGAGTTTCCTGACAGGCCCCTCGAATTATGAGCTTTTACATTTATTAAACCTCCTTTTCGCGGCTTTTTTGTTTTGGGCCATTTACGAAATACTGTTGGGGCAATACAGCAGCGGCCTTTGGGCCTTGTCCGGGCCCGTTTTTTTATTCCTCTATCTTCCCTTCTTGGGGAGCATTCCGGCCAACCCCAAGGACATCCCCTTCGCCGTTTTTTATTTCCTGGGCCTGTCGGTGCTTTACCTCTACGACCGCAAGTTTCAGGAGCTGAGGTTCCGGTGGTTTTTCCTGGGGCTCTTGGCGGCCTTTTCGATCAGTTCGAGGATCGTGGGGTTTACGCTTTTTCCCATCATTGTTTTGTACGACGCTTATTTGTTTTGGGCGTCCAAGGGCAGGAAAAACTCCAAGAAATGGGTGAAATGGCTGAAAGGAAGGGCGTTGGAATGGGCGGGGATCGCCGTTTTTTCCCAAATCCTTTGTTGCTTCCTATGGCCCTTTGTCGGTCAGGATTATTTCCGCAACTTGGCCGAGGTTTTATGGCTGGGCGCCCATTTCCCGCCTAAGTTTTCCTTTTTATTCATGGGCCAAATGACGGATTCCCTCGCCTACCCGTGGTATTGCCTGCCGCTTTGGGCCCTCATCACCACACCCCTGTTTCTGCTGATTTACTTCCTGGGTTCCCCTTTTCTTTTGAAAAAGGCGAAGTCCAACCATCTTTTCACCTTGATGGCCTCCGCTTTGGCCTTGAACCTGGGCCTGTACTTTATCCTCCACCCGGCCATTTACGACGGCTTGCGGCATTTTTTATTCCTGCTGCTTTTTTTGGCGGTTTTGGCGTCCATGGCCTTCATTGAATTTTTTAAGGGGAAACCCTGGGGGCCAGGCCGCAAAGCCGCGGCGGTCCTGACCCTGGCCGGGGTTTTCATGACGGCGACGGACATGGTCCGGCTGCATCCTTATGAGTATGTTTATTTCAACGAGCTGGTGGGCGGGGTCCAGGGGGCCTATGGAAAGTTTGAGACCGATTATTGGGTGGCGGGCATGAAAGAGGCGGTGAGGTGGCTGGAGGCCAATGAGACCAAGGATCCCGGCCGTATTTACAAGATTTACGCCGACGGCAAGCCTTTCCAGTCCCAAACTTATTTCACCCCGAATATGGTTTTGGACCCCAACAAAGACGACGCGGATTACGCTATCATCATGACGCGCGCCGGCGTTAAACCCGATCCAACGGAGGAAAGCAAGGTCATTCACCGCGTGGAACGCGAAGGCGCGCCGTTGTGCTTCGTCCTCAAAATGAAATAATGGTTTCCGACAAAAACAAAACTCTTACCACAAAGGTCACGAAGGGCACGAAGTGAAGTATAAAAACGTCGGGAAAACATAAGATTTTTGACTTCGTGTTCTTTGTGTACTTCGTGGTGAGCGATTTTTGTTAGAAACTCTAAGTGGGGAAAGCGGTTTCAGATGTTGGATAACAGGGAGTACCGGGAAAAACTGAAAGAAGCCATTGAGCGGAAAGCCCAATGCGCGGTCAAATACCTCCACACCCAACCCCTACGGCTGGTCGAGGATGGCCTTATCACCTGGAAGGGAAAAGTGGAAGTGTACCAATTAGACGGCCACCCGGAAGCCAAAATCGCTTTCGGCTGGGGGATGCCCGTGGACGAGAACAAGACGGAATTCATCACGGTCATCGGTCGCCCGCCCCTGGAAACGCCCGCCATGGCGGTCAAGGCCTACCTTGCTTCGAGGGACAGGGGCTAGGTGTCTAAAGACAGGGTTTAGGTGTCAGGTTTCAGGCGTCAGCAAAGATTTTGAGTCGCAAGGGTTAATTTTTGCAAGTTGTAAAAATTTAAGTCTTTCCCCAACAAAGAGGCCCTGTTTGTGCTGGAGACAGCATGAATGGGGTTTTCTTTTTAGACGGTAAAAGATGGCTGATGACGGTGAAAAATGGATTCAAGAGAGACGGATAAGAGACAATAACTAAACTAACTTAAACTTGGATCGAATCTTGGGGTAAGGTCAGTTCCCGTCCACGGAAGGCATCGAGTTTGTAATTTGGAAAGTGAAAAAAAGATGAATTGATGGCTTTGGCTATGAAATTATTTTCTAAGAATATTTTTTCATGTTTTTGGTTAAGTTTTTTCATATTTTTTGGAAAGGCTTTTAGTCAACCTTTTACATCCCGGCCAACAAAGCCAACAAGGAACCGGTGGCCCTGAAGGCCATTTCAAGGTAACATCCATATGTCGATGATCCTTGGGGAAATTTCCCACAACCCCGGCCTTTTTTCAATTCTATGGACTTTTTGATGGATTCCAAATCCAGTGCTTTCCTCAATCAAAGACCCTTTCTCGCCTCTTTCCTGGTGGCCCTTGTTTTCTTCGTTTTGTCTTTTTTGGTTTTCAGAATTCACTTCCTATCCAGTGATGACATCACGGTACTTTTGGTTCTCAAGGGGGCGGGCAATGTTTTCGCTCCGAGCGCGTTGGCCCAAAGAGAAAATATCCTCCTATGCTGGGTCTTGAAAGAGCTTTACCGTCTCTTCCCGGAAGGCCCCTGGTACGGAGCGCTTCTCGAACTGGCCCAATTCCTCTCCCTGTGGGCTGTCTTCGCGGCCCTGTTCCTCTCGCCTCACCGGGGTTTTAAGGTCTTATTCTTCCTATTGGGGGCCACCGCAGTAGTCCCCTTTTTTATCGAGGCGATCCAATGGACCGTCACTGCCGCTTTGGCCGCCACAGGGGCAATTCTTCTCCTGGCGGCCCATTGGAAGACGGAGGCCCACCTGAAACCGCCTGCGGCCGTCCTGGTTTTTTTCTTGCTCACCTTTTCCATCATGATCCGGTTCCCAGCCTTTTGCCTCATCGCCTTCCTGGCCGTCCCGCTAGTCCTGGAATTGCTCTGGAAAAATGAAATCACACCGGCCCGCCGGAGCTTGCTGATTTGGGCGGGGTTTTCCGTCACCATTTCCCTGACTGGCGCCGCCTTCAGCTATTTTTATTACCAAAGGGATTCTCAGTGGGCAGAATTCGGGCGTTTTTTCGACCAGCATTTCGAGCTGCATGAGACGCGGAACCCAGTTTACGATAGCCAAACCAAACCTGTCTTCGACTCGATCAGCTGGACCCAAAACGACCTCGCCCTATTCCAAAACTGGTATTTCCTGGACGAGAGTTCCTACAACGTGGAGAAACTTCAAAAACTCAACGACTATTTCCCCAAGTTCGGCATCAACAAACCCTCCGATACCTCCCTGGGGGAGAAATTTTCCGACCCCATCGCCCGGAACCTCGTCGTATTTTTCATAGTGGCATTGTTTTTTGCTCCCCGGAAATCCCGATGGTTTTTGGGGATGGCCGGTGGCTGGATCTTGATAGTACTTTTTCTGGTGATGACCTGGGAAAAATTACCCGACAGGGTCTACCAACCGGCTCTTTTTTTCATGGCGGTACAAGGGGTTTTTTATGCTGTCCCAAAGTGGCATGCCCTGGAAGGCGAATCCGGTCGGGGTTTCTTAAATCCACTGGCCACCTGGGTTTTGGGAGCGGTCCTGGTTTGCGCAACGGTTTCTTGCGGGTATGCCGATTTTACCTTCAATCGGTTCTGGAGCTACAATGAGGATCTGCTGCGCCAAACTCTACCGACTTTCCAGCCCAAGGATGACGAGCTTTATGTCGTCTGGGACTCGGCCTTCCCCTATAAGCTTTTCAATGCCTTCGGGGATTTTTCTTTCTTCGAGCATTTCCATATCTTGCCCCTCACTTGGTTCCAACGGACTCCCCATGCCAGGGTCATGATGGAGCGGTTCGGGGTGAAGAACCTTTTTCGGGACCTGGTGGACAACCCCAAGCTTTTCCTCATCTGCTGGCCCTACGATGTGAAGTTTTACACCACCTATATGATGGAAAAATATGGCATGAAAACGGAAGTCGAACCCATCCTGACCAACCCTTTTTTCCAGGTCAGCCGGGTCCGATCAGCGGGGAAATGACGATGGATGCTTATTAGGCTTATGCAGGGCGTTTAAAGCCGAAAGTTGCCGTTAAGGTTTTACTGACACCTGATACCTAATACCTGAAACCTGCTTTTCAGCAAGAACCGGGTGGCTTCCGGCGCTCCCTTTTTTTATATTTCCATCATGAAAAGAAACGACTATGAGCGGGTTGAAAAAGCCATCCGCTATTTGGAATCCAACTGGCAAAGGCAGCCGAAACTTGAAGAGGTGGCGAAGGCATCGGGTTCAAGCCCCTTCCACTTCCAAAGGCTCTTCAGGCGGTGGGCGGGGGTCAGCCCAAAACGGTTCCTTCAATACCTGACCGCTGAATACGCCAAGAAACGCCTGAGGGAATCCGAGAGCGTCTTGGATGCGGCGTATGATTCGGGCTTGACCGGTCCGGGCCGTTTGCACGACCTTTTCGTTTCCGTGGAAGCCATGACGCCGGGCGAGTACAAAGCCCAAGGGGCCGGCCTTGCCATCGGCTGGGGCGCGCATGACACGCCGTTTGGGAAGGCCCTGGTGGCCGTCACCCGTCGCGGCGTCTGTGGCCTGGTTTTTTTTAACGGCGGAGGGGAAAGTAAAGCCCTACGGGAATTAAAACAAAAATGGCCGAGAAGCCGGTTTTTCAAGGAAAGAGAAAAGACCGGTGAGATAGTGAAAAGCGTTTTTAGGCGGTCCCCTTCCGGTGAAGTGAGGGTCCTCCTGAAGGGGACGCCTTTTCAGGTCAAGGTTTGGGAAGCATTGTTGAGGATTCCACCCGGTTTTATGGCTGCTTATAAAGACGTGGCGGAAGAAATAGGAAGGCCCAGCGCTTCACGGGCCGTGGGGACGGCGGTGGGGCAAAACAATATCGCCTATCTCATTCCTTGCCACCGGGTGATCCGGGAAACAGGGATTGTTGGGGATTACCGGTGGGGAAAAACGCGCAAAAAGGCCATCTTGGCCTGGGATGCCTCACGGATTTAGAACCTATAACAGAACCTCTCTCACCACGAAGGACACGAAGACCACGAAGTAAAACCGATGATTTTTTCAAAGAAGTAAGTCCTTACTTGGTGTCCTTTGTGAACTTTGTGGTAAGAGTTTAGGGTTTTGTTAGAGACTCTTAGGCGAGAATGTCCTTAAATTCCAGCAGCGAGTCCACCAGTCCTTCGACCCGTCTCGCTCGCTCAGGGCAGGCCAGTAGCCCATCAGCCCAAAATGTCACGAAATTCCAGGAGTGAATCTACGAGCCAATCCGGGTCGGCGGCGTTCAAATATTCCTTGGGCACGAAACCGTGGGACACCAGGCCCACCCGCATTCCGGAGGCGCGGGCGGCCTGGACGTCCACGGGCGAATCGCCAATCATGACGGCTTCCGAGGGTTTGGCCCCGATTTTGGAAAGGGCCGTCCAAAGCGGTTCGGGATGGGGCTTCTTGTTGGGAACCGCGTCGGCCCCCAGGATGACCTTGAAGTAACGGGAAAGACCCAGCTTTTCCAGGGTGATCAAAGTGAATTCATGGGGCTTGTTGGAAACCAAACCCATCCCAATGCCCCGGCCCTTCAGGAAGTCCAGAAGCTCCACCGCCCCGGGAAAAACCAAGGTCTGGTCCACGCAATGTTCCCGGTAGTAGGTCTTCAATACCTCCAATCCTTCGGCAAGCCTGGCCGGGTCCTCGGTTTCCAGCGCCTTCCGGTTCAAATGCTCAATGCCCCAGCCGATGTAACCGGTCACCACCTCAAGGGGAAGGGCGGGCATGCCGAAATGGACCCGCGCGGCATTGGCCGCCGCCGCGATGTCCTTTTTTGAATCGATTAAAGTCCCGTCCAGGTCGAACAAGACGGCCTTCAATGGGACGTCGGCGCCCTTACAACGCACAGTTAACTCCTAGCTAAATTCTTTTCTTAGGTGTCATTGCGAGTCTCGAACTTTGAGGCGAAGCAACCTCAGTTTATGGGTGGTTTTGACCTTGGGCTTCGATTTTTTGAAACGGAATATTTCAACTGGGGTTGCTTGGGCCTTCGCCAAAGGCTTCGGCCCACAAGTCGTCTGGCTAGCCTACTTGTCCCCCGTAGCTTTAGCGAAGGGGGATTCAGCGGCATTCCTCGCAATGACAGCCAATAAAATTTAAAAAGAGGTTGTAATTTAACACCCGAAAATTGAAATTCAAAATGATGTTTTAGGATAGAATGCCTCAACTTTTTCAAAGGATTCAAAAATGAAAGCGAAACTTCCTTTCCTTCCTTTGCCCCTTGGATACCTTGTGTCCGGCGTGCACGCCGGTTTGAAATCCAACCCAAAACTCGATATGGCGCTCTTTTGCTCCCAGTTCCCGGCAACGACCGTGGGGTTGGTGACCACCAGCAAAGTCAAGGCCGCTCCAGCGAAATACACCGAAAGAGCCTTGAGGACCGGCGCGAAAGTCCAGGCCATCGTGGTGAATACGAAAAACGCCAATGCCCTCACGGGAAAGCAGGGAGAAGCGGATGTTTTGAAAACCGTTGCCTTTGCCTCGAAACTCTTAAGCATTCCTCGGACCGGGGTCTTGGCCCATTCCACGGGAGTCATCGGCGTCCCCCTGCCCATGCCTCTGATCCTAGCGGGGGTGCGGCAGGCGGTCCTCAGGCTCTCCCGCATGGGCGGTATGGACGCCGCCAATGCCATTCTCACCACCGACACCTTCCCCAAGTGCGGCGCCAAGCCCCTTTGGATCGGCGGTAAAAACGCCTGGTTGACCGGCTTTGCCAAGGGGTCGGGCATGATCCATCCGAACATGGCCACCCTGCTGTCCTACCTGTTGACGGACGTGGCGATCAGCCGTCCGCTTTTGAAACAAGCTTTATGGGAAGCGACGGAACAAAGTTTCAACCGTATTACGGTGGACGGGGATACGTCCACCAACGATTCGGTGTTGCTGTTGGCCAACGGGGCTTGCGGCAATAAGATCATCACCGCTAAAAACAATGATTATCAAACTTTCGTAAAGGCTTTAAAGGATGTCTGCCTGGAATTGGCTAAGGCCGTGGTGCGGGATGGGGAAGGGGCCACCAAAGTGGTTTCCATCACGGTCCAAAGGGCCAAGACCCCGAAGGACGCCACCCAAATGGCCATGACCATCGCGAAGTCACCGCTGGTTAAGACCGCTATCTTCGGCGCCGACCCGAATTGGGGCAGGGTTTTAATGGCGGCGGGATATTCAGGGGCCGCCATTTCGGAATTCAAAACCTCCATCGTGATCGGCGGCTACCTCCTCTACAACGGCGGTAAGAAGGTTTCCTGGTCCAGGGAGAGACTGAAAAAGATACTCTCGCAAAAAGACGTGGATATCGTCGTGGATTTGGGGCTTGGTAAGGCCAAGGACACGGTTTATACCTGCGACCTGACGGATGGATATATCGACATTAATGGAAGATATACGACGTAAATTTGAGTTTAGTCGTCATTGCGAGGAGCGAACTTCGCGACGAAGCAACCTCAGTTCATGGGTGGTTTTGGCCTTTGCCGCGAATTCGCTCGAACATCGTATTTAAACTGGGGTTGCTTGGGCCTTCGCCAAAGGCTTCGGCCCACAAGTCGTCTGTCTAGCCTACTTGTCCCCCGTAGCTTTAGCGAAGGGGGATTCGGCGGGCATTCCTCGCAATGACAGCAATTTAGCTTTAAAAAGGATTTTTTTGAAAAACGAAAAAGATAAAAAAGAAACCCTGGGCAAGGTCGGGGAGTTCGGGTTCATCGAGAAAATTCGAACCGCCATGAAGGCCAAGAACCCCAATGTGGTGCTGGGCATCGGAGATGACGCGGCCATTTTCAAGCCCGCGAAGGGCCATGAACTGATCTTCACCACCGACATGCTGGTGGAGGGCCGGCATTTCGACTTTAAATGGATCAGCCCCTGGCAGCTGGGCGCCAAGACCATGGCGGTCAACGTGAGCGATTGCGCGGCCATGGGCGCCAAACCCACGGCGGCGGTGGTATCCCTGGGTGTTCCCAAGGACTACCCCGTGGCGAACCTGGAGGCTTTTTACGACGGCCTCAAGAGCTGGGGTGAGCAATACGGGGCCCAAGTGGTCGGCGGCGACACGGTAGGGAGCGACAAGTTCGTGGTCAATGTGGCCCTGGTGGGCGAGGTGGAAACGGGCCGGGCCCTACGGCGTTCCGGCGCCAAGGCGGGGGACGCCCTTTTCGTGACCGGCACCCTGGGGGATTCGGCCGGGGGACTCCACTCCCTGCTGCACCCCTCGGAAAAGGGAAAGGAAACCGCGTCCCTTTTGGTGAAGCGGCACCTCACCCCTGTCCCTCGTTTCAACACAGGGCGGGTTTTGTCCTCCAAAAAGCTGGCTTCTTCCGCCATCGACATTTCCGACGGCCTTTCCAGCGAAGCGCATCATCTTTGCGGGGAATCGGGCGTGGGCGCGGAAATTCACGAGGAGGCCTTGCCGATTTCCCCCTCCCTCGCCCATTATTGTGGGGAGAGGGGATTGGACCCCCTGGATTTCGCCCTGAACGGCGGGGAAGACTATGAACTGTTGTTCACCGTGCCCCTGCCCCGAATTTCGGAGGCGGTCCAAAAGCTCCCGGCTGAGACAGGGGTGGCGGTGAAATCCATCGGACGCATGGTTCCGAAATCCAAGGGGATCGCCCTTATCACCCGCAAGGGCGAAAGAAAACCCTTGGCCGCCAAAGGGTTCGACCACTTCAAAGGGCAGTTATGAGTTTTGCCCTCATTTTCATTGCTAAAATCGGGCTTCGCCCGATGAAGGTAATGAGGGCGCTACAGTTTTCATTGCGGGGCCAGGGCCCTTTCTTTAATGGAAAAACTCAGGACTTGTTTTAGGGGTTTGGCATGAAGATCGGTTTCGTCATTTACGATGGAATGACCTCGCTGGATTTCATCGGGGCATACGACCCCTTGACCCGCTTGAAAACCATGGGGTTCCTGAAGAACGTCAGCTGGGACGTTTGCGCCATCTCCGAGCAAATCACCGACGACCGTGAGTTGGCGTTCAGCCCCACCCAAGTAGGCACGCCCCTGGGCCGGTACGACCTGGTGGTGGTGCCGGGAGGCTATGTCACCCGGAAAATCCGTTATGAAGCGCCCTTCGTGAAATGGCTCCAAACCATGGAACCCTGTCCCTTCAAGGCCTCCGTTTGTTCCGGCTCGCTGCTTTTAGGGGCCGCGGGGTTTCTTAAAGGCAAGAGGGCCACAACCCATCCCACGGCCCGGGTGGAATTGGCGGAATACTGCGCCGAAGTCGTCGACCAAAGGGTGGTGGACGAGGGCTCGGTGATCACCGCGGCCGGCGTCACTTCCGCCATCGACCTGGGCCTTCACCTGGTGGAGAAATTCGCCGGGTTCGACGTGAAGGAAAAGGTCCGCCGGCAGATGGACTACTATGGCTAAGACCAAAAAAGTTTTGAGTTTTAAGTTTTGAGTTGTGGAAGTTTTTGAACCGAAGGTTCGAAAACACACGGTAACTCATTCCGATCCTCACGATGAAAAATAATCAATGGGATCGGTATAGTCGCACAAACCACTAACACCATTTATGAGATGTGGGACAAAACTCAGAACCCAAAACTCAACACTTGTTTAAGGACTTTTCTTGTTAACCACCAGCATTACCTGCGACACGCCGGAACAAACCTTCCAATTGGGACAACTGATCGGCCGCCAGGCGCAGCCGGGGGATATCTGGTCGCTTTCGGGCCAACTGGGGGCGGGCAAGACCCTCCTGGTCCAGGGGATCGCCAAGGGCCTCGGTTTTGAGGGACCCGTGAACTCCCCCAGCTTCAACCTGCAGCACATATACGAAGGCCGCCTGAATCTTTATCATTTCGACTGGTACCGGCTGATGAACCCCAGGGAAGTGGAGGACTTGGGCTGGTTCGAATGGACGGGACGGGGAGGCGTGGTGGCCGTGGAATGGGGGGATAAATTCCCCAAACTGTTTCCGGCGACCACCCTTAAGTTATTTTTTGAGTTTTTATCCGAGGAAAGCCGGCGCGTGATCGTGGAGGCATCCCATCCCGAGAGCATCCCGCGTGTGGAGGAACTGATCAAGTGCTGGCCGCTATAGAAGTTTCCACGCGCATTTCCAGCGTGGCCCTGCTGGACCTGGTGACCGGCGAGGAACTGTCCGAAATGGCCCTTCCTGGGGATTGGGAAAGCTCATCCACCCTCCTCCCCGCCTTGGAAACCCTGCTCCAGCAAAGGGACATGACTCCCCAGGACTTGGCCGCCTTGGCCGTTTCCGTGGGACCCGGCAGTTTCACGGGTATCCGTGTGGGCATCGCCACCGCCGCGGGGTTTTGCCTGCCTTCCAACCTCATGGCTTTCGGCATTTCCACTTTGGACGGGCTGGCCGAGAACTTGAGGAGCGGGGAATTGCGGGGAGAAGCTCTTTGCCTGGTGGATGCCCAAAGGGGGGAGTGCTTCGTGGGCCATTACCATATCGAGGCCCTTGATTTTAAGGAGCTGGAGCCTCCCCAAATCTTGGGTTTCGAGAGGCTGTCTTCCATCCTCCAGGAAAAGGCCTGGTTGGTGGGACCTGGAGCGTTGAAGTATGAAAAAGAAATCCGCGAAAGCCTTGGCACCCAGGGCATGTTCGCCTTCAACGCCCTTCACCCGCCCAAGGCCATGAGCATCGCCCGCATCGCCTACCGCCAATGGCAGGCCGGCCAAAGGCCCACCCTCCAGGATTTGAAGCCCCTTTACTTGCGCCCACCCGCCGTGGATGAAAAGACAAATTAGGAATTCGGAATCAGGAGTTAGGAATTTTGAAAAATTCGTCCACCCTTCAAATGGGTTTTAGGAATTGGGAAATGGGAGTTTCGAGCCGAAACTTCTTTGCTCTTCATTCCCCATTCCTAATTCCTCATTCCTAATTATGCAGTTCCGCCCCATGCTGGAAGCGGACCTGGGCCAGGTCGTGGAGATCGAAAAGGCCTCCATGCCATCGCCCTGGTCCAAGGAATTGTTCGACGAGGAGCTTAAGCGAGGAGCAGCCCATTACTTCGTGGCCGAGGAGAGCGGCCGGGTGGCGGGCTACATGGGTTATTGGGAAGCGCCCGAGGAGGCCCACATCATCAACCTGGCCGTGGCGCCCGAGTTCCGCCAAAAGGGCGTGGGGCAAAAGATGATGGAATACTGCCTGGACTTCGCCGCCAAGCGCGGCGCCCGCATCGCCACCCTGGAAGTACGCCAAAGCAACGAGGCCGCCCAGCGCCTCTATGGGAAATGCGATTTCCGCGTGGTGGCCATCCGCAAGAAGTATTACAGCGATAACCAGGAAGACGCCATCGTCATGATCAAGGAGATTCCTTAAGGCGAAGGATTGTCCACGAAGGGGACCCGGAGTGAACAGGGGAGGCGTAATTTGATACGCTCGGCTAAATTAGAAGATGCCGAAGAGGTGGTGAAATTGGCCGCCCTTTTAGCGAAATCTTATGAATTTGACCCGTCCGCTTTTGCCAATTCCTGGAAAGCGCTTCACGAGGATCCGAATGCCAAAATCCTGGTGGCTGTGGAAGAAGGGAAAGTGGCGGGCTATCTTCTGGGTTTTCTCCACGGGGTTTTTTATGCCAATGGTCCTGTTGGCTATGTCGAAGAAATATTGGTTTCCGAATCATTTCGAGGGAAGGGATTGGGCAAGGACTTGATGACAGCCTTTGAGGAACTGGCTAAGTCCTCCGGTTGCCCCCAAGTGGCCCTTGCGACCCGCCGGGCGGGTGAATTTTACAAGGCGATAGGCTATACCGAATCCGCCACTTATTTTAAAAAGAAATTTTGACCTTCAGGTCTGTCCACGATGGGGACCCAGAGTGGACAGGGAGAAATTAAATGTTTTTCAAATTTCTTGGTGTTTTAATTTTGTTGTATTTAGTTTACGCGCTTTTAACGGGAAAAATATTTTCCACCAGTCGTTATAACCCTCAATGGAGAATCGTTTATCGGGACACGAGACCATTTGCTTATTGGGGGATGATGCTCCTTTATTTTATTCTTGGGGTCGTATGCTTTTGGGCGAAATAGTTTTTGGGAAATTTTTTTCTTATACACTCGGTAATTGGATAGTGTCCACGATGGGGACCCATCGTGAACCAGCATTAGCTTTGTCTGGAATCAGAAATTATTAGGTGGCCTTTGTCGAAGATGCGGAGATTAATTATCCAACGGAACCCAAATACAGTGGGAAGGATCATAAACCATGTTTTTGCGGGGATCATCCGGGTCAAACACCACCACGCCAAAATCCCCGTTTTGGCAGAAGCCATAATAATT
>JASHNQ010000018.1 GCA_030041545.1 candidate division FCPU426 bacterium | reverse complement strand
GAAAAAAACGGATTGAAGAGAATAGTGTTCCTGTAAGGCCACGGAATTCCGTGGCCTTATTTTTTGTCTCACTTCAAAGGTTTCGCTTTTGCCGATGCTTTTCTTGGTGAGCTTGGTGCCCTTGGTGGTTCAATTTCTTGCTTGAGGTTTTAAATGCGAGTGTCCAAAGCGCTGATCCCCACGGTCAAGGAAACCCCCGGCGAGGCGGAAATCCCGTCCCACAAACTGATGCTCCGGGCCGGCTTGATGCGCAAGGTGGCTTCCGGCATCTACGAATACCTGCCCCTGGGGCAGCGCTCGCTCCTGAAGGTCATGGGGATCATCCGCGAGGAAATGGATCGGGGAGGCGCCCAGGAAGTCCTGATGCCCATCCTCACCCCCGCCGAACTCTGGCAGGAAACGGGCCGCTGGCAGAAGTACGGCAAGGAACTCATGCGCGTCAAGGACCGGCATGAGCGGGACTACGCCCTAGGACCCACGCATGAGGAAGTCATCACCGACCTGGTGCGCCGGGAACTCAAGAGCTACAAACAGCTTCCCCTCAATCTCTACCAGATCGCCACCAAATTCCGCGACGAAGTGCGGCCCCGTTTCGGTGTCATGCGCAGCCGAGAGTTCCTGATGAAGGACGGCTATTCCTTCGACGCGGACGACGAGGCCTGCGACAAAACCTATTGGATCATGTTCGGAGCCTACCAGCGCATTTTCAAGCGCTGCGGCCTCAACTTCGCGCCGGTGGAGGCGGATTCGGGACTGATCGGCGGCAGCTTCACCCATGAGTTCATGGTGCTAGCAGAAACGGGCGAGGCCGCCATCGCCTTATGCGAAGCTTGCGGTTACGCGGCGAACCTGGAAAAGGCCACGGGCGTGCCCGCGCCCCATGCCGCTCCCGCCGCCGGCGGCGCCACCCAAAAGGCGTACACCCCCGGCAAGCACACGGTGGAGCACGTGAGCGAACTGCTAAAGCTGCCCGCCCAGCAATTCATCAAGACCCTCATCTTCGTGGCTGACGGAAAACCCGTGGCCGTCCTTGTGCGGGGAGACCACGACGTAAACGAAGTAAAATTGAAGAATTTCCTCGAGGCGCAGGAACTGGCCCTGGCCCCCGCCGAAAAAGTGATGGAGGTCACCAAGGCGCCCGTGGGTTTCGCCGGGCCGGTGGGCCTTTCGGGAGCCCGTGTGGTGGCGGACAAGGCCCTTCAGGGCGGCCACCAATACGTGGCCGGCGCCCTGGAGAAAGACTACCATCTCACCAACGTGGAACTCGGCCGCGACTTCAAGGACCCCGAATGGGCGGACCTGCGCAGCGTGGCCACCGGCGACGGATGCCCCAAGTGCGGCAAACCCCTGAAGGCCGGTCGCGGCATTGAGGTGGGCCAGACCTTCAAGCTGGGGCTTAAATACTCCAAGGCCATGAAGTGCGTTTACCTTGGCGAGGACGGAAAGGACCATGAGACGGTCATGGGCTGCTATGGCATCGGCGTCACCCGCACGGTGGGGGCCGCCATCGAACAGCATAACGACGCGGACGGCATCCTCTGGCCCATCTCGGTGGCGCCCTACGAAGTCCACCTGCTTCTTTTGAACCCTTCGGACCCTGAAGTGGCCAAGGCCGCTGACCAATGTTACGAGGATTTAAAGAAGGCGGGATATGAGGTTCTCTATGATGACCGCGCCGAGGCCACGGCGGGCTTCAAGTTTAAGGACGCGGACCTTTTGGGCTTGCCACTTTCGGTGCGCGTAGGGGCCAAGGGACTGAAGGAAGGCGTGATCGAAGTGAAGCGCCGCCGCTTGAAGGACGTGGCCAAGGTTCCCGCGGCGCAGGTGCTGGACAAAGTCAAGGAATTCGCCGCCGAAGAATGGAAGCTGTGCGCGCCTTGAAAGGCAGGTGTCAGGCATTAGGGATCAGGTTTCAGCGGCGCCTTAAAAGCTTTTACTGACGCCTGACACCTAAGACTTGATCCCTCGCCCGGATCTTTATGCCGGGTGGTTAATTTAAGCGAAGGAATTTTCCTTGAAAATCGCCCTGGTCACCGATACCTATTTCCCCCGCATCAACGGCGTTTCCACCTCCACCCGGGTTTTCGGCGAGGAGTTCGCCAAGATGGGGCATGAGGTGCACGTCTACGCCCCGGCCTTCCCCAACCAGATCGACGAAACCGACCACCTGAAGGTCTTCCGCTTCCCCTCCTGGTACCTGTTCTTCGACCCCGAGGACCGCCTGGCCAAGCCCTGGGAGGACCGTCCACTCATCCAACGGTTCATCGACACGAAGTACGACATCGTCCACACCCAAACTCCCTTCACCCTGGGCGGCCCGGCGGTGAAGTGGGCTCGGAAATCCGGCGCCAAGGTGGTGCACACCTACCACACCCTTTTCGCCGCCTATGTGGAACATTACCTTTGGTTCCTGCCCAAGGTGCTCAGCGTGTGGTACGCCAAGAACGCCAGCCGACGTTATTGCAACGGCTGCGACCTCATCATCACGCCCTCCAGCGAAATGAAAAATGTCCTCTTGGGTTACAAGGTAACGAAACCCATTGAAGTCATTCCCACGGGAATCCGCCTGGAGCGATTCGAGGGGATGGACCGGGAACGTTTCCGGAAGCTGAAGGGTTACAAACCGGAAGACCAGGTGGTGCTTTTCATGGGCCGGGTGGCGGAGGAAAAGAACATCGACTTCCTCATGCGGGTGGTGCACCGGCTGAAGCCACGGCTGCCGAACCTCCAATTCCTCATCGCGGGGGAAGGAGCCGCGAAAAAAGGACTCGAAAAAATGGCCGATGAATTGGGGATGAGCGATTACGTCCATTTCGCGGGCTACTTGAGCAAGGAAGACTGGCGCGACTGCTACGCCGGGTCCAATCTTTTCGTTTTCGCCTCGGTGACCGAAACCCAAGGCTTGGTGGTGACGGAAGCCATGGCCGCCGGAACACCGGTCGTGGCCGTGGGGGAACTGGGCATCAAGGACGTCATGGCCACGGGCCGGGGCGGCCTGGTGACCCGCCTGGACGAGGAAGAGTTCACCGACGCGGTTTACCGCATGCTGACCGACAGTGCCCTTTACGTCCAAAAGAAATCCGAGACCCTTTCCGAGGCCCTGAAATGGTCCTCTTCGGCCATGGCCAAGCGCATGGTCGAAGCCTATGAAAAACTCATTGAAAAATTTTAATTGATTCGGGCTTTGCCCGATGAAAGTAATGAGGGCGATACCGTTTTCCATGTTGGGCCGGAGGCCCATTTATTAGTGAAAAACTGCATGAGGTTGCTTCGCCGTAATCGGGCCGCTATTCGCGGCCCACTCCTCGCAATGACAGCTTTTTTAACCATCGGGGCTTGCGCCCCGATGGTTTTGGCCGAGGAATGGGTTTTCCTGCCGCCGTCACCCCTCTTTAAAACCCTCATCGGCGCCCCCCGCGATCCCTACACCGGCATCACCGCCTACCTCAACCAAACCCGCTACGAGGGGGCGGTGGGCGACACCTTCGAGTTCCTGCGTTATTCCCCCGCGGACCAAACCCAATGGGGATGGGGCGTTTTTGGGCAGGGTTATATCCTGCTGGGGGAGAATGGACCCGTTTTTCCGATGCTGGCAGGGGATTGGTACGCGGGAATGTACTTAAGCGAGGCTTCCGGCCCTTTTTCCCACCGATTGGAATTCGAGCACCAAAGCGCCCACTTAGGGGATTCCCTCCAAGGGGTGCAAACCCCCATCTTTTTCAGCCGGGAAAACTTCAACTTGACGTCTTCCTTCCAGCCTTCGGACCAGTTCCGACTTTATGCGGGCATCGGCGATTGGGAAAACATGTATCCACGGGGGAGTCCCTTCTTCTGCTCCGCCGGAACCGAGGCTTATTCACCGGCCTCCGACATCGGCGGGACTTATTTACGAGGCTATTTCACCGCCGACTTCCAGTGGAAGGGCGAAACACAAAGCCTCAACAAGAACCTCGAGCTGGGGATCCAATGGAAATCCAGCAAAGGGGAAAGCCGGGACTTGCGGCTGGCCCTGGTTTACTACAACGGAGACTCGGATTTCGGGCAGTTTTACCGGGACCCCGACGAGCACTGGGCCGTGGGGATTTATTTCGATCCATGAAAAAACGTCCAACACAAAGCCACGAAGACACAAAGGAAGTCGAAATGAGAGTGAAGAGAAAAACAAGAGGCCAAAGATTTTCTTGGTGGCTTCGTGGCTTCGTGCTGGCTTTGAGTTTGCCTTGCGGCCTTTGGGCCGGGGAGGACCAGCTTCTCTTCCTGCCGCAGGAACCGGTTTTCAACCGACTCATCGGCGATCCCCGCGAACCCCAAAACGCCCTCATCGCCAACCTCAGCTATCCCCGGTTCGAGGGAGCCATCGGCCCCACGATTGAGTTCCTTCAATGGCGGCCCTCCGACGGGAGCCGGTGGGGATGGGGCCTTATGGGAGCCAGCTTCATCGAGCTGGATTCCCTGGGGCATTTCGTCTATCCCGAAAGGGCCAGCGACTGGTACCTGGGCATGTATTTCAGCGAATCGGCGGGGGATTTTTCCAACCGCTTCGAATACACGCACGTCAGCTCCCACCTGGGCGACGAGCTTTTCGACGTCATCCCCCGCATCATCTATTCCCGCGAGTTCTTCCGCTGGACGGTTTCCTACCAGCCCTCCGAAACCCTCCGCGTTTACGGGGGCCCCGGTTGTTACAGCCACATGGCCCCGGCGGGCCGGCCCTTGTTCGCGCAGGCCGGGGCGGAGCTTTATACTTCCACCTTCGACTTCATCGCGGGAACGGCGGCCAGGGGCTATATGACCTACAACGTCAAGGCGGAACAGGACGCGGGAGGGGTGGTGGACCAGAATTTCCAATGGGGCCTCCAGTGGAAATGGAAGAAGGAAACGGCCCCGAGCCTGCGCTTCGCCCTTTCCTACTACAACGGCAACAGCGAATATGGCCAGTTCTATCTCTCCAACGACAACCACTGGGGCATCGGGATTTATTTCGATCCATAACGTCCGAGCCGGAAATGTTCAAAGATGGTGGGGATCGCCTTCTTTCGTCACTTGGTAAGCATCGAAGGTATTTCCGTGGAACACCCAATTGAAAACCGGCTCCAACCGATAATGTTCCCGCAGGTACTGGCCGTACAACTTTAAGAAATCCCTGGGCAAGATTAAGAACACGTCCTTCCGACCCACCATATCCATCGGCAAATCCCTGATTTGGAAGCGCTCCAACAAGGACTGGGCCCTGGGAGTGGCCTGCTCCCAAGTAAGCGAGTAGATCGGAAACCCCTTGAAAAGATCGTAATCTCCAAAAACACTCAACTGGTCCAGGGGAAATCCTCCCAAGGTCGCCCATATGACGTAAAGCCGGTTTTTGGAAGGCGCCAAATTTTTAACTAGCTTAATTCCTCGCGGCTTGCCGCGAGGTTACCTTATCCGTTAGCCTGGAGTGGATGCGAACGGTCCGAAAATCGGCGCACAACGCCTATCAAATCCACTACCATTTTGTTTTTCCAGTGAAGTACCGGGAAAAGATATTCCGGCAAAAGGACCGTGAGCAGACACTGGTTCAAATATGTGGGGAAATC
>JASHNQ010000017.1 GCA_030041545.1 candidate division FCPU426 bacterium | reverse complement strand
AAACCAACATCTTCTCGACTCCTTCTAATTCCGGGGGTGTTCCCGCTTTCTGTTGCCCGGCGGCGACAATTTGAAGTAGATTGGAGTGGGCCATGTAAAACCTCCTGTTTGGTGTTGAGTTCTCGCAAACCTCAAACTACCAATTTTTCCAGGATTTTCATGGCCTTTTTGTTTTCAGAAGTAGCGTCTAACTTTTGATTATAGGATTTCACATGGGCACTGTCATTAAAGGAACGGAAAACCCTTTTAGCCCAAATAATCCGGGACAATAGCTTCTTCTACTACTTTTCCTTTTTGAAGGCCGACCTTATAGGCCCGGGCGTTCGGTCTGGAAGAGACAAAGCGAACGATTGAACCGTTGATGTAATGGATCGCCACGCCGTCATCAGCGGCGTAACCGGGTCCGATTTTCCTTTGGGCCAGCAGCCGGTGGTAGGAAGGCCGCCGGTTCTTTTCGCTGTCGTAGTGGGGACAGTTGCTGCCTTTCAGGAATCCCAGGCACTCCAAGGAATTTAGGCGGCCGGGCCAAGAATCGGTTACTCCTTCCTCGAACCAACAGATGGAGCCCGCGCTGGTGCCGGAAAGAACGATTCCTTTGTCAAAGGCTTTTTTCATGATCCGGTCGAGGCCCCAAAGCTTCCAGAGGGCCAGCAGGTTGCGGGTGTTGCCGCCGCCTACGTAGATAACATCCTTGGACAAGGCGTATTTTTCCAGGCTGCCCACGGGAGGCTTAAAGAGCGATAGGTGCGAAGGGACACAATCCAGTTTCTTGAAAGCGGAGTAGAACATCCGCTGGTAGCCTTCCGAATCGCCGCTGGCGGTGCCCACAAAACAGATCTTCGGCTTTTTCCGGCCCGATTGCCCCAGGATATAGGTTTCCAAAAGGGGTTTTTCCGATGCCTTGGCAAACCCGCTCCCGCCGATGCAGATGATTTGTTTTTGAATTTTGCTTATTGTTTTCTTCATGCGGTTTTCTTCCACTTATGGTTTTTCGACTAAAATGAAAAAACGTTTGGCTTTGAACCGCAGAACTTTTTCCTTTTCGAGTATTTTCTGGAGTTTCATAAGCTCGTGCATGTAAGCCCGGATACTAAAGCCATCCACAATCCAAGGAACCGCTTTGAGGAAATAAACAAGGGCGCCCAAATCGAAAAATTTTGTTTGACCCGCCCATTCATCGGCTTTTTTTATTTTGAGCCCTGCTTCCAAAACTTTCCGCTTCACCTTTTTCAATACATTATCAGGCCACTGGGGTTTGACTCCGAAAAAAGACATCAAATCCGTTAAAGAATCGCCGCTGACTTGCTGGGTCAAGAATAAGCCTCTCCTTTTCAAAATCCTGGCTATCTCCGACGGCATGAAAGCCCCGTGGCGGTTGAGGACTAAATCAAATTCCCCATTTTTAAAGGGGAGGACGCCGGAATCCGAAGCCTCGATGACGCTGACGCCCAAAGGCCGCAATCTTTTGCGTGCCACCGCGACATTCGGCCGGTAGCCCTCGATGCCCACCGCACGGCCTTGGAACGGAGCGAAAGAAGAAAATATCTCCCCCCCACCCGTGGCCATGTCCAGGACCGATTTTGATTCCTTCACCAGGCGTCTTGCCAAAGCTTCGTAGTTCCAGCCCGGTTGTTCCTCTTCCCACCGGCCCTTCAAATAGGAAAAATCCCATCCTGAAAAAGGGGCCTTTTCGTCCTTTTTCCATTGGTCCATGAGGCTTTTTGAAATCATTTTTAATTGCCTACCGGTCTTTGATCGATAACTCTTCGAAATCTACTCCTTGATGAGAATGGCGATATAGGGCGATTTCCCGGAATCCACGAAATGTTCGACTTTCCAGCCCGTTCCCCGGATGATTTCCTTCATTTCCCTTTTGGATACGATCAGGTAGTCAAACCAAGGGCCCACATACCGCCGGAAGCAAACTCTCAGTCTCAACTGGCCGGACATCCTCTCCCTTTTTCGATTCATTTTTTGATAGGAGAGATGCAGTGGGTTGCCGGTCTTGTAAGGGTCATTGCTCTCGGCGATGATTATCCCCTCTGGAGTCGTTAGTCGATGGAGTTTTCTCAACAGTAGTTTTGCTTTTTTGAAACTTCCGAACAAACCGAAATTATTCCCGTACATGACAACGGTGTCAAAACGGACCTTTCCAAGCTTGCCCAACTTTTCGATGGGAAGCACTAGGATATTTTTTATTCCCCGGCGTTTGCAAACCTTGGCCGCTAAGGGTGAATTATCCATGGCAGTGACCTTTAAACCCTTCTTTTGAAGGTGGAGCGAGACCCTGCCCGCGCCGGCGCCAATGTCCAAGACCCTCCCCCTGGCATAAGCGATAGCCTTTTTTTGGTAAACCGGCCAATTCTTAAACTCCTGGAAATAAGCGGATGAACCGCCGGATAAGGCGAAAAAACCATCCTCGCGTTCGATGAGTTCGTAAGACCTTTTGCCCCTGAAGTGGGCCCAAAGCTCCTGGCCGTAGGCGTCTTTTCGGGTATCCATAGGTTTCTCACTCGGTCTTATGCTTAGCCCCATTTTCCATGGGCCGATTTCCCGTAGTGGTACAGTTTGCTGTCATTCCGATAGGCTCGCTTTGCGACGTGGGAATCTCAGGTTTTGCCGTTTGTTTTAGGCTAACAACCTGAGATTGTCCTGGGGCTAAAGCCCCAGGATGGTTGGCCGAATTCAGGCCAACTACCACAAGCCTGGTTCCAATTCACCCCGATTGGGGCTGGGCCTCGCAATGACGGCTTAGTTCAAACTGAACCACTACCGGATTTCCGTAGATCTTGTAGAATATCCAAATTTAATGCTAAACTAAATATCAAATTCGATGCGCGAGGGAAAGCATGACGATCAAATTCTCCGAAGACATCCGTTCGATCACCGATTTGAAGCGCAACACCAAAAGCCTATTAAGCCAGGTCCACCAAACAGGCCGGCCCATTGTTTTGACCGTCAATGGAAAAGCCGACGCCGTTCTGATGGACGCCAAAGCCTATGAGAAACAGTTGAGCGCGTTGAACTTGGCCCGGTTGCTCCTGGAAGCCGAAAGGGACGTGGCCGCCGGGCGGACCACCCCCGCCCGTGAGTTCCTGAAGGAATTCAAGCGTGCCCATTCGATTCCAAGTTGAATTCACCCAAACCGCCAAGAACGATTTAAGGGACATTTGGGATTTCATCCAAAAAGACAGTCCCTTGGAAGCTAAGAAATTCATTGCCCATGTCGAGCAACAAGTATCCCATTTGGAACAATTCCCCCAAAGGTGCCCCCTAATTCCGGAAAATGAATCCATCGGCAAGGATCACCGGCACCTTCTTTTCGGGGACTACCGCACTATCTTTCAAATCTCAAACAAGACGGTCTATGTCCTGAGAATCATCCATGGTTCCCGATTACTGGATGATTCAATGTTGGGGTTGGAATCTTAAGGTTTTTCAACCCTTATTCCATCGGCTGGGATCAACGACCTCTCCACCGTATGGGCCTCCACGTCCTTGCGGTAAAACCAAGCGGGACGGAGCTTTTTTTGCGCGTCCAATTCCAACTGGTCGCCGTAATGGGGCGAGTCCGGGTCACTGGTATTGCCGTAGGGCAGGAGCACCTGGGCCTTCAAGGGCTTCGAAAACTCAACCGCCGCGATAAAGCTGTCGCCGCCCGCGGCCGCCGTGCGATTCGGGCCCGCCGGTTTCCAATACCAAACGGACCTGAAAATCCCCAAGGATGGCGAACCCTCGTTGCCGGGAAAATCGAAGTTACCGAGCTTGTACCGGTGGACCTCCCCCCAGGCAACGTCCATACGGCCGTATTTGGTCACAACCTCCTTGGCGGCGTCCTCCAGGAATTGGGCCTCCCGGCCGGGATAGGCGAAGCCACGGGGTGTTTCCAGGAAATGGCCGGGGTCAAAGGGGACCGACAAGGGCCATTCGGAGGCAAAGGCTTTATTGGCCCAGGCCTCGAACAGGACCGCCCCCCGGCTGTTAGCCTCGGTTTGGCGGTCCCAGGCGGAAAGGACGTCGGCGGCCGCCCGCAGGGTTTCCCCGCCCCGGGCGCGGGCGGCCTTGACCAAGTCGCCCACCACACGGTCGGCCAGTTCGCTGCGGGTGGAAAACTTGTCCGCGACCATCTGGTCGAATGAAATTTTGGAGCTCTCCGTGAGCATCCGCAGGCCCCGTTGTTCCCGGAAGCTAGGAAAGGCCGTGGGGTCGGCCATGTCCTCGGAATAACGGCGCCAATCCAGGAAAGGCAGGGTCATGAACCAAGGCGCGCTGTTGGAGTTTTGGACCCAGCCCGAGGGCGGGTCTAGGGCGTGGGGCAGGGAGTCATAATCCCAATAATCGGTCCAAAGGGCCGAGGCGGTGTCCCCGGGCACGGGACGGCTCCAAAAACCCGTGTCACCCCCGCCTTTCTTTGGAACCAGGCCGCCGTCGAAGAGAAAAATATTGCCTTCGGCGTCGGCATAGATCACGTTGCCGAAGGGATGTTGCATCATCCGCAAGGCCGCTTGGAATTCTTTCAGGTTATGGGCCTGGCCCATCTTCCAAGACTCTTCCAGTCCGCCAGCAAAGGAGCCGCATTGCAGGCCGACATTCCGAAGGGCAAAAAGCTTTCCCTGATTTTCGAAGACCGGGCCCTGGAGGGAGGCCCGCACCTTGAAATCCTCGGTCTTGAAGGTGCCGCCGGATTGGAGGATTTTGATTTTTTCGATGCGCTGGGCGAAGGCGCGATGGCGGCCTTCAAACCGATAGCCTTGGCCGTCCGGTATGAGAGCGTACAAGGTGCAGGGGTTGATGGTGTTCGAGGTGTTGGTCCAACCCAGGGTTTCGTTGAAGGCGATCAACAGGACGGGAAACCCTGGACAGGTGGCGCCATAGGCCTGGTAATCGGGACCGCTAAGTTGGGCCTCCAAAAACATCCGGTCCCCATCCCAGGGGACGTGGGGATTGGCCAGGAGCATGGCATGGCCATCGGCGGAATGGGAGGGCCCAATGGCCCAGCCATTCGAACCCGGAAGATCGTCGCTGGGCAGGGAGGACCTGATATTGGCGTGGTCGGCCATGAAACGCCATATCCAGCGAATGCCATGGGCCACCACGTCCACCCCATCCACCGGCAGGACTTTTAGGGCGCCGGGATCCAGTTCCTGGCGGTGGTCCTTGGCGTAAAGGTTGATGCCCTCGGCGAAAGCGTCCAAATCAGCCCGGAATTCCGGGGTCTGTTGGGCATACCATTTTTGCGCGATGGAATAGAGGCCCATAAGACGCACCGACCTGTCCGAAGCCAGGTCATCGGGCCCATAGAATTCCGCGCCCCTTCCCCGGGCCAAAGCGTAAAGATGGAGCAAGAGCTTTCCGTGGGTGCGCATTTGGGCCCAACCAAAGGCCTTGAACAGGGAAGTGTCGGTAGGGGCGTAAATATGGGGCACTCCCCAAGAATCCCAAAGGATTTCCGCCGGGGTTTGGGTGGAAGGAACGGAGGCGGGTTGGGCCCAGGAAAACCCGACCGCTAAAATCAAACCCAACAAGATTTTACAGGCCGTTCTTTTCTCGTTAGAAGACGGCTTTAACATAAAATTCCTCCATAAAGATTAAAACTTCATTTCATATAAATTGGACTTCCAGCCGTTTGGAAAAGATTTTTGCCCCACGTATTGAAAACCTACCTCTTCATAATAACGGCATAAACGGGGATTCGCCGCCATACAGTCGAGCCGGACCAGGGATTTCTCGGCTTTGATCCGGTCCACGGCCCAACCCAAGATGACCCGCCCGACGTTCTTTTCCGAGTATTTCCGCAGAATCGCCAGTCCGTGGATGTAGCCGGCAAGGCCATCCCTGCCTTTTTCATCCCAGATTTGGAAATCCTCCCAAAGGATGGTGACGGTCCCCATTTTTTCCCCATTGAGGGTGGCGAGGTAGGCGACACCGTCCTTGACCCTTTGATGGACAACTTCCTCACCCTTGGGCGTGAGCATGCCGCTCCATTGTTTGATGCCGCTCTCCTTCAGCCAGGCCGCCGCATCCCGCATGACGGTTAAGACGGCCGTCTCATCACCGGCTGCGGCCTTTTCGACAGCCATGGGCCCCAGGGACGTTGAAACGCTGGATGTCATTTTGGTCTCATACAAAGAAATTGATAGTGCCCAGCTTTGCCTTCCCGGATCAATCTCTTTCGCATGACTTTGAAGCCGATTTCCCCGAGCCACCGATGGTAGGTTTTCTCATCGACGTGGCTCCAAAACATCGGCGCTCCGAACCAGTTTTTTTCCTGGCCAGTCCAGCGGCCCCAGCCGAGGATGGAAAGGAAGATTCCGCCGGATTTCAGCCAACGGAATATCCTTTTGAAAAGGGGTTTTTGCTCGCGCAGGGGCAAGTGGATGATGGAATAGAAAGCCAGGACGGCGGCAAAAGAGGAAGGGTTAAACTTCAACCGGGTCATATCGGCGCGTTGAAAACGGGCGCGGGGGACCAGTTTTCTCGCCCGCTGGATTTGGACGTCGGAAATATCCACTCCCCAATAAGAATGTTTCCGGCTAAAGAACCGCGCCACCGGCACGCCCATGCCGCAACCCAGTTCAAGGATATGGCTGCCTGGTTCCAGGCGTTTGTCAACTTCCCGTAGCCAATATCGGTGATATTTTGCGTCCGGCCCCGCCCCTTGGTCGTCCTTGTAGTCCCTCGAAATCCGGTTATAACCCCGGCGGACGATGTCTTTTGAAGTCGGCATATTTATATTTTCAAGAAATCGAGTCGTTTCAAGAAATGGGTGGGGGATTCAATGATGATTCCTTGGAAAGGACTGAGGGGCAAGAGGTGTTTTTTGTCCCCGGTAACCAACACGTCACATCCGCCCATGAGGGCCGTTTCCAGGACCACGTTGTCCTTCTTGTAGGCAAGAACCTCCAACTTCCCGGTGGGAAGGCACGCCGTGGACACGGCCAGAATGTCATTGAGGTATTGGTTGACGTAAGTTTCGTCCAAACTCAATTTGCCCATTAAATTGCGGCGAGTTTCCGCGATGAGTGCCGGGCTGGTGGCGTGCCTAAACTCCCGTTTGAGAAGGCGGGATAGGATTCTCAAGGGGACACCGCCGAAGGCGATGGCGGAGATCATCACGTTGGCGTCCAGGCAGGCGGTTAACGGCGAACTTTTACTTCGCAAAAGGACCGCCGAAATCCCTTTCGGTCAGTTTTTTCCTTTTCACGGCGGATTTTCCCGACTTTGCCAAGCGGTTGAGGTTTCTCAAGGCCGTGTACTGGCGGAAGGTTTCCCGCAGGAGCTCGCTCAAGGTGCGGTGTTCCTCCCTGGCGACGGTTTCCATTTCCTTGCCCATCGCTTTCGGGAGCGAAATGGTGATCGTTGTGGTTTTCATGAAAGCCTCGATTAAGAAATATTCTTAAATAATCTTAAGACAACCGGTAGGCGAATTCAAAGGTTTTAGCGTTAGGCCTTCCGGCGGGGCCGATTTGAAGCCGGCAAGGGTCATCCTTTTTGGTGAAAGTCGCCCCGCTGGAGGCGTTGTTCCAATTCCCAAAGGGCGGTCACATCGCTTTGCCAATGGAGCAGTTTGCCGGCTTCCGGGTAGGAAGCCCATTTATATTCGGTGTGCTCGGCGGAAAGCCGGATTTCCTCCCGGTTCGCCTCGACGGCGAAATAATAGCCCGGTACCACGTAAAGGCCCGGTGACCAATCCTTACGGCCTTCGGGATAAGCGTCCACGGGTATGGAAGAGTGGGTGTCCAATTTAAGGTAATTCCGGTCGAGGGGAATACCCGCCTCCTCAAAAGCCTCCCGCTTGACGGCTTCTTCCGGCGTTTCCATGTCCTCGCCGCCACCCGCGATCAACTGCCAGTAACCGGCGTCGGACCTTTTGAATAGGGCATAAGCAAAAACACCCTCCATGACCTTCCGGTAACAAGCCGCCAAAACCGCGTAGGGAGCCCGTGGCATTCTTGATTCTCCTAAGGCATTACAGGCAAAGTTTCTAAGACGGAAATAAAATTTTTGAAATCCGGAAGGATGGTTTCGGCGCCGGCTTTTCGGAGTGTCGGAGCCGTTTTGTCATCGGCAATTCCGATGAAATCCCATCCTAAAGCCCTGGCCGCCTTCACGTCCCAAATCCAGTCGCCGACATAGACTATCTTTTCAAAACATTCCAAACCATGAACTTCAAGGGCCCGATGATGGGAAGCGTCCAAGACTTTCTCACGAGCTTCGGCATCGTCGGCCGTTCCCAGCGGTATATTCCCCAGTTCAAACCCGGCGCTAGCCAGTTTGAAACGTCCCGCGAACTCGAAATTCCCGGTCCCCACCGCCATTTTCCATTCGGGGTGGTTCAAAAGGCCACCCCATGCTTCCAGCGCGCCGGGAGAGGCGTTGAAAGGCTCCTCCCCATACTCCTTTTCCAGCCAAAGGGCCATGGATTGCTTGAAACGGGAGATATCGGAGTCCAAAAGATTTCTCCCCAGCCGCTTTTGGAAGATTTCCCGGAGGATGCCCGAATCGGTCGAACTAACGTAACCGTTCCAACTGTCCTCCACGGCGATGCCGAAGACTTCCGAAAGAGCCTTCACGTAGGCCCCGTCGTTCCTTTTGCGGTGGTATTGGATGAGGGTCCCATCAATGTCAAAAATAGCCAAATTCATCTTAAAATCTTTTCAAAAACCGTTTTCGATATTCTTTATATCCCATCCCCAAGTGGAACTTATGGGCCCCTTTTCGGGCACCCGCGCTGGTGATTTCAGCCTTCACCGCGCCTCTTTTACGGGCGTAATCTTCGGCCGCTCCCAAAAGCCCTTTGCCTACGCCTTTACCCCGGAATTCCTCATCCACCACCAAGGCGGTGACACGGGCCAGGAAACCATCCTCATGGACCATGGGGATCAAGTGCAGGGAAACAAATCCGACGGCCCGATGATCTTCCACCGCCACTAGGATTAAATCGCCCTGGGAATCCAGGTTCTTGAGCCTCCGCCTGAAAACGCCAGGGGTGGCGGGATAACCCAGTTGGCCCAATAAACCCGCGATGTCACTTGAATCGGTAGATCGAAACTTGCGGATGGTCATTTCAAATTCGCTTTGATGTGGGCTATCAACTCGATTCGGTCCGATTCTTGGGTGGGGTGTTTCCCAAAATCGGGGGAATGCAGCCAAGGCTGGTGCAGGTGGTCGGGGTCGGACTCGTAACGTGGAAAGATGTGCCAATGGACATGGGGAATTTGATTGCCGTAACAGGAGTAATTCATCTTCCAGGGCCGGAAGGCCTCGAAGACGGCTTTGCCCGCAGCCATGAGTTCCAAGAAAAGTTCTTGTTGCCGAGCGGAGGGAAGATCATGAAGTTCCCGGATGTGGTCCTTCAATAAAAGGACCGAGTATCCCTTGAAATACTGGTGGTCGCCGATGACCAAGTAGGAATTCTTGAACTCGTGGATGAAGTAAGGGTTTTTACCCTCTTTCGCCGATCGAACCCTTTCACAGATCAAGCAATCTTGGGCCATCCAGTGTCCTCCTTGCTCCTAGCAGGTTCATTTTTTTGGCAAACCCATATGGAATGCTTAATGCCGGGGCTGAAAGCTTCCTTTCCATAGCCTCCGTAGAGGTTCAGGACCTTGAAGCCAGTTAGTTCCAGCAGATATTCCATTTCCTGGCGGAAGGTCCAGCGGCACCGCAGGGTCCTTTCCCGGCGGGAGACAAGTTTTCCCGTAGGGTCGTATTCTTCCCACGTCCAAAGCACTTCCACCAACTGTGTTGCCGGGTCGTGGACCGAATCGTTAAAGACCTTTTCCTGGTTGCTTTTGGCATTGGTGTAGGTAAAGCGCGGGAAGGGGCCGGAGGCCTTGCCCTTTAGGTCCTTGAAAATCATTTCGTAGTTGGGGTCGAAGATGTTGAAGACCAGGATTCCTTTTTCAGAAAGATGGGAATGGATGCTTAACAGGGTTTTCCGCTGGTCCTGGGGCGTGGGCAGGTGGATGAAGCCGCTGCGGGCAATGAAGGCGAGGGGGAAGGTTTGGCCCAACCGGAAGTTCCGCATGTCGGCTTGGACGAGGCGGCACTTGGCCCGTTGGCTTTCAGAGAGCTGGACGAGTTTGCCTTTCAGGATGTCCAGCATAGGCTGGGAAAGGTCCAAGCCCGTGACGTCATATCCGGCCTGAAGGAGGGGTAGGGTCACGGCCCCGGTGCCACAAGCGATGTCCAGGATGCCGCCTTGGCCGTATTCCTTGGCATATCCCAGGTGGAAGTCGATCAAATCCCTGGGCTGGGGATCGGTCCAGAGCTCATAACTTTGGGCTACATCCTCATATTCGAAAAGATCCATATTGAAAGCCTCCTGGTCACCTTTATACCAAAACTCCTGGTCCGGTGTGG
Organism: candidate division FCPU426 bacterium; assembly: GCA_030041545.1. Classification (GTDB taxonomy): domain Bacteria; phylum Oederibacteriota; class Muellerivitia; order Muellerivitales; family Muellerivitaceae; genus JAJPJW01. The sequence goes on along the minus strand of JASHNQ010000017.1, from coordinate 22,876 downwards.
GGGGCTTTACTTCCTAAAAATTATTTTGGGTGCCGGGTTTCCAGATACCCCACCAGGCCCGCGCCAAAGTAAATGTATTTTCCGGCGTCTTCCCATACGGCGTTCAGGAAATGGTCGAAACCTTTCAGTTGGGGGGTCTTCGTTGCGCAGGTGTCGGATAAGAAGGAGTTAAAATCCGCCAGTTGTTGGGCGCGATAGGTTTCCAAGTCCGTGGCCGCCCCCTTGGTTTCAGGGGATTGGTAAAAGTTGTTTCCATACCATAAATCGCTGAGGAGGAATAACCTCGGCTTTTCCTGCTTTTGGACCGCATCCGGGGTTGGGGGCGGCGGCGTTTCGGTTTTTTCCACAAGAGAGGAGGCGGGCGGGGATGGCGTTTCCGCCGTTGGAATCACTACCTGTCTTTCAGCGCAAGCTGTTGGTAAGAATGAAAAGGCCGTTAGCGCCAAAGCGAAGGCTATCCTTGAAAAACGATTCTTTCCCATGACCAGCCCCTCAAGGACTATACCGAACACTTCGCCGTAAAGTTGCTGAAAAAGCACTTCCCCGCCATAGGATCCTTCCCCATTCAAAGCGGTCCGGGTTCGGGCGTAGGTTCGGGTTTCGGGTACTCGGTCTGGATGTCCTGCCGGTCGGTCTCGGTGAACCTATATTTTTCCGCCAAATCCTTCCGCACCCAGAGCCGCATGTTGTAACTTCCCAAGTCCGACCAGACCCGGCGGTACAGGAACCAATTTTTCAGGTCGGTCCAATCCACCATGTCGGGCCTGGCCGGGGCGAGGGGGATGAAGTTGCTGAAAAACCACGAGAAAAAGAGGTCGGAATTCATCTCGGTGCCCGGATAGCCCTTTTTGAACCAGGAGGGGATCCACCAGATACGCAGCTTGTACTTGCGGTTGACGTAGCCCGCCTGGCTGAGCACGGGGTAATCCTGGGCGTCGTCCTCGGTGCCGGTGAGGATGATGGGGTTGTCCGCCACGGTGATGCTTTGGGGGGCGTTCCTCAAGGCGAAATCCCGGAAATACCAGGCATAGGGCCAGGAGCATTTGTCCTCGATGGTCAAGGCCAGGCCGTCGTGCATGGCTTTTTCGGAAGGCTGGGATGAATCGGGCGCCTCCGGGTTGGGCCCTCCGGTCTCGCCGTAGGAAATTTCCCGGACGATCCTTTCCACTTCCCGTTCCTCAGGGGAAGTCTGCACGTAAACCAGGGACTCCACGGGGTTGGCCTCGTGGTAGAAGCACAGGAGGACGGCCGAATGGACCGAATAGGAAAACAAAAGGGCGAACACCACCAGGGCCGCGGCCTTGGCCGACTTGCCCGCCTGGGTCACGGGCCGGGATTCCAGGACCTGGCCCATGAAATAGGCGGACAACAGGAGGGCGGGCAGGAGGGGATGGAGGATCAGCCAGGGCATTTTCTCCCCCGCCCAGGAATAAAGGGCCAGGGACCCCACATACCAATAGGCCAGGAAAAGGGGCAGGTTCTCGCGCTTAAAAAGGCCGTAATAGACCATAGCCGCCAGAGAAAACAGGAAGGACAGCATCTCGTTGGCCGGAAGCAAGAGCAGGTAGTAATACCAGGGCTCGCTGCCCCTCCGTTCCTTGTGCTGGCCCCACCAGTATTCCAGGCCGCCGTAAGCACCCATGTAAAGGGAATGAAGGAGGCCGTAAAAGCGGGAGGCGAAATCAGGCTGGTCGGACCCCACGGTGAAAAAAGTCGTAAAGAGAAGGGTGAAGACGATGGCGCAAATGGCCAGACAGCCGGTCAGGGCGGGCGCGATGCCCTTGAGCCACAGCCAGAAGAAACGGAAGAGGATCGTCAAGTAGGCCGCCACCATGAGGAAGGAAACAAAACCAGGAAGGTTGACACCCCAATTTGGGAATAGACCGGCAAAGACCAGGGCCAGGACCCACCAACCGGCGAAGGCCGCCAGTTCCCAACGAATTTTCTCGAAGCCCAGGTTCAGGACCAGGTCCCAGAGTGGGCTTTCACCCCGGCCTTTCCTCCTGTTTTCCCGCCAGCGGACGAGGATCTGGAAAAGGGTGTAAAGAAGCGCGGCGCCGAGAATGGCCAGGAAAATAGGCAATTGGGCGGGGTTGTTTTCGCCCAGGATGGTGCGCGCCAGCATGCCCAGGGCCGTGAGCCCGGCCGCGATCAAGACGTCCACCCAAGGCAGGAGCCGGATGAAAAGGTAGGTCCCTATCACCGCCATGGTCAGGAAAATGCCCTCAAAGGTGCAATAGGCGGTGATGAAACCCAGCGAGGCCAGCCAAAGGTCCGGAAGCCGGCGCCAGCGGTAAAAGCGGAAGAGGAAGACCACCATGAGGAAGGTGGCGCCGGCGAAATAGGCGTCCTCCCGCGTGAAGCGGTCGAAGTACATGAAACTGGGGGAAGCCACGATCATGGCCGTGGCCAAAAAGGCGCCCCATCGCCCCAGGAAGGGAGCCATGAACATGGCCAGCGCCACCGTCAAGACGCCAAAGGCGGCGGCCAGGTAGCGGGAAGTGGCGTTGGAAACACCGAAGAGATAGAACATCAAGGCGTTGCCGTGGAATTGGAAAGGCCCGTGCAGCATGGGGTCGTATTTGTAGTTCCCATCATGGAAGAGCTCGTAGGAATAGAGGGAATGCATGCTCTCATCGTGGTGGTGGGGCTTATCGCCAAGGTGGTCGAAACGCGTGTAAACCGTCAGGAGCAGCAGCAGGGCGTAGGCGATCTCCATCCAGGAAATGGAAAAAGGAGAGCGCGCGACGGGGGCGGCCGCTTTCGCAGGCTTCCCGGTTTCAGGCTCGCCGGAGAGCCTCGGGGGCTTGGCCGGGGCCGCGGAGGACACTGGGGTTTTGGGGGAGCCGGGGTCCTTTTCCGGCGGAGGGGCCGCCGTCAGCTTGGATCCGCATTGCTCGCAAAAGCTGTTGGCAGGCGGGTTTTTAGCCCCGCATTTTCCGCATATCTTGGTTTCGGCCATACAAAGCTCCTTTTCATTCAGATGCAACTCCCATATCCCTTCTTCAAAAACCGCGTTTTTCCTCAAGGCGGCGGGGGAATGCCGTCATCGATCTTGGCCTTGGGGGCCTGGTAACCCACCTTCTCGGCCACATAATCGGGATACAAGGGCAAGGTAAAGCCCGTGACCGTTCCCTGGCCGTCCTTGGTGAAAGAAATCTCCGCCCTTTGAGGCCGGTCGTAAAAATCGCCGTTGGCGAGGGGTTCGATCTTGATGTCCAGGTTCCAATCCTTGTTGGCCTTGGCCACCAGGCCCCCGTCCTTCAAAAAGAGGGTGTCATCCTCCTTGGGCATGGGCCAGCCCTTCGGCGTTTTGACCACGTGGTAGGTTCCGGTGTATTGCTGAAGTTCGGAGGCCGGCAATTGGGTGAAGACGGGCAGGCCGGCGCCGGCCAGCAGGTAACCTTTGAGGAGTTGTTGGATCTTGTAAGCCACCTCGCCGGTAACGCCGTCACCGATGTTGCCCAGGATCACCACCACGGCTTTTTGGGTCCGGTCCACGAAAAAGGAGGTGTTGAACCCCCCGGTCCCGCCTTCATGGGCCACCCGGGCTCCCCAGTCCAGCTTCTGGGCGGTGTCGTCGAAAGCGATGTCCGACAAGGGGCCCTTGCCGTCCAGGGAGGCGTTGGCCAATTTCAACAGGTCGTTGACCGTCGAATGCAGGGCTCCAGCCGGCATGAAAACGGACTTGTCCCATTTCCATAACGGAATGGTATCCATATCGCTGGCATGACCCTGGGCTACCCGGGAAAGCTCGTCCGCGGTCCAGGTGACGCCGGTATCCTTCAGCCCCACCGGGTCCAGAACCCGTTGCTGCAGGTAATCGGCCCACGAAATGCCCTTCTTTTGGGCCACAAAGTTGCCCAGGAGGGCCACGCCGGTATTACTGTATTGGAAAGCGCCGCCGGGATCGGCGGTGAGCTTATACCGGTTGAGGTAGGCATAAAGGCGGTCCAGGCTGTAGTTCCCCGCCCCATTATTGGCGGGGTTGCCCCACGAAACGTCGTCCGGGTCGTGGGGAAGCTGGGAGGTGTGGTTGGAGAGCATGAGCAAGGTGATATCCTTGCCGTCCTTGGAAGGCATGGTTACGCCTTTGGGCAGATAAGCCTGGGCCTTGTCGTCCAGGCCCATTTTTCCTTGGTGCACCATGTCGGAAAAGAGCAGCTTGGTGAAGAGCTTGGTGATGGAGCCGATCTCGTATTCGGTGTCTCCATCGGGAGTTTTGCCTCCCGCCAGGGAAGTGGTTCCATAACCGCCGACCCATTTTTTCCCCTTGTATAAAACGCCGACGGCAAAGCCGGGGCACCAGCCGCCGTCGATATAGGGCTTGACCAGTTGGTCCATTTGGGCCCGCAAGACTTCCAAGTCCTTAGGGGGGGTCACTGCCTTTACGACGAATGGACGGTTGAAAGCCAGGGTGAAATCAAAGGCCCGCTTTTCACCGACCTTCCAATCCCAGACCTGGCCGCCGGGTTTGTCATTGGTGAAAAAGACCGAAACACCCGGCGTCCACTGGCGCACGTCCTGCAAGGTGACCGGGAGTTTCGAGGTGAATTTCATCGTCAGGCCGTTGGCGTGGGAAGGCCCCAGGACAAGGGGTGCGGTATCGTGGGCGATGACGCCGCCGTCACTGGTAACCACCTCGTGGGGGAGGGCGGCCCGCCGCCTGCCCAGGTCATAGGTGTCGCCGTCCCAATCCCGGTACGGCATGAAATATCCCGTTACCCGGCCGCTTAAAACTTGGATATCCTTCAAGGGTGTCATGACGCCGTGGACTTTCAACCCGGAAGGGCCGGCTTTTACCGAAACCTTATAGAGAACCTTGCTGCCGTCGGGAAGCATGGCCACGGCGTCGGCTTTTTCACCTGGGCCCGGCGCTTGGAAGAAGACAATGTTCCAACCCTTGAGGAAAATTTGGGGCTGGAAATCCCCGATTTCCTTTTGACCGTCGAAGATACGCACCTTCCCCGCTTCCTGGATCTGGACGGTGAGGGGGTCGGCCTGGTCTTCCTGGGTTGAGCCCCAGAAAAAGCCGGGGCTGAGGCCTGCCGCCAGCAAGAAACATAGAACGGCTTGAGATAAAAGTTTTTTCATGCCTTTCTCCTTTTCGATTTATTTCACCAGCTCGATTTGATCGACCCACAAGTCAAAGTCCTCGTCCGAGAAGATCGAGGCGTCCGGAGAAAATTCGATCTGCCGCACGTCCTGCCATCCGGGCGGCACCTGCTTGGCCCAAGGAGGTTGGTTAAAGCCGGAAAAGGGAAGGGTGATTTGGGTCCAATCCGGGGGCGCCGTGAAACCCGACTCCTCGTAGCCAAAGTCGGAAATGGAGGCCCGTTCGACTTTCAGGACATAGGGCCTTCCGTCGCCCTTGGAGTAAAAACGGAAGGCCGAGAAGTCGCTGAGGTCCACATAATCGTATTTCAAATTGAAACCGCAGCCCAGGTAGGCGAAGGGCCAGGGGGACTGTTCCTTGCCCCAGTGCCCCTGGATGTGGGCGGCGAAGTTGGGGGAGGCGGGACAGCCGCCCGGCTGGGGCTTGAAAGGAAGGGGGGTCAATACCGTCCCCAGCTTGCGGGTGTCGGCCAGGGCATACCAAAAAGCGCTCAGCTTGTTGAGCGCATCCCCATGCTCAAAATCGTCCAGGAGGAGGGTTTTCCCCTTGGACTCCAGCCTGCGGCCCCTGATGCGGGGCAGGGCGTTTGGGTCGGCAACATTCCCCGTAAAGGCTTCGATGGAGGGCATTCCCAGGCCATAGGTGAAGGCCATGGGCACATAGGGCTGGGCCGGCCAGTCGTTTTCGGCGAGGGAGAAAGCCTTCACCTCCAGCTTCTTGTGGAATTCGGCGCAGGGCTCCATGCGCACGCGCACCAAAACCGCGTCCTTCAGCCAGTCCTGGTCCAGGGGGTTCTTGAGGCCAGCCGCCACGGGGGTGGGGGAGAACTGGACCGTCTCCTTGGCCAGCCGGATGGGCTGTTTGGCCTCGTGCAGGTCTACGGACAGGTTCATGGACTGGCGATTGGGCAGGAAGGCCTCGCCCCTTTTCTTGTTTTCCAGCAGGTAGAACACCCCGTCCTGGGTGATGAAGACGGACCTTCGGACGGCGGGGTCACGTTTGAAGGCCAGGTCCAGGTTTTGGTCCTGCAGGTTCACCTCAAAACCGTTGGTGGAGGGGGCGGCGTCCAGGATCGTGGCGGAGCGGGAACCCTGCCTGAACCCCGCGCCGGGCGTGAGGGGAATCTCACCCTCCACCTGGTATTTCACCCGCACCAGGTACGCGTCGGCGGAATAGGACACCGGCCGGTTGAAAAAGCGCCTGTACCATTGGGCGTCCAGGGTCAGAAGGTGGGTGGTGGGGAACCAGCCCTTTTCGGGGTTGAGGAGTTTGACCGGGCCCAGCAGTCGCTGCACGGCCTGGGTATCGGGCTGCCCGATCCAATTGGAATTAGCGTAAAGGTCGTAGCCTTCGTCCTTCAAGGTATGGCCGTCGGGCAGGCCCAGGGAGGTGCTTAAACCCACCACGCGGATGTCCTCGCCGGGGGCGCGCCCGTTGATTTCCACGTCCCCCCAATAATCCATGACCGGTTGGGGGCTGCCCCAACCGCCGGCATCCCGCGTAACCCGGTGACGCCCCAGGGAAAGGCTGATCGAATCGGCCTTTTCCACGGGCAAGGAGGGCTTTTGAAGGTCCCATTTCCACAGGGGCTGGACCAAGTAAAGAAGGGTCAGGGCGGCCAAACCCATGTAAACCGTCCGGCGGGTATCGCGGGTTTGGTATTGGTAAAAAAGAAGGCCCGCGCCGAAGAGAAGGGTGAGGGCGCCCACCACGATGGAATCGGTGACGATCAAGGCCGTAGCGCGGAAAGGCGGGGGTGCCTGCAGGTTAAGGGTCTTCCAGGCCAGGATCCACCAGCCGGCCAGCCATTGCAAGGGAAAGACCAGGGCCGCGGCCACCAGGAACCAGCTCTGGGGCAGGACGGAGGCCAAAACCCAGGCTAAGACGATGGATTCGGAAAGCCGGAAGCCTAGTTCCAGCGCCGCGTAAGCCAGTTCCCCCGCCGTGGCGCCTTGCAGGGCCAGCAGGAAGGTTTGGGAAAGGATGGGGAGGAGCACCAGGAAGAAGCCCATGAGAAGCGCCTTGGCCGAAAGCAAGGTGCCCTTGGAGATGGGCCGGGTCAGCCAGAAGGCCGTGGTGGAGGCCGGTAGCTCATCGCGCATCAGGATGCCGGCCATGAGGATCACTAACAGGGCCTGGACCCAGGTGGAGCGGAAATAGAGGTTCAGGAAGACCGCGTGAAGATGCGCGTCCTTGCCGGACAGCAAGGCATCCAGGAGGCCCCAAAGCACCGGAAGGGCGGCCACGAAAAGCCAGAAGGCCAAAGACCACTTGGAACGCCGGACGTCTTTTTGAACGAGGTGAAGGACGAGGTTCATGATTTGCCTCCCTTGCCGGGCAGGCGGAAGTCGCGGGCCAGGATGACGAAGATTTCCCGGAGGGAAAGAGGCGTGGCCGACACCGATTGGCAGCCGGGGAGGAGCTTCCTCAATCCCTTTTCGGTGGCCTCTTCCTCAAAGGCGCTTTCCACGAATTGGAGGGCGGCCCCTTCCCTGACCGTTCCCAGCCAGGAAGGGGGCAGGGGGTCGGGCAGGGCCATGGATTCGGGCAATCGGACCGCCATTTTCTTAAACCGGCCCTGGAGGCGGTCCAGGGGCTCGGAGAGAAAGAGGCGGCCTTCGTTCAAGACCCCCACCCAATCGGCCAGCTTTTCCACCTCATCCACGTCGTGGGAGGAAATGAGCACGGTCCACTGTTCCTGGTCGGTGAGTTCCAGGATGCCCTGGATGAATTCCTCCCGGATCAGGGGATCCAGGCCGCTGAAGGGCTCGTCCAACACCAAAAGCTTGGGCCGGTAGGCCAGGGAGGAGACCAAGGCCGCCTTCATTTTCGTGCCACGGGAAAGGGACTTCAGTTTTTGGGAGGGATCCAGGGCGAATTGTTTCAAGAGCCTGGAGGCGAAAGCCCCGTCCCAGGTGGGATAGAAGGGTTTGCAATAATCCAGGAATTCACCCACCTTCATCCAATGGGGTATTTCCTGGTTCTCGGAGACATAGCCGATCTGGGCGAATTCCCGGGGGCCGAGGCGCGGGGAATCGACCCCCAAAACCCGGGCTTCCCCGGAAGTGGGATCGAGGATATTCATGAGCGTCTTCAAGGTGGTGGTCTTGCCCGCACCGTTGGGGCCCAGGAGGGCGAAAATACTCCCGCTTTCCACTGTCAGGTCCAGGCCGGCCACCGCTTCCTTTGGCCCGAACCGCCGGGTCAATTTTCTTGTCTCTATAACGCTCATGGCTTCTTCTCCTTCCTCAAACGCTTCCAATGATTCATCAAACTTTCCAATACCTCGTTCAAATCAAGGCCCAGGGCTTTGGCCTCCACCACCAGCTTTTCCAGGTCGGATTCCAGCAACTGGGCCCGGTCCTTTGGGCTGCCAGGGGGAGGGGCCGCCACCACGGTTCCGATACCGGGCATCACCTGCAGCACGCCGTCGTCCACCAGGGCCGCCACCACCTTGTGGGCGGTGTTGGGGTTGATCTTGAGCTCCAGGCTCATCTGCCGCACCGAGGGAAATTTGTCGCCAGGCTTCATTTGGCCGCTAATCACGGCCTTTTTGACCGCGAAGAGGATCTGCTCGGAAACGGGCAGGCCCGGCTTGAGTTGGACGGTGAATGGGAGCATGAGTGTACTAATATAACTAGTACACTTAGTACGCAAGGGATTTTTTAAAAATTTTATGGAGAGAGGCGAAGGGAAGGGGCCGGGGATAAAATGCCGGCTATGGAGGGTTCCTTGAGGGAAAAGAATACAAAAGGCCAACTGATACATTCCGTAACCGGCATCACCTATTATGGCGGGTGGAAGAGCATGGAAAAGGACGGAACTTCACCATGGAACCCCTGAACCTTCCGGCCGGGGAAGAGGCGCGGGTGCGGGAGGCCATCTTGCTGCACCAATCCAGCCGATTCGCCGAGGCGGAGGCCTTGCTCCAGGATCTTTCGGACCGGTTCCCGGGGAATGCCACGCTCTTGGCCCTTTGGGGCCAACTTCGCCTCCAGCGGGGCAGCCTGGAGGAGGGGGTCGAAATACTCCGGAAGTCCCTGGACCTCGCGCCGAACCAACCAATGGCGCTCTCCTGCCGCGCGGCCGGCCTTTTGGCTTTGGGAAGGCACCTGGAGGCGCTTCAGGACTTGGACCGTGTCCTCGCGCTGGATCCCGGCAACGCCGAGGCCCACAGCAACCGGGGGGTGGCCCTGAAGGAACTTCACCGGCTGCCGGAAGCCATCGGGAGCCACGACCGGGCTGTCGCGCTGAACCCCCGCGATGCCGTGGCCTACTACAACCGGGGGGTGGCCCTGCAGGAATGTAAAAGGTGGGGGGAAGCGCTCAAGAGTTACGACCGGGCCATCGCCCTTCAACCCGGTTACGCCAAGGCTTACGGCAACCGGGGAGTGGTTCTTTTGGAACTCTGGCGGCCCTCGGAGGCGCTGAAAAACTTCGAGCGCGCGCTCATCCTTCAGCCCGGCAACGCCAAAGTCCACAACAACCGCGGAAACGCCCTCAAGGAACTGGGACGGCCGGAGGAGGCCTTGGCCGCCTACGGCCAGTCCCTCGCCCTCCGGCCCGATTACGCCGAGGCCCACAACAACCGGGGGCCCGCCCTGCAGGAACTCCATGAGTGGGGGAAAGCGCTTGAGAGTTACGACCGGGCCATCGCGTTGAAGCCCGGTTATGCCCAGGCCCACTGGAACAAGGCGTTGTTGAAGCTTCTGACCGGGGATTACGCGCAGGGCTGGCCGCTTTACGAGTGGCGCTGGAAGGGTTTTCTCCCGGGACCATTCCGGGAGTACGGCCGGCCGGTTTGGCTGGGGAAGGAACCGGTCGCGGGCCGGACCCTCCTGGTCCACGCCGAACAAGGATACGGCGATTCCATCCAGTTTTGCCGCTATCTCCCGCTGGTTGAGAAAATGGGCGCGAAGGTCGTTTTGGAGGCGCCGCCGGCCCTGCTCCCCCTGCTTTCGACCCTGGCGGGAAACATCACGCTGGTTCCGAGCTGGGCCCCCCTGCCGGCCTTTGACCTGCACTGCCCCATGCTGAGCCTGCCTTTGGCCCTTGGGACGACGCTTAAGACCATCCCGGCGGGAATTCCCTACCTGTCCGTGGACGCGGGCAGGCAAGCCGCCTGGCGGCGAAGGCTGGGGCCCAAGACCGTCCCCCGGGTCGGCTTGGCCTGGTCCGGGTGGAAGGAAAACCGGAACGACCATCACCGAAGCCTTCCGATGGAAACCCTGGCGCCCTTGCTGGAGTCGCCTTGCGAGTTCCATTCCCTCCACAAGGAGTACCGGCCGGCCGACGGGTCCCGGTTGGCGGAATTCCATATCCGGGACCATCACCATGAACTGGGGGATTTCTCGCAAACCGCCGCGCTTATCCAGGAGATGGACCTGGTGGTGTCGGTCGATACCTCGGTGGCCCATTTGGCCGGAGCCCTGGGCAGGCCCGTGTGGATCCTGCTGCCCTGGATCCCGGATTTCCGCTGGATGCTGGACCGCTCCGACAGCCCCTGGTACCCGGCGGCGGTCCTGTTCCGCCAGCCCTCGCCCGGCGATTGGAAGGCCGTGGCCGGGGAGGTCGCGCGCCGGGTCCGGGCGGAATTTGAATAATGCCTGGCTTTGGTAAAGGAAGGGGGGAGGTGCCGCCCGATTGCGATCGACGAAATAATGGGGCTAAAACCCTTATTTCCAGCCATTGGGAGGTGTGAGGGGGTGAAGTTTGGTTGATTTGCCGGGGAATGAGGCCGCGTGTCTAAACTAAAAGTTTAAAAAAGCGGCGGAAAAATCGACTTGGCGGCTTTTTCCGTTTTTTCTGCGGCCTTTTCCTTTTGAGATAAGGCTGGCTCGAAATTTTTTCAGTAAAGCCGTCCTCATGGTTTCTCAAAATAAATTTTTTGGTTCCTAGGGTCGACCGTCACGAAGAAATCCCTCAGGAAATCATTTTCAAGCCATGCAACAACCGTGACGCCTTGGGGGAGGACCCAGCCTTGCATGTCGATGCTGCTCACGGAGGGTTTTAATCCAGGATCATATTTCATGAAATCAAAACCGCCGATGCGGTAGGAAGTCACCGGCTCATTTCCGGGCGTTTCCGCGTAGGTCGAATCAGATTCCGTGGTCAAAATGGCATAGCCGTTGACCTTTTGGTTCACCGTCACAGGCAGGTAAATATCATCCGACCCCTTATACGAAGCCTCCTTAATGGGTTTCTTATCGAAAAAGGTGCGGCGGGAGGCATCCAAGGGCCTCAGGTAGATTTTTTGGTTTTGATAATCCAGGCTGAACAAGTATTGGGCCAACAAACCATAGGGAAGAAGCCCGACGACCCGGTCGTCGCCTTGTCTCGTTTGGTTCATGTCCTTGAAACTTTCGTCAAAATGTTCCGTGGCAACCATCGGAAGATCCATCCAGGTAACGCCATGGCCCAGGTCGATTTGGATTCGCACGGGTCCCATCTCGCTGTTGTGGTCGTCCGAAATCCAGATCCCATTTTCCATTCCCCACTTTTTGGCGAGTTCGAAGTTCAGTCCCAGCCTCTCGGCCAAATCGGCCGTAATCCCCACCAACTTTTGGGTCGGCCAACCGGGAAATTCGGTGCTGATGCCCCATCGGAGCCAGCCATCTTGGGTAACATCTTTGGCGTTGATCCTCGCCAAATCGTGGATTTTGAACCTGGCTTTGATGAGGATATCCCCGTCGCTGAAATCGCCGTCGATCACCTGGGCATCCGGGGGCAGGGCGTAAGCCGACTGGATTGGGCTGGGTCCGGCCGTAGACGAAGGGGTGGCCGCGGCTTGTCCTGCGGCGTTCCCGGGGCGCAGCGCCGTGAAAGCCAGCATTCCTAAAAACAAAAACCAGGTTTTGGGCCACCAGCAAGTTCCCGCCATTAATTATTTCTCTCGATGTAAATTTTGTTGTTCTTCGGGTCGAAGGTGACGAAGAGGTTTTGAAAAGCGTCGTTTCCAAGCCAGCTAAGGATATCCTCCGCATTCGGATTATCGGTGGTCCGGGCCAATTCCGAATAATCGGCCAAAGGGGGATTAAAACCCGGATAGGCGCCCATCAGATCGTAATCGCCTATCTTGAAGGAAGTGACGGGTTTGCCGTCCAGGTTGATCTTCTTTTTGTTCAGGCTCGTCAAGTCATGGCCCGTGTCGAGGGAGGCGATACCTTGGAACCGGCCATTGACGGTCAGGGGGAAGTAGAGGACCCCGTCTCCCTTGGAAATTTCCCTGATTTCCGCCAGGGGTTTTGCCGCGAAAAAGGTGCGCCGCGCCGAATCCAAGGGCCTCAAGTAGATTATTTGATTTTTGTAATCCATGCTGAAGATGTAATTTTTCATGAGTTCATAAGGGAATGCGCCGAAATTAAATTTCCCGGAATGAGGCCCGGAAATACTCAAATTACCGGCAATTAGACCCATATTGTCATACGCCAGGTCCTCGACCCTCACTTGGACCTTCACGGGGCCCACCGAACTGGCCGGGGTATCCGCAATGAGCGTTCCGTTTTGCTTGCCTTGTCCAGCCGCACCCACCTCAAAACGCCCGTCGTTTTGCGGTTTAAACCCCAACTTTTCCAGGAATTGGTTGGTAATGGTGACGATATTGATTTTTCGGGGGGCCTGATTCATGAAGGTCCATTCGATATCCCCCCTTAAATCCCCCGTATCCCAAACCAAAAAGCCGTAGAAAAATTTATCCTGGACGGGAAGCCTTGCCACATCCTCCACCTTGAACCAGGCTGGGATGATTTCAACAACGACCAAGCCGGAACCAGCGCAGCCCGCGATTTCCCCAATGACTTGGGAATCCGGAGGTACCGGATACCCACAGGCCATTTCCGCCTTCAGGCGGTGGAAAAGGGACGTTTCCCGTGTTTGGGACGCCAGTTGGAGGGGGCGGTTGAACGACAGGGTTAACTCCAATTTTTTGGTCACGCCGGCCTGCCACAAGGTTTCGCCGGAAGGAACCTTGGCGGCATCCAGCCCCAGTTCCAACACCCGGCCCCAAGGAAGCTCATCCTGGAAATCCGAACCGAGGACGGAACTCCCTTTGATAGTGAGCCAAAGCCCATCGAGGGAGGGCCCGAGATGAATCAATGGTTTTCGCAATTCCGGCGGGGTTTGAAGGGCGCTGGAGGACAAGGTCACTGGGGTAGCCCCGATGAACCCCGTGGCGCCGGCCCAATCCGCGCGGTCCAAGTCCACCAAAGCGCAAATCCGTTCCACCGTCACCGGCGCCGAGGGCGTGATCCAATAAGTAATTTTTAAGCCGTTTTTAACCGGCGTCACCGAGCCTTTTAATTCAACCTTGTCCCCATCGAGTGACAATAAGGAGCCCTTTAAGTCGCCAGGGCTTGACGTACCATCCCCCTCAAAAAAAAACATGTGATCCCCGTTGAGTTCCCTGATCTTTGGGACAGGAACAGGCATTCCGTTACGCTTGATGAACACCTTGGGCTCGATGAGAGCCACAGCTCCCTCGGCGTCCTCGATGGAGATGGAACCCCCGTCGTAGGCCTGAACCCGCAACGGCTCAGGACCGGCTTGGGCCCCGGCCCCGTTGACGCCGGGAAAAAGCGCTGAGAAAGCCAGGAATACCCACAGCCTGATTCGGCGGGTGATGGGATGGGTCATCTCGCGTCTATTCTTTCGATGTAAATTTTGTTGAATCTTGGGTCGGCGGTGATGAACATATTCTCAAAAATGTCGTTCCCCACCAGCGCGAATATTTTCTTTGGTTTCCAACCCCCGGTAAAAGCCTTAAAAAACTCAGGGTAATAACCGGGATTGTTTTTTAAAACGTCGTAACCGCCCAACTTATAGGAAGTGAAAGGCAAATTGGAAATATCCACCTGGGAGATATCCATGAGGTTCATGCTGGCCCCCGTGTCAAAAAAACCCGAACCGCTTACTTTCCCATTGATGGAAATTGGAATGAGCGCGCCGTCATCCGTGAAGTCACAATCCATCGTTTCCTTTTCCCCGGAACTAAAGAAAGCCCTCCGTTCGGAGTCCAGGGGCCGGAAGTAAATCATTTGATGGGGATAATCGATGCTTGTTAAATATTTTTTAAACAAAGACAGCGGGAAAACGCCTATCAACCTTTTATTTTTAAAGAAAGGATAGGCATTGAAGGATTTATAAGTGCGTTCCAAATATTGGTCCGTACATAAAACCGCGTTTTGAATTCTCAACTGCCCGATCTTGACCTCCACGTCCACTTTCCCCGCATCACTCCCATCGTCGTTCGATATAACGTTATAGGGATTCAATTCCGAAGTGAAATCGCCGTTATTGGTATCGATGCCGCCGCTGTATCCTTTTCTTACCCGTAAAATCCTCAAATGGAATTGGTTCAATAGGTCCTGGCTGATATTGAGGTCGATGTTATACGGCTTCACGTTGGTATCCAACTGCACCCATCCCTCGAATTTCCTATCCGCCACGTCCATTTCAACGGGCAAGAATATTTGATAGTCGCCCCAGGATTTCTCGGCGTGAAAAGGGACCGCCACCGCGTCCTTGGGGACGGCCGTGTCGATTATTCCGGACACACCCCCAGCCGGTTGGTTTTCCCCAACTTTTTGAATGGCTTTCCCGGAAAAATCATCCTTGGAACTTTGCGGCTGGTTGGTTAGGGATTTTTTCGCATCCTGGACCACCGGGTTTACTTGGATCATCCGGTTACAACGAATTTTAAACCGGATCGTTTTTTTCCCCTCCGGGACCAAAACCCGCGGGTCAAGCGTTTTATCCGAAAGCAGCCTTAATTCGACGCTTGGCTCCCCCTCACCGCGGTTGTCGATGAAGGAAGTGGCGAGCCGGTTATCCCCGTCGATTTCTAAAAAAAGGTTTGATCCGTCCGAAGACGGGCCAATAACGCTTAAACATTCTTGGCCACTGGTATATGAGGAGATCAACGATTGGGTGACCGTCCCACGGTGCAGGCCCAGTTGATATTTGGCCGATCGCCAGCATTCAACCGGAAGTTCTATCAAGGAAGCAACTTCCTCCACCGTGACGGCCGCTGAAGCCACAAAATCGTATTCGACGTCCAGTCCGCCTTGGCTTTCGGCTATGGAACCGGTCAAGGTGATAACCGCCCCATTTCCGGGCGCCAGGAAATTTCCGCTGATTGTTTTTCGGCCGTCGGCCCCATTAACGACCGACAGGTTTTGGAGTTCCCATCCCATGGGGAAGATCCTTGGAGCGATTTCGGCCAAGGTCTCCTGGCCCTCTTCCACCGAGATGGCGCCGTTTCCGTAAATTTCCGCTTTTACCAGTTCTTGTCGCCGGTTCACCTCGGCCCAGCAGCCGGTTGCCAGCAGGAGCATGAACAGCCGGACCATCCTTTTCATCGCAATAATCCCTGGTCGAAAAGAGAACTTCCGTATAACAAATCATTCTTCAAACCATTCCTCCTCATTGTGGGTTTGGACTGGTCCTCATCTTTCAACGTAAATTTTTTGCAACTTCGGGTCGATGGTAATGAAATGCCCCTGGAAGGTGTCGTTGCCGATGATGGCCGCGAAATCCAATTTAGTCCTAGAGAAAAAACCGATCTTCTTGCGAAAAGAGCACTTGTAACCGGGTTCCTGTTTCAGCACGTCATACTGGCCCAACCGGAGGCTTTTAAAAGGCCACCCCGAAAGGCGGATAACGGGGGAATCGAAGAGGTCCTGGGGGTCCCCGGTGTCAAAGAGCCCATAACCCTCCGGCCGGCCGTTGAGGTCAATGGGGCAGAATATCCCATCGGTGATGACACATTGGATGGTGGCCAGGGGCGGGTGGGTGAAAAAAAGGCGGCGTTCGGCGTCGAGAGGCCGAAAATAAATTTTTTTGTTTTGATAATCGATGCTGATCAAATATTTTTGCATGAAGGGGAACGTCACGTTGCCCAAGACCCGGTCCCCCGGGCCGTCCTTGAAACGCGGGTCAAATCGGTTGTACCAATCGCTGGAGGACCGGTCGATGACGGGGTCGGTATAGAGCCGTAAATTTCCCACTTCCAGGCTTCCCAATTTCAAATGGATGGGGATGGGCCCCACATCACTGATCCCGTCATTGGCGATGTAGTTGAATTGAACCGCCTGCGCGGAGGAGGGACCACCAACGGCAAGGCTCGACAGGGCCGTTCTTTGGTTCTTAGGCTGGAACCCCAGCCGGTGGAAGAAATCCGCCGTGATTTGG
Organism: candidate division FCPU426 bacterium; assembly: GCA_030041545.1. Lineage (GTDB taxonomy): Bacteria > Oederibacteriota > Muellerivitia > Muellerivitales > Muellerivitaceae > JAJPJW01. Next base: position 6,573 of record JASHNQ010000017.1, on the reverse strand, counting down.
ATGTCGCAGTTATTGGGCCGGATCCCCGTATCCCAGATCAGCCACCCTTTGTAGGTCTGGCTTTTAACCGTAAATTCAGCGGGCACGGCAAGGTGATCGCCGTAAAGCGTACTGAGGTAATAATTCACTTCTTTTGCGTCATTCGGAATGGGGTCCGAGGCGGCCTGGAGGTAGGCGGTTGCGGGCATCTGGGCCACCATTGTCCAAAGAGAAAAATAGAAGATTTTTTTCCGATTCACGGCTAAACGCCACGGCATGGCAAACCCCCGCTTGAAATTTTCCTGATTTGATGGGAAGTATGGCCGTTCCCCCCTTAAAATGGACATATCTGAAATTATCAAAGGAATATCTATAATTAAAAAACCGAATTTTCCATCCTCCCCGCGGGTAACGGTCGTCGCGGCCGGCACCAATGTCGAACCTCCCGGCAAGACCTTCGGTCCGCGCCGGCAATGGAGCCACGAATTTATTTGGATGAGGTCGGGAACCATGACCGCCCAAATCGGTTCCCGGACGGTCAAGGCCTCGCCGGACACGGTGTTCTTAGTGCCCCCGGCCGTGACCGATTCCTACCGCTATTCCCGGACGGAGCGGTCGATCCATTCCTTCATCCATTTCCACCTGGGCGACCCGCCCAAGGGGTGGCCTCCCCCTTCGCCTTACCGGTGGCCCCTTTACCGGCGCCTGCCGCCGGAGAACCTTTTTTTCCATTTGTTCCGCCAAGTCCTCGCTTTTTCCCCCTTGAGCCGCGGGCAATATCAGCCGGTTTTGGGCCCCACGGTGGAACTGATGCTGAGGTATTACCTTTATGCCGGAAACCCGGAACCGGCCGGACTGGAGGTCGAACCGGGCCTTTCAGACGGGGTGGAGAGGGCGCTTTATTGGTTGAGGGATAAGGTGCGGGATCAGCCTTTGCGGAAGATTAAATTGGCCGACATGGCCCGCGCGGCTTTCATGTCCCCCCAAAACCTGTGCCGCCTGTTTAAAAAGGACCTGCGGATAGGCCCCATGGAATGCGCTCGGCTGTTGAAAGTGGAATATGGGGGGGGCCTGCTGGAGAGAAGCCAACTGACGATCAAGGAAGTGGCGAACCGGATCGGGTTCGAGAATCCCTTCCATTTTTCGAGGGTGTTCAAGGAAGTTTACGGCGTGCCGCCCCAGTCTTACCGGGAGGGGTTCAAGAAAAAGAATTGGTTCCGGCCCACTTCCCCCATCTTCCGGAATTATCAATTCCAACGTATCCGCGTGAACAGCCTGCTAGGGCCCCCGGCTCTTTCCTTCCGGTTGCTGCCGAAGAAGTACCGCGTGCGGCTCAAGTAATACGCAGTGGATAAAACTGGAAAAGTTCCTTCTTTTTGATATATTCATCCCGTTCCACACCCCTCCACACCTTTCCGTCCATTTTTCCCAGGAGCCGCCATGCGCAAGTTCGCCAAGACCCACGAATGGTACGAGGACCTGGGCGGCGGCAAGGTCAAGATCGGCATCTCCAAGCACGCGGCCCACGAGCTTTCCGACGTGGTCTTCGTGGAACTACCCGAGGTGGGCAAGAAACTGGCGGACAAGCAGAGCCTCTGCGTGCTCGAATCGGTGAAGGCCGTGGCCGACGCCTATTCGCCGGCGGGTACGGTGGTGGAGGTCAACGCCAAGCTCAAGGACCAGGCGGGCCTCGTCAACCAGGACCCGGAAGGCGCGGGCTGGATCGCCATCGTGCAGCTCGACAACCCCAAGGCCCTGGACGAATACCTGACGGAGCAAGAGTACTTGAAGACCATTGAGGCCCATTGACGGCTCAAACTGAGCGATACCTTTTTGGGCCGAATTTTAAATGATGGAAGCTTCCCCGAAGGGGAAACCGCCATAATTAAAAATTAAGAATTCAAAATTGGGAGACAATTTGGCGTACATACCCATAACCGAAGCTGATGAAAAAGCCATGTTGGCGACCATCGGCGTTTCCAAACTCGACGACCTCTTCGCCGACGTGCCCGCCCCGGTCCTCCTCAAGAACGGCCTCAACCTTCCCCACAGCCTCACCGAACCCGAGCTCAAGCGCTGGTTTTCCATGATCGGCAAGAACAACCAGCCCGTCTCCGACCGGCCCTGCTTCCTGGGGGCTGGCCTTTACTGGCACGAGGTTCCGGCCGCCGTGAAGGCGGTGGTGACCCGGCCCGAGTTCCTCACCTCCTACACGCCCTACCAGCCCGAGATCGCCCAAGGCACGCTCCAAGTCCTCTTTGACTTCCAGACCTACATGGTGGAGTTGACCGGCCTGGAGGTTTCCAACGCCTCGCTTTACGACGGGGCCTCGGCCGTGGCCGAGGCCGTGCTCCTGGCCTTGAGGATCAAAAAATCCGGGGCCTTCGTCTACGTCTCCCGGGGCGCGCATCCCGAGTACCGCCAGACCATCCAGACCTACCTGAATCCCCAAGGCCATCAGATCCGCGAGATCGGGCTCAAGGGCACGGAAACCGACCTGGACCAGCTCAAGGCCGACCTTTGGCCCAATTCGGTGGTGGTGGTCCAGTACCCCAATTTCCTGGGCACCATCGAGGACTTGGCGGCCATTTCCAAGATCTGCAAGGAAAAAAATTCCTACCTGGTGGTGGCCGTGGCCGAGGCCATGAACCTGGCGCTCCTCCCCTCGCCCGGGTCCCTGGGCGCGGACGTGTGCGCGGGGTCCGCCCAGTCCTTCGGCAACATCCTTTCCTTCGGCGGGCCCCACGCGGGGTTCCTCACCGCCCGTTTCGGGGACATCCGCCAGATGCCGGGCCGCATCGTGGGCGAGACGGTCGACCGCAACGGCAAGGCCGCCTGCGTTCTCACCTTCCAGGCCCGCGAGCAGCATATCCGCCGCGAAAGGGCGGCCTCCAACGTCTGCACCACCCAGTCGCTCATGGCCAACTTCGCCTCGGCCTGGCTTTACTTCAAGGGCGGGGCCGGGGCCCAGCAGGCGGCCAAGGACGGCGCGGCCTCGGCCCACGTCCTCGCCACCGAAATCCAAAAGATCCCCGGGTTCAAGGTGGAAACCGCCCGCTACTCCAACGAGTTCGTGGTGCGGCCCCCCTCCCCGGGGTTCGCGGATTTCCTGGCCGAATGGGGCCTGGTGGCGCCCTACGACCTTTCCGCCGACTACCCGGAGTTCAAGGACTGCGCGCTGGTGGCCTGCACCGAGCTGACCAGCCTGGACGACATGGAATCCTTCATCTCGGCCTGCGAGGAGTTCTCCACCAAGGGCCATGTGGAAAAAGTTCACCAGAAACCGACCCAGCTTCCCTCATGGGTGGCGGTCCGGCCGCCAGCCAAGATCGAGGCCCATCCGGAAGTGGACCTGGTGCGCTACTACACCGAGCTGGCCCGCAAGAATTTCTGCATCGACAACGGGTTCTACCCGCTGGGCTCCTGCACCATGAAATACAACCCCAAGGTGCACGAGGAAATCGCCTTCGCCGACGCCTGGGCCAACCTGCACCCGGCCCAGCGCGAGGACGAGGCGCAAGGGGCGCTCCAGGTCATGTTCGACCTGGAGACCTGGCTCAAGGAAATCACCGGCTGCCATGCGCTTACGTTACAGCCCGCCGCCGGGGCCCACGGTGAACTGACGGCCCTTTTGATGGCCAAGCGCTACTTCGCCGACAAAGGCGAGCACCAGCGCGTCAACGTGATCGTGCCGGACTCGGCCCACGGCACCAACCCGGCCTCGGCCACCATGGCCGGCTGGAAGACCGTCTCCATCCCCACGGACAGCCGGGGCAACATGGACCTGGAGGCCTTGAGGGCCAAACTGGGGAAGGACACGGCGGTTTTGATGCTCACCAACCCCAGCACCCTGGGCCTTTTCGAGGAACATATTCTGGAAGTCGCCCAATTGGTGCACGAGGCGGGCGGGCTTCTTTACTACGACGGCGCCAACATGAACGCCATCGTTGGCATTTGCCGGCCCGCGGACATGGGGTTCGACCTGGTGCACTTGAACCTTCACAAGACCTTTTCCACGCCGCATGGGGGTGGAGGTCCGGGATCGGGGCCGGTGGGCTGCACGAAGGCGCTGGAGCCTTATTTACCTGAACCCCGTGTCGGCAAGGAGGGGAACCGGTATTACCTGAAGGGGGGATCACCCCAGTCCATCGGGCGCATGAAGGGCAACGTGGGCAATTTCGGGGTGCTGTTGAGGGCTTTGGCTTATTGCAAGAGGAACGGCAAGGAGGGCCTGGAGCGGGTGGGCCGCGTCGCCACCTTGAACGCCAATTACCTTTTGGCGCGCCTCAAGAACCACTACCCGGTGGCCTACGACCGCGTCTGCAAGCACGAGTTCGTCCTGACCGCCGAGCCCTTGAAGAAAAAATACGGCATCTCGGCGCTGGATATCGCCAAGCGCCTCATCGACTTCAACTACCACCCGCCCACCATTTATTTCCCGCTGGTGGTGCCCGAGTCCATCATGGTGGAGCCCACGGAAACCGAGACCAGGAAGACCCTCGACGAGTTCGTGGACGCCATGGTGAAGATCAGGACCGAGATGGAAACCAACCCGGACGTCTTCAAGAACGCCCCCTACACCACGCCCGTATCCCGGCTGGATGAAGTGAAGGCCGTCAAGGAACCCAAGCTCGTCAAAAAATAGGTTTAGGGACCCTAACAAAACCTCCGCGGATCCTCCCCCCTCAATGGAGACCGGCTTCCGGTAGTGTCTGAGTTTGAATGAACCAATCCAGCTTCACCCTCACCCCGCCTTCTCCCCTCAAGGGAGAGGGCAGGTTGAGGGGTGTCTAGATGTTGGTGCTGAAATGAAACTGATACACCACCTGGCTTTTTGAGAGTCTCAAAAAGCCAGGGGTAGCCCGGCCTCCTGGGGCATGGATTTTGAGAATCCCCCAAAAACGGCGTATAACCCAGTCCCCTCCCAAGAACCGGTTTTTGAGAGTCTCAAAAAGCCAGGGGGATAGCCCGGCCTCCCGGGGCATGGATTTTGAGAGTCTCAAAAAAGTGGGAACCAACTGGCTCATCAGCGAGAAAGCCCTATTTCGGTTGACCGACCGGAATACCCCAAAACCCTTAAAGGGGGTGGGCCGGACCTAGTAGAAAAGGCGCTCTGGCTGGCCTTGGTCCAACAAATGACTGTTTCCGATGGATCAGCCGAAAATAAAAACCCCGTGAAAACATTACTCTGTCTTCACGGGGTTCAATTTCAGCTACTTTTTCTACAATCAAATTTCAGCCCTTTTTCACTTCCCCATCCCAAGAATAAATATTTTAAATCTCTACATGTTTATAAAGCTCTTGAATATCAACTTTTAGAGCTTTGGCAAGTCCTTCAATTACATCTTGTGTCGGATTCGAATCCGGTTGTGCTGTTTCAATACGCTGAAAAGTTTTTAAGCCGATATGCGCTTTATCAGCAATATCCTTTTGTGTAATCTTCTTAGAGGTACGCAGGATATAAATATTTGTCGCCAGACGTGCTTTTGGCGTCGGGTTTTCAATTAACTTGAATAGCTCCGGCCTCTTCTTTTTGATGTTTTCAATGTGTTCTTTCTCGCTAAGAAAAAGGTCGCCAAACTTCTTTTTATTCACCAAGGTCTTCATGGTGATTCCTCCAATTCCTTTATTAATTCCAACTGCTCTTTTAGTGCGTCTGCCACCGCTTTTCTCGGCTCCCCTGGGCGGCTAATGTATCCTATCAGTGCAAAGAGAAAGCCCAACTTCTTTGACATGTAGAATTCGATTTTAAGCGTCCTTTTTTCGCCCGTTATCAGGGCCTTAAATTGGCCGCTTTGGTCCTCTTCCTTCAAAAACTTCTTATACAGAATCCTATATGCTTCCCACTCTTTGGCGTCCATGACGCTATCACAAAATTCATCAATGAATTTTGACGGCTTATACTCCATTTTTTAAACTCCTCAAGCGGATTCAGCCGGGTTTGGGTTTCAAAGTTCTTGGTCTGTCTAGTTGTTTTCATTATCTATTTCTCAAGTCAACCGATGGTCCAGGCCGTCGAGTCTCTTTAAAGCCGCCTCTAACCATTGAGGATTTCGGGTTACCAAGTGATCCAGGCCGTCAGGCGTTTTACGCTTTGCGCCATTTAGATTTTGGAAAACCCAAGTGATCCGGCTATCAGCGCCTTAAAGGGTTGCTCCGTTCCTTTGCGGACTTCGGTATTTTCAATTCAAATCTTCGATGATTGCCCTATCCATCCGCCTTCGCCCTGGTATCCTCCTTCGCTCTTTGAGCTACGGAGGACAGGCCACGGGCTACGCCCGTGGGCTCCATTTAAAGGATGTCGGGATTATCAAAGCATAAAGTCACCAAACCTTCCCCCTGCCGTGGTTTAATAATACGTCATATATGACTCTTTTGTCAATGCGTCATATATGGCTTTAACTAGCTTAATTCCTCGCGGCTTGCCGCGAGGTTACCTTATCCGTTAGCCTGGAGTGGATGCGAACGGTCCGAAAATCGGCGCACAACGCCTATCAAATCCACTACCATTTTGTTTTTCCAGTGAAGTACCGGGAAAAGATATTCCGGCAAAAGGACCGTGAGCAGACACTGGTTCAAATATGTGGGGAAATC
>JASHNQ010000016.1 GCA_030041545.1 candidate division FCPU426 bacterium | reverse complement strand
AAAAATCCTCATAAAAAGATCGCCTCATCCACTATTGATTTCAGGAAGAAAAAGGTTAGTACAAAGTTTTGATTGTTGTTCGGTTTTGGTTTATTCATTTTTTATCCATTATCGATTTCTCAATAGTAGATACCCACGGGTAAACCCGTGGAATTCAAAGCGGCGATATTAAAAAAAGTGAACAACAATTCTTGAGCACTTATACGAGTTAACTCATTTTCTGGTCAATAAGTTTTTTGTAAAATTTGTATTTTGCCTAAATCGTGACTGGTTTAAGGCTTTGCTTAAAGTTATGTTAATGGACATATTTTCATCTGGGAGTTGTCGAAGAAAAAGCCTGAATAAAAGTGGTTTCAAAAATTCCAATTTTGAAGAACCTTTATGGCCATCCAAAAACAAAAAGGGTAGCTCTCGGAGCCACCCCTTACCGTCAGCCTTGGCCATTCAAACAATCTAAAACAGGCCTCCACCTTCGGTCACGAAGGCACACCAGCGAAGGTGGCGGTCGGCTTCCCTTTCAGTCCCTCACCTCCTGGGCCTTCGAGTCCCCAAACCGGATGGGCTTAAAATCCACGTCCCACATGACCGGTACCCCCATAACCTCCGTGAAAGCCATTTCTAGCAGGCTGAAATAACTCCATTCCTGGAATTCCCCGTCCGTCCAGCCGAAAAATATCCGTTCAGTCGGATCGTATTCCACGGCATACCATGATTGCCTCGACAAAGGATGATAGAACCTCATTAGGAAAAAATGGTTTTCAAGGTCCACTTTTTCGGTGTCGTAAAGGGCCGGCATATGAGCCAAGGCTTCCGGCCTGTCTAACAGTTCCTCGATGGGTTTAAACACGGAAGTCCCCCTTTCCCTCTCGCCACGCTTCCAGGATATGGATGCAGTCGAACTTACCGGGAAAACCGGTGGAAGGGCGTCGCAAATACCCTCCGCCCGTTATCTCGGCTTGCACAAACTCAAACCCAGCCTTTCCCTCGTAACTAAAAGCGTATTTCTTCGCGCATTCCAGGCTGACAAAGACTTGCATGGTTCCCTGGTAATCGGGCTCATCAAAGACGACTTTATAAATCTCCATTGTTGTTTCTCCTTTCATCGGCTCCCAGCTGGGCCGCCACCTTTGGTCACGACGGCACTCCGGCAAAGGTGTCGGTTGATTTCCTTTAGGGCTCCTGAGTTGTTACTCCTGGGTCCTGGTACAGTTCCGGGTCGCAATCGGGGCAACGGCTTTTCCAGAGTTCATCGTTCCTCTGCCACATCACCACGACGCAACAGGAACAGCGGGCCTGAATGAAATAGAAAAGTCGAAACCTATCTTTAAAGGTTTTTCCTTCCGGGATTGGCCGGGTTTAAACACGGTCTCCCTCCTTATTCCTTTCCCTGACTTCCTTTACCAATTCGAAAATGAAAGTCGGGTTATTCTTGTTCCATTCGGCTATTTGGTCCCCGGCTTCCGCCTGGTTTTTAAAATCCATGTAGTGCCCTTGCACTCGCGGGTGAACCGGTTGGTTGTCCTGATCTTGAATTTCACGTCGATCACCTCCCCTTCCTTACCGTCTCGCGCCTGGGCGCCCATTGCTCAAACCATACGGCCAACCTTTCCAGGTTGGTGTTGACCATCCCCAAACCTTCGTTGATCTTCGCCAACTGGTCGGGAATGTTCTTGAGGGCTTCCAATTGGGCTGCGGCCAGTTCCCTTTGTTCCTCCACCGTCAAAGAGTTCATGGTCTTCCTCCTTTCCCTCGGAGGAAGGCTTGCCGTGGTTTCCGTCTCCCAAAGCGGCAAGCCTTCCGTCCCCTGCCTCAATGGTTTTCCCTCAAAGGCTCCACTCGGCCCTTACCCGCCAAGCTGGCCGCTTCTTCTACGGTCAATCCGGCGTCCCTGCCCTTCTGGTAATAGGCGTTGAAAACCGCCTCCTTCCGGGGAAGGTCGCCTGAAAAAGTGAGGGCCGTCCCGTCCTTGAAATAAACTTTGAGGATGGTCCGCTGGTAGAATCCCCGGACAAGGACGGATTCCACCTTGATCTTCTTGATTCCCGGAATTTCAACGGCTGCGTTCATTTCCCTTCCTCCTTTTCAGTCCCTTTTCACTCATCTCAAACTCTCTGATTTTCCCTTCCAGGCATTCCAGCAAAGCCCCGCAAACGTCCCAGGCCCTCGCCCAATTCAATCCGGTAAAGCTGTAATCGCTCCGGTCCTGGCATACCCCGCCGAAAGCCTCGTCGGTCTTGTCCCAGAAGAAGTTCTTCAACTGCTCCACCACTGGGCCGATCCCGTGCCTGCGGATGAGGTAGGCCAGCACGTCATAAACGTCGGCCTCCTTCAACCGCAGGGGTTTCAACCTTCTTTCCATGCGTTGTTCCGGCTCCACCGATTTTTCCCTTGCTTCCATCGGTTCCTCCTTTCAATCCAAGGCGGTCCTGAAAAACCGCTTCGCCTCCCCAGGGGAAACCAAGGCTTCCCCCCAATGCCGCACCCAGGCCAAGGCGTAGGTTTTCTTCCCTCCTTCCCCCACCTGGGCCACCAGCCGCAAGTCATCCTCAAACATCCCCTCCACGTCGTAGTCCACCTTGACCACGTCCACCGGCTGGTCCGAGAGTATTTCCTGCACGTTCCCGCCCTCAACGACCACCACGACCCTGGGGGTTTTCGGCTCCCCTCCTCCGGCCAGGGCGATGACCGCCCTTGCCAGTTCCAGGGCCTCATCCCTGGAAACCCTCAAGAAAACGGGTTCGACATTGCCCCGCCTCTTGGACCAGACTTCCAGGTTGACCTGCCCCCTCACGTCCCTAAACAACTCCGCCCTTCGGGGGACGAAGTAGCCGTTGCGGCCCCTCGCCCACCCTTTCCCGTCCAATTCGATTTCCTTGAACATGCTTTCCCTCCTTTCATCAAATAAGCCGCGCGCGGCGGAAAGAGAAAAATCCCTCGTGCGCGACGATCAAGTGGTCCTGAACCGTGATTCCCAAGGCCCTGGCCGCCGTCATGACCTGCTTGGTCAGGGCCTTGTCGGCTTCCGAAGGTTCCAACCCGCCCGCCGGATGGTTGTGGGCCAGGATGATTCCGGTCGCCGAAAGTGAAAGCGCCCGCTTGAGGAGTTCCCTTGGGAAAACCGCCGAGGAATCCACGGTGCCCTCCCCTTCCAGCACCACGTCCAGGACGTGCTGCTGGTGGTCCACATACATGCAAAGGAAGGATTCGTTGGATTTCCCGCCGATGAACTTTCGGAAGTAGTCCGCCGCCTGCTCCGGGTCGGCCACCACCGGTCCCCGGTGGTAGGCGGCCCTGGCCTCGGCCCATGAAACCGGCGGGACGGTGGGGGCCGGGAAGTGGTCCAGGTTGAAGCGGAATATCAGTTGCCGTTTCATTGGGCCACCCCTCCCGGCGCGGCCAATGCGTCGCCGGGTTTCTCCAATTGGATTTTCAGGATAAAGTCCACGGCGGCCTGGGCCTTGGCCGCCGCCGAAAAAATGGCCCGCTTGTCGTCCCTCAAAAGCCGGACCCAATCGGCCAGGTACTCGGCGTGGCGGGTGGTGTAGGGAATCCCCACCCCCGCGCAAAGGAAGGCCGCCCCCAACTCGGCCACCAGTTCCTCGAAGGCATAGGCCTTGTCCCCGAAACGCTTCCCCCTTTCCCGGTTCAACCGTCCCGGTGAGCCGCTGGCGTGGATGAGTTCATGGAAGGCGTTTTCGTAATAGGTCTGGGGGCTGTCGAAGTCCTCCTTGCGGGGCAGGACAATGTGGTCCTGGTTGGGGTTGTAGAGGGCCTTACCGAAAGGGGAATGGATGATCCTCACCCCCGACTGGGCGAGAATCCTTTCGGCCTCCTCATGGGGCTGGAAGGACTTCACCGGTTCCAGTTCCGGTTTCAGGCAGTCGAGCCCCTGGGTTTGGTCCAGGTTGAAGACCGTGTAATACCGGAGGACCCGGATGACCTCCTCTTCGGGCAATTCCTCGATCTCGCCCTCGCCGGTTATCTCCCGGCGAAGGCTCCGGTCCTTGGGGATGGGCTTGTAAAAGATAACCTGCGTCCCGTGCTCACCCTTGCGCACGGTCCCGCCAAGTTCCTTTGCCTGGTTGAAGGTGAGGAAGACCAGCGAGGAATACCCCCGCCGTGCCGCCTCGTTCCAAAGGACGACGATGTTAATGCCCCTGTAGGAGTGTTTCGTTGCCGCGTTCAGTGGCAGGGGAAGCTCCTTCCCCACCTTCCAGGGCTCCTGCCAGGGCATAACGCCCTTTTCCATGTCCTCCAAAATCCGGTTGGTGATTTCCTCGCCGATGTTCCTCATGGTCTTTTCCTCCCGTTCTGGTGGGTCAGTCCACATAAACGCGGACGGTGGCGGTGTTGTCCTTCTTGAGGACATACCCGCCAAAGTGACACTGGGTTAGGTCCCGGAAACCCCCGTTGTCCAGGGCAGTCACGAGGTCCTGGTCGTTCGGCCATTCGCCACGGGCCAGGACCACCTGGTACTCATGAGTCGGCCCATACGGTTTCCGGTCCATCACCGCGATTTCGCATCCCGGTCCTTTCATCCTCCAAATCGGTTTCTTCTGGCCCATGTTTTTGCCTCCTTGGCTTTATGCGAGTAAGTGGACGGCTTGTTGGAACCGCGTAAACTCCGAAGGGCCCAAGGCGCACCCCAAGGCCTTTAAGACCTCCCCCTCGGTCAGGTGGTCCTTCACGTCCACCAGGACGAGGTTTCGCAGGTCCTCGATCTCGTAGAAAAAGAACCCCTCCCCGTCCCGCCCGAAGTGGACCTCGTACCGGTCCCAAAACTTAAACTTCCCGACCTCAAAAGATGGATGCGCCATGACTCCCTCCCCTTAATTCGAAAGCCGTCCCTCCAAGACCATCCGAAGGGCCTTCTCCATCTCCTCGTCGGTCACCTGGAAACCCGTGACTTCCGGGTCCGGCCCCTCCGCCCCCTCCGGCTTCTTTTCCTGTTTTTTTGCCTCGCCCATCCCCACCACCTCCTTGTTTTTCTTTTCGCTTTCGCTTTGCGAAACCGCCTTCCACCTCCCCCCTCACAAACCTGAGGGGGGAGTGGAAGGCAAAACCGGAGTTTTGGGGGTTCGTGCGGGGACGTAACCTGGAACCAACGGGAAGGGAAAGGAGCGAGGCCGCCCTTAACTTTTGTGCCAGCGTCTTTTGCTGGCGCAAAAGTTGCCTTGCAAGGGCGGCCGTGTGGATAAAAAACTGTCTTGCGCCTCGGGACGAACACCAAAAACTGACCATCGTCCAAAGACCTCTAGAATTGGAAACGCATGTCTGTTTTGCTGGGCTTTAAGAACCGCTTTGGAAGGAACGACAACCAAGATCCACGTGAAAGGTTTGTGGGAAGCCCCGCTACCCGAAGGCGCTTTTCCCACCGGCAAACCGAGTCCGTTTTTTTATGTCTAGGACGAAATTTGTCGGTGGTAAAGGCGCTTACTGAGGACTCAAACCTCCCATCCCTTTACCGGCTTCCTGCCAGGGCCGCTTTTGGCAGGGGCCCAGGCGGGGAGCCGCCTTTGTGGGAGGGCCAATCCGAAATCCCCGACCCGGCTTTCCGCTCCAAACTTCCACCCCCCGGAGGGATAACTTGCTTTGGCTGCGGAGAAGCCGGGGAGGGGACTTTCGGCTTGGCGGGGTCCCCAAAGGCAAAGGGATGGGAGGCTGACAGCGGGCCGTCACTCACTTCAAGACCGGTTTCGGGAAATCCAAAAGGGTCAGTTCCCTTTTGGGCAGGGGCTTGGGGACAGCCGGTCCCCAGGGGAAAGGGGTGTGGCCGGGACGCCCGATCTTTCCGGGCGGCTTGGCCCAGGGGGAAAACCCACACTAAGAAGCCATCGGCTTCTTAGTGTTCCCCTCCCTAAAAGGATTCACCTTACTTTTTGCCTGTCGTATTGCTATAGTCCAAACCGCTTATCCAGGATTTCAAATGCCGCTCCACCCAGGTGCCCATGGCTTCCCGGAAACCCAAGTTTATCTACCAGCTCATGGTCACCTTGAGGGGAATTGAGCCGCCCATTTGGAGGCGTCTCCTGGTCCCCTCCTGGGCCACCCTCCAGGATCTCCATGACATCCTGCAACTTTCCATGGGCTGGCTGGACTACCACCTGTTCGAGTTCACCAAAGGCGGCATCCACTACCAGCCGCCCGACCCGGAAAACGACTTGTCCGGGGACGCCACCCACCCCACGCTTGACCCCGATAGGATTTCCTTATCCACGGTCCTTTTTAATCCCGGCGACCGGATGGACTACCTCTACGACTTCGGCGACGCCTGGAACCATGAAGTTACCCTGGAAGCCATCCTTCCCCGCCAACCAGGAAAACCCCGCGCCTCCTGCCTGGACGGAGCCCGGGCCTGCCCTCCCGAGGACTGCGGTTCCATCCCCGGCTACGAGGAACTGGTGGAGGCCATGAAAAACCCAAGCACCCGGAAAGGGAAAGGTTCTTGGAATGGCTGGGCAAGCCCTATGACCCCGAGAAATTCGACCTGAAACAGGTCAACCTCGACCTGGCCGATCCCGAGTCCGCCTGGGAGCGCAAAGAGGAAGAGTTCTCCTGAAATGGGATGCCTCCCGGCTTCCTGGGGGTTTTCAGGAACCCGGGTCCATGCCTTTTGAGGTGTCCCCCCCCGCTACCCCACCCGCCTTCCATTGACCCAGACACCCGCCGTCCCCCCGGCCTTTACCAGTCCAATCACGTCCACCCACCACCTCATCCACCTCTGGTCTGCCTTGCCTGCTACCCCTTCGCATACCCCCCCCACCTCCATACCGTCCTACCCCTTCGGTTTCCTGTGTTTGCTTTGTCTTTCGTCTTGCCTGTCCCAATTTCTCATCTCATCAAGTATCTATCCCTTGTACTTTAAGGTTTTGACACGCGCAGAGGGCGACCCCCCCTATCGCTTCTAGCATCATCACTTGATGCGTAGATAGGGGGGGTCGCCATCGGAGCGTGGCAAAACCGGCCCCTTTAAGCCGAAATCCACCGATTTTTATTTCCATGGCGCGGAAATGGCATTTCCACGCGACAACGCAGAAACCCTTGCGGCGCCTTACTGAAATGACTCACGGTTGGTCAATTCCTCCAACGCCTCGACCTGCCCGTCCGCTTTTCGCAAGATGTTATGCCGTTTGTGGGGATATTCCAGCACGGTTTTATTTCCAGGACTTTCTCTAACTGGAAAGGTTCAAGGGAGGAAGAAACGATGTTTGAAATTGACCATCCGGTAGGTAAATTCAAATGCGGAAATGGGCCGAAAAAGCCGAAATCCTCAAATTTTCATTTCCACGCCGTGGAAATGGCGTTTCATGGAACTTTTAAAGCCTCTAACCCATATAGGTACATTTGGGGTATTCAGAACAGCCAAGAAAATAATTCGCGGGCTGGATATTTTCACTTTGAAATTCCTTTTTAATGGGAAGCAGGAACAGGAATGATTGCGTCATCCAAGCCCCCTATATGCAATACAGGCACGTGAATGTCGATTGATGGTTCCCGATCCGGCGCATAAAAAACGCTGCCATTCGGCCGTCGATAATTGTAAAGCTGGATATGTAAAGCCCTTTCAACATCCTTCACTTTTCCGGAAACCGCCATGCCTATCCGATTCGAGACGGTATCAACGACCGTTAAACCTTTGGACTTTACGTAATCCATGACCGCTTGGTAGTCTTTCTCACTAGGGGCATATGACTCCTTAAATTGTTCCGCCGTCAAAAACTGGTGGTATTGGGGGCTGGAAGGGTCGTAGACTTCCTTCGAAAACTTATCCATCAAGCTTTTATTTCGAATAGGGAGGGTTATTACAAAACCCATTACTTGATCATCGGGCAGTTTGTCCAATTTGGTTGACCTGGACACGTCCTTAGGAATATGCCCGGGGATCACTTGGCGGCCAAGGACCGTTAAAGTAGGCGTGGGGTGATTTGGGCGGTAAGGTTAGCGCAAAAAGAGAAAAAAAGGGGCATGAGGATAGAGGCTCCTAAATGATTAGGAGACTTAAAACGAAACGTCGTGCAAAATACTTTCATTTTTTACCTCTGACATCCATGCTGGGCCGTCCGCGAAGGCCCTTGGGGTACCAATCCGCCCTGGATGGTTTCATGGGTTCAAGCCAGCGGGCCGTTCTTGAATTCTTTTTAACCGCCTCGAACCTGATCCGGTGTAGGGTCCGCGGGTGGAATCCAAAACGCCGGCATACTTCCTTCCGACTGATGCCTTTTCTGGACGCCCAAAGGACGTAATGGGCCCTCAAAACCTTAAAGGGAAAACCGGAAAACCAAAGGGATACAAGGCCGGAGTTCTCATTCGCGCTCAAGGTTGGCCGCCCGCCAATGGCGGAATAAAGAAGTCCCACCCGATCAGCAAAGGGCTTCTTGGGGTACTTGCGGGCAAGGGAAAGCCATTTGACCCTGAATCGGTATGTCTTTTTGCTCCCCCTCAATATCCCGATAATGGCCCTAACATGATTCCGGTGGTAACCGCAAAGCCTGGACATGACTGTGGCGTTCCCGTTGGCCCGGGAAAACCAAGTGGTCCAATAATGAAACCTCAAGTCATGGGGCTTAATCCCCCTGGCCCAAATCCGGCCCAAGGGCGCCAACCCTTTTTTAAAGTCGCCCATCTTCCGAAAAATGTCTTCCGACGAATCCAGGGGGAGGTGTGGCCTAGGTTTTTTTTCGGAACTTTTTTTCAAATTTCGTATCCAAATCCCTGTTTCTTTAAAAAATCAAAGCAAACCGAATCCAATGCTTGGCAATGAACCCAAATGCCATTTTGGGAAAATAAAGAAAAACCGTAAATGGAATTGTCATCACCAATGGATTCAATTAACTTGGCCTGTTGGAATTGCGCTTTGGGTCTTAGGTAAGTGGATACCCACGGGCAAGCCCGTGGTACTAAAATCAAAATTCAAGCAAAATTCGCTTGCCGTGCCTTCGGCACGGTGGCCATTCACCCACGGGTAAACCCGTGGAACACTAACCGGCTCGATTTGCGAGTTGGAATATCTCAATGTGATGGTTTGATTTTACAGAAAAAGGCGGGAGGGTGAAAGAGTTTGCTGGTTGGGCCTCCCTGAAATGCCAAGCCAGGAAATTTGAGGCTTAACGGTGAATTCTCCATGGGCCTTGGTCGCGCCATCACCCCACCCTACGAAGGAAAATAATCTTAGTTCCATAAAATTAAACCAAACTAAGCTTGGTTCTAAAAATTTTATTTGTTTTTGCAAGGGTGGATGGTTGCGTGAAAAAATGATGACCGCAGCTTCAATTCCAGGACCTTCTCCAAGACCTCGCGGTGATAAACGGGATTTAAAAAGTCCCCGCTTGAGTCAAACCCGTATTGGAAAGGCTATTGGACCCGCCAACGGCGTAAACAATGTTGTTGATGTTTACCACCCCGAAATCCGATCTTGGATTCGGCATTGGGCACTGGGCTGTCCATGTGTCGGAAGTTGGATTATACGAATAGACCGTCGGGGTTGTAGTCCAAACCGTACCCGTTACATTACTAAAAGCGTAAAGCACCCCGTTAACGACAAGACCGTCCCCCGCCCCGCTGAAAGGCAAATTGGATTTATAAGTCCAGCTGTTGGAACTGGGATTGTAAGCCGCCATAAAGCTGCTGGGACCGCTGTTGGTAATGCCTCCAAAAGCGTAAAGGGTTCCGTTCAGGACACCCAGACCGGTATTGGCAACACCCAAGCCTAGTCCCGCCTCAGAGGCCCACTGGTTGGCGACGGGGTCATAAGCCTCCACCACCCCCAAGTAGCCCCCATTTAGGTTGGTGATCCCGGTGTTGTAGCCGCCGACGACATAAATAAGGTTGTTCAGGACCACTGCGCTGGCCCTTGTCCTGGGCGTAAAACCCACGTAGGACCCGGTGCCCCAGGAATTGGACGTCGTGACATAGCCTTGGACCGTTCCGGAAACATCTACACCGTCGTCGCCGCCGAAAAGGTAGAGGATGTTGCCATAGGCGGCGCAAGCGGGGTTTTCCACGGCTGAAACCAAGGAAGGCAGGTTGGTCCAGGAATTTGTTTGCGGGTCGTAGGATTCAAGGTAACCCAAGGCCATATCGGCTGTTCCACCGGTCTGAGGGCCGTACCCCCCGCCCACGTAGATAATCCCGCTGATTTGGCCGACTCCAACTCCTTGCCGTCCCTCCGGCATAGAGGCTTCCGTCGTCCAGGTTATGCACGTCGGTGTGGGAGTGGTTATTGGCGTTATGGTTCCAGTAGGAGTCATCGTAAAGGTTAAAGTGGGCGTTGGTGTTGGAATGGGGCCGGTTGGGGTTCTCGTCGCCGTCCACGTAGGCGTATTGGTGAAAATAACTGGGGCGGGCAAAGGTGTTACGAAGATGGCCGGTTGCGGAGCGTAAGGCCCAGCCACGTTGTTCCGGCAAGATACCTGGAACAAAGCCGGAATTATAATGGCCAAAACTAAAAAGAAGTTTGGAAAAACCATTTTCATGCCATCTGGCCCCTAAAAGGCAAATACTTCTTTGGATTAGGCACAGGTAACGCCTTCGGGTTCCCGACGCATTTCCAGCGCCTTCTCGTCAAACCGGAGGTAATATTTTATCTCACACGGCTTTCACTGAACATTCATGGAAAACCCTTTGGCGAGCCCATAGACCGTGAAGGCTACCAATCGCGATCCAGCTCCCCACCACCAAGCCACCAAGTATTACCTTGGCTAGCACTTTCTCCCGATTAGGGAGACGACTCTTTTCTTGGCGCTCAGTGGATAACAGCGACTTTTCCGATCCGGAATTCGGTCTTTCCGCAGCCGGTGGCCTGAATTTCATAGATGTAAAGGCCGCTGGCCACGTTCTGTTGGTTATTATTTTGTAAATTCCAGGCCAGCTTGTTGAGCCCTTGGACCCCCTCCAATTCTTCGGTGAATATCTTCTCCCCTACAACGCTGAAAAGATTGACCGTGACCTCCGCCGGCTGGTTCAAATTCACAATGAACTCCACCGGAAGCCCATTGATGGAGATATTTGGGGCGGCCAGCGCGGATTGCACCAAGCCGCTGCCGGGAGTGGGGGTCAGGGTGTCGGCAAAGGTGGGCGTGTTGGTGGGTGAACCATCCGTCCGGGATGATTTAACAACATCCGGGACTCCGCCGCCCGAGCAGCCGAAGGAACCCCGCTCATTGGTGGTGAAAACCACATTGGACGTATTGGCTCCCCCAATAGCGTAAATATCGTCGCCCACCACGGCGGCCCCGAATGCGCCCAAGGTCGTAGGCATGGCGCCGTAGGAGGACCATGCGTTGGTGGCGGGATCGTAGGAATAAACATCGTTAGGGGTGGTGCTGGAGCCGCCCGCGAAGACATAGATGAGGTTATTGAGGACCACTGCACTAGGGCTCTGGAGGGTAGCGGGCACCGAAGTCTCCGTGGTCCATTCGTCGGTAGAGGGGTTGAAGGCTTCCACCGAGGTCAGCAGGGTGCCGTCGTCGTTTCCGCCGATCGCGTAAAGGATCCCGTTCACCACCCCCACCGCTTGGCCGTAGCCGGGTGTGGGAATAGCCTTACCCTGGCTCCAAGTGTTGCTGCTGGTATTATAGATTTGCAAGGAATTCAGGTACCCGTTATTGGTGGAAATAGTGCTGTTAAGACCGCCCACGACATAAATGGAACTGCTTATTACGCCCACGCCTGGCAACGCCACGGGGGTGGGGATGGAAGCTTCAGAGGACCAGGCATTGGTGGAGGTGTTGTAAACCTGGACATTGGGCAGGTAGTCCGAGGTGGTGTTAAAACCACTGATGACATAAAAGTCGCTGCCCACTGCGGCCCCACCCGGCTGCTGGCTGGCCGTTGGAAGCGAGGTCAGGGTGGACCAAGTGTTGGCAGAGGGGATGTAGGCCTGGAAATTGGCCAGGGGGGTGATGCCGTTGGAGCCCCCCATGCCGCCCCCCACATAGATAGTGGTGCCGATGGAGGCGATGGCTACGTTATAGGCCCCCACGGGCATGGTGGCCACGGGCGTCCAGCCCATGGAACAGGTAGGCGTGGCGGACGCCGTCGGAGTCAGAGTCGGAGTATTGGTGGGCGTGTTGGTAGGCGTACTGGTGGGTGTCACGGTGTTGGGTGGGTTGTTGGTAAGGTAGCAAATGTCGCTCAGGGAGAAGGTCAGGTTCGTGTTGGCACTCAGGTATGTCTTCCAATTGAAGCATAGGGCGTTCTGGAGGATGGTCAGGATAGGAACGGCGGTTCCATATCCGGGGTTTTGCGTGAAGAGGGGCAGGATGACCGTTTCCTGCTGCCAGGCCGTGCCCGCAGTGAAGGTGTAACCATAGTCATTGTTGCCGGTGGAGACGTTTGAGTGGATTTCCACCCTCATGGTGGCCGGCTGGTTGGCTTCCACGTAGAAGGAAAGGCCTTCAAAGGACCCGCTGATGTTGGAGGTGAGGGTAGGATCGGGGTTCAGGGGGCATTGGAGGCCGAAACCCGTGGTTAAATCCGTGCTTAGGTTCGTGCCCGTTTCGGAGATAGTTCCAGCCCCGCCCGGCCCATTGGCGCCTGTGGTGGGCGTGGAGTTGAACAGCGTCCCGTCGCCCCAGCCGTAGGCCGTCCAAGTGCCGCTGAAGACGTTTTGAAGCGACCCATTAGTGAAGTTGCCGACCGAATAGCATCCCTCCGTTGGGAAGGGCGTGGGCGTATAGGTGATTGTGGAGGTGCAGGTGAGAGTCGGCGTGTAAGTGATGGTGAAGGTCGGCGTGATGGTGGCCGTGGAGGTCGGGGTGGAGCTGATGCTGTTGGTGGCGGTCAGGGTGGGGGAACTGGTGGGCGTGATGGTGTCGGTGTTTGTGGGTGTGTAGGTGATTGTGGGGGTGCTGGTGGGGGTCGGTGTATAAGTGGAAGTGGAGGTCGGCGTGATTGTGGCGGTGCTGGTGGCGGTCGCAGTGGCGCTCAGGGTAGTAGTGGAAGTTGCAGTTCCCGTTGAAGTCAGGGTAGAGCTGTTGGTAGGCGTACTGGTGGCAGTGGAAGTGAACGTGAGGGTTGGCGTGGAAGAAATGGTCTTGGTGAAGGTGGAGGTGGCGCTGCTGGTGGCAGTGGGCGTGGGCGTCTTGGTGGTAGTCAGCGTGGGCGTATAGCTGATGGTCCAAGTCGAGGTCGCCGTACTCGTGGAGGTCTTGGTGGCTGTGAGCGTGGGTGTATTGGTGATAGTGGGTGTGTTGGTGGCGGTCCAGGTGTCGGTGTGGGTGAAACTAGAGGTAGGTGTGAAAGTGGGCGTCTTGGTGTCAGTTACCGTGGGTGTATTGGTGATAGTGGGGGTGTTGGTGGCGGTCCAGGTATCGGTGTGGGTAAAACTGGGGGTAGGTGTGTAAGTGGGCGTCTTGGTTGGAGTGGCCGTGGGGCTTCCTTTCGTAAATGTGGGCGTGGGACTGCCCGGGGTCGAGGTGGGCGTGCGGGTGGGGGTGATAGTAAAGCTGGCCGTGGGCGTACTGGTGGAAGTCTTAGTCAAGGTAATCGTAGCCGTGTTACTAGGCGTCCAAGTATTCGAGGGGGTAAAGGTGTTGGTATAGGTGGCGGACGAAGTGGGCGTGTTGGTGAGGGTCTTGGTCAGGGTGATCGTGGCCGTGTTACTAGGCGTCCAAGTATTCGAGGGGGTGAAGGTGTTGGTGTAGGTGAGGGAAGAGGTGGGGGTTTTCGTGGGGGTCATTGTCATGGTAAGGGTTGTCGTATTGGTCGGTGTCAAGGTGGCGGTCAGGGTAGGTGTCAGCGTGGCAGTCAAGGAGGCGGTCAGGGTGGCGGTGAGGGTCGGGCTATTAGTGGCGGAGGAGGTGAAGGTCCCGGTGGGGGTGGATGTGATCGAACCAGTCGGTGTGGAGGAAGCCGTTGGGGTCGGGGTGTTCGTGGGCGTGAAGGTGGCCGTATGGGGTGGCAGAGGCGTCGGTGTCGACGGAAGGGAACATACGTTATAGGGGGCGCAAGACCCGAATTTTTGGAGTTCGTTGTTCCCCATCAAATAAGCCTCGCCTGGGTAGTTCAAGCCCAAAAGCCCGGTTGATTGGATTCCCGAAAGCGGGGCCACGCGGGCAAGGGTACCACCGGAGGTGAATTCCTCGATCACGCCGGCCCCCCCTGACTGGCCCAGGACGTAGCACTTGCCGGTGGCATCCGCCGAGAAGCCGGTGGGGGTGTTGAATCCCCCGATGTTGGTGGACCAAACCGGGCCGGCAGTACCGGACAGGTCGAACTGCTGGATCGTGTCCGCCACGTTGTCGAGGAAGTAAACATATTGGTCGCCGCAGGCGATCATGCCGTTGGGGCCCGCGCTGGACACCACGCTCCAGCTGGCCTGTGGCCCGCTACCGGTGGAGGAGTATTTCTGGATCAGGCCCAGGATATTGTCGTAGGTATAGAAGTTGCCGCTGCCGTCCACCGCGACGGAAACCAGGTTTTTGTTACCCAGGGAGAAGGAATTCACGTAGCTCATGGTCGCGGGATTCAATTGACGCATGACGCCGGCCTTGGTATCGCAGACATAGAGGTAATTATGGACCAAGTCGTAGGCTAGGCCCGTGGGTCCGTCCGTGGTGAATCCACCGGTCGGGGTTGGGACCTGGTAGATGCCGTTGGGGGAATGAATCTTTTCAACCGCGCCATAGCCGTTGCCGGTATTGTAAATGGCCAGGTAGGCGTTGTCCGACGGGTCGGCGGCGATCCCGGAGATGGGGCCGGTGACCGAGGGGTCCGGTCCTTCGGAGCACAGGTTGCCCGTGTCCCAGCTGTCGTAATGGAGGGTACCATTGGAACCGATAACCACCCCGTTCCCCACCACCGCCCCGAAAAGGGTGCCGTTGAACACGACGTTCTCCTCCGGAGAATAGTACTTGCCCACAAAGGTACAGGAACTGGAGAAGGTACCCGTTGTGCCATTTTGCACGGTGGTGGGCGAAAGAATCCAAAGGTTGTCCGGATGCCCGCCGTAGGGCGCGGTGGTCCCGTTCATGCTGAACGTGGAGGTATACCAAATGCGCACCTGGCCGGCAGAAGTTGACAGGGTAGCCCCGGGATTGATGGTGATGCTGGTGGCCACATAATTACCGCCTGCCAGGGTTTCATTGCCGGAAACCGTGAAGGTCCCCAGGTTGACGGCGTCGGATGGCACGGAGATAACCGGCAAGGGTGGATTGCAATCCAGCGCTGAACCGTGGATGGTGATGGTGGAACTTTGATAATTGAAGGACGGACCGACGTTAAAAGCGTAACTGGCGTTGTTATTGGGGCCGTAGGTGACAAGGGAACTGTAGGAGTCTTCGTAATTGTTTCCATAAAAGTAAACGGGCTGCTGGGTGGCGTTGATGGTATTGATCTGGGGCAGGTGGGTGATGGCGATCTGGCGGGTGGATGTGACGCCCATGTTGCTCACGCTCTCGAAAGTTATTTGGTAAGTGGCGTAATTCACGATGGCGTTCTGGAAGGCGTTGTCGGAATAATTTTGGTAGGGCCCGCCGTTGACGGAGTACTCCAGCAGGCTCACCCCACACGGATACACCGCCGTGTCGATGGCCACGGCCGTCACGATTCCGCTTTCAGTGGCGTAGTCCGTAGCCGCCGCGGGTAAGGTCACCGGCCCCGCCGGATTGTTCCCAACGACCTCGATGACGGGCGGGGACATGTCCACATACAGGGGCTGGTCGTTGAGGTTCTCCAGGTTGCACACGTTGTCGATGCTTTGGAAGTAGATGTTGTAGAGGCCATTGGTCCAGGCGGAGGGGATGAGACCCGAATTGCCGGGGGCGACCGTTGTGGTATTGATTCCAAAATAGGTCTGGCTCACCCCCGATTGGGTGTCCGTGGCCGTAATGTTGAAGCCGGTGACGCCGGGTTGGACGAACAGCTCGGCCGGGTTGGTGCCGGTGTTGAGGTACTGGTTGCCCGTAAAGCTGATGGTGCTGATGGGCGGCGTGGTGTCGGCCACATCCACGATGACATCCGCGTTATAGGCTACTTCCCCGGCAGAATCCGTCCCGTAAACGGCGATGACGTACTGGCCCGGTGGTGCCGCCACGTTGCCGTTGGGCCCTGCCACCGTCCCGTCCCAAACGACCTGATTGGGACCCAATGGCTGCGTGACGTTGGAGACCACCGTATCCTCGACCGTCGCGTTGACCGAATCGCTGATCACCTGGACGGTGACGGTGGCCGCCTCGGTCAGGGAATAGGAAATGGTGACGGGCAGGGCGCACCCGATATTCGGGTTGGTATAGGTCGTGACCGGAATGCTGAGGTTATTGATGGCGAAATCAATGGCGAAGGTGGACACCCGGTTCAGGTCGGTTACGTAAATATCCCCGTTGGTGTAAAAGTTACCGGAGGAATCCTGGGATTTCTCGACCGCCACGCCTTGGAGATGGTTGAAGGGGGCGGAAGGGTCGCCGGTTGAGGCGAAATCCGGCGTCAAGTCGCCGTAAAAAACCAGGATTTCGCTGTTGACCTGGTCTACCACGTAAACCCGACCCTGGGCGTCCACATCCAGGTAGGTAGGCATAACCGGGTTTGGGCCGCTCCCGGGGAAAGGTGTTGAGGAATTAAAGTCGTACTCGTTCACGTAAGTCCCGGCGCTGGTAAAATGCTGGATCCTGCCGTTCCCGGTGTCGGCCACGTAGATATCCCCCGTGGATAGGTTCACGGCAACCCCTTGGGGTGCCATAAACTGGCCTGGACCGTTGCCAACTTGGCTGCCGATTAGATTAACGCTGGAAGGCCCTCCCTCCTCCGCCCTCGGGTCTGGAAAATTATTAACGGGGTTGAAATTCTGGTTGTAAACTTGGATGCGGTTGTTGAAAGTGTCGGCCACATAGAGGTTGCCGTTGCCGTCCGTATTGATCTCAAAAGGCATGTTAAATTGCCCTAGGCCGTTTCCTTGGCTTCCAAAGGTCGTGAAGGCGGAGAGGGCCAGGCCATCGGAAGAGGAAGTCGAGTTCATGTTGAATTCGATCAGCCGGTTGTTGCTCGTATCCGCCACGAAAACATTCCCGTTGCTGAAAGAGATGATCCCCCGAGGGGCGTTAAAACCGTCCTGGTATCTCCGGTATCCGTAAGCCTGGGCGTTCACGTCCCAAAACCGATAAATGATGGCGTTGGAAAAAGCGTCTAAGGCCAAAACCGTGGGGACGGTTGAATATTGGGAGGGTGCCGGGTCGGCGTTTTGGACTGCAGCGCAAATGGCACCGGGGAGGCCGTAAAGCATCTGCGAATTCGGCTGATTATAAATGTTTTGCCAGGTGGCATTATTAACCGAATCCAAAAGGGTCAACTGGGCAAAGCAGGGGCTGAAGGACATCAGCATCAGGATGGCGGGGAGAAGTAGCTTTCTCATTGGTTGAACCGCCAAGTGACATAACCGACATCACCGTTGAAGTTACTGTTGTTGCCAATATCGACGAGATTTAAAGTATTTACTGCGTTGTTTGAGAGCCCAATGGTGGCGTTTGGATATACCGTGACATTGTTAATAGTCTCAGGAATTTCAGAGGAACATAGATTCCCACTTGTTTCCAATACGCCTTCTCCCCAGTTGCCTCCCTTAGCAGCATCCTGGTTCCAATAATTTTCACACGCAGTGCCCAGCCAGCCGCCCGGATACTGGCAAGCCAGGTTTTCATCATCCCCCCCAACAAAGGGCCCGATACCCACCAAAGCGCAAGTAATCGGATAAGCTGAAGTAAAAATGCCTTGAAAAACGCCGCCATTTTGATTGCTGAAAACCTTAAGGCTTAAACCACAATTTTGCTGGTATTGCTGAGATCCACTGGGATTGGTGATTGGGTTGGGGAGGGTTGCGTAATAGATATTTCCATTCGAGGGGGTAGGTGTGGCGCAAACATAGTCATCCACTAACTTACCATTTGGAGCTGCAGAATCTTGGGTACTAATCAACCAGGCTGGTGAACCACCCCCTGTTGTGGTCGAGCCCGAATTGTTCTTAATGGTTACTTGGGGTCCGTAATACCAGTCATAGATGGGTGCCGCACTCGGCCCAAGTGTTGTATTACCTCCAACCATTTGGGCGCTTACGGTTATTGTTACGGAAGGAGAGTGTCCAACGATGGAGTTAATGGTGAATCCAATACCTGTATTCGGAAAGGCTATATATTGAAGTTGGTTGGGCAGTTGTGCGTAAGGATCCGTACAAGAAAATGTGTAAGAAAAGGTGTCTTGAGTGTCGATGTCATTACTACTGGTCAACGGGTAGTTCACTAGATAACTTTGTACCGTTGTCAAAACAAATTCGTTTACAAGAACACAAAGATTGTTCGCGGTAAATGAAACATCCTGGTATTGGGTTCCCCCGTTTTCGGGGTTTATGGTGGGTGGGAGGGGGCTATTTGTTCCACTACATCCGTACAGCAAAAAGCAGGCCGCAAGCAGACTCGAAATGATTATTCGGTTTCGGGTTGAGAATCCATTTTTAAATTTGAAATCCATAGTTCAAGCTTCCCTAAAAATCTAGTTGTTACAATTCGTGGACGGAAAGGTTTCACCGATATTGGTGGCGTTAGCGGGGGAATTACCCGTAGTCGGCGTGTTGAGTTGGACGGGTCCCAGATTAACTAGATCGTTGATCAAAGTTGATCCGTTCGGCGTTCCCCACCCAGTGGTTAAATTGAAGCCGGATGTTGCCGTATAAAACAGTTGGGGTGTGCCGTATAAATTGTTCGTGGAGCCGTCCGCAATGTTATGAAAATCCACGGCCCCACTTGTATTTCCGATCGAATAAAGGTCGTAATTGGGAAATCCAACCTGGGCCGTGCCGTTTTCATTCGCTTGTTCGTTGACAAGGGCCATAAAAGCAGCCCAAAGGGGCGCAGCCGCGCTGGTTCCGTTCACCACAGTGCTGGTTTGAGGGGTGTATTGGATGGTCGGTGTGGAAGAGCTATTGACACCGGTAGTAACGGGATTGGTAAAAACGGCATAAATGTTGTAAGCGACCATTGAAACGTCGGGCACGTTCCTGTTTGTGGTGGAGAATTCTGTTAAACCAGTGTGCGTCGATCCAACTTGGTAGGTCGGTATGGAAAGAACAGGAAAAGGGGTTGGGGTGGGCGTACCTGGCATTGTTGTCGGGGTTGGGGTCAATGGAGAGGCATTGCAAACCCCCCCGCCGCTGGCCTGTTCCACAGCCGGCGTCCCCTGAATATTTATTGGTATGGGTGAGGGGGTAGGAGAGGCGTTCATATCCATGGAAGGATTGTTCCAGGTTGTTTCTTTCACCCACGTTCCCCCGTTGCCGCTGGTGGTCAACATGGTCCCCCCCACTGCGGTGACCCAGGGAGAAATATCAATGGGAGGGAAACTGACGACTTCCTGGATAGTTCCATTCGGGGCTTCAACCCCGTAAAAATAAGCGCCCTGATCCCCGCTAGCGACAAAAAATCCCTGTCCCTGGGCCGCTATTTCCTCAAGTACTTGGGCATTTGCCGGGGAATCATCAATGGACCAGGAACAGCTGATCTGGTTGGCGTCGTCGTTGGTTTGCAATTGGTTCAGCAAGGCATCGGCGGTTCCGTTTGGGGCTTCGTAGACATTGATCGTCGACATCCCCGGAGCCATGCAAATAGCCACCTCAATGTCCAAACAAACCTCATCATTGTCTGGCCCCGCGTTCCCGTTGAAGTTATTGATCAAAATAGGAATGAGGAGGGGATTGGGTGATGGAATACTCGTTTGGGATATATAGGTGGAAATATCGCCAGGGTTGTATCCGTCGAATTCCACAAGATCGAGGTTCTGTCCCGAGCCGGTCAGCGATGAAGTATGCAGACCGTATGCATTTCGAAAATCTTGGCCCCAAAAAGAATATTGGCAAATGGGGGGATTCGCGATTGAACAAGAACCCGTGGGTGTCGGGACATTCGTGGGAGTTGGCCCCGGGGGAAACTCGGGATTGGTTGCGGCACTGGGGTCGGTATGTATCGAATGGCGGTAACGGGTGTGATTTTCCAGACCGCTTACGTACAACAGGGGAACGCCCAGGTCCACAGAAGGTTGCGCGTCCGGTGCGTGGAAGAGGCTTCCATCGGCCCTTTTATAATTCCGCAAATGGACGTGGAAAGTATCCTGTACAACGGAAACGGGCCCGCGGGCGCTCAGGAAAAGATTGTTTTTAAAACTGGTGACCGTAAAGCCTTTGGATTTAAAAAAATCGACGGTTTCTTGGTAGTCGGCGGAACTCGCGCCGAACATCTGTTTAATTTGGGCCGGCTTCAGGAATTTACGGAACTGGGGGCTCTTACGGTTGTAAATGGAACTGATCGTGGAGTCCAGCAGCGGTTTGTTCTGGAGAGGAAGGCTTATCCCAAGATAGATGGTCTCATTCGGCGGGACATCCCCGACCAAAGCGGCGTGAGTGTCTTGGCCCAGTAAATAACCGGATAATTGCTGGCTTCCTGCGGCAAAAGCCGAGGCTGAAAGCGCGAACAATGCTGGAAGGAAGACCCCAATCCGGAAATTTTTTTTGCCATTAAGCCGTTTTAAAAGATTCCGGCTTCCCCGATATGTGGAAATAAAAAAACTCAAAATATTCTCCCGTCTTCAAACTGGAGATTAACCTAGTTATTCTTAATTATTGGTTAGCCGCTGGTGGCTTTAGTTGAGTGGTTTTTTTAAAATAAATCCGGTTGTCCAAGGCCGGTAACAAGGCAAAGGCTTGCTTGGCCAGGGCTTTTGCGCCCGGCATATCGCTTTCAAAATCCACGCCCGACTTGTTCAATTTCCAAGCGCAGACCGAGGCCATAAACACCGCCCGCTTCATGCGGTTAGGGTCCATCCCAGATGGATCTTTTTGAATGTTCCTGCTCACGTACTCTTTCAAGTTTTGATAGGCGTCCTGGTAATCCTTCCGGTACATTTGGCAGTAACCTTCTTCAAACAGGCACTGATTTCCCATGTCGTTGTTCCCGCCGGCAGTTACGCCCATGGCGTAGGCACTCTCCGCCTGGTCCATTTTTTTCAGCCCCACGTAGCACTTCCCCATTTGCAGGTACAGGTATCCATTCAAGAAGTTGTTGGAGCCCGGATTGGGGGTTGAAGGAGAAAATTTTTCTTTCAGGAAAGAAACAATTTTTTGGGCTAGGGTCGGGGTCCTTGCCGGTGCCGGAGATTCGGAGGGATTTGGATTTGATTGTGGAACATGTTTGTTGAGAACGGTTTGATAAAGGGATAAAGCCGTAGAAAAGTTTTTTCGATCAAATGCGTCTTTGGCATTTCTCAAAGCGGAAGGAGTGGCCGTCTCGCTGACGGGAGTCGGGGTAAATACGGCCTGATGGCTGGAAACAAAAGGAGTGATTCCTTTTTGGGGGGCTTGAGAAGCGGGACTGGACGCAAGGACATATGACGCGCAAAAAGAAAGCAGAACGGAAGAAAACACTAAGACTTTGAAATATTGAGAATTCATAAACTAATCCCCAAGTTCACTAATTTGTTAGTGGAGGAGGAAGATGATGACGAGAAATAGTATCATGCAATGGGAAACCAGGCAGCATGAATTTTAAAATTTACTCGGTTGTTAAAGATAGAATCAAAATATTGTTTAATTGTTGTCTGGTATAAAAACGAGACTTGATTAATCCGAGAAACTCAAAAGGTACGCGTTATTAACAGTTACAACTTTCAATCAAGGTAATCGTGAAGCCCTCATTTGAATCCATGCTGGGATACAAAATGAACTTGTTTAATTGTTTAACGGTATATATGGATTCTTCGCTTTCAACGGTATGCGGCATTTGATCCGGCCCGGTCAATGAGCCGGTTATTTTTATTCTATATTCCCCGGGTTTTAATGAAATGACGCTGGATCCGCAATCGACGATTTCTCCCCGCTTCATTCCGTCAATAATTATTTCGTAGTTCTGTTTCCATCCATTTTTTTGACCGCAGGCGGCTGTCATTTTAAACAAAACACCGATCGGATCATCCGTGTTTCCCAAAACGTTAATTTTCCCTGGTAAATAACTCTTTATAATAAAAATCCCGCATAGAATTATAAAAAGCGCTAAAACTACAAAAAATTTTTTATTTTTGAAGAAAAAAATCTTTCTCAAGGTTTTTTCGAATTCTCCGGATTGTGAAATGGAAATTAAACTCGATTTTGGGGAACTATCTGGATTTAACGGTTCTTTTTGATTTCCGGTTCTGACAGTAGTTTCAATGAAATGATATTTTTAGAATTTCAAAATTTTATAGCCTAAAGACAGTATAAAAGCTTCATTAAGTCCTTCGTCATTCGCGCCCCCGTTTAATGCTACCAAACTAATACCCGTTAACCCACTGTCATAACGGGCGTCCAATAGAAAATTATCCAACTCCAATGAAACCCCCAACGTCAGGCCCATTTCAAATTCGTTATACATTGTTTGTCCCACAAAGGGCGCCCCCTTGAAAAAAGGATTCTCGTTGATCGGAGTATTGGAGTTCAAGAAGAAAGAAAAATAGGGCCCGGCCAGTAGGTTTACTTTCAAAGTTTCTATCGAAAAAACTTTGGCCTTGAGAAGCAGTGGAAATTCCAAATAAGGCAGGGAAAAAGTAGTGGCATAAGGATACACGCTTTGTGAGGGTTGGCTCCCCTTCAAAATAACCATGGCTTCTGGCTGGAAGTAAAAAAAATCGTACAGATTTACGTCTAAAAACACCCCTGCGTTATATCCCAGCAAAGTGTTTCCGCCGAAACTCACATAATCGGTGGTCCCTGGGACGTAAGTATTGTTCTCAATATTGGAAAAATTGATCCCGCCTTTGACACCTAATTCAACCGGTTCCGCAGCGGCGAAACCAGCCAACAGGAATCCTGTGAGCAGTAAAAAACAGAGCGCTTTATTTAAATGGTAAGGCTGGAAAAGTTTCATTGATCATCCAATTTTTCATAACCTGCCAATGCAATGTGACAAATTCAACCCCATCCCTTAAGTTATTCCCTTCCGTCAGGATTTTAGGAGAAGAGGTTACTTTTAGGAAAATTCTAACACTTGGCATAGATTATTGAAATACTGCACGATGAGGAACATCCGAATATCCGATTTAAACAACTAAACCGGACTAAGTTCGTGCAGTTCATCCTGTACTGTCACGGTTGAACTACTCTCTTTCCCCGCACAGCGGCGTTCCCGGTTATATTTACGAATCCAAGCCAGAAACCTTTTGTAACGGCGAGGTGAATTTTTCAGGTTTTCCCAACGCTGGTGGCCCCTTTCGGCCTTACATTTTTTACAAAACAGTCCGCTCCATTTCCCGCTGGATTCGTAAATTTTTTTAATTTTCCGGCACTGGTGTTTTTCACACCACAAAGCGCGTTGATGGCGCGCCCTTGCGGCGGCCTGGACCATTACCTGTATATGGCACCAATGGCATTGTTTCGAACGCTCCTCAAGGAGGTATCTTTCCCAAACCGATCCCCGCCTTCCGCACTGGCATTGGACCTCCCAATGATTCCTTACCCGCTGCCTCTTCCTTCCGATTGTTTTAAAGACAGGGGAACCGCCCAACACGATCCACTTTCCGAATTTCTTCCCGGTCAGGGATTTGGTCAGGTAAATCAATTCACTTCCACCCAAAACAAATTTTCTTAATCGGCGTGGGCTAGGGTCTTATTCGATTTCCGCAAAATCCTGACTACCTTCCAGACACTCCTGAATTCCGGGTTGGCCTCCTTGTTCAAGACTTTGTAAAGGCTCTGGCGGGCCAGTCCCGTTTCTTTGGCAAGCCACGTGAAACTTCTTGTCGCCTCCACCACGTCACGAAGCATGGAAAGGACGACCGCTGGTTCGTCCTCGTTCAGCGCCTCGTTCAGGTAGGCGTTCCGGAATCTTTCATCCTTGCGTAATTGTTCGATAATGGCGGCCTTATGGTCCCTTAAACCCTTCATCACTTGACTCCTTTGTTCCTGCTTTTGAACTCGTCCCAGTATTTCCTGGCTTGTTTAACGTCCTCGTCCTGGGTTTTCTTTTCACCTCCGAAGAGCAGGAGCATCATGGTCTTGCCGACCCGTCGGACATAAATCCTGAAACCCTGCCCCGCGTGGATACGGAGTTCAAGGATTCCGTCTTGGACATCGTCATAGTCGCCCAATAGGCCAAATTCCAGGCGCCGCACGCGTTTTTCCACGATAACGGCGCTTCTTAAGTCCTTTTCCCTTAGCTCCGCGAACCATTCCTGGTAAGGGCATCTTCCGTCTGGTGTCTCGTAGTCCTTTAATTCAAACGGTGTTGTCTGCAATCCGGGCTCCTTTTAATTGTCACCTATGGTTGACATTTTTTCAAGGCTTCCATAAACCGTAAACATCGTCAATGGCCCGGCGTATGAGTTCGGTCCTTGAAAGGCCGGTCCTTTTTTGAATCTTTCCCAATAATTCCACTTGGTAAGGCAACAAACGGAAAATGATCCGTAAGCCGCCCAAGGGCTTCGGGCCTGGTTTTCCCTTGATTTTCGTTTTTTCCATTTCCTTCATTCTCCAACGGGATAAGTTATCTGGTGCCACATCTTCTTGAACGATAACGCGACCGCCTTGTCGTAATCCGACACAAACCAGCGGTGCCTATCCTGCTCACCAATCCTGGCGCGGAGGAGACGGATCATCCTGGCCGCGTTTTTGGGGTTCTCCGAAACTACCAACCTCAAGGCCTTCGGGAAGGATTCCTCCAAATAACCCAGCATTTTTTCAATTTTGGCTTCGGGGTTCTGTACGTTCTCAAACTCGAAGGTGAAGCCGTACCTTTTCCCGTCCAAATCCGCCTCGAAATAGCCATCCGGCGTCCTGCGGCTCCTTTCTTGGTTGCCTTCCCAACTGGAACGCCATTCCGCCTTGTCCAATTCCCCGCCCAGGAAGGCCTTTTTCACAGCCGGGGTGATGCCGGAACGCATCTCGAAGTCCGAGACCCAAAACACCCTCCCCAGGCCGGGATTGGCCTCGAAAGCGACGCGGATGAATTGGACTTTCAGGTCGTGATCCCTCTCGTGGGGATTCACCCGAACCGGGAATTTGGTGTTTCGGACCAATATCCTGCCCTGGGCATCGAGACACTGGAGGGCCTTGGTGGTGAGAAAATACATGGAATCCTGGAAAGTGCTGGATTCCGCCTTGGTCACGTCCAACAGGCCCCGTTCCAGGTAAATGTTCCTGAGAATATGGCAAGCCATGCGGTAGGTCTTGGGATGGACGAACTTCCTGTGGAAAATCTCGGATGTGGTGAATTTGTTCGAGTGGATCCAGGCCAAATGCCCGGTCTCTTCCTCGCCGATTTCCATTCTCACTTTGGGTTCTCTCCTTAAGTTATTTTCCCGACGGATTGTGCATGGTCAATTGGGTTTCAAGTGGTTCGGAAACCACGGGTGTTTCTTTTTTGGGATTCTTTGATTCCTTGGATTGTCCGGGCGCCTTGGTCTCTTGGGGCGTATCGGAAATTTCGAATCGGTTAAACTCGATTGGTTTCTTATGATTGTCGCGGATGGGCACGCAGCCCACATAATCGAACTGCGACGGTGGCGGTTTGACCTCTTTTAGTTTCATCTTGAAAACCTTCGGTCCCCCGACGTAAACGATCCGGCAAACCGCTTCCCCGCGCTTCATCCCCCTCAAATAATTCGGATGGATGATAAATTCCTCATCCTGTTTTTCCGTCCTTCCCCGTGGCTGCGACACACGGGTGTCGTAGGAATAAACGTCCTTTTTGGTGATCTTTGTGCCGAAGATGGCCGCGAAAAAATCAACCGTTTCCTTCTCGGTAATGTTCAGGACGATCTTGTGGTTGGTATTGGTCAGGATGTCGTCCTTGAATTCCTGACTGACGGCCCCCAACTGGCCCAGGCTGTGGTGGGCCAGGAAAAAACAGACATTGGCCTCGCGGCCAAGGGAAATAAGGTCGTTCAGGCCGGGATAGGCAGCGGTATAAAACTCGTCCAGGAACACGAAAAAGGGCTTATCGGGCTTGCTGATCAACCGCTGGCCGATAACCCCGGCTAGGTCGATCAGGGCCGAAATGATGACCGGTTTGGAGTCCTCCTGGTTCACCAGGGAGGAGGTGCCGAAAAGGAAAACCTGTTGTTTCTCCACCACGTCCCTCATCCTGATGTCGGGATTGAGGGTGTTGATGAGCGGCGACCATTCCCGGTTGGTGAACCGGGCCAATTTGCTGGTGAGGCCCGACAGGTTCATTTCCCTGTCCTTGGGGGCCATCTTGACCCACTTTTCCAGGAAGTATTTCCCGGAAACCGTGTCCTTGTGCTTTTCGCTCAAATGCTTGATGGAACGGAAAGTGGTGATTTCGTTCGAGATGAGGTTTTGGTAGTCCATGCGGGTGACGTGCTTGAACTCCAGGAAAAGCAGGTTGGTGAGGTTCGATAACACGTCGCTGGCCTGATCCCGGAAGAATTCATTGGTCACCGGGCCGTAGAAGATGGACTTCATCAGGCCGTTAAAGACCTCGTCGGGCTTGTCCTTGAAGTCCGGGTTATAGGTTTGGCTGCGCTTCACGTCGGCCAGGTCGAAATACTTGAAATCCCTAATTCGTCCATATTTGGAGGTGTAATAGGGTATATGCCGGTTGTAGTTGGATTTGGCGTCGAAAACGAACATGCCCAGGCCGTTTTTGATGGCCTGTTCCATAAGGTGAAGGAAGATGTTGGTTTTTCCCATGCCGGAGGAACCGATGACTTCAGTATGGTATTTAAGGAGTTCGGCGGGAATGAAGAACTTGTTCGCCTCGTCCAGGTAGAGGGAGTATTTCCCGCCTTCCTGGACCGGGGACTCCCCTTGGTACTCCATTGGGGATTTGATGATGAAATGAATGAAATAGACGCAAAAACCAATCAGGATGGAAATTCCCATAACCACATCCCCTGTAAAGCCTTCTGTTCCCAGGAATACCCCGAAAAAGTCGTGGCAGAAGGAAAGGGCGATGGCCGCCGGGGCCAGGGCCAAAAGGTGGTTCATGGGGACGTGCTTTTCAAACAGATACAGGAAACCCACCAGAAGGACTGAAATCGTGTCAAAAGGGGTCAGGGAAGGGCGAAGGACCCCCACTGCCTCCAAAGTGCATTTAAGGGCCGAATAAACCCCGAATCCGGCCAAAATCGGCGGGGTGTGTTCCTCAATCGCCTTGAAGAGTCCCTTATGCCTCATTTCCTTCTCGCCCCCGCCTTTGTTTCAACGCAATGTGGTGGGCCTAGAATTATTCCGGGGTTCGTGTCGGATCAACAAAATAACGACAGGTAGAGCAGCGGAGTTCCGCTGTCATTCCCGTGTCATTGATAGTCCGTTTTTGCCAGTTCCGACCGCAGTTGACTGCCGTTGACCGCCAGAACAAAAAAGCCCCCGCCCGGTAAAAATTTTTCCGGACGAGGGCTCCAAAATCCGCAAGGGGCAATGTTTTTAACTGCTGGTATAGAAAATTTCTTAGGGTGATGGAAGAAAAAATTTGGTAGCGGGGGAGAGATTCGAACTCTCGACCTACGGATTATGAGACCGTCGCTCTAACCAACTGAGCTACCCCGCCATCCATCAAAAATCAAATTTTGAATTATGAATTTTAAATTGACGAAGAATTTTCAATCAACGGAAATTGAAAATTTCCATAATTTAAAATTCAACATTCAAAATCCATAATTGGTTTAAGGTAGGTCAGTGAATATGCCAATCTTCGGGAGGCTTGTCAATTGCTTAAGGCGAGGATTACTTGTTCTTTTCTTTGCGTTCGAAATAGGACTTCTTTAATTCTTGGGCAATCACGGGGTTTTTCATCAATATTTTGTCGAAATCGTAGCGTTGGAGGATGAAGAGCTCCGTGACTTCTTCGGCCACCACCGTGGCATTGCGCGGCTCGTTGGAAATGAGCGCCATTTCACCGAAAAATTCATCCGCCCCCAGGCTCGCCACCTGCTTTTTTGAAAAGCCTTTTTTCATCCAAACCGAAACCTTGCCCGAGGCAATCAGGTAAAAGGCGTCGCCGGGGTCACCTTGCTTGATGATTTCATAGCCCTTTTGGACCCGGATCATCCGCAAGTGGCCGATCAGCTCGTCCAGCTCGTTGAGTTTGAGGGATTGGAAGAAATAGGTGTTTTGCAACACGTGCCGAAGGCGGCTGAAAATAGAAGCGGTGTCGGTCATGCCCTTCTCCATTTCGTGCCCGGGTTTGCGAAACACCCCAAGTATATATCCAAAATAACGGGGGGCAAAGGGGTAAAACCCCTTCAGCCGACGATTAGGCAAAAAGCGGCTTGCAAAAGAATGGAATGGCGCGGAGATAATCGAAAAAAGTCAGTGGAACACCAGACCCTTGGCTTTCAGGTTCCCAAGGACGGATGTCACAAAATGACTTTTGTTCATCACATAAAAATGGATACCGGGCGCGCCGTTCTTGAGCAACTCCTCGCACTGCCGGGTGGCATATTCGACTCCAACTCGCGCCACTTCTTCCTTGTTATCTTTGACGGGTTCCACCCTCCCTTGAAGGGCCGGCGGATACTTGGCCCCGGATAAATGGCAGATTTTCTCGATCTGGGCATAGTCCGTGAGAATCCAGATGCCCGGTTGCACCGGGCAGGCAATCCCGAGCTTGCGGACGCTTTGGGCGAAGTCAAAATAATCCTGGTTGTCAAAAAACAATTGGGTAACGATGAATTGCCCTCCAGCCTCTACTTTTCTTTTTAGGTTTAAAAGGTCTTCCCCCTTGCTGGAGGCTTCGGCATGGCCCTCGGGATAACCGGCGACCCCCAGGCAGAAGTCAAAACCTTGTGAACGGATGAACTGGACCAATTCATTGGCGTAACGGAACCCGTCCGGAGACGGCCTAAAGGTTGTTTCGCCTTTGGGTGGATCCCCTCTCAGGGCCAGGAGGTTCTCGATTCCCGCCGCCTTGACCTTTTCCAGGAGTTGTTTGATTTCACTCCTGGAATGGCCCACACAGGTGAAATGCATGAGGGGGAGCGTTCCGACTTGCTTGAGCCGCACCGCGATATCGTAGGTCATGTCCCGCGTGGAACCGCCTGCTCCATAGGTGATTGAAATGTAGTCGGGTCCTAACCTTTTCAATTCTTGGACTGTCTGGAAGAGCCCCTCCAAATTACCGTCGCGTTTGGGTGGAAATAACTCAAAGGACAGGACCTTGGATTTTCGGCTGAACAAATCCTTTATCTTCATGGCATCGCTTTCAGGGGGCTGGAACGGCGTTTGAGGATTTGCAAGAGCCATACAAAATACAGGAAGCAGGAGACAATAGAAACCCATTTCCCTGCTTCGAACGCCAAAGGGCGGTATTCCAGGAGAAAATGGTGGTGGCCCGCCGCCAGTGGAACGGCCCTTAAAAAGGAATCGGCGGGCATGATCTGGTAGTGGTTTTGGCCGCTGTCGGGGAAAGCCCGGGCATGCCAACCCGTACTGAAATTGTCCGTCAGGAACAAAAGTCGGGCCCGGGGAATATCCGCGGTGATTTCCATTTGATCCGTGGAGAGGTCCGTCCAACGAACTTCGCCTTGGGGTTTCCCCGGCGACGGCAAGGGATCGGGGGGACTTTCCAAAAACAAGGTCTTGGTCGGATCAAATGCGGGATTGAACAAGCTGTCCAACAATTTCTGGCTATCGGGTACAAGCTTCCAATCACTCACCAGTTTTACCCGGGGCATGTCTCGAAGGGAAAAGGGAGCGATCCGCAAAGGATCCTCATTCATAAAAACCCGGTATTTCAGACGGAGAAGCCCCAAGGCGGGTGGGAATTTTTGGAATACCGGCGAAGTGGAGAACAATTGGTTTTCGGATATGTTCTGGCTGCGGCAAACAAACCGCCCGTACCGGCCCAAAACCATGGGCTCGTCTTCCCAAATGTCATTGAGGCCAGTGACGAGGGAAGCGCTGCCGGTTCCATAAACCCGGTAGTCCCCCGGATTTTTGGAGTGAAAATCCTCCAAGGCCTCGAACTTCTTTTGAAGAACGGACAAATCGAAGGTAGGGCGATTGGCTCGGGCGAAAAGAAAAAGTTCCAAAATACAAAGGGCGGATAAGGCATAGGCCCTTTCGCGGCTTCCAGCCAAGGCCTTGAGAAGGAAAGCTAGGGTGAAAAAAGTGGAGCCCCCTATTCCTAATGACCTGGCCGCCTGCAGGCCAGTTTGTGTGGCATAAATTTGTTTTTGAGCGGCATCCATCAGCCCGAAGGTCTTTTTAAGCCAATGCACTGAAGCAAACCATTGCGCCCAATCACCCGATAAACCCTGTCGGGCCGAGAAGTAAAGGAATAAACCGCAGCTGGTCAAACCTAGGCCAGCCAACAGGCAAAACAAAATCGACCAGCGCGGAGCCTTGGGTTGATGTAGGATTTGGTCCAACCCCATGCCTGCCAAGCCGGCCAGGAAAAACGCGGCCAGGTAATCGAACTTGCAGGATCCCCGTAGGCCTTTGAACAAAGGGATATGGTCGTAAAAAAAGTGATACAGGGGGGTAAAAGCGCCCAGGGAAAAAAGAACCGTGATGCCCGCCATCGCCAGGAGCCTTCCCTTTTTCGGCGTCGACGAAGTGGCGGCCGTAAGAACGACTAAAAAAAAGGCGGTAACTCCCATAAAAGCGGAAACTTCCCATAAATACCACCGCCCCCAATAAGGCGCGTGGGCCAGGTTTCCAAAAAAACCAGGTAAAATCAGGGTTAGGATGTTCTCGGGGGGAAAGGAAAAGGACGCAGCGGATTGGAATGCAAGCGGGATATTCCGGCTACATTCGGAATAAGCCTGTATCCCAGTCCACAACTGGACTGCGGTCAGCAGGGATGCCCCAGCGTAAATGGCCGCTAAGGAAGCAAGGAAAGTCCAGGAGGCCTTAACTTTGTCCAAGTGGATCACTCCATAAATCCACGCGATGATGGCGGTAAAATATACGTATTGGGGGTGGCCAGCTAGAACCTGCATCGAAACGGCGAATATTCCTAAGAGAAGCCACTGCGCTGCGGCGGGCCTTTCCAAAAGGGCATCGACGCTCAAAAGGATTAGCGGCCCCCAAACCATGCTGCAGAGGTTCGGTAAATGCCCAGCGAACAGGTGAAGGTAATACGCTCCGCCCCACATAAAAATGACGCCGGTCACGAAGGCTGAAAGCGGATTCATTCCCCGGTGCAGCGCCCAAAGATAAGTGAAAAAACCCGCGAAGAACACGTGAAGAATGATCCCTAGGTTCAGTGCCGGCCCCAAAGGTAGGAAAAGGTGAAGCCAATTCGGCGGGTAAAGGAGGGCGGCCTCAAACCCCCCGAAAAAGGGTGCCCCACACAAGTAGTGGGGGTTCCATAACACAAGGTGGCCCTGGCGCAACTGTTCGAAACCGAATTGCCGCCAGGCGGTGAAATGAAGGAACAAATCCGCTTGGGGGCTTGAGAGGACTTGGCTTTCACCCTTCCAAAGAAGGTCTCCGAAAAGCAGCAGGTTCAGGAAACCCAAACCCAGCGCCCCGGATAGGGCCGGGCGGTGGGAAAAGGGAGAAATTTTCGAGGCCATAAAGCCATAGAAACAAAAGGCCGATTAGCCGTCAACTAAAAATTTGGAATCCGCGTTCTTTCGAAAAAATTGCCGGTTCGGGGAGGCTTTTCCCATAAAATCAATTGGTTACAATCCCTTCAAGGAGCTTGAGTTGCCCTCTTCGGATCATATTGTCCTCACCGGCCTGAAAATCCGCTGCATCATCGGTATATTCGAGTGGGAGCGGAAACGCAAACAAGACGTGGTGATTGACCTGAAAATCCCCTGCGATATCCGCAAGGCGGCCCGTCGGGACAATATCGCGGGCACGGTGGATTACAAGAAGATCGCCAAAGCCGTCATCGGTTACGTTGAAAAAAGTAGGTTTCAGCTGATTGAAACCCTCGCGGAGCGCTTGGCAGCTTTTCTTTTCCAGAACTTCCGTTTGGCGGAATTCGAATTGGCCGTTTCCAAACCAGGGGCGATCCGCGGTTCCCAAAATGTCGGCGTCCAAATCCACCGTGTTTTTCCTTCGGAAGATCCGGCGGAAAGGTTTTATTTGGGCCTGGGATCCAACATCAATCCCCGCCAAAATCTAGAGATGGCGTTAACCGAAATGGAAAAGAAATACCCCCTTCGGGGTCTTTCCCACGTTTACGAAACCTCGCCCGTGGGCTATGTCCGGCAGGCTCCTTTTT
This sequence comes from candidate division FCPU426 bacterium, assembly GCA_030041545.1. GTDB lineage: Bacteria > Oederibacteriota > Muellerivitia > Muellerivitales > Muellerivitaceae > JAJPJW01. The sequence goes on along the minus strand of JASHNQ010000016.1, from coordinate 14,792 downwards.
GGAATATGGCCGTTGCGGTGGAATGCGGGGAATCGGCGGGAACCCTTCGGAAATGGATTAGAGCCTTGGAAAAAAAGGCAGGACGCCGGCCTTCGTTGAATGCCTTCGGACCCCGCGCCCTGGACATCGACATCCTGCTCCGGGGAAACAGCCTGCAAAAGAAGAGGAATTTTTCCTTGCCTCACCCCGATATCGAGACAAAGGCCTTCGTGCTTTTTCCCCTTTTGGAAATTTCTCCCAACCTGGTCCATCCGGCCCTGGGGAAACCCCTGGTCGAATTGGCGGCTCAATTCAAGGATCCTACCCAAAAAATCCGCCAAATGCCTTCCAATACCTTTTCCCAATTCCCTCCCCAAGGCCTTCAATAAACGAAGCGTCCACCATCCATTTTTAAAACCTGGCCGGTGATAAAACGGTTGGAAGACAGGAACCAAACCGCATCTGCTATTTCCTCGGGAGTTCCCTGCCGTTTCAAAGCGGTCCTTTGGATGAGTTTTTTCTTTTCAGGGGCTCCATATTCCTCCGGGAAGGAAATGACGCCGGGCGAAACCGCGTTGACCCTTATTTCCGGGGCAAATTCCTCGGCCAGGAATTTCGTAAGAAAAATCAACGCGGCTTTGGAGGCGGAATAGGCGGCGTGGTCTTTGAGGATCGGCAGTTCCCCGTAAATATCCGTGATATTGACGATGCTTCCGTGGGTTTCCTTCAGCGGGGGCTTGGCTGCAACGGCCAAGGCGAAGGGGGACACTGAATTGACGTTCCATAACCGTGTCCAAGCTATCCAATCAGTATGGAGAAAGGGCGTGGGAGCAAAAAGGCCGGCATTGTTGACCAATAGGTCCAACCTTCCCCATTGTCCGACAGTTTGATCGACGATGGAATGAACTTGGCGGGGCCTGGATAAGTCCGCTTTCACCAAAAAGGTTTCAATGGATGTGGAAACCATTTCTTTTTGTAACCGAAGGGTTTTGGCCTTGGATTTACCGTAATGGAGGGCAAGCCAGAATCCCTCTTGCGCCAACTTCCGGCTGATGGCGGACCCCAGGGGACTGGCGGCGCCGGTCACCAAGGCCACTGGCGCTTCGGGCGAAAGGATTCGTTGGGTCATGTCGCCATTTTATCAGCGGAAAGGCGCTTTCGCATTAAGGCGGCGTGTTTTCCTGCTTTTCCAGGAACCGGGTGGCGTGGGGCAGGAAATCCCAATACCATTTGGTCAAAGTCACGATTTTGGAGCCCGGATATCTTTCGAGGTAAAGTCTTTGGGCCGAATCCCATAAGACCGAGCCCGGTCCGTTTTTCTTGAGCAATCGGAGAAAGTCCCTCACCAAGGCCGGCGGGCGGATTTCCAGAAAATCATTTAAAGCCTCTTCTTGCAAATCTTCATGGGCGACCAAAAGATCCAAGATGATTAAGAGATTTTGGGATGACTCATAGACCTTATCCGGGTTCAGGAATCGCCCCGTCTTCAACTCCAACCCCTTGTCCAAAATAAACCGTCCAACTTGGGGGACAAAAACTTCGTAATTTTTCCCAAGGTAAGGGACATCGACAAAATGCGGATTTTCCACCAAAAAGGCGGCCCTTTTATTGGGCATCGCCGCTAGGCCCCGGCTGGCGGGTTTTTGGTTGGGACGCAGGAGGGGGCAAATAAACCGGATGCTTCCTAAATCTTCCCGGAAATAGCCGGTGGTCGCCAGCACGGCATCGACCTGACTTAAGGAGCGGCGTTGGAATCCTTGGCGGGCCAAGTGGTCGTGGAGTGACTGGAAGGCCCTACCGCCTTGAGCCACTCCCAAAACCGCTTCTTTGGACCGGTGGGAAGCCGCAGGTTTTTCCAAAAGCGAAAGGTGGTAGAGTTCGGCGGCCTTTTCCTCGAGGACAACGAGGGAAGAAAGATGATCCTTCAAGAGGGGAAGCCAAGGTGAGATGGAAGCGAATACGCGCAATCGATTTTCCTTCGTAGACGCGGAGAAACCTTTTAGGAACCCTTCACCCAAAACCCCAATTCGCGAAGGATGGTCGATGCTTGTTTGCGAAAGTCCCCCTGGATTTCAATGCCACCTTCTTTGGTCGTACCGCCGGCCCCGCAAATGGATTTGATCCTCCGGGCCAAGTTGCCGATTTCATCGGCGTGCCGGGTGAAGCCTTGTAAGACCGTTACCGTCTTTCCGCGCCTTCCCTTTTTTTCTATCCGAAGATGGATCGTTTCCAAGACGACCTCCAGCCGCCATTAGGCCCAAGGGCGCAATGTTAACCATTCGTCCTTAAATGGAAAAAGCCGCACCACCAGGGCGGCTTTTCACGTTGGTTGCGGGGGCTGGATTTGAACCAGCGACCTTTGGGTTATGAGCCCAACGAGCTACCAGGCTGCTCCACCCCGCGTCTTTTTGGCGCAGAATTCGCGCCTTAATTCTACGAAAGGACCTTAAATCTTCAAGTTGGCAAAAATGGCTTGCCCATTGTAGCTGGTATATGGTTTCTCGGCCCGACTTCGCCCCCGGCTAGGCCGGGCAATCTCCCCTAATTTGATTTATCTTTTTAAGGAAGCGGAGATTGGTGCCGAGACCCGGAATCGAACCGGGACGGGCTTTGGGCCCGAGGGATTTTAAGTCCCTTGCGTCTGCCAATTCCGCCATCTCGGCGAAAAACCCGGTTACCCTCGTGGCGTCAAACATCGCAACGACAGGGTTACCATCCCGGCCGACAGGCCACTTCAAACGGCGGGTTCTTTTTCCCGGAGAAATCGAGGGTAACTCAAAAGGAAAGGTAGAATAACGATCGGGGAATGGGAAGTCAATGAGGAATCAGCGGGCTTTTTATTGGGGGTTGGCCTCTGTGAACTTATATACGATTTCACCCGGTTTTACCAAGTTCAATTCCTCGCGGGCTTGCTTCTCCAACATCGAAGGGTTTGCCTGGAAATCCTGGTACTGAGCTTGGTACCGACTGATCTCGGATTTTAACTGCGCCACTTGCTCGGATAACTCCTGTTTTTCTTGGTGGAGTTTATAAAGGTTCCACAAGCCGCGGTTGCCGCTGAAAACAAGATAAAGGAGCGCCGCACCCGCCAAGATCGTCATCCAATGGTTGTTCGCCCTCACCGGTTCCCCCAGGGTCTCAGCAGTTCGCGCCAACTCCTTTGGCGTTCGGCCTCCAATTGCTCCAGAAAAGGCCCCATGGGTTGGTCGTTGTAGGTTATTTTATACTTTAAGAGATTCTTTTCAAGCGCCACACATTGAAAGGCGAAGAAAAAGGTGAAACCAATGAAGAACGCCAAGAATGGCGCGACTAAAAACAGCCCCAGACAAACCATAAATAAAACCAAAATTCCAAATGAGGCCAATCCGTTTCCCATCACCAAAAGGAAAGATTTATGGAAGATCTTATGGAACGGGGGGTTTTGAAAGAAAAGTACGGGCCACTGGTAAAGGCAAGTGGACCACCAGAGGAGGAGGATCCAAAGGGTGAGAGCCGCCAAGGAAAATGCCAAGAAGCGGTGCACCTGGATCAGCAAAAAGTAAAAACGAAGGTTGTAAAGTCCCCATCCCGTCAAAACTGCCGTGACCGCAGATAAACCCACGGCTTTCAATAAATATTTCCGGGTTCCAAACCAAAGGTCCTTCCACTCGGCCTTCCCTTCGATGAATATCCTGAACACGCAAAAAGCCCAGCCGACAGAGGCGGCGCTTTCCACAAGATACAAGCCGTATAATTGGAAAAGGCGGGTGGGGTTCACTGGCTTGGAAAGGTCGACGAAACCCGCATAGACGGCCAGCCACCCGACACCCAGGCACGTCAGAGCCCACCCGAAATTGTAGAATAGAAGGCGCAGGAGATGGTCGTAGAAGCGCCAAAACCATGACCTGAAAATCTCAGAAAAACGGGCATAACCAGCCACATCCGGGAGGGAATCGGATGTCGGAGAATCCGGGTCGGGGTTCAAGGATCTAAGTCAGTTCCTTCTCGAATTTAGGAATGGCTTTTTTGAGCTCCAAGCGGCCCCTCCCTAGATTCCCATCCAGGTTAATGGCTAGGGTCACGAAATAGTTTTGTCCTACCATCATCATGATCATGGTGGCTTTATCCGTGGTGATAAGGATTTCAGCGGTGTTCCCCAGGCCAAAATTGGAGGAAGCCCGCATGGCGTTTTTAATAATGCTGGAATATTCCGCGCCTACCGCGTTGATGTCGAACGTTGAGTTGTGGGAAATCTGGTCAATCACGATTCCATCCATCCCGACCAAGCCCGCGCCGATGGACCCCTCCACGTTGGAAAGGGTTTCCTCTAATATTTTTTTAAAATCCATGGGTTGAAATCCGGTGGTGGTTCATGTGAAAAACCTTCGAGGTTGGACACTATAATTTTTTTTTCGCTTGAGGACTATAAAATTTTATCCAATTTCCTGGTGGCCGAGTCCAAGGCCAGCCTTAAAAGACCTAAATTGATTTTACTACTGGCCAAAACCACCAAAACATAGGCGGCAAGGGAAACCAAGAGGATATGGCCGGATTCGGCCGTCACCAAAACCTGTTGCATTTTGCCCTGGTTCAATTGGGCGACCGACCGGTTGGTGCTCTCAAAAATAGCCGAAGCTTGTTTGCCCAGGTCAGCATTATTACTGGTTTCTCCCATGGAAACAATGGTATTTCCATCGTTCGCCGTGATGAAACATCGCATGATCCCTTCCACCGCGCTGAGTTCGGCTAAAACGCCCTTGAGTCCTTCGATTTGGGGCGTCCGTGGGGAAGAAATGCCTTTTTTTTCCTGAGCTGTTGGCGAAGTTGGTTTATTTCTTTTTTCCTCGACCACGACGTCGTCTTTTCCGCCACGGCGCATGACTTGGAGGATATCATCGTTGGTGAACTTGGAATCATCCTCTTTTTTAGGTTTTGCTTGCCGCTTCCCGTCGTGGGAAGTCTCTTCCAGGACGTCTTCCTTTTGGTCGGGCGGCTTGATGAACTCGTTTTTTTTGAGTTTGGAAGTGCCAGGATCGACTACGGACTCCTTTTGCCGACGTTCCACGACTTCCGCCAATTTTTGTCGCAACATCAGGTTCTGAGGATCGGTGGACAGAAGTTCCTGGTATACCTCGACGGCTTTGTCGTAATGCCCCTGTTTCAAGTAAAGTTCGGCGATAGTTAAAGTAGCCGTACTGTCCTTGGGCTGGGCACGTTTTTCGGCATGGAGCTGCTCTTTTTTAAATGACGGGGTGCTCCGGGGTTCCCCGGCCGCCTTTTCAATGGCTTGTCGAAGAGCCTTTTGGGTTTCCTCATCGTCGGGGTTCAGGGTCAGGATTTTCTGATATTCCTCGATGGCTGCCTGGTGGTCGCCCTTCTCCACGAAGATGGAGCCCAGGAGCGAGTGAGCCATCAAATTCTCCGGGTCCAGCTCAAGGACTTTCTTCAACTCGGAGGAAGCAGCCTCCGTTTTTCCCTGCTCTTGGTAGATGCGGCCGAGGACGACGCGGGCGCTGGTGTTGTTGGGATGCTTTTCCAAGCCCTTCTTGCAGACGTTCAAGGCTTCTTCCAGACTTCCTTGTTTGCGATAGGCGTCCGCGAGCGGGGCAAAAACAAGCGAGTCGGGGTTTTCTTCCAGCTTTTTCTTGAGCTCGGTGATTTCGGACGTAGAGGGATCCTTCGTCATAGGCTTAACGTCGTTTGCTTGCTTCAACTCGGAGTTGGGTTAGAGCCGAAAGAATGATGGGCTGGGGAACATTTTTTTGAATGGTAACAAGACCGATTTTTCTTGTCAATATAAATTGGATTCGCCCTTTCCTCGCTTTTTTATCCAAAAACATTTTTTGGTAAATTTTTCCGGGGTTGAAGTACGGCAATTTTTGGAGTAACCCCATCCTCTTGAGTACGGAGCGCTGGCGTTGCAGGACGTTTTCGGGACAAAGGCAAAGCTGATGTGAAAGCATCGCAGCAAACCACATTCCGTAAGCCACCGCTTCGCCGTGGGTCAGCACTCCGTAATGGAAATAAGCCTCCAAGGCGTGCCCCAGGGTGTGGCCATAATTCAACCATGCCCGCTTTCCGCCTTCCCGTTCGTCTTCCGAGACGATTCGGGCTTTTATCCCGCAGGACTTGGAAATAAGGCGCAGTAGGATTTGGGGGTCCCTTTTCTGAATCAACTCCGGATGATCCTCGAATTCCCCGAACAAGGCTTCGTCCTGGATGACCCCATATTTAATAACTTCAGCTAAACCCGTTTTAAATTGACGCTCATCCAAAGTCCGAAGTGTTTGAGGGTCGACCAGGACGCATTGGGGTTGATGGTATGTCCCGACCAAGTTCTTGATGCCGGCGAAATCAACCGCCGTCTTGCCTCCGATGCTCGCGTCCACTTGCGCCAAAAGGGTCGTGGGACATTGAATGAAGCCGATCCCCCGCATATAGAGGGAAGCGGCCAATCCGCCCAAATCCCCGATCACTCCTCCGCCCAGCGCGATAAGACAGCCGTCTTTTTGAAAACCCCGCAAAGCCAATGTTTTCAAAATGCGGAACAAGACCCTTTCATTCTTGTTCTTTTCACCGTCGGATATCAAAATGAGTTCTAATCGGATTCCTTGCCGTTGGAGGCTTTTCGCCAATTCCCGGCCCCAGGCTTTATAAATGGCGGGCGTGGAAAGAAGGGCGATTTTGGGGGCGGCGGTGATTTTTCGGACGAAGGCCCCGCATTTGGGAAGGAGCCCGTTTTCGATCAAGATGGGATAACTTCGGTTTCCTAGGGCAACTTTGATTTCTTTTTTCATTTTAATCTTTTGGTGGACCTTGTCCTTGTTCGGGGGTCAACCCCATTTCACCGGGCGTGATGGGATCCGCCGTCTTAGTCTCTCCAGGGCGGCAATAGTAAGTTTTCCTGGGGTTGATCCCCTCTAAAAGCATTTACGATTTCCAGGGCTGATTGCCGGGGGTCTTTCCCTGACGTATCCACACTGGCGTGGGCAAGCGCGTAATAAGGTTCCCTTTCCCGCAACAATATTTCAATCGTGCGCCGCGGATCTTTTGATCGGGACAAGAGGGGGCGGTGTTCCAAATGGGCGCCGACACGTTTCCATACGTCTTCGGTAGAAACTTTGAGCCACACACACCATCCCGCCTTTAATAGTTCTTTCCTGTTTTCCTCTCGGATCCAAGCCCCCCCGCCCGTGGAAGCCACGTAATTCTTTTGCAGGCTCAACCACAAAACGGCTTGCTGTTCCTGTTGGCGGAAGAAAGCCTCTCCCTTCCTCTCGAACAAATCGGGAATCTTGGCCCCATTTTTTTCCTCAATCCATTCGTCCATGTCCCAAAAACGAAAACCCGTAATTTTTGAAACCGCCTTTCCCGTAACGGTTTTACCCGAACCCATAAAACCGACGAGGATAATGTTCGGCGGAAGGGCCATGGGGGACTTAAAACTTTTTCAAGTGGTTCAGGTAAATTTTAAACCTTTGGGTAATTTCTTCCATAAAATCTCCACCCATCTTCTCCAAGAAGGCGTCTGCCACGACCCAGGCGCAAAGGGCCTCTCCAATGACGGATGCCGCCGGCAAAGCGCAAACGTCGGAGCGCTCGTAAGCCGCTTTTATTTCCTGTTTGGCATCGATGTCCACGGACCGCAGTGGCCGGCGCAGGGTGGAGATGGGTTTTTTGGCGACTCGGACCACAAGGGGTTCCCCGTTACTCATCCCTCCTTCAATTCCGCCGGCCCGGTTCGTCCGGTGGTAAAAGCCCTTTCCTTTGCGGTAAAAAATCTCATCATGAACCTGGGAACCGTAAAGGGTGGCGTTTTTAAACCCTTCCCCGATTTCAACCCCTTTGACGGCCTGTAGGCTCAACATGGCCTGGGCCAACCTCCCGTCCAATTTCCGGTCCCATTGGACGTGACTGCCAAGGCCAGGGGGAAGCCCCGTTACGAAGACCTCAAAAATTCCTCCCAGGGTATCCCCGCCGTCTTTAGCGGCTTTAATAAGCCGGACCGCTTTTTTTTCGGCTTTCCGGTCCAACATACGGACCGGAGACTGGTCAGCCCTTTCGTTCAAGTTGCCGTCGATGGAAGCCACAGGTCGGCTTTGGGCCGATCCGAGCTGGCGGACGTGACTTTGGACAAGAATGCCAAAGCACTTCAGGAATTTTTTGGCGACGGCGCCGGCCGCCACCCTCACCGTCGTTTCTCGGGCGCTGGCCCTTTCCAGTATGTTTCGTAAGTCCCGCTGATTGTACTTAAGTCCCCCGGCTAAATCCGCATGACCCGGCCGGGGCCGCCGAAGGGGATGGCCTGTTTTTCCCGGGCTGAAATCGGGCGCCATGATTTTTTCCCAATTCTCGTAATCCTTGTTTTTAACGAAAAGGGAGATGGGAGAACCCAGGGTAAAGCCCTTTCTCACGCCGGACAAAATTTCCACCTGATCCTTCTCAATCAGCATCCGGCCTCCGCGGCCATATCCTTTTTGGCGCCTGGCTAAGTCAAGGTTGATTTCCCCAGTCGTAATAGCCAAGCTGGCCGGAAATCCTTCCAAGATCACCATCAGGCCCTTTCCGTGGGATTCTCCGGCGGTTAAAAAACGCAGGCTCACGATCGGCTCCTCAAGCAAGAATGATGTTGTTCCGGTCGCTTTAATGCCACTTACGTGAAAAAAAGAAGCGCCTTCCGTAGGCGCTTCTTGGAATGGAGTTTGGAAAACTTTTAGTCTTCGAGCAAGGTAGGCGTGATGAAGATGACTAATTCTTCCTTTTGATTGGTCCGTTGTTTTTCGTCAAAGAGAGTTCCAATGATCGGAATGCTGGATAAAATCGGCAAGCCATTGTCGGTTTCGTTCGCGGTCTCCCGGACCAGACCGCCGATGACGATGGTTTCACCGTTCTTCGTGTTGATGGTCGTCGTGGCCGTCTGGACGTCGGTTTGGGGCGGGGCAATGGAGCCCGCCGCGCCGCCTGAAACCACCGCGGTTTGGGAAGTGATGGAGGCGATGATCTGGGTGGTGATGGTGCCGTCGTCGCTGATCCGGGGCGTCACTTTAAGGTCGATGGGCAGGGGTAATTGCTGGAAGGTCGTCGTTGAGACTTCGGTTCCATTGGACAGGGTATTTTGGATTTGGGTGTAGACGATGTTTTCAACCTCGTTGATTTCGGCTTGGACCCCGTTGGTGGTGGCAATCCTGGGACGGGAAATGATTCTGGCTTTTTTTTGGGTCTCCAGGGCTTCGATCGTGGCGTTGACGTTGATGCCCGCCTGCACCGTTCCAAAGACGAGGTTTCCATAGCTCGACAGCGACCCGGTCCCAACCGTTCCCCCCACCGTGGGATCGCCGGTCGTTTTGGACAGACCCCATGAAACCCCCATGTTCAAGTCCTGCTCATTGGTCACCTCGACGATATTGGACTCGATTAAAACCTGGGGTGGTTTCCGGTCCAATTCATTGATCAACTCCAATAGGGTTCCCATGTTGGTTGCGGTTTCCCATATCACCAGTTCGTAATTGGCGGCGGAAACCTGTATCTTCCCAACGGGCGTGAGGTAAGCCGACAGGATGGCGCTTAACTGGTTTGGATCCGCGTAATTGAGTTTCACCACCCTGGTGATGCGGTTGCTTTCAGTGCTTTCATCCAGCTTTAAGTCCCGGATGGCCCTTTTGTAATCCGCGATATCGGACGGAATGCCGGTCAAAACAATCATATTCCGGACCGGGTCCGCCTCGAAGGAAACCGCGTTGCTGGGGCTCAGGAGGGGGCGGACCAATTGGTCAAATTGGGCGGGCGTCATGCCCCCCGAAGGGGCGATCAGTTCCGTTACATGAGGGAGAATGGCTTTGGTGGAGGCCAACACCGCTTGGGGGCCGACCCGAAGGGTGTTGCCTTGCACCTCATAGCCGTATCCAAGGGGGGCCAGCATATCGGCCAAAGCAGTTTTAAGGGGAACGTCCTTGTATTTTTCATTCACGGCGGCGGGAATGGGTCCGGCAACCAAGTCCAAATCAAACCCCCCTTCGTTGGCCAACGTTTTGAGAACGGCCGTCATCTCGGCGTTTTGAAGATCCATGGAAATAAGCTGGTTGAGATTTCCTTTTTTCTCGGCCGGTGCCTGGGCGGGTGCTGGGGGAGCGTTGAGGGTTATGACGATTTGGTTCAAATCGCGGTCAATCTGGTCGATGGTCCCGGGAAGGACGGTCAACATGGCCTCTGAAATGGGAGAAAACGAAGGCCCAATTTGGCGGAATTCTACCGAAAGGAGCCCGCCTTTTTGCAGGGCCGGGTCACCGTTCTTAAACTTTCTCAGCTTGTCGGCGATTTCCAGCTTCGTGTTGTAAAAATGAACGATGATCTTTTCGGGCTGGGATAACTTCCGGACGGTGTACTTCGAGGGACTGTCCGAGGTTAAAACAAGTTTCAGTCCGTTGTCGGTTGGCTTGAGAGAGGCGTCGATCAGCCGGGAAAAAAGGCCCTTTTCAGTGCTTGTCTCGGGATTAGGAGAAGGCTCGGGGGCGGCCGCTTCGGTGGAAGTATCACTCAAAACAGGTGTGACGTTCAAGAGCAAGGCATATCCTTCATCGTTTTTACTCAGGTTCCATTTTTTAAGTCTTCGCACATCCAAAACAATCCAAGCGGTTTTTGAATGCATAGCCGAGCGGACATCTTGGAGATTCCCCTTTCCCTTCAAGATTTTGTGAATCGCCAAGGTGGTGCCAGTGAACTTCATTAAGATTTTTCGTGCCGAAAGTTTGACAACGGAAGGCTCGGGAAGGTTGTTTCCTTCGATAGTCACCCTTGTCCCGGCGCCCTCGGAGACAAAGTGGATTCGGGTGATTTCCGGGTTCCCGGCTTGATCAGAAATGGTTCCGTTTTCACTGGGAGCGACAGTACTTTGGGTGTTTCCTGCGGGGGTCGGCTGGGCGGCGGGAACCGCATTCGAAGCCGGGGAAGACTTGGAGGTGGGGGTCGAAGTGCCGCCCAAGTCAATCTCAATATCATCGGCCCAGGCATAATGAAACGTCGGTGCCATCATCAGCGCCGCCAGCCAGATCTTCACGAATGAGCGGAAACCCCACATCTCAACGACTCCTTTACTTCCTGGAATAGGCTATTTTCTGGTCGCCTTGGATCAAAATGACTTGAGAGTCGGTAATGTCTCCCACCACCCCATCGACCGGAAGGCCGGCGTCGTTATATAATTTCCTGTTTTTCAACGTATATTCTTTGGACGGGTCCGCCCGCCATCCAAACAAGGCTATGGGCTGTGAACCGACGTCCACAATGCCGTAATATTTCAATTCCGCGATGGAAATTTGCGGCTGATTTACCACCCAATTAAGCGGTTTAAACGGGTCCCTTCCATGATATGTCGGAACATAGGGAGGTTGTACCGAAAAATTGAGAAAAACAGGTTCGGGCACATCCTCCTGTTGGGCGTTCATCCAGCAGGGTAAAGCCAAGAAAAAGGTAAGGGCTGCAAAACAAAGCGCGTTTGTCTTCATTGTTTTGCCTCAATTCCGGAAACAACCATTTGGACCTGTATCGTAAATTTGAAATAATCGGCGGCCGTCAGGGGAGTCACCGTTAAATCGCGAGCGGTCATGAATAAGTTGGAGATACTTGTTTGATACAGGAAATTGACAAGCCCGTTGAAATCGGAATTAAATCGAATAGTAGCGGGCACCTCCGTATAATCTTTTGGCGTAGTTGGGGCCTGAAACGTGAGACTGGTCAGGACGACCCCGGAACGGCTTTGGGCGAAGCTGATGGCTTCTAATAATTTAGTTTTATCGATCGTCTGGGGTATTCGATTTTGGTACCATTCGAGTTCCCGTTGGATGGAATCCGCCTCCTTCTTAAATTCAACATACCTCGCCACAATCTTCTTGGCTTCTTCCAATTCCTGTTTTTTTTGATCGAGGGTGCTTTGAAGGGTGTCGATCTTGGCGTTGATGGGCTTTAAGAGAAATTGGTAATAAAGGAAGACAACGCCAACGAAAATCATGACGCCGAGGATGAGGTATTGTTGCAGAGGTGTTATTTTCATGTTCCCTGGTCCAAGACCCTGAAACTGATTTCAAATTGGTAAAGGATAGTATTGCTGGCGGAGGTCGAATAGGTTTTTTCGTCGAATGTCACTTCCTTCAATAATCCGCCCGGTCGTTGCAAATTCGATACGTAACTTTTCATTTGTTCCATGGATGTCGCGTATCCCTGGAGGGTAAACTTATTTGCGTCATTGCCCGAACTCTGCGCAAGCCGAGTGAGCCAAACTCCGTCCGGCAAGTTGGCGGCTGATTGGTCGACAGCGGCCAGCACCTTTCTTTGGATTTCCGAGATTCCTTGAATGGTCTTTTTAATGGCATCCAAACTGTCTTTTTTGGCTTGAAGGTCCTTGATTTCATTGATTTTATCCTGGTAACCCGCCGACTCCTTCTGCACTTCCTCAATTTGCCTGTTTAAGTCGTTGACAACTGCCAGCTTTTTTACATAGATGTAAAAAAGGGAAAAACCCACTGAAATAAAAAAAACAACGGCCCAAAAAATATAGAAAAATTCCTTGCGCTTCTTTTTTTCTTTGACGGGAACAAGGTTTATCTTGATCATGTTACAGTCCCGCCTGTCGCAGAGCCAGCCCTACACAGACCCCCATATGGAATTCCTTTTCGGCCAATTGTTCCGAATCGACGGCCTTGGGGGGTTCAACGTTCCGGAAGGCGGCGAAATATTCCACTGGAACTCCCAGCTTATTGGCCAGAAATCGGTTGACGTTCTTCAGCCGCGCGCTTCCGCCTAAAAGGATCACCCGTTCAACGGTCTTTTTGCGGGCCTGTGTTTCGTAATAGTCGAAAGAACGCCTGATTTCTCCCAGCAATTTGTTTAAAACGGGCGTCATGACATCCGACATTCTTAAAACCCGGTCATCTTTTTGGGAAACGGTGGACAGGCTAAAGTCGTCTTCTTCCATAGAAATGGCGCCATGAGACCTTTTCAACTCCTCCGCTTCGGAAAATTTTAAATTGAATTCCTTTTGGATTTCCTTGGTGAAGTCGTTTCCGGCCACGGGGATATCACGGGTGAACCGGGTATTGTTGCCCTCCAAAATATTGATCGTGGTTAACGAAGCCCCCATATTGACTAAGGCGACCGTTTCTTCGCCTGGTTCAACGCGGTTGATTTCATAGGCGTTTTGCAGCGCGAAGGCATCCACATCAATGACCACTGGCGTTAAACCCGCGGATTTAAGCGTCAGGAGATGCTGGTCCACAACGTCGACCTTGGCCGCCACCAGCAGGACGTCCAATTTTTTTTGGCCGTCTTCTTGCGTTTCTCCCAAGATCTGGAAATCCAAGACTACTTGGTCGATGTTCAAGGGAATATATTGTTCGGCTTCTTTGGAAATCGCGCCGCGAAGTTCTTCCGCCGTCATAAAGGGAAGCTTGACATAGCGGATAATAACGGAGTCCCCTGACAGCGAAGTGACAACGTTTTTGGCGCTTATTCCGCTTTCCTTGTAGACGCGTTTGATGGCTTCTACAACGGCCGAACGTTGGGCATCCTGGTTCTTAACCTCCAGCGACTCTCTTGAAATCTCAACCATTCCAACGGCCGCCAGCTGCCATTGATTTCCCGCGGGTTTCAATTGGACGATTTTCACGCTGGAAGACCCGATATCCAGGCCAACGATGGTCTTGGAAAACAAGCTCATAAATCTATCCCCCATTGCGTCACAACGTCGGGCCAGAACCAAACCACCAAAGATCCGAACGCCAAGAAAGGGCCGAACGGGATCATGGATTTCCGGGTGATCTTCTTTCTCCAAAGGAGGGGAATCGCCACGAGAAAACCTGCTCCAAAAGCCAAAAAAAGGGCAAAAATGGTTTTAGAAAGACCCAGCCAAACAGCCAAACCAGCCCCCATCTTGATGTCACCGCCCCCTAATCCGTTTGGAATGATCTGGGACGTTCCAAAGAGGATAAATCCAATTAAAACAAAATGGCTCACTGCGTGGTAGCGGTCCGCCAATGAAAAAAAAGCGCCATTCACCGGCGATAACAACCCAGCTAAAATAAAGCCATTCGTGAAGGGATGAGGCAGCAATTTCCAATTTAAATCACTGGCGCCCAAAAGCACCATAAAGCCGACAAAGAAAAAACTTGTCGGTAACAAAAACCATTTTTCCTGTTGGAACCGAACGGAAGAGAGCCCAAACAAAAGGGCTGTCACGGCTTCGACCGCGGGGTAGCTCCAAGAAATGGGTCCGCGGCAAAAACGGCATTTGGCCTTGAGAAATAGAAAGCTAAAAAGGGGGATATTGTCATACCATAAAATGGATCGGTGACACTGCGGACACTGGGAAGGAGGGTAAATGATACTTGCGCCGCTTTTCCAACGGCTCAGGCAGACATTTAAAAAACTACCAATGCATGCGCCCAGAAGAGTTGAAAAGAAAGGAGTCATCAGGGCTTGGATAGGTTCACCTCACGAATAGTTCCTCACTAAAGACAATGGGTGGCATTTCTGCCACCCATTGTTTCAACCCTCTTAACTTAAAATCACTCAAAGCCGTAGAACGAATACGGAAGACTCTTCGAATCTTTCACTGTGCTATTCACGTACACACTTCCGAAGTTGCTGTCGTAAAGCCATCCCGTTCCACTGCCAATAGGCACCGAACTCATCGTGGTCATCGTGACCAGGTTCCCCGCCGGGCTTGTGGCATTGGCCACGAAAGCACCCGTCACCTTCACCGACGAGAGGTTGTCCAGGTAACGGCTGAAGCCGTAAATGCTCATGGACTCCAGCGTCGACGGCCAAGTGCCCTGGGTGTCGCCGTA
>JASHNQ010000015.1 GCA_030041545.1 candidate division FCPU426 bacterium | reverse complement strand
CTCCCTTTCGGCCAGAGCTTGTACCAGGCCTCCGGGGGCCAATTCGCCAGAGCCTCCAGCCTTTGGTCGATCATCTTCCGAAGGTTGGAGTTCTGGTCGTAGATCAGTTGGTAGCTTTGGGCGGCTTCAACCGTCCACTTGATGTCTGTCATTGTTCACCCCTAATTGTATTCTTTTTGTGTTCTTTTTTCCACTTTGCATTTCAGGACGGTGCGAATAAAAATGAATAAAAGCTTGGCCTAAAAGATTGAAAAATGGATGATGGATGCCTGACCCCTTTTTTTTCGTGGTGAAACAAGACCCTGAGGAGATTATCGGCCGAGTGGCGAAGGACTTTGGGTTGAAACCGGAGGAATTGCTGGCGGCAAGGGCGAGAAGGCGGGAAGCAAAAGAGGGGCGGTCTACCGGCTCAAGAGGGAATCGGGCTTGAGCTTGAGGGAGATAGGGGAAAGAATGGGAGTCAGTTATGGGGCGGTGGGGCATTATTGGACGGCGACCAAGAACCGGCTGAAGCAAGACGGGTCGTTTGCCCAAAAGCTCAAAAAGTATAATCTTGAAGCCTGACCCCTTTTACTAAGGGTTGTAATTCAGCGACTCTTGATAGCTTTTCACTGCGTCCGATTCGTTTCCAAGCTGTAGATAAATCTCCCCCTCCAATTGGTAAATGCCGGCGCGATTCGCCGGGGGACTGTCTTTCAAGCTGTTTTGGAAGCTCCAAAGCGCGATTTCCGGCATTTGGTTCTGGTAGGCGTACAAACCCATGAATTCTTGGGCGTAATCGTAAACATAAACCCTGATGTAGTCGCTGAATTCGTCCCAGTACCCTTTTGGGCCAGGGTCCAATTGCCTAATTCGATAAGTCCCCCAAAGCTCATTTAGTCTTGAGGCCGTTACCGGGAAATCAAGCCCTTTTGTTTTGGCCATCCTCCAAAGCATGCCGTCCGGGATGGAGGCGTTGTCCTTTCCAAGCCATTGGGGCGTGGAACAATTGGTGTAATAGAAAGGGACTTCAGGCCCATGCATCCCCACCAGCATTCGAACGATGTCCTCCGGCGGTTCAACCGTAAGCGTCGGAATTTTTAAAAAAGGCCAATGGCTGAAAAGGGAATCCTTGTACCAGTCGTAGATAATAATTGGGAGTGAAACCGGGACGACGTCGGCGCGCAGGCCCTCCACGAATTGAAGGTACCAAAGGGGAAGGAGATCGACGTCCCCGCCGCAAAGTATCACGCTGCTGGGGGGGACGGTCTTAAGCATATTGATACCTTCGTCGTAAGCGCAGACGTATTGGCCTTGATCATCCTTGCCATGATTCATCACCAAGGGCGCAATAGCCAGCAAAAACCCGAAAATGCCCGTGGTTATAAACGCGGATGGTTTTTGGATTTTTTTAAAGATCCAGCGGAAGGTTTCGGCCATCCCCAAGGCCGCCCCAAAGGCAAACATCAAGAACACGATGGAAAAGAAATTGTCCAATGTCCATTCGAGGCCGGTAACAGGGTTGTTGAAAAGGATGACCGACACGAAAATCCCGCCGCCTAAAATCAAAATTCCAAGGGCGTTGGTCCATTCTTTGTTCCTCAAGGCGCGCAGCAAGCCCCAGATGGAAAAGGCGAAGATGAAATAAGTGAAATAACTTCCATATTGGTGATGGGCCTGAAGCCAAAAACGAGTTAAATTTTGAGCCAAAGTCGCCCATCCCCTCCTTGCCCCTATCCCATTGTAAGATTCACGCGTAATGGTTTCCCAAAAATGGGCGGCTGTTTGGGGATTCCACCAATTTAGGACCGGATTTTGAATCGCCCGGATAGGCAGGTATAAGTAAACCGAAAGGGGGAGCATGGCGAATGTGGCCGCCCTCAAAAGGTTCGCCGTTCCTATTCCGGAAAAGACTGACCGTAATTTTTGAATGAGTTCGAAAGGGCGTGGGACGGACCTTAAAATTTCGGTCATTGGAACCTTTTTTTGACCGGCGAGGAAAAGCCATAAATAGGCCGGCAGGCTGGCGATTTGGTGGGGCCAATGGTTGGCGAGCCCCAAGCCGTAGAAGAAGGGGATCAAAAACACCGATTTGATGAACCATCCCTTTTCCCGCATCTTGAACAAAATCCAAACTACGCAAAGCGTCAGGAAGGTATTGAGGGTATAAATACCGCCTTTGGCCCCGCCGGATTGGAACCAATGCTGGTAAGAAAAAGCAAAAGAGAGGGCTCCGAAGAGGGAAGGGACTTCCAATATCCAAGGGTTTATCGTGGGGGGGACCCCAACCGCGGGAGGATTTTCTCCAGTGCCATAGATGTTTTTAAGCGCCATTTTTGAAATTGCGTACAAAAGAACCACGGAAGCAGCGCCGGTCATCATGGAACAAAAGGTAACCCGCAACATGGGCTGACCCAACGGCAAGAGACAAAATAGCCTGCCCAAAAGGGCATGGAGGGGATAACCTGGAGAGTGACCCAAGGCCAACAAATCGCAGACCGCTATCGTTTCGCCGGAATCATTGATATTAAACGTGGCGCAAGCCGTGGTTAAATACATGGAGAGAGTGAACAGGAATAAAGCCAATGGGATAAGCAAATTCACCTCCGAAATTGGGAAGAAAAGTAGGGGTCATGAAAGTAGGGGTCAGGCCACTAGATTATACTTTACAAGCGATTGGATGCCGATAAACTGCCCCCATGCCTCGACCCAAGCGAATCCATTATGAAGGCGCGGTGTACCACGTGACCTCCCGTGGGAATGAACGGCGGAAGATCGCGGTGGACCGGCTGAAGCAAGACGGGGCGGGTGCCCAAAAACTCAAAAAGTATAATCTTGAAGCCTGACCCTTTTTCTCCGCGGCAATCAACCCGTAAATTTTTATTTTTCTCTCAGGCAGTCGGCGCCGGTCCGCCTCTCTATTTTCTCCCTTGCTGGGGAGAGAATTTTCCGTCGTGGCCGTATTCCCGGAACAATTCCTGTAACCTTGTCCCAAGGTTCTCGTCGAGCTTGAATTTCACTTGGTCAGGGGCACTTCGACGTAACGATCCCGCGACATCTCCGCGCCATAGGCGATAGCCGCCCTGATGTCTTCGGGTTTCAAGGTGGGATACTCCTTCAGAACACGCTCCTCAGTAGCCCCGTTCGCCAGAAAATCCAAAATTAGGGAAACCCATATCCGCGTCCCACGGATGCAGGGCTTCCCGAAGCACACTTCAGGATTGATCGTGATTCTCTCAAGTAATGGATTCATCTTGTCACCTCTTCCATTAAGATACCATTTTTATTCCTTGCCATAAACGGGTTGTTTTCATTACCCGACTTGCCCCAAAACCCTGACCTTCCCACTCGCTCAAGTCAAGTTTCGGTTCCTTCTTCTCCCACGGCCAGCCGCCTTCCTCCACGCATAGGGGTCACGCATAGGGGTCAGGCCACCATAATCCACTTTACATAAATGGTGGATTCCCTAAAATGATTTCATGCCAAGGCCCAAACGGATTCATTATGAAGGCGCTGTTTACCATGTGACATCGCGTGGGAACGAGCGGCGGAAGATCGTGGCGGATGACTCGAACCGTTGGATGTTCGTGCGCCTTTTGGGGGAAATGGCGCGGGAAAACGGGGTGATATGCCATGCTTGGGTCTTGATGGACAACCACTATCATTTGTTGCTGGAAACCCCGGCAGCCAACCTGTCTTTGGCCATGAAACACTTCAATGGCGTCTATACCCAAAAATTTAATAAGAAAAACCATCGGGTGGGCCACCTTTTCCAAGGTCGCTATAAGGCCTTGGTGGTGGAAAAGGAAAGCTACCTGAAGGAGCTATGCCGGTATGTGGTCTTGAACCCTGTGAGGGCCCATATGGTCAAGCATCCTAGGGAATGGAAATGGAGCAGTTATCGGGCCACCGCCGGCCTGGAAAAACCGGAAGCATGGCTGGAAGTGGATTGGATCTTGGGGCAGTTCGGGAAAGAGAGAAGAAGGGCCCAAAAGGCTTACCGGGACTTTGTGGAAGAGGGGATGGGGAAGAAAGAGTCCCCTTGGGACAACCTGTTTTCGAGGGTATACCTGGGTGGACGGGAGTTTTTAGAGCGTGTGCATGAAGTGGGGCAGAGGCATAAGCAGTTGGATGTTCCGAAATACCAAAAACAGGTGATAAAGCGGGAACCTGAAAAAATCATCAACAAAGTAGCGAAGGCCTACGGGGAAAAACCGGAGGAGTTGCTGCGAGCTTGGAAGAGGAAATCGGAGGCCCGGGATGTATTGATTTATCTCCTGAAAAGGGAATCGGGGTTGAGCTTAAAAGAAATCGGCAAGAGGATGGGGATAGGGGCAACAGCGGTGGGAAACCGGTGGGTCGGGATCAAGGAGCGAATAAAAAGGGATAAAGATTTGGCCCAAAAGATTGAAAAATAGATTGTGGTGGCCTGACCCCTTTGTTTGTGACCCCTTTGTTTGCGACCCTCTCTGAAAGCAGCCATTTTTCGGGGTTTTCGGATATGCGATTTTTAAGGGTTTCCGCATCATTTTGCAACTTTTCGCGGAACGGCGGGAAGGGACTTTGGCCCGGGCGGGCTACAAATTGAAATCCAGGCCGGCCTCGAAAGGGATAAAGACCGTCGGGCTGTCTCCCGTCAGGCTCGTAGGCGCCGTGGTGCTGTAGGACGTGCCGTTGGAGGTGAATGTGAAAGTACCGATGTCGGAATTGCTGCTGGAGGTGAAGTCTAGGTCCAGCCGGAACTGGACGAAGAAATCTATCTTTTCATCCAGTTGGTACTTCACGCCCAACCCCGGGGCCAGCAATAAGTCCGTTTCACTGGCGGTTCCCGAGGCGATGACGGTTACCCCGTTATAGCTCAGGGTGATCGTAGGGGCGCATCGGTTAAAAGTCACCCCGAAACCCAGAAGCCCATAGGGCTGGAAAGAGCCGTGGTAAAAAACACACTTGACCTCCGCCATGAGGGGCACGTACTGGAGGTTCCCGCCCATGCTCACGTTGAGCATGGCGATCTGGGCGGGTGTCCAGCCCCCGGCCTCCAAGCCCTGGTCAAAGGAGCCGGGTACATTGTTCCGGAAGGGATAGCTGTCATAACCACTGACCACCCCGAAGAAAAGGTCCTTCGCGAGGCGGAAGCCCACGAACCCCTCGCCCCCGAAACCCCCGTTGAATTGCAAGGAGGCGTTGAGACTGGCCGTACAGCCTGATAGCCCCCCGATCTCCAGCTCGAGCCCCCCCGGCCCCGATGATGCCGCGCCCACCTGGGCCCACAAGGGACAAGCGCCGAAAGCCAACAAAAACCCCGCGGCAAAAAATTTTCTCATAAAGCGTAATGAATCACCATATAGGGGTTTGAGCCGTGCTGGCGAATGGCATCTTCCGTGATGATCACAAGGTCGGTGGCGAAATCGAAATCGGGGGGGCCAAGATAAACCTTATCGTAGGTGCGGCTTCGGTGGACGCCATTGGGCATGATGACCAGGATGCCCAGGTCGCTGTGCTTGCCCATGCCGCCCCGGGCGGCGGAACCGAAGAGGATGATGCGCTTGGGGTGGACCAAGTCCACGATGGCTTGGGTGAGTTGTTGGAGGATTTTCTTGGAAGGTTTCATCCCGAAGCTCCCTTGGATAAAGGGATTATAACAAAGACAGCCTAATTATTAGCCATCACAAAACAACGGAGGGGGACAAGGTCTATGGATTTTAGTTTGGAACCAATGACTCCGGCCTACCAACCGTGACCGGCGACCCACTGGGGAAGCCAGGTGGTCAGGAAGGGAATGTAGGTGATGGCGAAAACCATGGCGTGCAGGATCAGGTACATGGGAAGCACGGCGATGTAGACTTCGGTCATGGTCTTTTTGAAACGATAAGAAGAAAGGAAGAGGTTGAGCCCCAGGGGCGGGGCGATGAAACCCAGTTCCATATTGGCCAAAAAGATGATGCCCATGTGCACCCGGTCCACGCCAAAGGCGTCGGACATGGGCATCAAGAGCGGCACCACCACCACGATGGCCGCGAAGATTTCCAGCAAGCTCCCCACCACGATCAGCATGAAGTTCACCATCAAGAGGAAAACCCATTGGGAATGCACGGTATTGTGCACCCAGGCCGCCAGCTGGGCCGGGATCTGGGCGTCCACCATGTCGTTGGTGAAGCCCAGGGAAACGCCCAGGATCAAAAGAACGCCGCCCACCAGGATGCCGCATTCGGTGATGACCTTGGGAACGTCGTTTAGCCTCATCTTGCGGTAAAAGACGACCTCCACGAGGAAGGCGTAAAGGGCGGTCAGGGCGGCCGATTCCACCAAGGTCACCTTGATGACGAAAAGGAAGAAAAAAACCACGAACGGGAGGGCCAGTTCCCATTTGGCGTCCCAGGCGGCTTCCAGGGCCTCGTTCACCTCCTTCTCGACCTCCAGTTTCCGGCTCAATTTGTCCAAGAGCCATTTCTTGAAGGGTGAAAAAAGGTTCCCGCACAGGGCCAGCACGAAAACCAGGCGGGACACCTGCACGAAGGTAATGGCGCCCACGCCCGCCGAGTCGGGCTTGATGCCGCCCACCGCCGAGAGCAGGGACCAGGCCAGCGGGGCGAATTCCTTCCAACCGAAATAAGCCAGGACGGCCAAAAAGGCGAGGGTCAGGGGCCCGATGCAAAGCCACAGCTTGAGGGCCCGCAGGATGGAATATTTCTCCAGGTTTTCCTTGGAGGCCTTCAGGATGCCCCAGAGGGCGGTCAAGAAAAGCAGGATCATGCCGGGCATGAAACCGCCCAGGAAAAGGTCCTTGATCGAGGTCCCCGCCACCACGCCGTAGAGGATGACGGGCAGGCTGGGGGGAAAAAGCATGCCGAGCGACCCCGCCGAGGTCAAAAGGCCTAAAGCGTCCCGTTCCTTGTATTTTTCAGCCAGCAGGATGGGCATGAGGAGCCCACCCAAGGCCAGGATGGTGACTCCCGAGCCGCCCGTGAAGGCCGTGAAAAAGGCGCAGACGCAGGCCGTCACGATGGCCGGGCCGCCCTTGAGAGAGCCGAAAAAGGCCTCGAAGACCCGCAAAAGCCTCTGGGAAGCGCCGCCCTCGGCCAAAAAATAGCCGGTCAGGGTGAAGAGTGGGATGGTGGGGATGGTGGGGGAGACCACCATGCGGTAGGTTTCGGCCGGGATGGAGTCGATGGGCGTGTCCGAGTTCCATAAAAAGACCAGGGCCGCGCCGCCCAGGACCAGGAAGACCGGCATGCCGAAAATGACCGCCACCATGAGAAGCCCGAAGCAGCAGTAAAGGAAGGTCCAGGAGGGGTTGTGGATCATGGGCGCCAGGTAGGCCAGCCAGCCCGCGACCAAGAGCGTGATAAGCCTTTCATTCCATTTGTCCGAGGAGCGCCAGATCATCCGAAGCAGGATGATGGAAAACCCCACGGGCAGGAAGAGGAGGAAAACCCATTCGGGGATTCCCAGGGCGATGATGGAGCCCACGCCCTTTTCAATGAGGACGAAATTCCAGCCGGCCTTCACCAGGTAAAGGGTGATGGCGGCGCCCAGGCCGGCGGTCGCGATATGGGCCGCGGCCTTAAAGCGCGGGGGGATGAGGCTCGCGGTGGTGGCCAACTGAAGCAGCTTGCCCTCGCGCGCCGCGATGGCGCCTCCGAACATCATGATGGCCAGGACGGTGTGCTGGACCAGGTTGAGCGATCCCGGCACCAGGATGGGCGGGAACCAGGCGAAAAGGGGGTGCAGCTTGCGCGCCAGGATGTCCAGGAGCGGCAGGACCATCATCACGGCGAAGAAGAAGGTCAAAAGGAGGTTTTCAGGGGCATGCCAGAAGGCGGGCTGGGTGGATTCGACGTAGCTCACCATTCCCGGCTCGCCGGGGTGGCCTTCCACGGCCATGGACGGCTCGGTGGATTCGACGTGGCTCACCGTTCCGGATTCAACAGGGCTCGCCGTTTCGGGCGCCGGTTGGGGCTTGGGGGTTTCCACGGGCGGCGGCTGGAGGACATCCACAGGCGGGGAGGCTTTCAGGACGGCGGAATGTTTTTTGCCTCCGGCCTTCTTCGGGGCCGGTTTTTTTCTTTGGGGGCTTTTTTTAGGAGGCATTTAAAAGTATTTTCATTGCGATTTTTGACGTTCCTGAGAGCTGTCACCTGTTAACTGTGAACCGCCTTTAGTTATTGCGGCGCGGGTTCCTTATGGGCGGCGCGGTACTCGTCCCGGTACTGGATGGCCATGTCCATCATATCCTGGGGAACCACCGTGCCGGAGATTTGGGGATAGACACTGGTGAAGAGTTTTTCCCACTCGTCGTATTGCTCGGGGGTGGTGTCGTAAACCTTCAACCCATGCTTCTTCATGGTTTCGATGGCCGCGTCTTCCCCGGCGCGAACCTCGTCCCTGAAGCGAACCCCGGCCTTGGCCGCGGCCTCCAGGACCGCGGGCCGGGCGGCTTCGGGGATCTTGGCCCAGGCCTTGGTGGTGATGATGGTGGCCCCCACCAGGGGAGCCCACTTGAGGGTGGTCATGTTAGGGGCCAGGGCGAACCATTGGAAGGAAAGGGCCGAGATGGGCGTGCTGTCGAATGAGTTGATCAAGCCCGTCTGCAAATTGGGCAGGATGTCGGTGGCGGCCAGGGGGATGGGGGAGTAACCCGCCGATTTCCAGATGTTCAGGGTGTCCGTGTCGTTGCCCCATACGAAGAACTTGGCTTTCTTCAAGTCGTCGGGCGTGAGGATGGGGGTTTTGCCGAAAAACCGCACCCAACCCGCTTCGCCCCAGTTGAGGACCTTGAAGCCCTTGGCCAGGAGGCGCTTCTCCAGCAGGGGCTGCATTTTCTTGCGCACGTAGTCGCTCTCGGCGTAGCTTTTGTACATCATGGGAATGGAAAGGGCCTGCACGCCCTTGTCGATCTGGGCCAGGCCCACCACGGTCAAGACCCCGACCTGGATCTGGCCGATGAGCATCTTGGTCACGATGTCCGGCTCGTCGCCCAGGACCCCGCCGGGGTAGATTTCCAGCTTCACGCCCGCGGTCTTCCACTGGTCCCCCATGTCCCGCATGATGTTGTCCCAAACGGTGCCCTCGGGGGCCAGGGTGCCCAGTTTCAGGGTGACGGAGGCATCCTGGGCGTGAACGGTAGGGCCCACCAGCAAGGCCAGGGCCATGATGATTTTCTTCAGCGATGAAAGCACGGGATTCTCCTTAGTTCAAAATTAAAAGTCACCCCTCACCCCACCCTCTCCCGCAAGGGGCGAGGGTACTAGACATAGGCCATTTTTAGAATTTTACCCTCTCCCTTGACGGGAGAGGGTAGGGTGAGGGTGATCCTATGTTCAAACTGTAGCATTACCACAAGCTGAGAGCCCTAAGGCCCTCAAAGGGCCGCGAGCCGACTTACTGCACGAACAAACTATCCTCTTTGGTCAACAGCCATTTGGCCCGCTTCTGGGCGATCAGGTTCTCCAGGCGCCAGGCGGGTTTCTTGTCCGGGTCCACGGCTAGGGCCTTGCCCAGCATGTCCTCGAATTCCTGCTTGTTTTGTTCCTTCTCATCCACCGCCTCGGCGTAATTGATGAAGGTGGAAGCGTTCTGCCCCAGGTTGAGCTCCAGGGCCCGCTTAAAATGTTCCTTGGCCTTTTCCAGGCTTCCGCCCGGCCGGCTGGCCTCGTAAGTAATGAGGAAGACGTGCAGGGAGCCGTCGTCGTAATCCGGGTTAAGCGCGTAGGCCCGGTAAATGAGGGCTTCGGCCTCGGAGCGCTCCGCCAGGAGATCCATGTCGTTCTTGTCCGCCGAAATGGCCGCCAGCCAAGCCACGCCCGTCCAGTAAAGAAGCTCCACGTCATCCTTGCCGGCCTTGGCCACCGCACCGGGACTGTCAGCCGCCAACTGGGTGGAGAAACGGTCGTGCCTCACGTCCAGACCCCGCAGGCCGTAATCCCGCGCCCGGACGTAAAGCTTCTTGGCCCGCATTTTCATTTCCTTGAACTTTTCGTAGTTTTCGTCCTGGATATATTCGGCGGGGCATTGCACATAGGCGTAGCCGTATTCGGTGAAGGAGCGGGCCAGGGTGGTCAAAAGGCCCACGTGGCGGGGCGTGGCCGCCAGGATGGATTCCATGAACTTCAAGCTGAAGGGCACCGCGTCCCCGACCAGCTCGGGGTCGTTGTCCGAGGACCAGGTGTCGCCTTGGCTGGAAAGCCCGTCCGCCACGGAGTTGACGGCCAGGGACTTGATGAAGCAGCCGCTTAAAAAGGGGAAAAGGGCGAAAAGGAGGAAGTAAAAAGTTTTTGGAGGCGCCATACTCGATACCTTTGTTTGGTGTTACCGGATGAAGGGGCACAGTTTTACCCCTGAAGCCCCGCCGGGTCAACGCCCGAAGGACAGGAAACAATAGAAAATTATAAGGTTTTTGCCGAGGGCCGGGGAAAATTTAGGGAAGTCCACCATCGGGGATGAGAAAAAAAGCCTAAAAATAAACAACCGGGCGGCTTTAAGGCCGTCCGGTTGTGGAGGGGGATAAAAAAACGGAACTATGCACTTGGCGTCAGTTTCCAAAAACCCTCGCCCCTTGCGGGAGAAGGTAAGGGGTGCAGTGAAACCTATGAAATCACCCTCACCCCGGCCCTCTCCCCTCGAGGGAGAGGGGGATGGACGACCAACTGCGAACTGACGCCAAGTGCATAGTTCCGTAAAAAAATTTTATTGGTTGGTGGAAGCCGCCGAAGGAGCGCTGGTGGCCGGGGCCGCCGCGCCGGTGGAGGAACTGTCGCCCGCGGGAGCGGTTCCACCGGTGGAAGAAGAGGAGTCGCCCGCCGGGGCGGTCCCGGAGGTGCCGGGGTTGGCATCGGTTTCACCGTCGTTTTTCTCGTCGTGGATGGCCTTGGAGTTGTCGTCCAGCATCTGCTTCAACTGGGCGTATTGGTCATCCGTGATTTTCTTGACCCCGCTCTGCTTGTTTTGCGCGAAGTCGGCCTTCAGCTGGTCGCGGATGGCGTCCACCTTGGCCCTCAAATCCTTGGCCTCATCCTCGATAAGCTTCTTGGACTTTACCCCCTCGCGGATGCGCTTGTATTGGTTCTTGATGCGCATATCCACCACCCTTCCGGGGTATTTCGGAATGGCCGGGGCCGCGGCGGCTCCAGCGGAGGAGGAATTATCCGCGGGAGCGGCGGCCGTCGCGCCTCCGCCCGCGGCGGTATTCGAATCCTGGGCCAAAGCCAGGCCCGTTAAGCCGAGCGACAAAACCGAAACAGCGATCCAAACCCAATGCTTCATGAACGACCTCCCCACAAATTTTTTCGCAGTCCCAAGCTGCGTTCCTCTCGCTTACCGAAAAGTGATGATTTGGAAAAAGCCGGTGAAGCGGGACTCCCCGGGCAGGGCCCGGTCCCAAGAACGGAGTCTTCGGGTTAGACGCGTCCTGGCCCTAAAAGTTACGGTTTCCCGGGGATTTTTACCGCACCGTAAAACCGCCACCATCGGGGCGGCTAGAAGTAACGCGGCTAGCCGGTCCCTCGGGCAAAAAAACGGCCCGGCGTTAAGCCAGGCCGTTGAAGACTTTCCTTCAGGCTTTCAAGCCTGAAAGCCCCACCTTAGTTGGCCGGGGCGGAAGAAGAACTGGAAGTCGAGCTTCCCGTGCTCTTTTTCTTCTTCGTGTGGTGCTTTTTGTGGGTCTTTTTCATCGTTTTCGTCGGCGTGCTGCTTTGAGCCAAAACCAAGCTCGACGTTGAAACGGTGAACAACAAGGCCAATGCCATAACCAAAGCCCTTTTCATTCTCGCCTCCTGAAAAAATTAAGGTGTAGAAGTAGTATCGAACTACCAGTTATTTAGACGGGAAATTAGGCAAAAAGGTTTCTAAAGGGAGACGCAGGGGATGCCTGAAGGGGCGGCCGTTTTCCCAGGTGTAAAAAGCGTTTTTGCCCCATTAAAATTGACCACCGACAAGTTAGGCGATCTCGGTTCCCTGAAAGGTGGCGGAGGGCATAGACAAAAAAAGCGGGACTTGGATCCTTCTGAACGAGCGAGGTTTGAAACCAGTCCATGGGCGATCTTCAAGAAGAGGAGGCTTTCCAGGCTTTCGCCTCGGAAAACCGGGGACTCTGGCTCAAGCTGGCCTGGCGGGTCCTCCAAAACCGCGAGGAAGCGGAGGACGTGGTGCAGGAAACCCTGGCGGTGCTGTGGGAAAAAAGGGGTTGCCTGGAGGTCGAAAAACCGGCGGCCTACGCCTGCCGGGCGATCTGGTTGAACGCGCTCAAGCGGCGGGCGAGGGGGAAGCATTCCCTTCCCCTGGCGGACGTTCCCGAACCAGCGGCGCCCGAGAATCCCGAACCGGCGGCATGGGAAAAATTGGACCCGCTCCGTTTGGAACGGGCCCTCTTGAAGCTGCCCGAGGCCCAGCGGACCGTGATCCGGATGAAATACTACCTGGGGTTGTCGTTCAAGGAGATCGGGGAAGCCCTGCAGATTTCCCTGAACACGGCCGGGAGCCGGTGCCGGTATGCCCTCCAGGCCTTAAGGAAAGCCCTGGAGGGACGCCGCCCTCCGCCGAAGCAGTGAAGGAACCAACGGACTTGGGAAGGGAGATGCCATGAGTGAGGAAATGAATCAACCGGAAAAGATCCACGGCAAGGTCTCGTTCGGCGAGGGACAGATCGTCGCGGTGACGGGAATCGTCGGGGGAGTCGCCCTGGCCCTGGGCTTTCCCTGGATCGTCCTGGCCCATGGCCAGGGCTTGAACACCACCCTGGTGGTGATCTTCGTGCTGGCGGGCCTCTTGATCGGCGGCACGGTGGCGATCGCCTCGGCCGTATTGGGTCTGGTCATGCCCCGCGAGGTGGGCGGCGGCGGGCCGGGGCAGATCAACGATTGGATCAAGTGGGGCATGGAATGGAAAAAGTGGTCCGAGAAGGACTGGAAGGACTTCGCCGACAGCGCGGATTGGGCCGAGCCGGACTATGAGAATTGGACCCTCTCGGATTGGAAGGCCTGGGGCGAGAAGATGAGGAAGAGGCACAAGGGCAAGGGGTTTTAAGACAGCGGTGCTACAGGTAGTTACATCTTGTTACACTGTTCCCCTATGTTCCAACGGGCCTCTGGCCTAAGAATGAGAACGGTGCAGCCTTTATTCCCTTTACCGTACCTCGCGCGTTCTAAAAAGCCCCGCCACGGGGTTGGCTCCATGCCAAACGGGGAGAAAAAATGAAAAAACCATTGGGGTTGATCATCGGGCTCTACCTATCGGCGGGCATGGCCCCGGCCCAGGGCGTCCTGACCCTGGAGGACTACCTGGGGCAGGTGAAAGGCCAGGGGCCAAACTACCAGTCGGCCCGGGACGCGGCGGAGGGTTATGAGAAACAATCCCACCAGCAGGACTTGACCTATTCCCCGGTCCTGGTCGCCGGATACAATCACATGGACGACACCGAACAGCCCAACGGTTTTTCCTATCCCCATACCCTGGCCGACACCATGGGTGTTTCCATCACCGACCTCCTGCCCTTCGGGCCCACAGTATCGGTGGGGTACGCCTTCACCAACCTGAACGCACTCGTGAACCCCGAGTTGAACCAGATTGTCATTGATGGGGTTTCCCTAGGCAGCGTTTTTCCCACTTCCTATTACCAGATCGCCCCGGTGGTTTCCCTGTCGGTGCCCCTATTCAAGGACTTCGGCGGGGTCCAGACTTCGGCGGGGGTGAAGATGGTGCAGTACCAGATGGAATCGGCGGCCAATTCGGCCGCCTTCCAAGGCGCGGGGGTGCTTTACCAGGCCAAGGTGGCCTATTGGAACCTGGCCCTGGCCCGGCAGCAGATCGCCATCCTGCAGGACACCCTGGACCGCAGCCAAAAAATATGGGAATGGACCAACCGCCGCGTGGCGCGCAACCTAGCCGACCCGCCCGACGCCCTGCAGGCCGAGGCTTCGGTGCGCCTGGCCGAATTGAACCTGGACCAGGCCGAGGAAACGGAGAAGTCGGCCCGGCTCGCCTTCAACCGCTTCCGCGGAACCCACGACGGCGAAGTTCCCGAGCAACTGCAGACACTGGACGACTCCCTGGCCGCCCTCAAGGTGGATGTCCCCGACGCCCCGCCCGACCGGTTGGACTTGAAGGCCACGCAAAAGAGCGCGGACAGCCAGAAGGCCACCTACGACCAGGCCGCCCAGAACGTCTATCCCGACATCAACCTCAACGCCTCCTGGCGGGGGAACGGTTTTGACCCCACCTTCGGCGAGGCCGACGGAACCGCCTGGGGCTTCAACTACCCGACCTGGAACGTCGGGGCCCAGTTCACCCTCCCCTTGGACCTCTTCACGGCCCAGCGCGTGGCCGAAGGCTACCAGCGCAATTATGAAAGCTCCCTCCTGGGGCTCAAGGACAAGCAACTGGAAGTGGACCAGGACTGGCAGGATTGGAAACAGCGCATGGCCGACGTGGACAAGCGGCTGGCCATGACCGCCGAGATCGAGGAGATCCAGGAGACCAAGGCGGACCAGGAACGGCAGCGGCTGGAGTACGGACGCACCACCGAGTTCCAGCTGCTGTCCTTCGAGAACGACTACAACGCGGCGCGGCTCAACCACCTTTCGGTGGTGGCGGAAAAGCTGGGGCTCCTGGCCGAAGCCCAATGGTGGCTTGCCGCCGAATAAGCTTCGCTTATTCGGTGAGTTAGGAGTTAGAAGTGAGGAGTTAGGAATGAAAAGAACCCTGTAATAACGGGTTTTAACTCTTAATTCCTAACTCCGCACTCCTAACTTTCGTGGGCCTCAACCCTTAGATTTTCCAAAAGTATTAATGTAAAGGAGCGCTAAGTGAATCTTCCTAAGCTAGCCATCGACCGCCCGGCCTTCATCACCTGCGTGGCCATCCTCATCATGATCCTGGGCATCATGTCCTACCGCTCCCTGGGCGTGGACCTCTTCCCGGACGTCAGTTTCCCGGTGGTGTCCGTCACCACCAACTACAAGGGCGCGGCGCCGGAGGAGATCGAGGCGCAGATCTCCAAGCCCATGGAGGAGCAGTTCTCCACCATCCAGGGCGTCAAGCAGATCAATTCCACCAACGAGGAGGGCTATTCGGTGGTGGTGGTGCAGTTCACCCTGGAAACCGACAGCAAGGAGGCCGAGCAGCGCGTCAGGGACCGGCTGTCGCTGGTGCGGCCGCTTTTGCCCAAGGACATCGAGGAGCCCGTCATCCAGCGCCTGGACCCCTCGGATCAGCCCATCGTGATGCTGGGCTTGAAGTCGGACCTCACCTCGCCCCAGGCCTATGACCTGGCCGACCAGGTGATCAAGCCCCACCTGGCCCAACTGGCCGGGGTCGGGGTGGTGGACATCTTCGGCGCCTCGAAACGGGAAATCCGCGTGGAACTGGACCGCAATAAGCTGAACGCCTACCGCCTGAGCGCCAGCGGCGTGGCGGACAACATCGGCTTGAACGGGCTCAACGTGCCCGTGGGCAAGTTCGAGACGGCGGGCAACAACGTGCTCTTTCGCTCCGTGGGCCAGTACGACGACCTGGACCGTCTGCGGCACACGGTGGTGAACTTCGTGGGGTCGGACGTGCCCATCACGGTGGACAAGATCGGCCAGGTGGTGGACACGGTGGAGGACCCCCAAAACTACAGTTCCTTCAACGGCGTGCCCTCGTTGTTCCTGCGGATCCACAAGCAAACCAAGGCCAATACGGTGGCGGTGGCGGATGAGATCAAGGCGGACCTGAACACCCTCAACGATATTTTGAAAACCCGGCCCGGCAACGCCAGCCTTTCGCTCGTGCAGGACGATTCCTGGGGCATCCGCTTGAACCTGGACGACGTCCAGCAGACCATCTTCCTGGGGATCCTCCTGACGGTCCTGGTGGTGCTGCTTTTCCTGGGCAGCTTCCGCTCCACGCTCATCACCATCACGGCCCTGCCCACGTCCCTTCTAGGCGCCTTCATCATCATGAATTGGATGGGCTTCACCCTCAACTTCATGACCATCCTGGCCCTGTCGCTGGCCGTGGGGCTTTTGATCGACGACGCCATTGTGGTGCGGGAAAACATCTGGAGGCACATGGAGGAGGGCGAGGAACCCAAGAAAGCCGCCGAGCACGGAACCATGGAAGTGGCCCTGGCGGTTGTTGCCACCACGGGCGTCATCCTGGCGGTTTTCATGCCCATCGCCTTTTTAAAGGGCACGGTGGGCCAGTTCTTCAAGCAGTTCGGCATGACGGTCTGCTTCGCCATGGTCATCTCGCTCTTCGAGGCCCTCACCATGGGTCCCATGCTTTCCGCCTATTGGGCGGGGCGGGGCGGCAAACCCACCGACAAACTGGCCTTTTTCCAATGGTTCGATGATTTCCAGACTTGGCTGGAGAAGAGCTACGAGAAGGTCATCGTATGGGCTATCCACCATCGTTTCCGGGTGGTGTTTGCGGCAATCGTTATCTTCTTGGGCAGCCTTTCACTCGGCAAATACATCCCCTTCACCTTCGTGCCCAACGGCGACAACCCGGAGTTCCAGGTTTCCCTGAAGGGCCCGCCCAACATGGCGCTGGACACCATGCGGGACTGGACCGAAAAGGTGTCGGCCATCGTCCGTTCCCACCCCGAAATCGGGGTGACCGCCGAGACCGTGGGCGACACCCAAGGCAATGAGAACGTCTCCACGATTTACATCAAGCTCATCGACTACCGCAAGCGCAAGAAGACCGCCGACGAACTGAAGGTGGATATCCGCAAGGAACTGGAGCCTTACCGGGACCTGTTGCAGCCCCAGATCGGGGATAGGGACGCCCTCGGCAACCAGGCGCCATTCAGCCTGGACATCGTGGGGCCCGACTACAAGGTGTTGCAACCCATCGTGGACCGGCTGGTGGCGAAGATCAAAAACATCCCGGGCCTGGAGGACGTTGAGACCAACTACGACGGCGGCAAGGCGGAGTTCCAGGCCGTGCTGGACCCGGCCAAGTGCCGACAGCTGGGGGTTTTGGGCATCCAGGCCGGGGACGAACTGCGCACGCAGATCGAGGGGACCGTGCCGGCCAAGTTCCGCCAGAACGGGCTGGATTACGACATCCGGGTCAGGATGCAGGAGGACCAGCGCGACTTGGAAAAGGACTTTTACGACGTTTACGTGCCCAACACCAACAACCGCATGGTGAGGCTCTCCGACATCGCCGCGCCCGTCACCACCGAGGGGCCCTCCAAGATCAACCGCCTGGACCGGCAGCGCTACATTGAGATCACCGGCCAGTTAGGCAAGGGAGGAGCCCTCGGCAACATCATCAACCAGGCCAACAAGATGTTGGCGGCCGAAAACCTGCCACCGGGCGTGACGGGCAAGATCGTGGGGCAGGGCAAGGACCTTCAGGACCTTTCCATCAGCATGCTGGTGGCCATGGGGCTGGCCTTGCTTTTCACCTACATGATCCTCACCAGCCTCTACGACTCGCCCATCATCCCCATGTCCATCATGATCTCCATCCCCCTGGCCATCGTGGGGGCCTTCGTGGCCCTGCTGGTGACGCACCAGACCCTGAACATCTTCACCATGATTTCCCTGATCATGCTCATGGGCCTGGTCACCAAGAACGCCATCCTGCTGGTGGACTACGTGGTGCGCATGGAAAACGAGGGGATGGCCCGGGACGAAGCCATCCGCCGGGCCGGCGTCATCCGCTTGAGGCCCATCCTCATGACCACCATGGCGCTCATCATGGGCATGATGCCCGTGGCCCTAGCCCTGAACGAGGTGGCCAAGTTCCGCCAGTCCATGGGCGTGGCCGTCATCGGGGGGCTCTTGAGTTCGCTCATCCTCACCCTCATCGTGGTGCCCTCGGTTTACGGCTATTTCGACGACCTGAGGCTTTGGTTCAGGGGGATTTTCGGCCTGGAGAAGGAAGGCGGGAAGAAGGGGATGGCGCCCGGCCCGAAGGGGAAAAAACCGGGTCGGGGCGCCTTCCTCCCGAAAAGCTCAAAATAAGGCTAATGTCGGGAAGCCGGTTTCCCCAAGGGCCTGCGCCCTTTTTTTGAGGGCCGTCCCCAGGCCTGCTTCGCGGTAAAATATCCCTCCAAGCCGGTCATTCCGTCCCGGGGGTTTTATGGATTCCAGCCGCCTCGAGGAACGCCACGTGATGGTCAAGGAGCAGCTGGAAAAGCGCGGCATCCGCAACCCCTGGCTCCTGCAGGCCATGCTGGACATTCCCCGCCACGTTTTCGTGCCCCCCGACGACCGCGACAAGGCCTATGAGGACGGTCCCCTCCCTATCGGCGCTGGCCAAACCATCAGCCAGCCCTATATCGTGGCCTCCATGATCGAACTCATCGAGCCGGCGGAGGCCCACCGCGTCCTGGAAGTGGGCGTGGGAAGCGGCTATTCCACGGCGATCCTTTCCCGGTTGGTCAAGGAAGTCTACGGGGTGGAGCGGGAAGCCTCCCTGATGGCCCAGGCGGAAAAACGGTTCAAGGAACTGGGCATCCACAACGTGATGGTGAGGCAGGGGGACGGAACCCTGGGCTGGGAGGAAGAAGCCACCTTTGATTCCATCCTGGTGACCGCCGCCGCGCCGAAGATCCCCAAACCCCTCCTGCGCCAGCTCAAGGTGGGCGGCGTGATGATCATCCCCGTGGGCGGCCGCGCGGAACAGGAGTTGGTGCGCGTGATCAAGCGCACGGAGGAACATTTCCAGGAAAAGACCCTCTACGGCGTGAGGTTCGTGCCCTTGATTGGACAGGAAGGCTGGGCTTCCTAAACGTCAATTTTGAATAAGGAAGTTATTTTGGAGCTGAGGTTGGCCTGGGGCTAAAGCCCCAGGAGGGTTGGCCGAATTCAGGCCAACTACTTCAAGCCTGTCATAAACAGCCGACTATTCGGCGGCTATTCCTCCTATGAAACAACCCCCAGGCACCCCTCACCCCGTCCGTCTCCCTAAAAGCTCTCACAGGGGAAAGCCCCTGTGTCCCCCAAAACCGAAAAGCCAAGGGGCGAGGGTGACGAGTACTCCTTCTCCCTTGAGGGGAGAAGGATGGGATGAGGGTGATGGTTTCTTACTCAAAACTTGGAATTTGGCCCAGGGGTGATTTTCCCAAAGGCTGTCGCGGGCACGACCTCCCATTTTTCATCCCCCGGTTTTTTCCAAACGAGCGTCAGGGCCAGCGAATCCCCCGAATCCTTCTCAAAGTCCAGCCTCAAACGGTGGCTTCCCGCCGGAAGCCGCAGGGGTTTTTCCAGGGGGACGGGCCTGCCGTCCAGCCACAGTTGGGCGCTGTCGGTGGTCAGGACCTGGAATTGGTAATCGCCCGCTCGGGGGGCTTCCAAGGTTCCGGTCCAGCGGATGCGGAAGGGCGGAAAGTTGGTGAAGGGAAAGTCGAATTTTGAGGTGAAATTCAAAACCGGATCCCGCTGAAAGGCGACAGGCTTGGCGTTCCAGTCCGCGGAGTTGAAATATTCTCCTTTGAGCCCTTGGATCCAGGGTTGAGGCCCGGTTCGGTCCTTTGGGTAAAAGTATAGGAGTTTCATACCCGGAGGCTTCGGCCAGGGGGGATAGGAGGCTTGACTTGCCTCCGGGTATAAGGTTTTGATGAATTCGATCACCCCCGGTTTTTCACTTTCCAAGTACAAGTTGACGGGTTTGTCTTCGGGAATATTTCCGGAAGCCCAGGCTCCGAGTTCAAGTTCAGAAACATTTGACCGGGCGGGATATGATAGAAAATCGACCGTGTGGTTTTGGAAATAGGAAGGTGTGATGAAATAGCGGTTTTGGCCCGGGAAGTCCGCCCATGAAGCTTCAATGTTGCGGCCGATAAAGGTCTGTTCCGGTCCGAAGGCCGTTTGGCACTCAGGGTTTTCAGCTTGTTCCACGAAATAGGTATGGATGTTCTGGGCCGCCAGGACAGCCAATAACAAGGTCCCCCCTAATGTTGGCGCGAAGGGTTTCTTGAAAACGGTTTTGGCATGATTCCAAAGGAAATCAAAAGCGCTTCCCGCGAAATAGGCCACGAAGGGCGTCAGCGAAACCAGCCGGTTGGAATGGGCCGGGTCGGTGGAAAGTAGTCCGGTCAACAGCATCACGCCGAAACCCGCCAGCGGGTAAAACCCCTCCCACCCCTTTCTTCGCCGCCAGGCCAGCGCCAAACCCAGGACAAAAAAGACCGCCGTGACATCGTCCAACATCCGGTGTCCGGGGATATTGTGACGCGGGTTTTCGTCCCCGGCGCGGTTGAACATCAGAAGGGTCCCGGTCCAGACGTCCCACAGGGGCTTCAAACTGTGTTCCTGGGCTATCTTTGCACCTATGAAAAGATCGGCTTCCCGGTGCCCCAGGACCCCCCTTTGGGCCATGACGGTCAACCATGGCAGGATGAGGATGAAGACGGCCAGGAAGTAAACAAGAAAGGGGCGCACCCCTTTTCCCCCTCTGAAAGAGGGGGAAGAAGGGGGAGTTAGCTTTTTCTTGTTCCCAGTAAGGCTAATCCCCCCCCGCCCCCCTTTTTCCAAGGGGGGAGACGCCGTTAATTCTTTTCGGTATTCATAAACGGCACAGATGGCGAAGAGCAAAGGAGCGATCTTGAAAGCCTGGTAGGAATAAAACCCCACCCCCGCGAAAAGGGACGCGAGGGCGAAGGCCCATCTTTTCCCGCTCCTTCCCCAATAGGCCCAAAAGGCTAGGGCACCCAAAAGGTAAAAGGGAACCTGGATGCTGGGGTAGCCGTTCCGGGTTTCAATCCAGTTCCAGCGCATGACGGCCAGGATAAACAGGGAAAGCAAGGCCGTGCGCTGGCCCGCCCATTGGCGGATCGTCCAATAGACGAAGGGAAAAGCCGCCAGGGAAAGCAGGATGAAGAAGAGGTGAAAGGTGAAGTAAGAGGACCCCACCAAGCCGAACCACGCGGCCAACTGATAGAAGAGGAGGAGTTCAGGCACTTGATAGTCGAAAACCTCGCCGAAAGGACGCCATCCCTCGTGGAGGATGCGAAGGGCGCAGAGGCCGGTCAGCCCCTGGTCCGTGTGCATTCCGGCGGGGAGGGAATCAATATCGTAA
This sequence comes from candidate division FCPU426 bacterium, assembly GCA_030041545.1. Classification (GTDB taxonomy): domain Bacteria; phylum Oederibacteriota; class Muellerivitia; order Muellerivitales; family Muellerivitaceae; genus JAJPJW01. The sequence goes on along the minus strand of JASHNQ010000015.1, from coordinate 153,701 downwards.
ATCCGAAGGAAAAAAGCGGTCAGGAGGACGAGCGCGAAAAGGGCCCATTCCCATCCGGCGGAAAGGGGCCGGGGTTCTTTCCCAGGCTCGGTGAGGGAGGGGTATACCAAAGCTACAGCGCAGGCGAACAAAAGCAGCCCGGGGAAAAGGGTCCAGGCTTGGCCGGCATGGGCCAGGAAAATTTGCCCTACGGCAGCCAGCCCAAGGGCGCGCCAAAGAAAATTAGGATCTCGGTATGAACCGGGTTTCGGCAATGGGGCTCCGCGGGGAATCGTTTCGTCCCCATCATACTTCATCGGATGGGCGGCCAACTTTCATTTCCAAGATGAATGGGAAAGACCGGGCATGATTCCCCCGCTTTCACCGTTGCGTCCTCCAGGATATTTTTCTCGTTGGTTCGTGCCCCGTCCGGGTTAGGATATTCCCAATTCCGCTAAAGGACCCTTCGTGAAGACAGCTTCGTGGTTTTTGACCCTGCTCCTGGCGGGGGTTTTGGCTTATTCCTTCGCCCAAGTGCCCCCGTCGGATTCCCTGCGTTCCCTCCACATCGCCAGCCGCTACCAGGACCGGTCCGAAATGGAAACGGGTATTTCCTCTAGGACCGGGGCCATCGCCGCCGATTACCGCAGCACGGACTTGCTGGCCGTCGCCGCCCTTTTTTCCACCGCCAGCCTTTGCCTGTTGCTTTTTTCAGACAAACAACCCTGGGAAGGCGCGCTCCCGGCTTCCCTTTTGGTGTTCCTGGGCGCCCTCCTGACCCTTGGAATGGGCTTCCTATGCTTCGTCCACGGAGGCAATTTCCTGGATTACGAATGGTTGGCGGCCTGGGTTGGGCCGCTCCATGCCCGCGTCAACGGCGCCTTGGCTCTTTTCGGAGGAACACTCCTTTCATTCGGCGGGCTTTTGATGCTGGCATTGCACAGGTGGCGCGCTCCGGGAGGCTCCGGTGGCCGTTGACCTTGGAAACGCCTTTCATTTCCTCATTCCGCTGGGCCTTTGCCTGGCCGGGTTTCACGGCGTCCTGTTTTACCCGGCGCCTTGGAAAAAGACGGCCTCATGGTGCGCCTTCCAACTGGGACTGGTGGTGTTTCTCCTCCAGCTGGCGTCCAAGACCAACCCCTTCCCGGCCGCCATCGCCCTATCGATCCTGGCCGTCACCCTGGGAACCGCGGTCTTGTTCGTGGCTTTTGGCGTGAAAGCGGGGCCGCGGGCCCCAATGCCCAAAATCGGGAAAACCCCGAGGCGGGTTTCCAAATGAAAGAACACCTGCCGGCCCTCATGGTTTTCCTCCCGTTCGCCGGGGCCTGGTTCACGCTGGCCCTTGGGTTCCTTTCCTACCGGCTTGCCCGGTTCGCCACCTATGCCGTGCTTCTCCTTACTTTTTACCTGACCGGTTCGTCCCTTCCCCAAGTTTTGTCCCAAGGATCCTGGCACTACAACCTGGGGGGATGGCCGCCCCCCTGGGGTATTGAACTGGTCCTTGCGCCCTTTTCGGTGTTCCTCGCCTGCTTCATCCTGCTTTTAGCGCTGGTGGCCCTGTTCCACTTGGGTTCCTTCAGCCTGGTCGCGGGGCTTTTGAAAAGCCGGGAGTCACTGGGAGCTTCCCTGATATTGGCGTGGGTATCCGCGCTTTTGGCCCTGCTTTGGATGCGGAACGGGCTCACCCTCTATTTGTTCCTTCAAATAGCTCTCGTCGCGTCGGCGGGACTTTGGGTTTGTCTCGCGCGCCAGGACTGGGTGGAAGGGTTCAACTTTCTGCTGGGCGGGAGCATGGGGGCCTCCCTGCTTTTGGCGGGTTTTCTCCTGCTTTATTCGGTCACGGGTACCCTGCACTTGGACGACCTCCTGGCCCAGCTTTTCATCGCGAAAAATTTCTCTATGGCGCTGGCCGCCGGGTTCTTCCTGGCGGGGGGGTGGGGCTGGCTTTTTTCCTTCCCAGCGCCCATTTTTTTCTCGCGGCTTTTAAACCAGGCGCCTCCCTTTCTCCTGGGTTTTTTTTCCTCCGCCTTGGTGAGGGTCGGGCTTTATCTATTCTTTGTTTTTATATTCTTCGTTTTGAACGTGCCGGGCCTGGAACCACCGGGCTGGCTTTTGGCCCTGGAATACCTGCTGGCGCTGCCGTTCCTGGCGGGTTTCTTCTTAGCCACCCGGCAAAAGGACTTCCTGCACGCGGTGGCTTACTTGAGCGCGGCCCAACTGGCTTTTCCCCTGATCGGTTTCGAGGCGGGCAACAAAAGCGCCCTGACGGGGTCGCTGGTGGAACTTTTGAGCCAGATGCTGGTGGTGATGGGCCTTTTCATGGCCGTCGGGATCCTCAGCTTGAAACCTTCCGGGTCCCATCCCTTCTCCCAATTGGCAGGTTTAGGACGCCACGATTTCGGCCTGGCGCTGACGCTCATCATTTTCGCCTTTTCCATCGTGGGCGTTCCGCCCACCGGAGGGTGTTTCGGCAAGTATTACCTGCTCCAGGGGCTCTGGGAAAAACGGGACTGGCTTTGGATGTCGCCCCTGGCCGCGACGCTGCTTTTCAACCTTTGGATCGCCGGGAAGTTCCTTTGGCTGTTGTTCGAGCACCGCAAGGCCGATTCCTTCCACGCCCCCCTTTCCTTTTCCGCCAGGGCCCCTCTTTTCCTTTTGGCGGCCCTGGTGCTGCTTTTGGGCGTTTTCCACCAGGAGGTCATCCACCATTTTATCGAACCCGCCCTACCCAAGGCCTACCAGAACGTCCCCCTGCCCAACGTGCCCTTCCTCGGGCATGAGGTGGAGTAAACCCAATTCGTCGGGAAGATTTAATGATACGAGTTGTTCCCATCCAAAAAGAACATATCAAAGGATTTTACAAAGCCCTCGACCAGGTGGCGCGGGAGGGAAAATACCTTTTGCTCCTGAAAGCCCCTTCCATGAAAAACGTCAAAAATTTCGTTCTTTCCAACATCAAAAATAAATGGACCCAATTCGTGGCTTTGGATGGGGGAAAAGTCATTGGCTGGTGCGACATCATTCCTTATGAGCACCCAACGGTGAGCCATACCGGAAAACTCGGCATGGGATTGTTGGCCTCCTACCGGGGAAAGGGAATTGGAACCCAACTCATGAAGGCTTGCTTGAAGCACTCCCAATCCCGCAGGCTTGAAGCGGTTTACTTGGATGTCTATGGTTCCAATAAGCCGGCTATCCGGCTTTACCGGAAACTTGGGTTTAAAATAGACGGCATCAGGAAAAAAGGCCGGAAGCACAAGGGCCGGTATGAGGATTTGGTTTTAATGTCGAAGAGCCTCAAACCATCGCGAGGGAAGATGGCTTAGGATGGTTTTAGGAAAAAAGCTGGCTGTTGGAGGGGCCCAAGTCCTTTAAAAGGTGCTGGTAATAATGGTTGACCCAGTCATTGAAGGTGTTTTCCTTCGTGCCGCCCTTGGTCTCCCATTCCGCGTCGAGGTCGTCCAGGAACTTTTCAAACTCTGAAACCGTTTCAAGAAGCACCCACTTTTTTTTGCCGAGAATCGACTTTTTCATGACGTTCTCCGCACGGCGAAAATGAATACAAGTAAAATTTATGCATATTAAGTGCCACAAAGTTTTTACGGAAATCGTGAAAAGAACCGTTAAACCAAAAGGTTTTGGGTCAAAAAAACCAAGAAGTTGCAAAAAAATTTGGCGATTTTAGGTAAAGGTTTTTAGGAATAAAAGTTTTTTAGGAAATGTTTTTAGGCGCATGTCAAAAAACAGTGATCAACTGTCAACCCTCCGACGTTGGGCTTCGACGGGGGACTTCGGCCGGAAATCCCCGGGGCCCTGAGTTCATGAAAGGCCCTCCGTTGTCGGCCGGATTGCTTTTGGGCCGTTGATGTTTTACTAACGACTGACACGGATAACCGAGAATCGTTGTTCAAGGAGGCCGCCATGCTTTTTGAACCCTTCCGCTTAAGGGGTGTCAACTTCAGGAACCGCATCGCGGTTTCGCCCATGTGCCAGTATTCCTACGAGGACGGTTTTTCCAACGACTGGCAGCTGGTTCACCTGGGGAGCCGGGCCGTGGGCGGGGCCGCGCTGGTTTTCGCCGAGGCCACGGCGGTGGAGGACCGCGGCCGCATCAGCCCCGGCGATTTGGGCCTTTGGAAGGACGAACATATCGAGCCCCTCGCCCGGGTGGCGCGTTTCGTGGCCTCCATGGGGACGGTGCCGGGAATTCAACTGGCCCACGCGGGCCGAAAGGCTTCGACCGGCGTGCCTTGGATCACGGAAAAGCCCCTCGGGGAAAAGGAGGGCGGCTGGAAACCGGTGGGCCCCAGCGCCATCCCTTTTGCCCAAGGCTATCCCCTGCCCGAAGCCCTGGACCCATCCGGTATCGCCCGGGTCGTGAAGGCCTTCCAAGCCGCGGCCCGGCGGGCGAAACAGGCCGGTTTCCAGGTTGTCGAGATCCATGCGGCCCACGGATACCTGATCAATGAGTTTCTTTCCCCCTTCTCGAACCAAAGGAACGACGAATACGGAGGGGCTTTTGAGAACCGCATCCGTCTTTTAAGGGAAGTGGTGAAGGCGGTCCGGCAGGAATGGCCGGAAAAATACCCACTCTTCTGCCGTTTTTCCGCAACGGAATGGAAGGAAGGCGGCTGGACCATCGGGGATTCGGTGGAACTCGCCAAGATTTTAAAGAAGGAAGGCGTGGACCTGATCGACTGTTCCAGCGGAGGCAACGTGCCGGGGGTCAAGATCGACCTTGTCCCGGGCTACCAGGTTCCCTTGGCGGAAAAAGTGAAAAAAGAGGCGGAAATCCCCACGGCCGCGGTGGGACTCATTACGGGCGCGGCCCAGGCCGAGGAAATCCTTCAAAGCGGTAAGGCCGACCTAGTGTTTCTGGCCCGGCAAATGCTGCGCGACCCCTACTTCCCCCTGCGCGCTGCCAAGGAACTGGGAGTGGAAGTGAAATGGCCGAACCCCTATCTTCGCGCCAGCCGGTAAAGGCAGCTTACAGCTGACAGTTCACCGTTGGCAGCAAGGATGGGGGCCTTGAGGTTTTAAGCCTTTGCTATGAACTGCGAACTTTGAGCTGTCAACTGTCGTTAGAGCGTTTTATGGGTTCCGTCGCAATAGGGTTTGTTCCCCGAATGCTTGCACTGACAAAGAAAGGCGGTCTTGGCTTCCTCGGCCTTAAAAACGATGGGGGAAAAAGGCGGATGCGCCTTGTGGGAGCCGTCGCAGAAGGGCTGGTTTTGCGAATGGCCGCAGGCGCACCAGGCGTAGGTCTTGCCCGCTTCCATTTCCACTTTGGCGGGGAACTTGTGGGCGATATTCGGCTCAGGCATGACGGCCTCCTTCAAGGCAATGATGAGAGGGCCTATCTTAAAAAGCTTCCCGCCAAAAATAAATCCTCCTTCGCTTTTATTGGGTTACGGAAATGTAACTTGGGAGCGTTGAAAAACCCATCTGCGATGGGATTTTTCAACAGTCTCTGCTTAGGGACTGGTGAAAAAAAGAACCCCAAGCCCTTATGATGGGGAAAAAGAAAATTTAATAGTGAGGTGCGCATGAAAGCCATCGCGGTTTATCCCTCGAAAAAGCAGGTCCAGTTGATCGAAGCGCCCGAGCCCGCTTTGAAAGGCCCCAACGACGTCAAGCTCAAGATGCTGGATATCGGCGTGTGCGGCACGGACAAGGAAATCTGTTCCTTCGAATACGGCAACCCGCCGGCGGATTCCGACTACCTCATCCTTGGGCATGAGTCCCTGGGACGGGTGGTGGAGGTGGGGCGCGGGGTGAAAACCCTGAAACCCGGCGACCTCGTGGTCACCATCGTGCGGCGGCCCTGCGGCGACCCCCACTGCGTGCCTTGCGGCGTCATGCGGCAGGATTTCTGCGTGACCGGAGGCTTCAAGGAGCGGGGCATCAACGGCCTCCACGGCTTCATGACCGAGACCGTGGTGGACGAGGAAAAATACATGAACCCGGTGCCCGCGGACCTCCGCGACGTGGGCGTGCTCACCGAACCCCTGACCATCGCGGAAAAATCCCTTTTCCAGGTTTGGGACATCCAGGCCCGCCTGCCCTGGGCCTGCCGCCACGACCAGCATCCCCACCGCAAGGGCGAGAAAATCCCGCCCGACGAGATCGGTTATCCCCACAACGCGGTGGTCTTGGGCGCGGGGCCGGTAGGGCTCTTGGGCGCCATGCTCCTTTGCGCCAACGGGTTCAAGACCTTCGTTTATTCCAAGGAAGCCGTGGGAAGCCCCAAGGCCCTCCTCGCCCAGCAGATCGGAGCCGCCTATATTTCCGGATCCACCACGCCCCTGGACCAACTGGCCCGGCAGGTCGGCAACGTGGACCTGGTTTACGAGGCCACGGGCGCCTCGAGGCTGGCCTTTGAGATGCTCAAGTACTTGGGCACCAACGGCGTCTTCGTCTTTACGGGCGTCCCGGGCCGCAAGGCGCCCATTGAGGTGGACACGGACCTCCTGATGCGCGACATCGTTTTGAGGAACCAGGTGGTGGTGGGGTCGGTCAACGCAGGCAAGAACGCCTATGGGAAGGCCATTGAGGACCTGGCCCTCTTCAAGGCGCGCTGGCCCAACGCCCTGAAGGCCCTTATCACGGGACGTTTCGCGCCGGAAAAACACAAAGATTTGCTGTTGGGCGATCCGGGGGGGATCAAAAACATCATCCGCTTTGAATGAAAAGATCCCGGCAACAACGCGAAATACGGCTCAAAAACCCTCCCTGAAGAATTAAAATGGGGCCCAGCTTCTTTCCGCCTTTGCGGTGGAAAAAACCGTTTGAGGACGAATCTTGACTCTTCCCATCAACAAAGAAACCGAATGGCTGGAGACGGACGGCCTGGGCGGTTTCGCCATGGGGACCACCAACGGCATCCGCACGCGCCGCTACCATTCCATGCTGACCGCCGCCGCCACGCCGCCCACGGGCCGCATGGCGCTGGTCAAAAGCCTGGACGCCTGGGTGGAGATGGACGGCGGCCTTTTTCACCTGAATTCCCACATGTATTTCCCGGGGGTCGTCTCCCCCAACGGAGCCGAATCCATCGAGTCCTTCCAGAAGGACCCCTGGCCCAAGTGGGTTTACCGCCTTCCCCGGGGCATGACGCTGGAGCGGGAAGTCTTCATGCCCCACGGCCACCCGGCGGTGGTGGTTTCCTGGAAGCTCCTGAACGCCAAGGAGCCCGTGCGGCTTTCGGTGAGGCCCCTGCTTTCCTTCAAGGACTACCATTCGCTCCAGCACGGGGACAAAAATTTCCGCTTCGACGCGGAGGTTTTCGAAAAAAGCGTCTTTTGGAAACCCTATCCCAATGCCCCCCCCTTGGCGGCCCTCCACAACGGGCACTACTACCACCAGCCCGACTGGTACCGGCAATTCCTCTATGAACAGGAACAGGAAAGGGGCCTGGATTGCGTGGAAGACCTGGCGGCCCCCGGCCTCTTCCAGTGGAACTTCTCCAAGACCCGGGCCATCCTTATCTTGAGCGCGGGGTCCGAGAAACCCTCCTCGCCGGACCAGATGAAGGTGGTGGAGGAGCTTTTCGACCGCTACCGCACCCAGGAAGAAGAGCGGCGGAAGGCCTTCCCCTCGCCCCTGGCCCGGTCGGCGGATGGTTACTTCGTGAAACGCGACCACGGCCAGACCGTGATCGCGGGTTACCCCTGGTTCACGGACTGGGGCCGGGACACCTTCGTTTCCCTACGGGGCTTAGGAATCGCCACGGGCCGGCTTACCGAAACCCGGAAGATCCTGCTGGAATGGGCCAAGGCCATCTCCGAGGGCATGGTGCCCAACCGCTTCCCGGACTCGGGCGAGCAGCCCGAATACCACTCCGTGGACGCCTCCCTCTGGTACATCATCGCGGTTTACGAATACCTGAAGGCGGCCCGGGAGGGCAGCATCACCCCGAAGGACTGGAGCGAATTCCAGGCGCCGGTGGAGAAGATCCTCCAGGGTTATTCCCAGGGCACGCGATGGGGCATCCAGGCGGACTCCGACGGGCTCTTGTGGTCCGGGGAGGGGGACGAATCCCTCACTTGGATGGACGCGCGCGTGAACGGCCGCGCCGTGACGCCCCGGGTGGGAAAGCCCGTGGAAGTGGAGGCCCTGTGGCTGAACGCCCTTTGGGTGGGCGGCCATTTTTCCGAGGCCTGGGAGTCCCTTTTTAAGAAGGGGCTGACGTCCTTCCAAAACCGGTTTTGGAGGGGGGCGGGGGGCTACCTTTACGACGTGGTGGACGTGAACCGCCAACCGGGCACGGGCGACGGCTCGTTCAGGCCCAACCAGGTTTTGGCCGTGGGCGGCCTGCCCCTGGCCCTTTTGGACGATGGAAAGGCCAAACTCATGCTGGACGCCGTGGAACAAAAGCTCTTAACGCCCCTGGGCTTGCGCTCCCTGGCGCGGGGGGAGCCGGGTTACCGCCGGCGCTATGAGGGCGGGGTGGTGGAGCGCGACAGCGCCTACCACCAGGGCACGGTCTGGCCCTGGCTCCTGGGGCCCTTCGTGGAAGCCTGGGTGCGGGTGCGGGGGAACACGGCGGCGGCCAAGAAAGAAGCGCGCGGGAGGTTCCTGGAGCCCCTCCTTTCCCAGTTGGACCGGGGCGGTTTGGGCCACCTGCCGGAGCTGGCCGACAGCGAGGCGCCCTTCCAACCCCGCGGCTGCCCCTTCCAAGCCTGGTCCCTGGGCGAGGCCATAAGGCTGGACCAGATTGTCCTTAAATGAAGTTGTTGAAAATCACCCACTCGCTAGGGAGAAGACCCAATTTCTGAATTCGTTTACGAATCCAGAAATGACTTTAACTCAAAACTGGGGGTTTTTCATTTCAATGGATCCCGAATCCGAACGGCTTTCCCTCTTCACCGACGGCCACCACCCCTGGAAAAAATGGGGCACCTACCTTCCCGAGCGGCAATGGGCCACGGTGCGGGAGGATTATTCCCCCAATGGAACCTGCTGGGATTATTTCCCCCACGACCACGCGCGCAGCCGGGCCTACCGCTGGGGCGAGGATGGCCTCTTGGGCCTTTGCGACACCAAGGGGCTTCTGTGCTTCGCCGCCGCTCTTTGGAACGGCAAGGACCCCATCCTCAAGGAGCGGCTTTTCGGCCTGAGCGCCGACGAAGGCAACCACGGGGAGGACGTGAAGGAGTGCTATTACTACCTGGCGGGATTGCCCAGCCACTCCTACATGAAGGCCCTTTATAAATACCCCCAGGCGAAGTTCCCCTATGCCTGGCTGGTGGAGGAAAACCGCAAAAGGGGCAAGGACCAGCCCGAGTTCGAGTTGATCGACACGGGCGTTTTCAACGACAGCCGTTACTTCGACTTCTTCGTGGAATACGCCAAGGCCGACCCGGAGGACATCCTTATCCGCTTGACCGTCCTCAACCGCGGGCCGGAGGCCGCCCCCTTGACCGTGCTCCCCACCTTGTGGCTCAAGAACACCTGGAGCTGGGGCCGGGAAGGGGAACACTACTGGCCCAAGTTTCCTTTCGTCCGTAAAGACAAAGCTTTGATGCTGGACCACCCGGCCATCGGCAAGTATTTCCTCAAGGCCGAAGGTTCACCCCTTCTTTTATTCACCGAAAACGAAACCAATTTTAAGAGACTGTTCAACACCCCGAACGCATCGCCTTTCGTGAAGGACGCCTTCCACGACTACGTGGTGGGCGGCCGAAAGGACGCCGTGAACCTGGAGCAAGGCACCAAGGCCGCCTTTTGCTATAAACTCCAGATCCCCGCCGGCGCCCAGCAGGTGCTTCGCCTGCGGCTTACCAACCGCGACTTGCCGGATGCCTTTGACGCGGGTTGCGACAAGGTCTTCCAGGACCGCATGAAGGAAGTTAAGGTTTTTTACGATTTCAAGATTCCCCCGGCACTTTCGGCTGAGGAAAGGGCCGTGGCGGAGCAGGCCTATGCCGGGCTCTTGTGGAGCAAACAGTATTACCTCTACCAAGTGAAGGACTGGCTGGACGGCGACCCCGGCCAGCCTCCCGTGGATCCGGGCCGCAAGTGGGGGCGCAACCACGATTGGCCCCATTTTGGGGCGGAAGACGTCTTTTCCATGCCCGACAACTGGGAATACCCCTGGTTCGCGGCCTGGGACCTGGCCTTCCACACCCTCCTCTTCGCCCGTCTGGACCCCTTCTTCGCCAAGCACCAACTGGTGCTGCTGCTGCGCGAGTGGTACATGCATCCCAACGGCCAGGTGCCGGCCTATGAATTCGCCTTTTCGGACGTGAATCCCCCGGTGCACGCCTGGGCCGCCTGGCGCACCTACAAGGTCAGCGCGCCCAAGGGCCAAAGGGACCGGGTCTTCCTTTCGCGCGTGTTCCAGAAGCTGCTGCTCAACTTCACCTGGTGGGTGAACCGCAAGGACGCCGAGGGAAACAACCTGTTTTCCGGCGGGTTCCTGGGGCTGGACAACATCGGGGCCTTCGACCGGGGGCAGCTGGCGCCGGGAACCGTGCTCGACCAGGCCGACGGCACGGCCTGGATGGCCTTTTATTGCGGGACGCTGCTTTCCATGGCCTTGGAGCTTTCGCTGGAAAACCCCGCCACCGAGGACATGGCCACCAAGTTTTTCGAGCATTACCTCTCCATCGTGGACGCCATGAACCACCTGGGGGGCACGGGCCTTTGGGACGAGGCCGACGGCTTTTATTACGACCAGCTGCATTACAGCGGCACGGTGGCCCCGCTCAAGATCCGCTCCGTGGTGGGCATCATCCCCCTTTTTGCGGTGGAAATCCTGAAGGAAGAAACCTTGGACAAGCTCCCTGAGTTTTACAAGCGCATGAAGTGGTTCCTCAAGCACAAGCCTGTGGAGGCCCAGGCCATCCTGCGCCGGGACGAAGGCGAAGCGGGGAAGGGGTGCTATCTCCTGGCCGTGCCTTCCAAGGAAAGGCTGGTGCGGGTCTTGAAGTACGTGCTGGACGAGAACGAATTCCTCTCTCCTTGCGGTATCCGGGCCCTTTCCAAATTCCATGAGGGGCGCCCTTATGTTTGCGACCTGATGGGACAGCGCAATCAGATCGATTACGAGCCGGCCGAGTCCCGGACCTGGCTTTTTGGGGGCAATTCCAACTGGCGGGGGCCGGTCTGGATGCCCATCAACTTCCTTTTGGTCGAGGCCCTGGAACGGTACCACCATTTTTACGGGGACGACCTCAAGGTGGAATGCCCCACCGGCTCGGGACAATGGATGAACTTGGCCGAGGTGGCCCGGTTCCTGGCCCGGCGGCTTAACGGGCTCTTCCTGCCGGACCCGAAGGGCAACCGCCCCTGCCATGGGGGGGACCCGCGTTACGCCCTGGACCCGGCCTGGAAGGATCTGGTTCTATTTTACGAATATTTCAATGGGGATAACGGCAAGGGCCTGGGCGCCTCCCACCAGACGGGCTGGACAGCCCTGGCCGCCAAGCTGTTGGAAAGCTATCCTAAAGTAAGCAACTCAACCGAAGGACGATAACTTCCTTTGAAATCCAAATCCCGGCCTAAAAGCGACTGGTGGAAACCGGCGCTCTTATTGGCGGCCATCGCGGCCTTCCTGCTGGCGGCCAAGATTCTCCACCTGGACGAGCGGCTGGGCGTCCTGCAAGGCTGGATCAAATCCCTGGGGCCCTGGGGCCCGGTGGTTTTCGCCTTGATTTATATCGTGGCGGTCGTCGCGGCCCTACCCGCAACGATTTTCACCTTCCTGGCGGGCGTGCTTTTCGGAACGGTAGTGGGAGTGGTCGTGGTCAATATCGGCGCCACGGCGGGGGCCTGCCTGGCCTTCCTGGTGGGCCGCTATTTCGCCCGCGGCGCGGTGGAAAAACTGATCGCCAAGAACAAGGATTTACGGAAGCTGGACCAATGGACCGCCCGCAACGGCGTCTGGGTCCTCATCCTGGTGCGCCTGGCCCCCCTGCTACCTTTCAACCTGACGAATTACGCCTTCAGCCTGACCCGCATCGGTTTTTGGCCCTACGCCCTTTGCACCTGGCTTTTCATGATTCCTTGGATCATCGTCTATGTGGGGGGGGCGGACGCCGTCCACCAAGGGCTTTCCCAGGGAAGGATACCCTGGGGCTTGGTTGGGATCGTTGGAACGATGATCCTGCTCCTGGCGGGTTTAACCACCGCCTTGAGGCGGAAAACCCGAAAACTCTCTTAAGGGAGGGCGCATGGCCCGTGCCGGCGGCTTTCCACTGCGGATTGTTTTTTTCTCGTTTTTGTTCATTACACATCTCTTGGCATCTCTTCCGGTTTTTCCCGCTTTGGCCCGCCAATGGATATGGATCTTCGGCCTCCTGGGTTCCTTCTTGTGGATGCGGCAAAAGGGAAAACCGGTTCCCGGACCGGGCGCCAAGGAAAAGCCCCTAGAAAGCCGGCCCATTCCCGCTGGGGCCTGGGTTTTGGTCCTGGGGGCGGGCCTCCTCTTGCGCTCCTTCCGATCCTGGGCCTTTCCCCCTTGGCCGCTGTTGGACGAGGCCTCCACGGTCCAGGCCGCGCTGGGATTGAACCGGCAGTGGAGCTGGAGGTTTTTTTACTTCGACGGCCAGGATCCCCCGTTGCTTGTCTGGGTCACGTCCCTTTTATGGAAGGCGACGGGAAGCCTTTTCCCGGCCCTCCTCATCCCACCCTTCCTGGTGGCGAGCCTCACCCTCCTTCTGGTGTCGGGGTTCTCCCGCCGGTTCCTGCCTCCAACCCCCGGCTTCCTTTTCACCGCTTTTTTCGCCTTGGGCTACTGGCCGGTCTTCCACCAGGGGCTCGCCCTGACCAACATCCTGCCTCCCCTTTGGGAGATGGGGGTCCTGATCCTGGCCGCCACGGCCCTGGAAAAGGGATGGGGCCAAGGGGAACAGCGCTGGTTCCTCTTCCTGGGGGCATGGACGGGACTGGGTTATTGGACTTACACCTCCTGGCCCGTGGTGGCGGCGGGATCCCTGGGCGCCCTGTGGCTTGCCTTGCGCAAAAGGGGGTGGAACCAGCGGATGCCCCTGGCTTGGGGAACGGGTTTTGCCGCGACATGGTTTTATTTTTGGATCGCCGCCGCCCAGAGCGGCGGATACGGCACCCATTTGGCGGGCTACAGCGCCTTCCACGGTTTCGTTTCCGTGAGGACCGTCCTGATTTCCTCGCTGGATTACCTTAACTGCCTCTTTTGGGGATACCATTCCCAGGGCATTTACGCGCCCTTTGGGGGCGGGTTTTTAAACCCCCTCGCCGCCGCCTGCTTCTGGATGGGTGTTGGGGAGGTTTGGGAGTCCCGGGCGTCCCGTCCTTGGCGCGGCGGACTGGCCGGCCTTTTCCTCCTTTTCCTTTTGCCCGGCCTGCTTTCGCAGAACCTGGAATGCTTCCGGATCATCCAGCTCATGATCCCTTGCCTGGGCTTGGCCGGCTGGGGCGCCGCTCGCCTTGTGGCGGAGTTGCCTTCCAGGGGCCGCGGCGTGGTTTTGGCCGCGGCTTTGGCCCTGAGTTTCGGCTGGGATGGGGCCCGTTGGCGGGAAACCCTGGCCCCCTGGGTTGAATCCACGGGGCAAATCCGGTTGGTTTACGGCGTCCTGGAAAAGGTCGCCCGGGACCGCGGGCCGGGGATCCTCCTGACCCAGTTCAAGGATCCCAACCACCCTGAGCAGGGATTGACCGTTCATCCCGAGGAGAGTTTGGCAGGGGCGGTCTTCGCCTTCAACGCGGGAGAGAACCCCCGGCTGGATTTCCACCAGGCGCGATGGGCGGCCCTGCTCCTTGACCCGGATGCGGTCCCGTTCCTCCAAGGGTTTTTCCCCGGCGTCCAATGGTGGAGGCCCCCTTTGATGGCGGGCGGGGACGACCGCCTGGCCGTGGGTTTGATCCCCATCACCGCCCGGGAAGGCGGCCGCCTGGAAAAATGGGTGGAGGCCGACCGCTGGCTGCAAGTGGGGCGTGAGGAGATGCTCAACGTGGCCAATTCCAAAACCGGGGAGGAAGCGCTCCAGTACTGGCGGAATCCGCCTTCCCTCATGGCCGAGGACCCTTTCCTTCAAGACGGTTATTGGGAACCTTTATCCGGGTTTTATTATTACAAGGGGTTCGAATCCAATTACGGCCTCCAAGTGGAGGCCTTGAGGAACGCGGTCACGCGCGGCTACCCTTTTCCGCATTTGGAGTACGATCTGGGATGCCTTTTGTTGCGCAAAGGCTTTTATCCCGAGGCGCGCAAGTATCTGGAAGCCGCCCTTCGCCAGGATCCGGGGAATAGGGACTTCCAATACGCCCTTCAGGTCCTCGACCAGGAATCCAAGGGTTCAAGGGGGAAAAATGGATTTTGAGACCCTGCCGCCCGACGCGCACAACCAAAAGCTCCTCTTGAACGTCCATCCGACGGATTGGGTGAACCCCCAGCCGCAAGGCCGCTACCACCTGGTGGTGCTGGGCGCGGGCCCGGCCGGGCTGGTGGCCGCGGCCGGCGCCGCGGGGCTGGGCGCCAAGGTGGCCCTCATTGAGCGGCATTGGATGGGCGGCGACTGCCTGAACGTGGGTTGCGTCCCCTCCAAATCCCTCCTTGCTTCCTCGCGGGTGAGGGGGAAAATCCTCAAGGCCGAATCCCTGGGTTGGAAGACGGCCGCCCGGCCCGAGCCCGACTTCGGAAAGGTCATGGAACGCCTGCGGCGCATCCGCGCCGGGTTAAGCCCCAACGATTCCGCCCAACGATTCAAAGAACTGGGGGTGGATGTCTTCCTCGGGGAGGGGTGGTTCGCGGATCCCGAAACCGTGGAAGTGGGTCATCAAAAACTAAAGTTCAAGAAGGCCGTCATTGCCACGGGCGCACGGGCGGTGAAGCCCAACATCGACGGCTTGGAGGAAGCCGGGTATCTCACTAATGAAACCGTTTTTAATCTCACCGAATTACCTCCCAAGCTGGCGGTGATCGGCGGGGGTCCTATCGGCTGCGAACTGGCCCAGGCTTTCCAGCGCTTGGGTAGCGAAGTGACGATCTTGGAGCGGGGCCCCCGGTTCCTCCACAAGGAAGACCCGTACGCGGCCGAAGTCCTTGGGAAGGTTTTCAGGAGGGAAGGCATCCGGATCGTCCTGAACGCGGAAATCGAAAGGATTGGAGGGGCCACCCACGGAAGGGTGCTTCATTACAAATCCAACGGCGTTCCGGGGTACGCGGCGGTCGATCAAATCCTGGTGGGCGTGGGACGCCTGCCCAACGTGGAGGGGCTGGGCCTGGAGGAAGCGGGGGTGAGGTACGACGAGAGGAAAGGCGTGGAAGTGGACGACCGCCTGCGCACTTCCAACCCCCGTGTCTTCGCGGCGGGGGATATCTGCTCAGAACACCCATTCACCCACGCGGCGGACGCCATGGCCCGCATCATCCTACGAAACGCGCTGTTTGGCGGCCGCGCCAAATGGAGCGATCTCGTTATTCCCCGCTGTACCTACACCGACCCGGAAATCGCCCAGGTGGGAATGACGGAAAAGGAAGCGCGGGAGAAGGGGATTCCGTATACCACCTTCACCCAGCCCTTTTCCGGCGTGGACCGCGCAGTCGCGGAAGGGGAGGAGGAAGGATTCGTCCGCATTCATGTTAAAAAAGGAACGGACCGCATCCTAGGCGCCACCCTGGTGGCTCCCCACGCCGGGGAGATGATCAGCGAGATCACCGCGGCCATGGTGGGAAAGATGGGCCTCGCCAGGCTCGCCAACGTCATCCACCCCTATCCCACCCAAGCCGAGGCGGTCAAGAAAATCGCCGACGCCTACCACCGCACGCGCCTGACTCCCGCGGTGAAAAAAATATTCCAACAATGGCTGGATTGGACGCGTTAAAACGAACGCCGCCCCCCAAGTTGGCTGACAGGCGCCGGGAGCTGTTCTATAATGCGCCGTTCCCAAAACATGAAAAACACCCGGCCCCTCCTCATTCCCTTTCTCGCGTTGTCCCTCCCCCTCCTCACGGCGGCCCCGTCCTGGCCCCAAGACGACACCTCGTTCCATGCCGTGCGGGTCAAGGGAGACGTGACGGCCTACCACAACGAAAACGACGAGACCTCCCGGCTTTACACCAGCCAAACCTTGGATGACGGGGACAAGGTCACGACCGCCGCGGACAGCGAGGCGGTCCTCAGGCTGGGGCCGAAGTCCTATCTTTACCTGGCGCCGCACACGCGCATCCATATCACGCGGCTGCGCCAAGGCGACAAGGGCCCGCAATGCCAGGTCAACCTGGTCACCGGGCGACTGCTCGGCCAGTTGGACCCGTCCCTCAGCGGGGCTTTGGAGGTGACGGCGGGTGGCGTCTATTGCCGCGAGCACGGCACCCTCTTCGAGGTTTCGCGCCGGGAGGAGCAACTGACGGTGGTTTCCTTCCAGGGCGCGGCGGTGGTGAATTTCCACGGGAAGACCAAAATGGCCAAGGACAACGAGGTCTTAAGGCTGGGCCACGGCAAATTCCGCAACAAAACCCACCACTTGACGAACGAGCAACAGGAAGATTTGCAGGCCTGGCAGGGTCTTTTGGCTGAAATCACCAAGTAAACTTAAGTAAACCTAACGGATCGGGGAAAACCGTTTTCCCGATTTAACACCCCTGCCGGCCAAAACCCGCTATACTTTCCCTGTTTTCATCAAGACAAGTGACTCCCTTCAAACGGTGTTGCGTGTCCGCCCGCAAAGGTGTTTTATGGCTTATCTCGACCGCGTTTTGGACCCGCCTTCCTACGGATTCACCCAAGGCCCCAAATTCTACGCGCCCAGTTCCGGGGAAATCGCCCGGGAGTTCTTCACCCGGCTCAATATCCTCCAGTCCAAAAAAAACTGGCTCCCTTTTTTCAGCTGGATGGTCGTGCTTTGCCTGGCGCCTTTCTTCTTCCTGTCCTTTTACCGTTACTTCACCTGGCCCCTTTTCGCGGCCGGCTTTTTCTACAGCATGGTGGTCCTGGGCACCCACGGCACGGTCTACCTGCACCGCTACTCCACGCACCACGCCTTCACCCTGAGGAACCGGTTCTGGCTCTTCATCCTGCGCAACCTGGTCATCAAGGTGGTGCCGGAGGAGGTTTACGTGGTGTCCCACCATGTGCACCATTACCTTTCGGAAAAGCCGGGCGACCCCTACAACGTCCACGGCGGGTGGCTTTACTGCTTCCTGGCCGACGTGAACCACCAGGCTATCGCCCGGGACATGAGCCGTGAGGACTACGCGCGCACCGCGGCCCTGGTTCGCCACACGGGCATGGGCGTGAACGGCTACGAAAAATACCAAAGCTGGGGCTCGCTGGCCTGTCCGATGAGAACCTTTTTGCAGTTCGCCCTCAACTGGGCCTTCTGGTTCGGGGCCTTTTACCTCATCGGCGGCATGCCCTTGGCGGTCACGATCTTCGGCTGGACCGGGGTTTGGGCCGTGGGCATCCGCACCTTCAACTTCGACGGCCACGGCGGGGGAAGGGACAAGCGCAAGGAAGGCGTGGACTTCAACCAAAAGGACCTTTCCATCAACCAGCTCTGGCCGGGCCTGGTGACCGGGGAATGGCACAACAACCACCACCTCTACCCCAACGGCATCCGCGCCGGGTTCCTGCCCTACCAATGGGATTACGCCTGGCTTTTCATCCGCTTTTACCAGTGGATCGGCGCGGTGGATTCCACTCGGGATTATAAGGAACAGTTCCTGGCGAACTATTACGCGCCTTACCTGCGCCAAAAACAATCCGCCCCAACCGCTGAAAGCCCCGCCCGGCCCTGAATCCCCGCCGTTCAAACGTCCTTGACTCCCCGTTGGAATCGTCCGACAATTGCGGCCCTACGGCAGCCGACAGTTCACAGTCGACAGTTGGCAGCCCACCTGACAACAAAAGGCTAGAAGATGATTTCGGCGAAAGACGTCACCCTCAAGTTCGGCAAGAAGACCCTTTTCGACAAGGTGACGGTCAAGTTCAACCCGGGCTACTGCTACGGCTTGATCGGCGCCAACGGCGCGGGCAAGTCCACCTTCATGAAGATCCTGGCGGGCCAGCTCAAGCCCGACGAGGGCGAGATCGCGGTGGACCGCGGCGTCAAGCTGGCCATGTTGAAGCAGGACCAAAACGCCTTCGACGAGACCACGGTCCTGGACACGGTCCTCATGGGCCGGGAGGACCTCTGGAAGATCCAGCAGGAAAAGGACACGCTTTACGCCAAGCCCAACATGACCCACGAGGAGGGCATCCGCGCCGCGGAGCTGGAGTCCCATTTTGGGGAGATGGACGGCTACACCATCACGGCCGGGGCCGGGGAACTGCTGGAAGGCCTGGGCATCGAGACCGGGAAGCACGACTGGAAGATGAAGCAATTGACCGGCGGCTGGAAGGTGCGGGTGCTGCTGGCCCAGGTGCTTTACGCCAAGCCCGACGTGCTGCTTTTGGACGAGCCCACCAACAACCTGGATATCCGCACCATCGACTGGCTGGAAGACTACCTGAACGCCTACGACGGCACCATCATCGTCATCTCCCACGACCGCCACTTCCTCAACCACATCTGCACCCATATCGCGGACGTGGACCGCGAGAAGGTGACGGTTTACACGGGCAACTACGACTTTTTCGTCCATGCCTCCAAGCAGGCCCTGGACAGCAAGATGACCGAAAACGCCCGCAAGGAAAAGCAGATTGCGGAGCTCAAGGAGTTTATCGCCAGGTTCTCCGCCAACGCCTCCAAGAGCGCCCAGGCCACCAGCCGCGCCCGGCTTTTGGAAAAGATCGAGCTGGAGGAGATCGTCCCCTCCACCCGCCAATACCCCCGGCTTTATTTCAAGGAAAAGCAACCCGCGGGAAAGGACATCCTCAACGTCAAGAGCATCAGCAAGGCCTATGGCGACCTCAAGGTGCTCAAGAAAGTCAGCTTCATCGTGGGTAACGGGGACAAGGTGGCCATCATCGGGCCCAACGGCGTGGGCAAGACCACGCTCATCAAGTGCCTGGTCGGAGCCTACCAGGCCGAAGGCTCCACCCTGGCCCAATGGGGATTGAAGATGGCCGAGGGCCAGGCGGTTTGGGGCTCCACGGTCAAGCTTTCCTCCATGCCCCAGGACGTGAAGGAGGAACTGACACGCGACATGACGGCGCTCGAGTGGCTGCGGCAGTTCGACCCGTTTTCGGAAGGCCAGGTAATCCGGGGCATGCTGGGCCGCATGCTTTTTTCCGGCGAGGAGCAGGACAAGAACGTGAAGGTGCTCTCCGGGGGCGAATGCCAGCGCATGGTGCTCTCGCGCCTCATGCTGGAAGGCGGGAATGTGCTCATCCTGGATGAGCCCACCAACCACATGGACCTGGAATCCATCGAGTCCCTCTCCACCGCGCTTTCCGAATATACGGGGACCGTGCTTTTTTCCTCCCACGACCAGGATTTAATCGGCAAGGTGGCCAACCGCGTTTTGGAACTCAAGATGGACGGCACCTATGTGGACTTCAAGGGCAGCTACGCCGAGTACGAGGAATGGACGGCCCGCGAGGCCAAGCGCCTCAAGGAAGCGGCCAAGAGCGGCAAGCGATAGCCGCCTTCACCGGTAGTGGCTCGGTTTGAACTAACTCCCCCTTTGAAATGGGATTTATATACTTAAATCCCTCGGTTTAAAAAGAAATTGATTGTTTAATACAAAGGGGTCAGGCCATTAGAATATAGTTAAGGCCCGGATATTTATTTTTCCCGCCCTCGAATCCGCTTTCATCCCCTTCAACCTATCCCCGCCCTGGCCTCCACCTTCGCCAATCATCGCTACCGTTCGGCTTCCGGCTTCGCTGATTTCTCACTACCGTTCGAGCTATGCCGGACAGGTCGGTGGCTAAGCTGTCCGGTTTCATCATTCGAAATCCAGGCTTCGCCTGGGTAAGGAAAACGGGACTAGCCTGATTTCATGGTTCGGGCTTTTGCCGCCCGATTGTTAAATGGGAATCAGGGTGTCCGGTTTCTTCACAGCCTCGTTCAGTTTAACGACAAGGCGCTTTTTCGTTTACAACCCGAACTTCATGGGAGCACACTGACATGGTTGGAAGAGACGCTCTCCCTCAACCCTTCGATTGACTTCTAGGCGAGTGAGGTGAAACATGGACAAGTCGAACGTCGTCGATATTCCGCTGAAATTCCGTCGCGATTACAGCCCTGCCTGGGACGGTTCCTCCCGCTGCCCCTATTGCCTGGAAAATCTCCAAAACCAACCGGACACCCAATCCCCCCAAAATCTTTGCCACATCTGCCGCCACGAGATTCCCGCGACGATCCGGGGCGTGCCGCTCCATGCCCTGAGCCGCCCCCAGCAATGGGATTTCCTGGCGAATGAAATTCGTTACCTCTTGGTGGGACAACGGCGGGACGTGGAAAGTTACATCTTCGCCATGGGGGAGCATTACAACCCGGACTATATGGAGGCCAAGGATCTTTATATGGCAAAGGTGTTTGAAAAAAACGCGCTATTGGGACTGCGGGAGGAATTCCTTGAGGCCGAGGGCAATTTGGAAACCCTCATGGTGCAATACCTGAGGAACCGGATTAACGGAGAAAGCGGATTGGCCCGGCTTCTCCTATCCGGGGACAAATGGCGGCAATGGGCCCGGGGCTTGAGCGCCGAGGGCGCGGGGCCGCGCCTCATCGCCGAGTTCCAGTTGGATTACGTGAGCCATCTTTTTTGGGGGGCCTATGAGAGCCTGTGGAAGCACGAGGCAACCATCTTTTACCTGAAGGGCCGCCTGGACCACCTGGACCGCCCTTAATAGGATTGTTTCTTGATGCGGGACTTGCGGTCCATCTGGGCCTTGATCTCCCCGGCGATCCAGGGGTTGGCCATCAGGATGTCGTGGAAGTCGGCCTCGTGAAGGATGAAAAGCTCACAATCGGTGTCGGCCTTGACGGTGGCCGAGCGGGGGGCATCGCTGATCAAGGCCGTCTCCCCAAAATAATCCAGGGGCTGGAGTTCTGTGACCTTGACCTCCTTGAGGCCTTTGCGGACCCAGAAGGAAAGGCGACCCTTGGACACCAGATAGAAGGTGTCGCCGTGGTCGCCCTGCTTGAAAACGGTGTAGCCGGCGGGCACTTTGAGCTTTTTCATGGACGACATGAGCTTTTCCAGCTCCGTCAGTTTCAGGCGGTCCAGGAAAAAAGTGCCCTGAAGGCAGTCCCGCAGGCGGCGGATATCCTCCAAGGCTTTTTCGGTGGCGTCCCCGGCGGGCATGGGCCCTCCCTTGCTTTTCCTACCGTGACAAAGCATATCGAAGGACATGCCCCTTTTGCAACCGACCGGGGATGCTTTTAAGGCCAAAAACCGTATAATGGCGGCACTTTAACGTTTGGAGGACCTATGGCGGACAACGACTGGCGGGCGCGGCTGAAAACGGGGCGTAATGAACCCTGCCCCTGCGGTTCCGGCAAGAAGTACAAGAAATGCCATATGGAAGCGGACGAGAAGGCCCAAAGCGCGGCTTTGGCCAAGGTGAACGAGGAGACGGCCAAGAAAATGAAGGCCGAGGAACACGACCACGACCACCAGGGCCACGAGCATCCCCACGAACACGGCCACAAGCACGACCATGCCCACGGGCCCAAGATGGGGGGGCCCACGAACGTGCAAAAACAGGTGAGCGCGCCACGCAAGGTCGGGTCGTCCTGAACGGCAATTTTGAATTAGAATTTTGAATTGTTGTGAGTTTTTAACCTTTGGTTAAAAACTTCCATCATTCAAGATTGAGAAAACCCGTAAAAACAATTGATCATTGAGAGGAAAGGATATGGCAAAGCGCGAAAACATCAGCACCGGGTCGAGGTGGGAACCCTTGATCGGATATTCCCGCGCGGTCAAGATCGGGAACCAAATCTGGGTATCCGGCACCACCGCCACCGGGCCGGACGGCAAGGTAGTCGGTCCCGGCGACCCGGAGGCCCAAGTGCGGCAAATCCTCAAGAACATCGAGTCCGCCCTCCAAAAGGCCGGCACCTCCCTCAAGAACGTGGTGCGCACCCGCATGTTCGTGACCAAGATCGCCGAGTGGGAGAAATACGGAAAGGCCCACGGTGAATTCTTCAAGGACATCCGTCCCGCCACCACGATGGTGGAGGTGTCCAAGCTCATTGACCCGGAAATGGTGGTGGAGATCGAGGCGGACGCCTACCTGGAATAAAAATCATTCCAGGAGTGAAGAGTTACCCTTATTTTCTATGACCTAATATCGGGCTTCGCCCGATGCAATGTAATGAGGGTAACATAGTTCTCATTTTTGGGACTTTCAGTCCCATTACAAAGGAGAAACTGTGTAGGAGTTCGAAGTTGGGAATTAAAAGCAGATAGCAACACAATGCCTATCCTGAAAAAAAGGATGGGCTTTTTTGTTTTAGCAGGTGGGTTTTCGTTTTTCAGCGGCCATCAGCGCAAATTCGCGGCTAAGGCCTTCGATTTTCCGCTGTTTTTGGCCACTTTGACCGGAGCTTTTTCCAGGATACCGGCGATGATGGGCACCACCTTGATGTCCGGCTTCTTCACCTCGCGGCGCAGGTTCTCGAAGGTGGTCTCCGGCCAGCCCTCCTGGAAGAAGTTCACTAGCCACTTGGGCACCGCGCCCCGGGGGTCGCAATGCACCTCGGCCTCCACGTAGGTCTGGTCCGGCAGGGACATGGGCACCATCTTGAACACGCAGGTCATCACGCCCCGGGTGTATTTCCTCAAAACGGGGGCCAGCCCGTCCTCGGCGGGCAGGTAGCTGATGCTCATCCACCGGGTCTGGGGGTCGTAATCCACGGTCACGTGGGAGACGAAGTCCCTGTCCGACATGACGGTGTCGAAGGGGAAGGGGATGCCCACGTGGTCGTACTCGATGAACTCGGTGGGGTTTAGGGGGCGCACCACCTTGGAGGCCACCAGGCTGTCGATCCACTCCGTGCCGCGCGTGGTGTCCACGATGACCGAAGCCACCTTGTCCAAGGGTTCGTCTACGATGCCGTCGCCCTTGAAGGCGATGACCTGGCTTCCCTCCACCTTAGACCAGTAGACGGTCAGCCCGTCGGTCTCACAGGATTTCTGCCAGTGGAAGTCCGAGTCCTTGTGCGCCACCAGCAAGGGGTCCGACACCGAAGTGACGCCCGCCGAAGCACCGGCCCAAGCCTTTACGGACAGCACGGAAACGAGAATGAGAGCGGATAAAAAGCGGCCTTTCATGGAAACCTCCAAAAATTATTCCACCGCGAAATCGCGAAGGTAAATCCTTAAAGAAAACCTGGGAGATTTTTAACGGTTTTTGGGAAGAAAGTCAAAAGGGCAGTTTTACCTTTATTTTCTTCGCGTTCTTCGCGCCTTCGCGGTTCAAGAGGTTGCCGTTTAAAGGTAGCTGACCTTGCTCTTGGGAGGTTCTTCAAACTCGTCCTTTTGGCCCTTCTTCTTGCGCCGAGCGGGTTTGGCGTTAGATTTCTGCCGGTAGTGCAAAATCATCAGGATGGCGCCGGTCAGTGCATACATGATCCCGAAGTTCGGCTCGGCGAGGACGCCGAACTTGTTTTGGATCCAGAAGGAGTCGACCGGCAATTTATAGGCGTGAATGAACCCGGTGAAGGAAAGCAGGGAGGCGGCGAAGGACCATTGGGCGGCCCTCAGGAATTTATGGTCGATAATGAAGGCCATGACGGCCGCGAAAATCATGGAAACGAGCAAAAAACCCTGGCTCAAGGCGATGAGCCCGTGAAGGTGGAGGGGATTGGTCGGGTCGTCCAGGATCGCCGCCACCGAGGACAAGGGGGTTTTGGTCGCGATAAGGGTTTGTTTCACCACCACTTCCAAGGTGAAGGCGGCGAAAGCCGGGATCAATCCGAAGGCCACGGCCAGGGCATGTTCCTTGGGGATTTCTTGGAAAGCTTGGGCGGTGATGATGATGGCGATCCAAAGGAGGATTCCCAGGATGCATTCGGGCGGCACCACCTTCAGGAACAAGGTGACGCCTCCCGCCAGGCATAGGAGCGTGATGACGGCGCCGTTCAAAATGGAATAACCGTGGCGGGCGCCCAAGGCTTTCCAGCCCGGATGGCCAATGTAAATCGTGGTTGGAAAGGGGCTTCCCAAAAGGGCCGCCACCAGGGTGGCGATGCCGTTGGTTAATAAGGACGGCTTGGTGTCGTAGGAATCACCCGCGGCCTCGGCGGATTCCAGATTTTGAAGGGAACCGATGACGTTGAAGAGCCCCATGGGGAAAATAACCGCCAGGTATTTCCACCCCGTGGAATGGAACAAAAGGGCGAAGAGGTCCTTGGGTACGGCGTGGGGCGCGCGGAAACCCCACATAATGGGATCCGTGGATACATTCAGGGTCGTCAGGTTGATGGACCGGAAGGCCCAAGCCAGGATGGTTCCGATGACCACGGCCACGAAGCCGCCGGGAAGGGAAAGGGGCCATTTCATGCGGGAACCGTAGCTGATCAGGATCAGCATGAGGGGTAAAAAGCCGATGAGGGGGGAGGAGAAAATCTGGAAAATAAATCCCATGGCGATAAAGGTCACGGCCACCCCGGCCAGGGCGCAAAGCAGGGCGGCCCGCGGCGTGTTTTGCCGCAGCCAGTCGCCGGCATAGGCCCCCCCGATCTCCATGAGGCCGTTCAGGAAGCAGGCGAAAAGGCCGGCCTGCCAGGCCAGGTGGGAATCGTGGGTTTCCTGGAACACCGGGGACATGATCAGGACGATGAAGGCGATGAGGCTGGGGGTATTGATGCCGAAGGGAAGGGCGGTCACGTCGTTGCGGCGGGAATCAATGGCCAGCTCCCGGGCCTGCCAGGCGTAATAAAGGTTTCCCAGAAGGATGGAAACGGCGGCTCCGGGGAGTATTTGACCCGTGATGAAATCATTGGGGAGCCCGCAAAAGACCTTGCAGAGGCTTCCGATCAGCATTAATTGCAGAAGGTTGTCGATGAAAAGGCCGAAGAAGCCGTCCAAGTCGCCGCGGACAAACCACGGAAAAGTCTGGGGCCTCAGGCGGATGGTGAAACGGATGTATTCGGGGGATTTGAAAAAGAGGGAAGGGTTCTTGACGACGGCGATGGCTTTGCGCAGGGAAGCCAGGAAGCCGTCCGCCAGTCCCTTGAAGGAAGCCGATACTTTTTCCATGGGGAAAGCCTAATCGCCCTGGGAGGGATGGTCAAGAAATTTATCCCGCCGCGGGGTTAAGCGAAAACCCGGCCCCATCCGCCCTTAACAAAATTAAAACGCAATTCGATCACGAATCCCCAGGGGAGATGACGAGCCCCTTCAAGGGAAACCGCAAAGCCACCTTGGTACCCCGGCCCAAGTCGCTTTCCAGGCGGATGTCCCCGCCGTGGGCCAGCATGATCTCCCGGCAGAGGCTTAAGCCCAGCCCAAAGCCGCCGGTTTCCTTGGCGCGGGACTTGTCCACGCGGTAAAAGGGCTCGAAGACCTTGTCCCGCTCTTCCGGGGGAATGCCGGGCCCGAAATCCTGGACGGCCACCAGGGCGTTGTCCGCCTCGGTCGTCAAGCTTATTTCAACGGGTTTTTTCCGCCCCGCCGAATATTTCAGGGCGTTCTCCACGACGTTTTGGAACACCGTCTTAACCCGCGACTCATCGGCGTTAATGACGAGGCCTTTCCTTTCCCCCAGGAGCCTCAAACCGGGTTTTCGGCCCTTGTATCTTTTCAACGTTTCAGCGGCGACGGCCGCCAAGTCCACGGCGGCAAGGGAAAGCTTCCCGTTGCCGCTCTTGAGCCGCTCGGCTTCCAATATCTCGGTGAGCATGGTTTCCATCTCGGCCACGTCGTTGAGCATGGAATCCCTCATTTTGCCCTTGGGGGCCATTTCCAGCGACAGTTTCAGCCGCGTCAGGGGACTCCGGAGTTCGTGGCTGACGTCCAGGAGCAATTGGTCCTTGGAGCGGATCATTTCCTGGATGTGCCCCACCATTTGGTTGAACTGCTCGGCCAGGTAACCGATTTCACCGTGGCGGCCCCGGGCGGGGAACCGGAAGTCCAGGTTGCCGTTGGAAATCTCATGGACCCCCCACATCAGCCAACGCAGGGGCCTGAACATGCGGCCCAGCACCATGCCGCCCAGGGCCATGATGAGGAAGACGATCCAAAAGGCGTGCAGGACATTGTGGAAGGACAGGCCCCCGAAAAGAAAAAAGGCGACGGTCAACACCACGCCGAACCAAAAGAAGAAAAAAAGGATCCGCATGAAAAACCAGTGCCGGGGAGGGCGGCCCCAGGGCCCGTGCCAGTGGTCATGGGAGTGGCGGAGGGGCGGCGCCCAGGGACAGCGGGTGGCGGGTGTCTTATGTGTTGCGGAGTTTTGTTCGGTTGTTTTAGATGTCATTGCGAGCCTCGAATTTTGAGGCGGAGCAACCCCAGTTCATGGGTGGTTTAGCCTTTAGCAGTTGGTCCTTTCCAAGGGCGTATTTTAACTGAGGTTGCTTCGTCATAAACGTCCCGCTATTCGCGGGGCATTCCTCGCAATGACGGACAAATAATTTTAAATCAAACCGGAACATGGGCTACCTTCCCGATGAAAAGATAACCCTCGCCCCAGACGGTTTTAAAAAACTTCGGTTTTTCCGCGCTGTCCTTGAGCTTGCGCCGCAAGCGGCTGACCGCGATATCAATGGAGCGGTTGAAGGCCTCGCATTCGATGCCTTTCAGGTATTCCATGATGCGGTCGCGGCTGAGGACCACCCCTGGGTTATTCAGGAAGAAAAGGAGGACCTCAAACTCAGTGGTGGTCAGGCCCAATTCCCTTTTTTTCAGGGCCGCGGTGCGCTTGGCCAGGTCCACGGTAAGGCCGTCCGACTGCAGGAAACCGGCGGGCGCCGCGGAAGGGAGGGGGGCTAAGCGCCTCAAGACGGTTTGAATGCGCGCCACCAGCTCACGGGGCTCGAAGGGCTTGGGCAGGTAGTCGTCCGCTCCGATTTCCAGCCCCACCACCCGGTCGGTTACGTCGCCGCGGGCGGTGAGCATGATGATGGGCACCTTGGAGGACTTGCGGATTTCCCGGCAAACCTCAAAGCCGTCCTTCCCCGGCAGCATCACGTCCAGGATCACCAAGTCGGGCCCGCGCTTTTTCAGGAGGTTCAGGCCCTCCTCCGGATGCACGACAGAGGTGACCCCCATGTCGAACTTGGCTAGGTAGTTTTTCAGGAGTTCATTGAGCTTCTGATCGTCGTCGATGAGGAGGATTTGTTTTTTGGAGGTCATTTTTAGCACCCAAAGCCAACACGAAGGCACAAAGGTTCAAAGTTAGAACCAAAGAATCGCCTTTCTTGGCGTCTTTGAGGCTTTGTGTTGGACGTTTTTTTTCTTTAAATTTTAGCACGCAGGCCCGTCCGCCACGCCAGCTGTTACCATTTGTTACACATTTCAACATTTGCCAATAGGCTTCCAGCCTAATATTGAGAACGGTGTGACCCTCTCGAAATAAAAAAAGCACCGAGGAATAAACAAAACCAGCCAACTCCGGATCTTTCTATCGGAAGGCTGAAATTGTTTTCAAAAGCCAGGGGTTAGTTACATTTTGTTACGAAAAGTGGAATTTATTTTCCGGGGCGTCTTCCTGTATAGTTGGGCCCTCGAAAAAGAACCCGGGAAAAGCCGAAAAATTTAAGGAGCGAGCCTATGCCCCAACACGCCGAAAAAACGGCCATTGTCTCCATCCAGAAGGTTGTGAAGGAGTACCACTTGGACAAAGTGGTGGTTCCGGCCCTGCGCGGCGTCAGCTTGACGGTCCGCCAGGGGGACTTCCTTTCCATCGTGGGCCCCTCCGGGTCGGGCAAGACCACCCTCCTAAACCTCATCGGCTGCGTGGACACGGCCACCCGGGGGACGGTGATGGTGGACGGCCAGGATACCAAGGGCCTGAACGACCGCCAGCTGACGGACCTACGGCTCCATACGCTGGGATTCATCTTCCAGAGCTTCAACCTGGTGCCTGTGTTGTCCGTCTTCCAAAACGTGGAATTCCCCCTCCTGCTCCAGCGCAAGTTCACGGCCGCGGAAAGGGCCCAGCGCGTGGACGAACTTTTGAAAAAGGTGGGCCTGGACAAGCACACCCAGCACCGGCCCAGCGAGCTCTCCGGTGGCCAGCGCCAGCGGGTGGCCATCGCCCGCGCCCTGGTGACCCGCCCCAAGATCGTGCTGGCCGACGAGCCCACGGCCAACCTGGACTCGGTCACGGGGGAAAACATCATCGACCTCATGAAGGAAATGAACGAGGAGGAGAAGACCACCTTTATCTTTTCCACCCATGACGCCAAGGTGATGAGCCACGCCAATTCCGTCATCCGGCTGGCCGATGGGAAGATCGCCGCGGGCAAGGCGGCGGCGGGGAGGCACTGATGGGCTGGGCGCTCCTGCTGTTGCGCATCTCCCTGCGCAACATCTTCTCCAGTTTTTTGAACGTCATCGTCGGCTTGATCATCCTGGCCGCCACCTTTTTCTTCGTGGTGGGCGGCTCCTTGGTTAACAGCATGGACAAGACCATGAGCAAGAGCATCATCGACTCGGTGGCCGGCCATGCGCAGGTTTACGAGAGTTCTTCAAAGGACAAACCCGCGCTTTTCGACAGCTGGCAGATCCCGGACCTGGACCCCATCCCGGACTTCTCCAAGATCAAGGGGCCCCTCCTGTCCGACCCCAACGTCTCCGCCGTGGTGCCCGAGGGCGTCAACACGGCCATCGTGGTCTACGGCAACACCATCGACCAGATCCTGGAGAAACTGCGCAAGGCCGAATCGCCGGGCGCCGGTTCCATTATGGAACCGGCACAATCAAACCCCGGCCCTCCGCATGAGGCCTCGGGCCAGATGACCCGCCAGCAAAGGAAAGAGATGATCGACAGCCTCAAGGCCCACGTGCGGCAGATGATTTTCGTCATCCAAAACGACATGGAAAAACACAACAAGATCGGGGCGGCGGGTTCGGTGGACCCCCAGTCGATCAAGGACCTACAACACGCGGCTTCCCCGGCCTTCTGGGCCGGCTTTGATGCCGACCCCCTCAACCACCTGGAGTTTTTGGAGAACAAGATCGCCTACCTGGTGCCCGACTCGGACCAGATTTTCCTTTCCTACGTTGGGACGGACCTAGACGCTTTTGCCAAGTCCTTCGACCGCCTGCAGATCGTGGACGGAGGGATGGTCCCCCCAGGCCACCGGGGAATGCTTTTGTCCAAGTACGTTTATGAGAACATGTTCAAGCTCAAATCGGCCCACCGGTTGGACCAAATCCACGAAGCCATTACGGAAAAGCGGCAGACCATCGCCAAGAACCCCGACCTGCAGGACCTGGTGAGGCAGAACCGCGAACAAACTCACGAGATCGTGCTGCAATTGGACCCCCTTTCCAGCCAGAAGGCCGTATCGATATTGCAGGGGGCCTTGCATTCGAAGGAAACAGACCTGCCCAAACTGCTTTCTTCCTTTTTTGACACGAATGATTCCAACTTCGAAGCCCGTTACAAGATTTTTTACGACCAACTGGCCCCGATGTTGGAGCTTTACCGCCTGAAGCCGGGCGACACCCTGACCATCAAGACCTATACCAAGTCGGGTTACGTGGAAGCCGTCAACGTGAAAATCTACGGCACCTTTCAGTTCAGGGGGCTGGAGAAATCCAGCATGGCGGGATCCTTAAGCTTGATGGACCTGATGAGCTTCCGGGACCTCTACGGCTACGTGACGCCGGAAAAGATCGCCGAAACAAAATCGCTGGAAAAGGCCGCGGGCGTCAAGTTCGTGCCGAGGGACCAGGCCGAGGCCGATCTCTTCGGTGGTTCCACCAAGACGGACGTGGTGCAAAGCCAGCCGAAGGCCATCAACGACGAGGCCGCCATGGGCGGGGCCAAGGTGAAGCGGGTGGACCTGACCAGGCAGGCCTATACCCAGGACGAGATTGACAAGGGCATAGTCATGGGGGCCGCCGTCATCCTGAAAGATCCCTCCAAGTTGAAACAAACCATGAAGAACCTCCAGGCGATTTCGGACAAGGACAACCTGGGCTTGAAGGTGATCGACTGGCAGCAGTCCACGGGCTTCGTGGGCCAGTTCGTGAACCTTACCAAACTCATTCTATTCCTGGCCAGCTTCATCATCTTCGTGGTGATGCTGGTCATCATTAATAACGCGGTAGTCATGGCCACCCTGCAGCGCGTCCGGGAAATCGGCACCATGCGCGCCATCGGCGCCCGCCGACTTTTCGTGTTGTTCATGGTCGTGGTGGAAACGATGGCCCTGGGACTGGTCTTCGGAACCATCGGATCGGCCTTGGGCAGCGCCCTGGTGGTCCTCCTGGAGCATGTCGGGATGGCCGCGCCCAACGATTGGTTTTATTTCTTCTTTTCCGGGCCCAAGTTTTTCCCCTGGCTCAACGCGGGAAGCCTCATCGGGGCTTTCATCGTGGTGGTGATCGTCACCTGCATCTCGGCGCTTTATCCCGCCTGGATGGCAACGAGGGTGTCGCCCATCCAGGCCATCGCGGCGGAGGACTAAAATGAAACATTGGCTCGAAGGCGTCTCCCAATTGTTCCTAATCGCCTTTCGAAATCTTTTGACCCACAGCCGACGGAGCCTGCTTTTAGGCGGCGCCATCGCGGGCGTGACCACCCTGCTGGTCTTCCTAGGCTGCCTTTCCTCGGGGGTGAAGGCCACCATGATCGAGTCGGCCACCACGGTGGCCACCGGGCACCTCAACATCGGTGGTTTCTACAAGGTGACGGCGGGCCAAAGCGCGCCGTTGGTCACCGACTACAAGAAGATCGAGGAGATCATCGCCAAGACGCTGCCAGACCTGGATTACCTGACGGCCCGGGGCCGGGGCTGGGCACGGCTTGTTTCGGCGACCGACAGCACCCAGGTAGGCATCGCGGGCGTGGACATAGCCCACGAACCACGACTGCCCAAGGTCATCAAGATGGAGGAGGGAAAGCTGGAAGACCTGGCGAAACCCGGATCCATCCTCCTGTTTGAAAGCCTGGCCCAAAAACTCAAGGTCAAGACCGGGGACAGCCTGGTCTTTTCCGTCCTGACCGACCGGGGGGTCAACAACACGGTGGACGTTCGGGTCTGCGGCGTGGCCAAGGACATGGGGATGATGACCTCCTTCAACGTCTTCATACCCCAAGAAACATTGAACCAGCTCTACCAGATCAACGATTCCGCCACGGGCGCCATCCTCGTTTACCTGAAGAACATGAACCACATCCCACGGGACATGGACCTGCTGCGCAAGGCCCTCACCGGAGCGGGTTATACGGTCATGGACCGGGAGGCCGACAAGGTCTTCTGGCAGAAATTCGATGAGGTCAACCGGGAGGAATGGACGGGCCAAAAACTGGATATCACCACCTGGGAAGACGAAATCAGCTGGGCCATGTGGGGCCTAAAAGGCGTAGACGGATTGAGCTATCTTTTAACCACCATCCTCTTGGTCATCATCGCCGTAGGCATCATGAATACCCTTTGGATCGCCATCCGCGAGCGTACCCGCGAAATCGGGACGCTGCGCGCCATCGGCATGCGGCGTCGGGCCGTGTTGACCATGTTCGTGATGGAGGCCTTCTGCCTGGGGGCCATGGGCACGGCCACAGGAGCCCTCTTGGGAAGCCTTTTGGCGGTGATTCTTGACACCCTACATTTTCCGATGCCGCCGGGGGCTGAGATGTTCCTCATGTCCACCACCTTCCACTTCGCGCTGGACCCAATACGCATCCTAGGCGGCGCGTCCATCATCACCCTTTGCTGCACGCTGGTTTCGTTGATCCCCTCGTTCAAGGCGGCGCGCATGAGGCCCATCACGGCCATGTCCCGCGTTGGGTAGCGGCTTATCACCGCGAAGGCGCGAAGATCGCGAAGAACGGCATAAAACAACAAAAGGGAGGGATTGAGATAATGAAAAGATTTGAACGGTTTTTTTCGCGGGCTTCGCGCCTTCGCGGTGAAATATTCCTTTTAGCCGTGGTCTCGGTGTTTTTGCCTGGAATGATGTGGGCGGCGGACGCCCTGACCCAGGCCCAGATGGTGGATATCCTCAAGGGCATCGACCTGCGCATCCGAAGCGGCGGGGACTACAAGGCCCTGGTTTACCTGGAGCAGCACCAGAAGGACAAGCCCGACATCGCCCAGGAGGCCCTGGTCTACCGGAGGGATATCGACCAGAAGCTGATGATCCTCTTCACCCAACCCAAGACCGACGCGGGGAAGGGTTACCTGCGGGTGGACCGCAACCTTTGGTACTACGACCCGACCGTTGGCAAGTGGGAGCGCCGCACGGACCGGGAGCGCATCGGCGGCACGGATTCGGACCGCGAGGACTTCGACCAGTCGGATTTGGCCGGCGAGTACGACCCCCAGTTCGTGGGTGAGGAAAAGCTGGGTAACTTCACCGTCTGGCACCTGAAATTGACCGTGAAAAACGGGGTGGACGTGGCCTACCCTTTGGTGGAATTCTGGGTGGACGAAGCCACCGGCAACTACCTCAAGCGGCAGGACTTCGCCCTCTCGGGGCGCCTGATGCGCACCAGCTACGACCCCAAGTGGGACAAACTCTACAGCGACTCCAAGAAGGGCTACCAGTGGTTCCCGCACGAGATCCACATCTACGACGAGATCGACAAGGGCAATTCCACGCTGGTCATCATCCAGTCGGTGGACCTTTCGGCCCTGCCGGAGAACATGTTCACCAAGGCGTGGCTGGAAACCAAGAGCAGGTAATTAACTGTCATTGCGAGGAATGCCCGCCGATCCCCACATTTCCATAAATTTTTAAATATTTTTTCGGGGTATGAAATAGAAAAAATAGGAAATGTAATGAATCTTAAAGCTATTAAACTTAGGGGGCGTAAAAATGCGATGGATTGTTCTTTTAATGCTTGTGCTGGCAAGCCCATTCTCCGCCTTTGCGGATGACCGCCCGTCCGAAAGCGAGATGTTCGGCGGGCCCCCGGCCGTCGCCACCCCTGCTCCCACGCCGGCCGCTTCCAGCCCGGATACCATGGCCGGCAATCTCCATAACCTTTTAACCTCCGCCGAGGAGAACATGCAGATCGGCGGTACCCTTTCCACCGAGGCGGACTATTACCTGCAAAAAGGGACTTCCCTGGAACAAGACCTTATCAGCAACCCCAACATCCTCTTCCTTTACCTGGATTCCAAGCTGGAGAACGACAACCGGGTTTTCGCCCGCATCCGCGCCTTCTATGACCCCACCGGGGTTTCCAGCGGCAATCCCACGGAAAGCACCTACACCAACCCCTATGGTTTCGGCACCCAAACCAGCGACAACCTGTCGGTGGAGCTGCAGGAACTACGCATCTCGGCCAACATCGACCATGAGATCTTCTTCACCATCGGCCGCCAGAAGGTGAAATATGGGGCCGCCAAGTTCTTTAACCCGACCGACTTCCTCAATTCCCAACCCTACGACTTTTTCCTGCCCTCGGACGAACGCACGGGCGTGGACATGGTCATGGCCCAGATTCCCTCGGGCACGGCCAACCTCTACCTGACCGGGCTTCCGGGAAACCCCACCTACGGCAACCCCGCCGGCGGCTACTTCCGGGGGGAAGCGGGCTACGACAGCTTCGCCTTCCTGGAGAGCGGCGAGATATCCCTTTCCGCCTACCTGCCCAAGGGCCAAATGGGGCGCGGGGGCTTCGATATTTCCCAAGGGGTGGGGGACCTGGACGTCTATTTCGAGGGCGCGGCGGGGCAGGAAACGAGCGGGAATTGGCAAGGGGCCTTCAGCACGGGCGCCGGCTGGGAAACGCGCTACGCCGACCAGCAGGCGCAGACCGCCACCTTCGAGTTGGAGTACGCCAATTACCCCACCCTGAGCGGCGGCTCCAGCTTCGAGAGCTTTTCCTCCACCCAATTCGGGGTCTTCGCCATCGACGTGGCCGGGCCCTTCCAGTGGCTGGACATCACCCTGGACGAGACCAACCTCTACGACTTCGACGGCCAAAGCGGCTATTCGCGGTTGGACACAGTCTGCCAGTTCACGGACCGCATCGACGGCCGGGTTTACGTGGCCGCCCCCTGGGGCAGCCCGGGAGGCGTCTTCAACCTGTCC
Source organism: candidate division FCPU426 bacterium (assembly GCA_030041545.1). Lineage (GTDB taxonomy): Bacteria > Oederibacteriota > Muellerivitia > Muellerivitales > Muellerivitaceae > JAJPJW01. The sequence continues at coordinate 119,680 of JASHNQ010000015.1, read as the reverse complement.
GGCCTTTGGGGACAGGCCGGGGCCCGCATGGACGTGAGCTTTTAAAAAAAGTCATTTAGCCACAGATGAATGGGATACATGTGATAAGGCTAAAGAAAATTCAGTCCATTTTTAGTTTCGTTTCGATTTTTTTTAAGCTAAAGATTTTATCTGTGTTCATCCCATTCATCTGTGGCCAATAAGACTTCGCCTTTGCAACGTTACATCTTGTTACAAAGTGAAACAGCGCCGAAAAGCTTTTTCCCAGTCCTCTCCCTATCCTCAAGCTAGGGGTATGATTCAGGCCCTAGTTCAACTTAAGGAGAAGAAAAAATGGAACTTAACGAACAAGAAAAAGAACGCATCATCGCGGAAGAGAAGCTTCGCATGGAGACCCGCAAGGAGTTTTTTAGGGAAAACTTCGGCAGGGGCGGGTGGGGCGGCCCCTGGCGGGGGGGATGGCACGGCTACGGCTGCCACGGCTATCGTTGCGGCGGTTTCGGAGTCTTGAAGGGGATCCTGCTGGCCTTGCTGATCGTGGGCCTCTTCCACATGTGGCATAGGCCCTTCTTTTGCGGCTACCCCGGCTACTATGGCTATCCTTATCCGGCGCCCCAGTCGGCCCCCGCGCCCCAACCGCCGGCGAATAAGTAAGTGGGGGAAGCATGCCAACCCTACCATGGGCCCCTACGGCGGGCGTTATCCTGCAGGGTTTTGTGGCTTTGATCCTGTGAGAATCACCGGTGGCCAAAATTTTCATTCATCCAAACAAGGAGGCGTTTCCATGAAAGTACTGGTCATCGGATCGACGGGCCACACGGGCCGGCTGGCCGTGCGGCGGCTTTTGGACGGGGGCCATACAGTGACGGCCTTTGCCCGCAACCCCACCGCCTTTTTCCAGGAGGGGAAGGGCCTGAGGGTTTTCCAGGGCGACACCCGGGACCCCCTGGCCGTGGACAAGGCCATGGAGGGGCAGGACGCGGTTTTCTGCGCCATTGGCCCCAGGGCCCTGGGCAAGACCGACCTGCAGGAAAAAAGCCTGGGCAATATCGTGGCGGCCATGGAGAAACACGGCGTAAAACGCATCGTGAACCTCTCGGCCATGGGCTGCGGGGACAGCCGAGGCCAGGCTCCATGGTTTTTCCGGGCGATGATCGTGCCCTTGTTGCTCAAAGGGATCTTCGAGGACAAGGAAAGGGGCGAGTCTCATCTTATGTCCAGCGGTTTGGACTACGTCAACGTGCGGCCAGGAAGGCTGACCGCTTCCCCGGCGCGGGGCGGCGTCAAGGCTTCCCTCGACTCGAAAGGTTTGAAGGCCTACCTGTCCTACGAGGACCTGGCGGATTTCATGGTGAAACAGCTTGAGTCGGACCAATGGGTCCGGCAATCGCCCCTGATCGGTTATTAAAAGGGCAGTTTGGGTGGCTCCCCAGCGGGGTGGGAAAAATTTACCCGTGGATTGCCGTTTCCCCTGGGGTCCAAAATCGATTTCAAGCCTTTCGAGGCCAAGGCCCGTGGCGGGAGTTACGGCAAGGGAAAATATTCAAATGGGTATTGACATGATTGCTGATAATCAGTATTACTGATTATCACTGATGGTGATTTGGAGGATCCCTGGTGACCTTAAAGAAGTTGGATAAGAAACCCGAGGAGGCCCGCGAAGGTGAACTAAGCCTCTCCGAGTGCCTCCTGCGAAGGCCCGGCTTCCTGCTGAACAAATCCGCCATCCGGATCAAGGAAGCCTACGAGGAGCGCCTTGCCCCCCTAAGGCTGGCCGGCAAGCATTTCGGCGTCCTGTTGGTTTTGGAGGAGAAGGGCTCCATTACCCAACACGAAATCGGGAAATGCGTCTACGTGGACCGCACCACTATCGTAGGGATCATTGACGACCTGGAGAAGTCGGGCATGGTGGAACGCAAGGAGCATCCCACGGACCGCCGCTCCCACGCCGTTTACCTCACGGCCAAGGGCAAAGAAGCGCTTGCCAAGGCCCACCACCTGGTTTCCGCAGTGGACAAGCAGTTTTTCTCGGGCCTTTCGGCGAAGGAACAAAAGGAACTCATGAGGATTTTGAGGAAACTGGTCGTCACGCATTATTCGTCAACCAAAGAAAGCGAAAGAGGGGAAGGATGAAAAGAACGGCGGCGTGGTTCCTCATGGCGGCGGTTTGGGCGGTTTCCCCGGCCTGGGCCCAGGATACGGCCCCGGCGGCGGCCGGTTCGGGCCTTGAGACACCGGGTTCCAGCCTGACCCTGGAGGAGGCCCAAAAGGAGGCTCTGGAACATTCCCCCGAGTACCGCCGGGCCCAGGACGCGGAAAAAGAGGCGGGCTGGGAACAGTTGGAAGCCTGGTCCAAGGGCTTCCTCCCGCACGTGACCGCCAGCGGCAAGCATTTTTTCGACACCCAATATGCCTTTGAGGAGGTGGCGTTCGGCGCGCTTTCGGGGGCATTTCCCGAAAATTTCCCTAAAACCACGCTTTCCCTGGACGCCGATTTCGACCTTTTTGACGGGTTCCAAAACGTGCACCAGTTGGACGCCGCCAACAACGGCCATGAGGCGAAAAAAATACTTTCCGATTACGCCTTGCTCCAGCTCCAGGAGGAAATCCGCCTCCGGTTTTACGAGTCCTTGGCCTCCAAACTGCTATCGGACATGGCGGACGAAAACGTGAAGACCCTGGAAAGCCACCTGCAGATCGTGCAGGACCAGCTGGACAACGGCCAGGCCACCAAGTACGACCAACTGCGCGTGGACGTGCAGTTGTCCGAGGCCAAGTCGGAGGCGGTTTCCTATCACGACAACGTCATTTTGGCGCGGGAAGCCCTGGCCCAAGCCATGGGCCTCGAGGGCGACGAAAGGCCCCTGACCGGCGACCTGCCGGTGCTGGACCTGGATACCCTGCTTAAGGACGTCGCCACGATCGACATCACCCAAAGCCCCCAACTGCGGGCCCAAAAACTGCGGTCCTTGGCCGCGGGCGACCAAAGCGCGGCCGCCGGCGCCTCCCTCTGGGTGCCGAAGATATCCCTGATCGGCGAATACCAGTGGTACAACGAACAGTCCTTGACCTTCGGACAGCCCGCTCCCGCGGACTTGAATGTCTACCCCGGCAGCTATTTCTTCGGGGCGTCCGCCACCTGGAACATCCTGGACGGCGGGGAATCGGTGGCCAAGGCCAACGAGGCCGACGAACAGGCAAAACAGGCCCAAGACGACTACGTCGCCGCCCAAATCCAGACCCCCTACGATTTCGACCAGTGGAAGAGGCGGCTGGTCTCCAGCGTGGCCCTTTACAAGGCGCAGTTGAAGAACGTGGATGAGGCCAAGGAGAGCACCCGCCTGGCCACCGTGGGGTTCAAGGCCGGCACGCGCACCACCACCGACGTGCTGGACGCGGAAGTGGAACAGTACCGGGCTTCCGCCGAACTGGTGCAGTCCCAACTAGGCGCCTTGGAAGCCCTCATTCATTTGGAACTTTTAACAGGAAAGAGGTTGACCCATGACTAAGCCCTCCGCCGCCGCAAGCCATCCGACGAACCCGGGAGCCGGGGCCCCCGGGAACGGGAAACGGAAAACCATCCTGCGCATCGTGGCCGTCGTCGCGGCCGTGATCGCCGTTTATTTCATCGTGAAGAACTACCTCTACGAGGGCACGGACGACGCCTACGTGGAGGCCCACGCCCTTATGTTGGCCCCGCGTATCAGCGGCACCATCACCAAGGTGTTGGTGGAGGAAAACGACAAGGTCAAGGCGGGCCAGGTGCTGGCCCAACTGGACGACCAGGACTACTCGGCGGAATACAACCAGGACATGGCGGACGAGGCCTCGGTGCAGGCCCAGCTGGTGCAGGCGCAAAACGATTACGTGCGCGACAGCCAGCTTTACAAGGACCAGGCCGTTTCCAAGGCCGATTACGACGCGGCCCTGGCCCGCTACCGCAACCTGGCCGCGCGCCTGCAGTCCGACCAGTTCAAGGCCGACCAGGCCAAGCTCAACCTCAGCTACACCCAGGTGACCGCCCCCGACGACGGCGTCATCGCCAAGAGGTCGGTGGAAGTGGGCATGGTGGTGCCGGCCGGCCAGGCGCTGTTCGGTTTCGTTTCCTCCTCGCAGCGCTGGGTGACGGCCGACTTCAAGGAAACCCAGCTTTCGCGCATCAAAATCGGCCAGAAGGTGACCGTGGACGTGGACGCCATCTCGGGCAAGACCTTCCAGGGCGAGGTGGAAAGCATCGGCCCGGCCACCGGTTCCACCTTCACGCTGCTGCCCCCGGACAATTCCACGGGCAACTTCACCAAGGTGGTGCAGCGCGTGCCGGTGCGCATCAAGTTCCTCAACCTGGCGCCCGATGACATCGACCGCCTGGCGGCGGGGTTGTCCTGCGAGGTGGATGTGAAGGTTCATTAAGTCTTTCAAAAGGATAAATGGGGCTAGGTGATCGAAAATGACGAAGCAACCTCAGTTTAAAATAGGTGCTAAAGGCACCACAAAACTCTATTGGGGAAAAGGCTTATATCAACTGAGGTTGCCGCGTCGTAAACGGCCCGCTATTCGCGGGCTACTCCTCGCAATGACAGCAAAAAGGTTTTCTTATGGTGGAGTACCAAGGCACCACGGGCTTCGGGGAATCCTGGGAGGAAACCTACCGCCAAACGCCGGCGGGAGAACTTCCCTGGAACGCGGGCATGGCCGACGGGGACTTGAGGGACCTGCTGGAGGCCATGGGCCCGCAGGCGGGCAGGGCCTATGACCTGGGCTGTGGGCCGGGCAATGACGCCGCCTTCCTGGCGGACCGTGGTTTCCACGTGACCGCGGTGGATATTTCCCCCACGGCCCTTCATCTGGCCCGTCAAACCGCGGCGAAGGCCGGGGTGGAGGAAAAGATTGAATTCCTGGCCGCGGACGTGCTTTCCCTCCCGGCCCAAGGCGACGCCGTCCTGGTGAACGACCGGGGTTGCTTCCACACCCTGCCCTCGCAAAACTGGGGGGATTACGCCCGCGTGGCGGCGGGCCTTTTAAGGAAAAACGGTCTCCTGGCGCTGAAGGTCTTCAGCTTCAAGGAACCGAAGATGGCGGACGGGGCGGGCCCCTATCGCTTTACGGGGGAGGAATTGGGGGGCATCTTCGAAGGCGCCTTTGAGATGGTGACGTTGAAGGAAGGCGTCTTTCACGGACCGAGAAAGCCCCACTCGTATTTCACGGTATTCCGGAAACGGTGAGCCGGGAGGGAAAAATGGAACAGGAAAAATACATACCCGGCGCCTGCAACATCGGCCCGCAGGAACGCAAGCTGCGCAAGACAGCCGGATGGATCGGCTTGGGCCTTTTCCTGGCCCTCCTCGGAATCCTTTACGCCTCCCACGCCCCCCAGTGGGCCCGGTTTTTCCTCTTGCTTCCCGCGCTCCTGTCCGTCACCGGATGGGTGCAGTACGCCCACCGTTTCTGCGTTAATTTCGGGATGCGGGGCCTCGTGAACATGGACAAGCCGGCTTTCCAAACCGAAAACGTCGTGGAAGAAGCGTTCCGGCGCAAGGACCGCCAAAGGGCCCTGGGACTCATCGCCCTGTCCGCGGCGATCAGCCTGGCCGCCACCTTGGCCGCTTATTTTTTGTGAGGTCCTAAAATGGCACAAGCAGGCGTCATGACCAAAACCCAAGCCGTGGCCCCGCCGCAAAGCGGCATTACCAGGGCCGCCTTCCTGGTGGTGTTGACCGCCGGGCTGGCGTCCCTCTTGGAGATCGTGGACACCTCCATCGTCAACGTGGCCATCCCCACCATGATGGGCAACCTGGGCGCCACCCTGGACGAGATCGGCTGGGTGGTCACGGGCTACATCATCTCCAACGCCATCGTCCTGCCCATTTCGGGCTGGCTGGGCAACCGCTTCGGCCGCCGCAAGTACTACATCACCTGCATCCTGCTCTTCGTGGCCACCTCGGTGTGCTGCGGCCTGGCCCCCAACCTTTGGACGCTCGTGCTTTGCCGCGTGGTGCAGGGCGCGGCGGGCGGGGCGCTGTTGCCCACCTCCCAGGCCCTGATCCAGGAAATGTTCCCGGGCAGGCGATCGGGTATCGGCAGCGCCCTTTACGGCATGGTGGTCATCATCGGGCCCACGATCGGCCCCCCCTTGGGCGGGTACCTCACCGACCATTTCGGCTGGCGCATGATCTTCAACATCAACCTGCCCCTGGGGCTCCTGGCGGCCTTCCTGGCCACCCTTTACATCCACGACCACGCCGAGGAAGGCGAGCACGCCGAAGCCCACCAAAAAATGAAGGCCGCGCCCGTGGACAGCCTGGGCCTGGCGCTTTTGATCGTGGGGGTGGGCTGCCTGCAGTTCGTTTTGGAGCGGGGCCGGGCCGATGACTGGTTTTCCTCGAAACTTATCATGGCCTTCACCATCGTAGCGGCCATTTGCATCCCCGCCTTCATCTGGTGGGAAGTCACGATCGAACACCCCATCGTGGACTTGAAACTATTCCGCTATCCCGGCCTCATCAACGGCACCTTCATGATGGCCTGCGTGGGCGGCATGCTTTACGGCCTCATCTTTTTCATCCCCATATTCGCCTCCACCATCCTGGGGCTGGACGCAGGACAGACCGGCAACCTTTTCACGCCCGGGGCCCTGGCGTCGGGCATGATGATGCCCATCATCGGCTTCCAGCTGCAAAAGCGGGACCCCCGGCTTTTCATGGTCTGGGGCATCGGCATCACGGACGTGGCGCTCTTGATGATCGCCCATTTCACCCCCCAGTCCACTTATTGGAACCTCTTCTGGCCCCTGATGATCCGGGGGCTGGGCATGGCCGCGCTTTTCATCCCCATCAACGCCATGGTGCTGGGGGGTTTCAAGGGGCCCGCCCTGGGCCAGGCCGCGGGCATCATGAACCTCTCGCGCCAGCTGGGGGGAAGCTTGGGGATCGCCCTTCTTTCCACCATGTTCGGCAACGCCTCCGACGCGGCCTACGATCACTTGCGGCAATACATCAGCCCGCTGACCATGGGCTTTTCCCAATGGGCCCGGGGCGCCCAGGGCATGGCCTACCGTTTTTCAAATGAGGTGGGCCTTTACAACCCAGACACCCTGATGGTCAAGGAAGCCTATTTCCGCGTGAAGAAGCAGGCTTTCGTCATGGCTTTCGACCAGATGGCCTGGGTCATGGTGATCGGCTTCGCGGTGGCGGGCCTCCCGATCCTGTTCATGAAGAAACCGCAGCACATGGGCAACCCGGCGGATGCGCATTAAAAAACCAGGTATCAGGTGTCAGGCATCAGGTCTCAGCAAAACCGGAAAAACATCCACACTTCCAAAACCCAGGAGAGAGAGTTGGGGGCGGTGCCCTGAGCCGCCCCCTTTTTATTCACTTTCCAAAGTCCAAACGAAATTTTAAACGGATTTAACCGCCCCTCTGGAAAATGCCATATAGTGTCATCCGGTCGAAAGTCCGGCTTATTAAAGAGTCCCTATGAAACCACGATGCTCAGCCGTTGGCTGCCTGCTCGTCCTTCTTTCAGCCGTGCCCCTTTGGGCGGGCGGTCCACCTGGATCTCAACCGTCTCCCGCTTGGACGGCCACCCCCCCTCCTGAGGCCGATTCGGCCGATTCGGAGGAAGATGCGGCCGACCTCTTTCCGACCGCGACGCCCACCGCGCCGGGCCAGCTTTCCTTACCAGCCCCGGAAGAAACAACCACTCCTTCCGCCACCGGCACACCGGAGAGGAAAGTCGACCAATTCCTTTACATATTCCGAAATGGGGAATGGGACAAGGCTGCGGCTTATGCCCCGGCATCCAACCAGGCTACCCCTACCCCTACTCCTTTGGGCGTAGAAAGATTTTTCGACTTCCGGTATTTCACGCATCGTGACCGAGTCCAGGTGGCCCAATGGCTGGGAAGATCACCTTTCTCAAACTCGGACTCGGAACCCATCAGCCTGGAGGCCTCCGCTGCCAGCGGCGACCCTACGTTCCAATTGATCCTGGGATGGAGTTATTTGACCGGATGCTGGCAGCCGGTGGATTATGCCCAGGCGGCGACCCTGCTCCAAAAATCCTCGGACCAGGGAAACAAGGAAGCCGAAGCCCTGTTGGGTTTGATGTACCGGCAAGGGTGGGGGTGACAGCCGACCCCCAAAAGGCTGAGAAACTGGTCGGTGATTCGGCCGGAAGGGGAAGCGCCCTGGGCCAGATTTTCGAGGGCCATTTCCATGCGCTCAAAAGCGGGGAAAAGGATCATTTTCAAGAGGCTTTCAACTGGTACCAAAAGGCCGCTGACCAGAACGCACCTTATGCCGAACAAATCCTGTCTTGCTACTACGCGTACGGTATGGGGGTTTCCCAGGACTATTCCAAGGCCTTGGAGTGGATGAGGAAGGCCGCGGACCAGGGGTGGGGCCTGGCCCAATGCGAACTGGGCCAGATGTATTCTCACGAAACCGGTTCAGGAGTGGATGTCAATACTTCCCTGCAATGGATCCAAAAGGCGGCGGACAACGGCTATGGCCCGGCCCTGGAATTCGTCGGGTCGGCACTTCTCACCGGTTTCAACATAGCCAAGGACACGGCCAAAGGCCTCAGGGACCTGGAGGAGGCGGACTCGCAAGGCGTTTCAACAGCCCCCTTTGAGTTGGGCCTCGTCTATGAGATGGGGGAGGAAGTTCCCCGGGATCAAGCCAAAGCCGGAAAGTATTTCGGCGAGTACGTGGGCCAGGCGGGGAAAGAAAGGGAGGCCTACCTGGGTTGGTGCTTTGAAAAAGGGGGGGGCGTCTTGCAATATTACGCCCCCCTCCGTTTAATGAAACCCGATTTAACCCAGGCGGTCCAGTGGTACCAGAGGGCCGCGGACGACGGCAGCCCACTCGCCTGGCTCCAGTTGGGCAAGCTTTACAGCCGGGGAGCGGGCGTTTCCAAGGACCCGTCGCGGTCCGAGGACTATTTCCAGAAATACGCCGACGAGGGCGGTGCCCAGGCCGAGGATTTTTTGGGCCTGACCTTCGAGAACGGTTGGGGCGTGGACCAGGATTACGACAAAGCCCTGGACTGGTTCCGTAAGGCGGCGGAGAAAGACTACGCCTGGGCCGAATTCCACCTGGGCACCATGTACCACCATGGCCGGGGGGTGGACAAGGACTATGCGCAGGCCGCCCAGTGGTACCGGAAAGCCGCGGACCAGGGCAACGCCCCGGCGCAAAACGACATGGGTTACCTGCTGCGGCACGGGTGGGGGCTGCCCCTGGATTACGCCCAGGCCATCGAATGGTTCAAGAAGTCCGCAGCCCAGGGCAACGTGCACGCCATGAACAATATGGGTTTTGTTTACGAGCGCGGCCGGGGGGTCAATCCGGACATGGGCGAGGCCATGAAGTGGTACAAGGAAGCCGCGGACAAGGGTTACCAAAGGGCCCTGCGCAATTACCAAAGGCTCCAAAGAAAGAATTCGAAGGAAGATGGAGGGGATGAAGAGTTGAGGAACATCCACTCCTAAGCCTGCCGGCCGCGGTATCCCCGCTGAAACGTTCAAAATACGCTTCCCCAACAGGGAAAACGAAGGCCTATCCTCCATAAATCTCCCGGTTCCCCGGCGTTCCCCATGGAGTTCCATCTTTTTAACGCAAGCCTTTTGCCGGTTTCGTTTATAATTCCTCCACCCTTAACCAACCAAGAAATTTAAACGCCGGTCCTTGCAGGGACGGCCTTGCCACAATTGAAGGTGACGGTTTTGCGCAGATTAGGAATCGTTTTCAGCTTGATCGCCCTCGCCGGGGTTGGAACCCAGGCCTGGGCCCAGGGCCGCCAGCCATTGAGCGGCCACATGCTGCCTGAAACGGCCGGCTTGTCCCCGGTGGGGCCCGTGGAGGACAGCGCGCCCATGACGCTCTCCGTCATCCTCCCCTTGCGCCATCCGGAAGACCTCCAGGCTTTCTTAAAGCAGGTCAGCGACCCCAACAGCCCGCTTTACCGGCATTTCCTCACCGCCCCACAGTTCGCCGAAAAATACAGCCCCACCGAGGACGACTACCAGGCCGTGGCGGCCTTTATGCGGTCCCATCATTTGACGGTGCTTTCCACCGCCTCCAACCGGGTCCTTTTGGAAGTGGGGGGGGCCGCGGCGGATGTCGAGAAAGCCTTCTACGTCCGCTTGGGACGTTACCAGAGGCCGGACGGCAGCCTGTTTTACGCGCCGCAAAACGAGCCCTCCCTGGACCTGGACGTTCCCGTCGCCCATATCAGCGGCCTGGATGATTTCCGGCGGCCCCGGCCTGCGGCCCACGTCGGGGCCTTGCGGCGCTGGTCGGCGCCTTCCCCGGCTTCCGGCGCCTCGCCCGCGTTTGGCGGCCGCGCCACCCCCACGCCTACCCCAGCCCCAGGCACGGGTTCGGCGCCCGGGGGGCTTTTTTGGGGCGGCGACTTCCGGAACGGCTACGCGCCGGGCGTATGCCTGACCGGCACGGGCCAGTCCGTGGCCTTGGTGGAGTTCGAGGGGTATTACGCCAGCGACATCACGGGCTATGAGAGCCTCACCGGGCTTCCCAACGTGACCCTGACCAACGTGGCGGTGGACGGTTTCACCCTCGACAAATCCGACTCCGACGGCATCGTGGAATGCTCCCTGGACATCGAAATGTCCATTTGCATGGCGCCCGGCCTGTCCCAGGTTTTGGTGTACGAGGCGCCCAACAACTCCTCGGACGCGGACGCCCTCCTGGACGAGATCGCCTCCAACGACGAGGCCGAGCAGATCAGCTGTTCCTGGAGCGGCTTCGGGGACGCGGGCACCACGGTCATCTTCGAGGAGTTCCAAGCCCAGGGCCAGGCCTTCTTCCAGGCGGCGGGGGATTACGGCGCCTACGTCAGCGGGGACCCCACGCCCACGGTGCCGGCGCCCATCAACCTTTATTCCCAAATTACCATGACGGTGGTAGGGGGCACCGAACTGACCCTGCAGGGCGGCGCCTATGGTTCCGAAACCACCTGGAACGCGCCCTTTAACGGGTCCACTTACGCGGGGGGCGGGGGCGTTTGTTCCGGGGTCACCATCCCCTCCTACCAGCAAACCCTCAGTATGTCCTCCAACGGCGGGTCCGCCACCCAAAGGAACATCCCGGACGTTTCCATGAACGCGGTGAACGTCTTCGTCACGGCGGATGAGAGCTACGTCAGCAATACGAATTACTCCTATTACACGGTGGTGGGTACCAGCTGTGCCACGCCCCTTTGGGCCGGGTTCCTGGCCCTTACCAACCAACAGGGCGCGGCGGGCGGGGTGACCATCGGTTTCGCCAACCCCGCCCTTTACACCCTCGGGCAGGGAAGCGGTTATGGGAGCGAATTCCACGACATCACCACGGGTAACAACAACCTCGACGGCGACCCCTCGCTTTATTCCGCCGTCACCGGTTACGACCTGGCCACGGGATGGGGGTCGCCCACGGGCCAGGCCCTCATCAACGGCCTGACCGGGCTGGCCGCCTCCTCCTGCGGTACTACTACGCCCACCCCCACTTCGCCGGCCGCCACCCCGACGGTTTCGCCTTCCGCGACGCCGACCCGGACAGGAACCCCAACCTCCACCAACACGGCCACTTCCACCCCGACGTCCACGGCTACTTCCACCGTAACTCTCACTTCAACTTCCACAACCACTTCGACCCCGACCTTCTCGCTGACGCCCACTTTCACCGCCACGCCCACCGATACCCATTCGCCGACGCCGACGTCGACCCAAACGGCAACTTCGACGGCTTCCGCCACCGCCACTTCCACTCCCACATCGACGGCTACTTCGACCTTCACGCCGACCCCAACGTCTTCCTCCACCACGACCTCAACGGCGACGCCTACGGCCACTTCCACTTTCACTTCGACCCTGACCGCCTCGCTGACACCGACTTCCACCGCCACATCTAGCGATACTCCTTCGCCGACGCCGACGTCGACCCAAACGGCGACCTCGACGGCTTCCTCCACCACGACCTCAACGGCGACGCCTACGGCCACTTCCACTTTCACTTCGACTCTGACCGCCTCGCTGACACCGACTTCCACCGCCACATCTAGCGATACTCCTTCGCCGACGCCGACGTCGACCCAAACGGCGACCTCGACGGCTTCCTCCACCGCAACCTCAACGGCGACGTCCACGGCCACCGCCACCTTCACGCCAACCCCGACGTCTTCCTCCACCCCTACTTCCACGCCGACGGAAACCTCCTTGAATACCGCCACGGATACGTGGACCGCCACTTCAACCCCCACCGGCACGCCTACCTCCACCGCCATGGCGACCGCCACCCATTCGCCGTCGTTGACATCGACCGGTACGCCGACTTCGACGGCTTCTTCCACCCCCACTTCCACGCCGACGGAAACCTCCTCGAATACCGCCACGGACACGTGGACCGCCACTTCAACCCCAACCGCCACGTCCACCTCCACCGCCACGGCGACCGCCACCCATTCGCCGACGCTGACATCGACCCAAACGGCGACTTCCACCGCTTCCTCCACCACGACCTCAACGGCGACGCCTACGGCCACTTCCACTTTCACTTCGACCCTGACCGCCTCGCTGACACCGACTTCCACCGCCACATCTAGCGATACTCCTTCGCCGACGCCGACGTCGACCCAAACGGCGACCTCGACGGCTTCCTCCACCCCCACTTCCACCGTTACGCTTACTTCCACCTCCACGCCGTCTTTGACCCCGACCTACACGCCTTTGAATACGTTGACGGCTAGCGCGACAGCGAGTTCGACAAGCTCACCGCCACCCTCCCTGACTCCAACGGCCTCTTTAACACCAACTGGGACGCCGTCAAGCACTCCTACGGGCCTTTCCACTTCGACGCCTTCTCCCACCTCCACGCCCACTTTCACCCCCACTCCCCGCCACCACCGGCTGGCCTACACCAACCTGTCCACGGCGGGACAGCCTATCCAAATGGCGGTCACCTTGGACGAGCCCTCGCCCATCTCCCTGAGCCTGTATACCGTCTCGGGCGAATTGGTTTACCAGGTCACGGTGCAGGGCAACACGGGGGCGAACGTGATCACCTGGAACCTTATCAACCAGGCCAGGCAGTCGGTGGCCAGCGGCCTGTACCTGTTCGAGTTGGTGATCCCGAATGGATTCCCGGGATCGCCCGTCACCGGGCAGGTCGCGGTTGTGCATTGAGATGGAATTATTTGCTTTAGGGGGATGAAACAGGTTCTACGGATGGTTGCATTATTGAGTTACACCAAACGCTTTTCCAGATATAGCGTTTGGCGTAACCGTAAATGTAAACATCAGTGGAAGTTCTAATCGTGCCGGTTGGAGTTCCACGGGCTTGTCCGTGGGCATCTACTAGGAGTACTTCAACCCCCAGGCCGTTCCAGAAACCCTCACATGGAAAAAAGCCCGGCGGGGGGTTTATCCACCGGGCCTAACCTGCTGGAAGGAGAGTGTGAGGGTTTCTAGAACGGCCCTAGGGCCGGTCGCGGTTTTAAGCGCCGCGGTTAGTTGTTGCCGTTGCCTTGGGCATCGCCGCCTTGGGGCGCGCCCTTCATGTCCTTGCCCTTGCCGCCTTTATGCCATCCGTGGCCGCCGCCGAAACCGGGGCGCCCGCCCATCATCCCGCCCCGCCCCCATCCGCCGCGGTGGCCGTGGTCCAGCATCATTTGGGCCTGCTGCCGGGGGGTGAGGATGGAATCCAGCTTGGCTTGGAACTTCTCATGAGCGGCCTGCATTTCTTTCTTTTCCGTCTTCAACTTGTCCAAGGCATCCTTGATCTCGTCGTCCGAGGCCTTGCCGTCCAGCTTCAGGCGCAGCATGTCCGTATCCAGCCGGACCTTGTCCCTTAACATCTTGGATTCCTCCATTTGGGACTTGAAGAGGTCTTTCAATTGGGATTCCTGGTCGTCGGTAAGGCCGAGCATTTCCTTGAATCCACCCATGGGCCCGCCCCATCCGCCATGGGGGTGGTCCCAGCCGCCCTTGGAAGGGCCGCCGTTGTCGCCCGCCGGGGCCGTCGTGGAAGCGTCATCCTGGGCCAAGGCCAGGGAAGGGGCCAGGGTGAAGCCGGTGGCCGCCACCGCCAACAAACCGGGCATCCAAAGGTCACGAAATTTCAGCATGGTATCCTCCGTCGGTGATTTAAGCGATGAACATTAGACGCGGCCCTTGGCGGAAAAGGGCCGCTAAAAAAGTGGAGGCCTTTTGAAAAAGGAAATAGGATTTGGTATCTTTAAAGGCCGTTAAAAACGGCGTCTTTCGCCAAACTTCCGTTCCGGCGCCGCATCGAGGGGGGACCATGAAATTCGCGTTATTCCTGGCTTTGTCCTTGGCGGGGTTTTTGTTCCTGGCCGGCTGCCCGGGCAAGAACAGCCCCTCGTCCGCCTCCGCCCCCACCGACACCTTCACTCCCACCCCCACCTTCACGCCCACTTCCACGCCCAACGCCACGGCCACCCTCCAGGCGGCCGAAACCGCCACCCAGCAGGCCCTCTTCGTGGCCACCCACGACGCCAAGGCCACGGCCACGGCCCAGCAGGCCGCCACCGCGGACCAACAGGCCAGCGAAACCGCCACGGGCCAGCCCACCGCGACCCCCACCCCCCTTATCACCTCCACGCCGACCCAGACAGTCACCCCTTACTCCTCGACAGCCTGGTCCCTTTACTCGACCCTGCCGTCCGTCACCCCCGCCCCCACCCTCGGCTCCAACGGCTACTTCGAGGAGCCCTTAGGCGTGGCGGTGTGCGATGGTTACCTGGCGGTGGGCGACAATGGGGTTAAAAACGTCCAGGTCTTCAACTCCACGGGGGGTTATCTTTACAGCGTGACGCCCCACGGCGCCTCTCCCGACCTTGCGGGCATGGCCATTGATTCCAACGGCGAGCTTTACGTGGCTGATTACGGCAGCGACGCCGAGGTGGACGGATATCTCCTGGGCTCCTCTTCCTATACTTACGACTACACATGGACCGCCCAGGGGATGATGTCCAGCCCTTTTTGCGTGAAGATCGACGCCGGCGGCAACCTGGTGGTGGGGGACATCGGAACGAACACGGTCTGGAACCTGGCTTGGGCGGACGATTCGGTTTTGAATGAGACTGCCTTTGGGGCCGTCCCCAACATGGACCCCTTTGATTTGGCCCTGGACAAGTCCGGCAACCTTTACGTCTCCGACGAGAGCAACCACCAGGTCGACGTGTTCAACAGCCAGTACGCCTATACGGGCTCCTTCAACGGGTCGGGTTGGGCCAATCCCCTGAACATCCCCAACGGCATCGGGGTGGATTCCCAGGGCAACCTTTTCATTTCCGATCCCGATAATCCCACCGTGACTTCCACCGGGCCGAGGGTGGTTTACGCCACGCCCCAGGGGGCCTACCTTGGCGAGATCGATGGTTTTGCCTATCCCACCTTCCTTGCGCTGGATAGCAGCGATGACTTGTTCGTCACCGACACGGATAATAACCAAGTCGACGAGTTCACCCGGTGAGGATTAAGGAGACTTCCATGAAAAAGTTATTCATGCTGGCGGCGGCAACCCTGTTCCTGGCCGCAACCGCGGGCGCCCAAACCCCGCGCCACCACACCCGGCCCCCCTACTCGGGACCGAGGTTGAAAAAAGCCGGCAAGCTCCCTCTCGGCCTGATTCAGCCGCACCCGCGCCGCCAGGCAAGCCATCTTCCCAAGCCCAAGGCCGCCCATATCCTGGTGCGTTAGGCCGGTCGCGCGAATGGCCGCTTGCGGCGCTCCCAAGGGGGAATCATGAAATTCCGGTTATTCCTGGCTTTGTCCCTGCCCCTGGCGGGGTCCTTGTTCCTGGCCGGCTGCCCGGGCACGAACAGTCCCTCCTCCGCCTCCGGCCCCACGGATACCCCCACCTTCACGAACACTTTCACGCCCAACCTCACCATCATCCAGGAGACCGCCACCCAGCAGGCTATTTTCGTGGCCACCCACGAAGAAAAGGCCACCCAGACCGCCACGGGCCAGCCCACCGCGACCCCCAGCCCGACGCCCTCGATAACGCCCACGGCCACGCCAACCAACACGGCGACCATCACGGGCACCATTACTCCCGCGCCCACCTGCACCGCCACCTCGACGGCCACGCTCACGCCGACCTTCACGCCCACGCCGACCAACACGGCGACCACCACGGGCACGATTACTCCCGCGCCCACGTACACCGCCACCTCGACGGCCACGCTTACGCCGACCTCCACGCCCACGCAAACGGCCACTTCCACGGTCACGCCCTATCCCACCACGGCCTGGTCCCTTTACGCTACCTTGGGCCAGGAGGCCAGCGCCGCCAACCCCGCCGGATCCAACGGTTATTTCGGTAATCCCACGGGCGTGGCGGTGGGGGTGAGCTTTGTGGCGGTCAGCGACGAAAATTCCCCATTCGTCCAGGTATTCAACCCCAGCGGGACCTACCTTTACAACATCACGCCCCACGGAGCCACGCCCAGCCTCTGGGGCATGTCCATCGACTCCAACAGCGAGCTTTACGTGGCGGATTACGGGTCCGGCGAGGTGGACGGGTACCTGCTGGCTCCCGCGACTTATACCTACGACTATACCTGGACCGCCCAGGGGCAGATGGAGGTGCCCTCGGGCGTCCAGATCGACGCCAACGGCAACCTGGTGGTGGCCGATTATGGCGCCTGGACCGTCTGGAACCTGGCTTGGGGGGACGATTCGGTCCTGAACCAAACGACCACCGGGCCCGCAGCGGGCTTGGAACCCTACGACGTGGCCTTGGATTCCGCCGGGAACCTTTACGTCGCGGACCAGAACTCCCCCAACCTGGAGGTCGACGAATATAACAACCAATATGTTTATACCGTTTCCTTCAACGGGTCGGGTTGGCCCAATCCCCTGAACGTCCCCTACGGCATCGGGGTGGATTCCAAGGGCAATCTCTTTGTTTCCGACCCCGAAAACACCACGCCACGGGTGGTTTACGCCACGCCCCAGGGAGCCTACCTGGGCGAGATCGACGGCATGGTTTTTCCCAATTTCATAGCCTTGGATCCGGCCGGCGACTTGTTCGTCAGCGACATGTATAACTACCAGGTCGACGAATACACCTACCCCCAATGAGGATGAGGAGGCTTCCATGAAAAAGTTATTCATGCTGGCGGCGGCCGCGTTGTTCCTGGCCGCGACCGCCCGCGCCCAAACCCCGCGCCACCACACCCGTCCCCCCTATTCGGGCCCCCGGTTGAAAAAAGGCGGTAAGGCCCCTCCGGGCCTTGTCTCCCCGCGCCCGCACCGCCAGGCAAGCCATCTCCCCAAGCCCAAGGCCGCCCATATCCTGGCGCGTTAGGCCGGGCGCGAATGACCGCTTCCGGTGTTCCCCCACGTGGATGCAATCGATTCCTTCAGCGGTGGCTGGGTAGTATCTCAGTTTGGATGACCCGACCCAACTTCACCCTCACCCCGCCCTCTCCCCTCAATGGAGAGGGGGAAAACCCGTTAAAACCCCCGCCCCAAATGGTGAGGGCTTCGACTGAGGGGTTCGACTGGCTCACCCCCCTGAGCGAAGTCGAAGGGCTCAGCCGAATGTCCCTGTCGAACCATTGCGGGAGCCCATCGAGAGCCTCAGGGCAGGAGGGCAGGGTGATGGGTGTCTTAGATGTTTGTGTTGAAGTGAAATTGACACAGCACCGATGGCCGGGGTGCCTGCTTCTTTTGGCGCTTTGCGCCTGCGGCGCGGCCTTGGCCCAATCCAGCGCCCACCCCGGCGGGGTGGCGGACCCGGGCTTGGGGCAATGGAACCTCGCGCCCACGCCCATGCCGGTCCTCCCCATGGACGGCCTCACGGTTTACGCCTTCAGCCAGTCGGGCAATAACGAGGAGGACCCCCAGGTTTTGGAGCTCAAGCCCGACATCGTCATCCGGGCTTGGGCCAAATGGGACCGTTACGGCGCCAACCTTGGGGATTACGGCTTCAAGTACGTGGATGACTGCCACGCCTCCCATATCACCTTCATCGGCGGCACCACGGCCACGGTGCTTTTCGCCGATGAGTTCCCCCCGGAGGAATTCGACCGCATCGCCTGCCGCGACGCCCGGGGGACGATCGTCAACCACGACAACATCGTGCCGGGCGCGCACCGGGGCAGCCTGGCCGACCCCGAGTACCGCGACTACCTGGTGAAGATCGGCGAGCTACAGATCGACGGGGGCGTGGACGGCCTTTTCTTCGACGAGGTGGACATGGACTACCAGGGCGCCCGGTACGACAACGACGAGGGCTTCGACGACTTCCACCTGGCGGACTTCAATTCCTACCTCCTGGCCAAGTACCCGCCGGGCACGGATTTCGGCAGGCTCTTCCAGATGCCTCCCGGCAATATCCTGCGGCGCGACCTGCCCCCGGGCGACCTGCGCCGCAACTTCAACTACCTGCGCTACCTGGACTTCCACGGCTGGTCCTGGAACCCCTTCTCCCCCGGCAATCCCCTGGCCGCCGAATGGGGCAGGCCCTACGACGACCACGTGGCGCCCGGGGCCAAGACCTACACCAGCGCGGCCGAGCCCTACCGCTATTTCGGCGACATCGTCAAGCGGCTCAAGGCCTACGCGGCCCAAAAGGGCCGGAAGCTCCTCATCACGGGCAACGGCATCCTGCCCAACGTGGATTTCCAGAGCATCGGCCTTTGGGACGGGAACCACGACGGGGACAACGGCGGCATGGCCGATTACTGCCCCGTAACCGGAGGCCACCTGAACGGAACGGTCTCGCTCCAAGGCGTGTTCCG
This sequence comes from candidate division FCPU426 bacterium, assembly GCA_030041545.1. Taxonomy (GTDB): domain Bacteria; phylum Oederibacteriota; class Muellerivitia; order Muellerivitales; family Muellerivitaceae; genus JAJPJW01. The sequence goes on along the minus strand of JASHNQ010000015.1, from coordinate 100,927 downwards.
GCGGTTTTACCAACAATCCGCCGTCCTGGCGCCCGGCGCGCCGGTGGTTTTGTTCATCGACTGGCCCACGGGCAACCTGAACCGTTACACGGCCCTGCCGCAGTCAGAGCGGGAGGATTATTGGCGCATGTACGCGGCCGAGGCCTACGCCAACGGGCTTTTCTTCTGCTTCCACCTGAAGACCACCACGGGCGAGCCCACCGCCGAGCAACAGGGCATGATGCCTTTCTTCGAGGAATACACGGCCTTTTACCGCGACCACGCGGCGCTCTACCACCACGTGGCGCCCTCGGACACCGTGGCGGACTGCTCGCTGCCCTCGGCCATGGTGTCGGTGATGGAAGGGAAGGACCGGGTCTTGGTCCACGTCGTGAACCACGAATACGACAGGGGGTTCGAGGAGCAACACAATGTGAAGGTCACGATTCACCTGGGTTACCGGCCCCAAAAGGTCACCGTGGCCTCGCCCGACCAATCCGGGGATGAGGCGTTGAATTACGAGTATTCGGATGGGAAGCTCACGGTGGTCATCCCGAAATTGGTGGCTTATTCGGTTGTAGTGGTAAATGATTGAAAAGTAGAGATAAAGAAACACCCCTCACCCTCCCCTCCTGCCCTGAGGCTCTCGATGGGCTCCCGCAATGGTTCGACAGGGAAATTCGGCTGAGCCCTTCGACTTAGCCCAGGGGGGTGAGCCAGTCGAACCCCTCAGTCGAAGCCCTCACCATTTGGGGCGAGGGAACTTGGAGTAGGTGCTTTGCGGACCCCCTCTCCCTTAAGGGGAGAGGGCCGGGGTGAGGGTGACTGTTTCTGCTTCGCTTTACCCCTGGCCGTTCCCAGGGGGTCCAAGCTCGGAATGAAGGCAAACTGAGACACTACTGCGGCCTCCCGGGCATTGACCTTTGGGGCCATCCTCCTATGATGGTTCGGCCTGTCATCCTGCCGTTGATCGAAGGAGGCCTTATGGCGCCGGATTCTTCCCCTCAACCGAATTCCATCTTCCGCTCCAGCAACCCCACGCTCTCGGACAAGATCTTCGACGACGCCGGCGCCGCGCCCCGCGCCCAGGCCATGACCATCCAAGGCACGGTGGACCGGCTTTTCATCCTCACCGTGCTCATGCTGGCGGCCGCGGCCACCACCTGGAACTGGGTGGGGAAACCCGACACCGCGCCCATGGCGATGGGGCTGGCGCTCGGCGGCGCTGTGGCAGGTTTCGGGGTGGGGCTCATCACCTGCTTCGCCAAAAGCTGGGCGCCCTTTTTGGCTCCGGTTTACGCCCTGGCGCAGGGCCTGTTCCTGGGCGCCATTTCCTTCGCCTACGAGAAGGCTTACAACGGCATCGTGGCGCAAAGCCTGGGGCTGACGGTTTGCGTGCTCCTTTTGCTTTTGGCCGCCTACAAGACCCGGCTCATCAAGGTGACCGACCACCTGAGGGCCGGTATTGTGGCCGCCACCGGGGCCGTCGCGCTCCTTTACCTGGTGGAATGGGTCCTCGGCTTTTTCCACATCAACGTCCCCTACCTCAACGACTCGGGGCCCCTGGGCATCGCCTTCAGCCTCTTGGTGGTCTTCATCGCCTCCATGAATTTCGTGCTGGATTTCGACTTCATCGAGCGCGGCGCCCAGGACGGCGCGCCCAAGTACATGGAATGGTACGGGGCCTTCGGCCTGTTGGTGACCTTGATCTGGGTTTACCTGGAAATCCTGAGGCTCCTGTCCAAGATGCGTCGCCGCTGACGGACCGGCGCGTCCAGGTGAAAAAATAAAAAGGAAACCGAAGCCTTGCCCCTGGAACCCACCTCCGCCATCTTCAAGAACCTGCGCCGGGTGCTGCAGCAGGCCTATTTCCTGCAGTCCATGGGCACGGACGAGCTGGACAAGCTCACCATCAGCCTTACCCCCCTACGGGTCTTCAAGGGTTACGAGATCATCAAGCAGGGGGACATGGGGGATTCCTTCTACCTCATCGCCTCGGGCCGGGTGTCGGTGTGGGTGGACAAGGGCGCCTACCGCGCCAAGGTGGCCGAACTGGGGCCGGACAAGTATTTCGGGGAAATGGCGCTGGTTTCCAACGAGCCCCGCGCCGCCACCGTCATGGCCGAGGGCCTGACCGAGCTGTTCATGCTGCGGAAGTCCGACTTCGAGCGGATCCTCATGAGGAACCCCGCCATCGCCCAAAAAATCCGGGAAGCCACCCAGCAAAGGGGCGAGGCGAATTTCCGCCTGAGCGGCCCGGAAGGGAAGTAAAAGCGGAGGGGGTGGGAAGCCTGCTAGGAGTGATGGGGGATGCGCCCGTCCGCCACCTTGTGAAGCACGCTGGAAATGAAGGTTTGGTAGGGGATACCCTCCTCCATGGCTTTGAGTTGGATGGCCTTCAAGTCGTACTCGGACATGCGGATATTGATGCGTCGGTTCTTTTTGAGGGTCTCACGGGCATAGGTTTCGTAACGTTTTTTCTCGGCGGGGAGATTCCGGACTCTTTTGAACTTTCCGGACTCAAAACCCCGTAAAACTTCCGATTCGTATTTATCCAAGATGAGTTTTTCGTTTTTAAGTGGGTCCCAGGAAAAGGCGGCCATGTACCAATCATAGCCTTATGTGTGCCTTTTGGCAACTTACGGACCTGGCACCCTTATTTCCAAGCCTGGGGATATCCTGGTCGATCCCTGGGAAAGCAAGCTATAACCGCCTTTTGACGCGAGGCGAATTCCCGCCTGCCGGGGCCGGACGGGGAGTAGGAGGAGCGGTGGCCCAATTGATCGTCCGCCAACAACCCTGTTGGGGACAAAAAATCAATTTTGAGATAGGGTCTAGTATTGCTCAAATAGTTGATCCACAAACCACCGTTAAAGTTTACATATAAGTAAAATAATCCCCTAGAAAAGCCGCCTTCGATATACTATAAATAATCCTCCAAACCAAACCTTGGCGGGTAGTCATGAAAAAAAAACACACTTACCACTTTGTCGTTTCCAGCGCTCCCACTTTTGTGTCTTATCGTTTAGGGAATAAAACATCTTTTTTAGAACATATCGGAAATGAAGTGGGAAGATTTATTGATTTTAGAAATTCAATTTTTCATAAAAGAAAAATTTATTTTGATAAGAAAAAATCAGATTACGATTGTCTTTTAGAGGATTGGCAAAAAATAGGAAACGACATTTATATTTCTATGGAAACATTTGAAAATGAAAATCCTAATAAAAAAGTAAATGCCAAATCCTAAAAATTCAATAACACCCCAACATCTTCCGGAGCGAACCCTCCGTTTACCAAAATCAAAGAAGAAATCAAAATCAGGTTTTGTGGCCGTGCGTCAAACTTTCAGTGGACCCCTTCCTTTGCCTTCGCATTTTGCCCAATACAATCAAATTGTTCCGGGAGCTGCCGAACGTATATTAAAAATGGCAGAGAATCAATCGCAACACAGGCAGGAATGTGAAAAGATTGAAATCAAAACCAATTCCAGAAATTCCACCTTGGGATTAATTTTGGGATTTATTGTTTGCTGCGGATTACTTGCCGGTGCCATTTATTTGATTTCTATTGGGAAAACAATTGCAGGTTTAATCGCCCTGGTTATTCAAATGGGTAGTTTGGTTACCGCATTTATTTTTGGAAAAGATGGCCCTCCCTCAAAACGCAGTAAATAAGCCAATTTCAAATTAAGGCACCGCCGGCCCCCAAGTGGTGGCTTGGGAAGGCAAGTGAGGCGGGAAACCCTTAAGGCGCCCAGGCGGCCTTGAGCATCTGGGAAAGCAGGGATTCCATTTGCGCGAAGGCCTGGTCCGCCTGGCCTCCGGAGGCGCTTCGCGCCGAATCGATCTGGGCGAAGAGGTCCTCGAAATCCTTGGGGTCGCCGTAACCGTAGGCCTGGGCCAGCTTCAACTGGGCCTTGGCCCCGTCCAAGAGGCCGCCCATCCCTGTTTTGTCCTTCGCGCCAGCCCCGCTTTTTCCCGCCAGCTGCCGGGCCTTTTCCAGCATTTCCTGCGCCTGGGCCAGGGGATGGGGGACGACCGTTCCGGTTTCCACCAGGCTGTCCAGGGCGGCCTCCAGGGAATCCTCGGCCGCCTGGTTGTCGCCGGCGCCCAAGAGCCGCGCCACGTCCCTCAGGGCCGCGGGGAAGGTGGAAAGGGGGATGTTTTCCACGTTCACCACGGTTTCGCTGCGCAGGGAATCCAGCAGGCGCCGGGCTTCCCGCGGCCGGCCGTTGGAAAGCAGGTCCCGCGCCTGTTGGGCGGCCTGGACGACTTCTCGGACTTCTTCCCCGCTCCCACCGCCGTTGAATTCAATATCCGTGGTTTCCACCTCGGCCGGGGCCAGGACCTCGCCGGGATTCGAGGCGTGGATGGATTCCAGGTCGGCGAGGGCCCTTTCCAGGGACTCCCGGGCATCGTCCTGACGGCCTTCCTGGAGGGATTCCAGGGCCCCCCGGCTTTCCATCAGGGCGGCCCCGGCTTTTTCGGAAACCTGCCTCTGGCTTAAGGCCACCTGGGCCTGGACCGCTGGGGAGGCTTCGATTTCCGCCGCCGGTTCCTGGGGGTTGCGGGCATAGGGGGCTTGGAAGGCGTTATCCTCGTTGGCGAAAAGGGGAAGGGATAGGCAGAGGGAAAAAAGAAAAAGGGCCCGGCTCAAGGGATGTTTCATGGTTTTCCTCCGCGTTGGATTTTGAAGGATTTTTATTGGGAACTATGCACTTGGCGTCAGTTTCCAAAAACCCTCGCCCCTTGCGGGAGAGGGTAGGGTGAGGGGTGCGGTGAAACCCATTAAATCACCCTCACCCCGGCCCTCTCCCATCGAGGGAGAGGGGGATAGACGACAAATCAACTGCGAACTGACGCCAAGTGCATAGTTCCGTTTTTATTTTGACGCCGGACATCGGAAGATGTCTTGTTAATCTTTCATTAGGAAATTCCCGCTACCCAAACTTTTCCCTTAAACGCGAGATGACCTCCGCCATCACGCTGTCCCAGTCGCCGATGGCGCCCTGGCGGAAAAGGACCGCCGTGGGGTACCAGGGGCTGTCGGCGCGGCCCAGGAGCCACCGCGGGTCGGGCCAGCGGGGCAAAAGCACCCAGACCGGCTTTCCCAGGGCGCCGGCCAGGTGGGCCGCGGCGGTGTCCACCGAGAGGGTCAAGTCCATTTCCGCGATGAGCGCCGCGGTGTCGGAAAAATCCGCCAGCTCCTTCTGGTGGTCCCGCAGTTGGGGCAGGCGTAAGAGGGCTTCCTGGTCCGCTTCCCGGACTTCCTTTTGCAGCGAATGGAATTCCAGCGGCAGTCCGAAAAGGGGTGCCAGGGCCTCAAGCGGCAGGCTGCGGTTGTGGTCGTTGCTGTTTTCCTTTTTCCCCGAAAAAACAAGGCCCACCCTGGGCTTTGACCGAGGCCCCAGCTTTTCCCGCCACGCGGCCCTTTTCGCCTCATCGGCAAAGAGGTAGGGCACCTCCGCCGGGATGGTTTCCACCCGGGTGCCGAAAGCCAGGGGAAGGCTCATTACCGGGCAGCGCAGGGTAAAGGGAGGCAGGGGCCCGCCCCTTTCCACCACCGTGAAGTCGCCCCGGAGGGTCGAGAGCACGGGAACCAGGGACCGGGGGGACTCCAACACCACCTGGGCGCCCGCCCTTTCAGCCAGGAGCGCGTAGCGGCAAAACTGCAGGATGTCCCCGTAACCTTGCTCGGGATGGATGAGGAGCGTCTGGCCCGCGAGGGGCCCGCCGGCCCAGGCGGGCTGGGCAAAGCGGGAAGCCTCCGGCCGCAGGGTATCCTTCCAGCGCCACTCGAAAAGGGGCCAGCCCCCGGTGAAGTCCCCTTTTAAAAGCAGCAGCAAGGCCTTGTTGCAATAGGCCCGGGCGAAGGCGGGATCCAGGGCGATGGCGCGGTCGTAGCTTTCCAGCGCCTCCTCCAGGCGGCCCAGGTCCTTGAGCGCGTTGCCCCGGTTGCCGTGGGCCTCCGCGTAGCCGGGCCTCAAGGCGATGGCGGCGTCATAGGCGGCCAGGGCCTCTTGCGTCCGGTTCAAGCGCAAGAGGGCGTTGCCCCGGTTGTTGTGGGCCTCGGCGTAGGAAGGCTGGAGGGAGAGCGCCCGGTCGAGGGAGGCCAAGGCCTCCAGGGGTCGGTCCATCTCCTTCAACAGGGCACCCCGGTTGTTGTGGGCTTGGGCGAAACCCGGCTCCAGGGCGATGGCGCGGTCATAATTAGCCAGGGCTTCCCGGAACCGGTGAAGGCCCTTGAGCACATTGCCCCGGTTGTTGTAGGGGCCGGCGAAGCGGGGGTCCAGGGCGGTGGCGGCGTCGTAGGCGGCCAGGGCCTCCCTCGGGCGTTTCAGTCGCTCCAGCAGGAACCCCCGGTTGTTGTGGGCCCAGGCGGACGCGGGCTTAAGGGCGATGGCGCGGTCGTAGCCCTCCAGGGCCTCGGCCGTCTGGCCCAGGTCCTTCAGCGCGTTGGCGCGGTTGAAGTGGGCGTCCGCGTAGGAAGGGTCGGCGGAGAGGGCGGCGTCGTAAGCGGCCAGTGATTCCGAAGCGCGGCCGAGCTCCAAGAGCGCGTTTCCCCGGTTGTTGTGGGCGGGGGCGTTGCCGGGCTGAAGGGCGATGGCGCGGCCGTAAGCGGCCAGGGCCTCCTCCCGCCGGTTCAATCCCCTGAGCGCGTCGCCTTGGAGGCGAAAGGCGTCGGCGAAGGAAGGCTGGAGGGCCAGGAGGCGCGAAGAGGCCGCCAAGGCTTCCTCAAACTTCCCGGAGGCGGCCAGGCCCGCGGCGAGGTTGGCCAGGGCCATGGGATGGTCGGGTGAGACGCGGAGGGCTTTTTCCAGCAGGCTGATCCCCTCGGCGGTTTGCCCTTGCTGGAGGCGGACGGTTCCCAGCTGGGCCAGGAGATCGGGATGGTCCGGGAAGGAGTCCAGCAGGCCGCGCATCCGCTCCGCCGCCTCCGCCAATTTTCCGGAGAGGTGCAGGGAGACGGCTTCCCGAATGCTCGCATCGGAAGGGCGGGAGGGCCGGGTAGGTTCCAAGGGGGGCGGTGGGAAGTCGCCGGCTTGGGAGGCCGGTTAGGGCGTAATGACGGAGACGCCCCGGCAGCTGGCGCCGGTACCGGAGGCATTGGGGCCATCCGTCACCTGGACCACATAAACGTTTCCGGCAGTGGTGTTAAAGGAAACGTTGTCGCTGGTTTGGTTGGTGTTTCCATTGAAATAGCATTGTTGGCTCGTCTGGCACTGGCTGCTGTCGTTGGTGGCCAGGCTCAAACTCACCGATTGGCTCCCGGGGTTCACGGACGGAAAGGTGTAATAGGTTCCATTTCCGACGGTGACCATGGTTCCGCCATTGAGGCCGGCCGAAATGGTGCAATCCGAAGCGGTGTTGTCGTTTACGGTGCTGCTCACTTCGATGGTGGACTTGGAGCTTTGGGGGCTGAACAAATTGCAGCCCGCGGCCACGAGCGCCAGGAAGGCCAGGGTCAGGCCCCAGGTTAAAAATCCTCTCAACATGGTTTACATCCTCCGAAATCGATAAATTAGGGTTCCCTTTTTAGCCTTATTTGGACGGTTAAGTCCACCTAAAAAGGTTATTCCGGCCTGAATCGCAGGGCCGGGGAACAAAGGAACCACCATCAATTTTAGCATTTTTTAAGGGATTTCAAGGGGGGAGAAGACTGAGGCCATTTCAAAACTCAAACTCTTACCACAAAGGGCACTAAGTACACAAAGTAAGGCAAAATTATGATGAAAAACCATTGGTTTTACTTCGTGACCTTTGTGTACTTCGTGGTGAGAGAGTTTTGAAACAGGCTTTATTCTGATTTTTGCCAAAGGTAATAGGCCAGGATGGGCAGGAAGATGCCGCAAACCAAGGCCGCCCACATCATGGTACGGCTTTGGGGGCTTTCGTCATAGGCAAAGACGGGTTTGTCCACGGGCCAAAGCCATACCAGGCGGTCCAGCATGTTGACGTAACGCTTGGGAGTCCACGCCACCAGGTCGCAAATCTGGGCCGTTTCCTCCTTCGGGGTGATCGCGACGCTGTAAACGCCGATGAAGTCGTTTTCGCCCAAAGCCACCGCCCGGTTCAATTGAAACACCTGGGAAACCTCGCCTTGCTCCCCCCAATAACGCACGGAAAAAAGGGGTATGAAAGCCCCGATGCAGCCCAGGGCCGCCAGGAAGAGAAAAAGGCTGAGGATACGGCGCAAGAAAAGGATGGGCCACCCCTAAAAATCAAAAATAAAAACTATTTGAACCACAAAGGCACAAAGGGCACCAAGAAAGGCCTGAAAAGAATTGGTTTAAATCATTTTTCCATTCTCGCCCTTTGAGTTCTTCGTGCCTTAGTGTCTTAGTGGTTCAATATCATCAGGTTTTGTTGGGCTTCTAAGCAACTTTATCACAAGCCGGGGTTCAATTGAACTCCACGCAGCGCATGGAGAGGGCGCCGTACTCGAACCCCTCGTGCGGATAGCGCACCCGGGGTCTGCCGGCAACCCCCGCGGCGGCCGCCACCGCCAAAAGCGGCGTGTAATGGTCGTCGGTGGGGTGGGCCAAGCGCGCGCCGGGCGCCCCGGAGGCGTAACGGGCCAGGGCCTCCAGGTCGAAAGCGTCCAGCTTCTCCACGGCCCACTGGTCGAACTCCCGGGCCCAGGTTTCCACGCGGCCGTAGCGGTCGGCGAAATCCACCTTGCCCAGGTTGTGGGTCAGGTTGCCGCTTCCCAGGATCAACACGCCCTGGGCCCGCAAGGGTGAAAGGGCCCGGCCCAGGGCCAGGTGCTCCGCCATGGGAACGCGCGTGCCCAGGGACACCTGCAGCACCGGGATGTCCGCTTCGGGGAACAGGTGCACGAGCGGCACCCAGGCCCCGTGGTCCAGGCCGCGGGTGGGACTTAGGATGGGCTTCAAGCCCGCCCCCTTGAGGAGCGAAAGAACCTCCTTGCCCAGTTCGGGCGCGGGCGGCGCGGGGTAAGCGACCCGGTAGAGTTCCTCAGGGAAACCGTAAAAGTCGTAAATGAGCCCGGCCGGGGCCGTAGGCCCCAGGTGGGGCGGCCGCTCCAGCCAGTGGGCGGAAACCACGAGCACGGCCTGGGGGCGGGGCAGAGACCGGGCCCAGGCCCGCCAGGCCTCCACCGCCGGGCCGCCTTTTTCCAGGCCCAGGGTGGGGGCGCCGTGGCCGATAAAACCGACCGGCATGAGTGGGGGCGTCTGGGGCGAATCCATTCTTGGTCCTTTCCGGGCCCCTCAAGATAGGGGTTTTTCGGGGAAAGGGAAGGGCGAAAATAATTAACGAGGGTAATTATCCCTTTATACCAAATGAAGTATCGAATGAACTGTTCGGTAGGTTATTTCCCCTTTTGAAAAGCCTTCTAGGGGAGGAAGTATGAGGCGATACAAAAAGGCACTTACCGGAGGTTTTTCGGGGAAGGGGCCGAATCCTTCACGTCCTTCTTCCAATCCAAAAAAAGGGAGGAAGAGGGCCGGCCCTTTTTACGCTTGGCCACCAGCTTGGCGTGGAGGATTTCCTTCCACTTTGAATCGGAAACGCCGGCAGGTCGGCGGGAGGAACCGTTTTGGGAGGTGGATGCGGCGGCCATGGGAACCCTTGAGGTTGGGATGATGGTATTTTCGGGGAAGGGAATGATGCGGAAGTTAAGCCAAGGTAAATACGTTGGAAACTCAAAGCCGTTAATTGTGCGTATTTTTGTGCATTAAACCGCGGGGCCTCAATCCTGGGGCGTGGGGGTGGCCTGCCCTGAGGGGCCCGTTGAGCCGCCCGAAGAGGCCGGACCGTTTTCCCATTCCGCGGCGCGCTTCTTGGCCTCATTGACCTGCGCGCCGGTCATGCGCTTTTCCAGCCACTCAATGTCGTCCCTCAAATCCACCACTTGGGCGTCGGTGAGGGAATGGTCCCTCAAGGCGATGGTGAACCACTTGTAGGACTCCACGTAGTCCTGGGGCGCCCCCTCGCCCAGGGAAAGCATTTGGGCCAGGTTGACCTGGGCGTCGGAATCGCCCTGCTCGGCGGCTTTCTTGAACCACAGCAGGGACTGGTCGTAATCCTTCCTCACCCCCAGGCCCCTTCCATAGATGAGGCCCAGGTTGCCTTGGGCCGAGGCCAGGCCCTGGTCCGCAGCCTTTTGGATCCAAGCCAGGGCCTGCGCGTCGTCCTCCCTCACGCCCAGTCCCTTGAGGAAGAGGTAACCCAGGTTGTTTTCCGAGGCCGCGTCGCCCTTCTTCGCCCCCCGCTGGAGCCAGTGGAAAGCCTGGGCCGGATCCGGGGCGCAGCCCATGCCTTTTTCGTACATCAGCCCCACGTTGCCCATGGCCTCGGGGTCGCCCCCTTGGGCCTGGCGCAGGGCGTCCTTAAAAGCCCGGATGTCCTCATGGCTGGGCGGGGTGGGGGTGTCGAGGGCGGGCGCTTCCTGCGCGCGCAACTGGACGGCGGAAAGGAGGAGGAGCGCCGTGAGGGAAAAAGGGCGGGGTGATTTCATGGAGGGGTATTTTAGGCGAACCCGAGGTTCTTTCCAGGGGGGAATTATTTGGTAGGAGTTATAATTGGAATTTTTGTAGTGAGCCAGTTTGAACTTGGGACGTCATTGCGAGGAATAGCCGCCGAATAGGCGGCTGTTTATGAAGAAGCAATCCCAGTTCCAAAATAACTTCCCTGGGAAAAGGCTTATTTCAACTGGGGTTGCTTGTGCCTTCGCTAAAAGCTACGGCCCACAAGTCGTCTCCCTTTCCCTTGCCTGGCGTAGCCTTGGCGAAGCCAGGTCGCAATGACAGTTAAACTGTTTCACTAAGGAACTTTGGGATATGCTGGCCCCATGAGACCCATCTTTTTGGCCGCAGTCCTGGGCGCCTCGCTTTTGGCCACCCTGGTGGCGCGGGCCCAGGTCGTGTCCTCCACGGGATACGCCGTAAGGCCCTTCGTCACGCCGCCCCCGATGACCCACCCCCGAGCCCGTTCCACCCACGACAAGCGGATGCGCGGGAAGGCCAAGGTTTCCCAGGGCCAGGGCCGGTTTTTCCCCCTCAACCCCGCGTCCCGTCCCACGCCCATCCGGGTCCAAAAGATGAAAAAGCCGCCGCCCTACCGGGCCGGGACGGCCCCCCAGCCGCGCCAGGTCACCTATCCCACCCATTGGGTGACGCCCACCAGGCCTAAGGAGCCCCCCCGCGTGAAGCCCCTCAACGGGGCCGTTTCCGTGCTGGGGCCCCGGCAGCTCCAATACCACACGCTTTACCAGAACCCCACGCCCGTCAGCCCTTAGGAAGCGTCAAACATCCCCGGGTTTTTGGCGGCTTTGGGAGATACCAAGAACCCATAACAATAAAAGATTTTCACCACAAGCCCCTCCTGGCTTCGCTGAGGCTACGCCAAGCAAGTCGGGGCCACAAAGTTCACAAAGTAAGGTGCAAAATCAAGGAAATGTCTTGGCCTTTCTTCGTGCCCTTCGTGGGATGCGAAGCATCCTCGTGGTTCAATGAAGTTTTGTTAGGGTTTCTTAAGATTCAAAATTGCTTTCTAGTGGTTTCCCTGGCCCCAGACCGAATCCAGGTACTGGTCGCGGCCCGATCCCATGTGGTACATCCCGTAATGGATGGGGTTCTTCTTGTAGTAGTCCTGGTGGTAGTCCTCGGCCGGGTAAAAATTCACGAACTTCTTGACGGGCACCACGATGGGCTTGTCGAAGCGGCCGGACTTGCCCAACTCCTCCTTGGACTTCTCGGCGATTTTTTCCTGCCCCGCGTCGTGGTAATAAATGGCCGCGCGGTAGTGGGGCCCCCGGTCCACGAACTGGCCGTTGGGGTCGGTGGGGTTGATCTGCCGCCAGAACACGTCCACCAGCTGGGCGTAGGTGACCTTGGAGGGGTCGTAGATCACCTGCACGCCCTCGGTGTAACCCTTGTCCCCGTAATCCTCGTAGGTGGGGTCGGGCCCGGTGCCGTCGGTGTAGCCGGCCACGACCCTCAAGACGCCCGTCAGCTTCTCGAAGGGCGGGGTCATGCACCAGAAACAGCCGCCCGCGAAGGTGGCGGTCTCGGTCTTAGGTTTGGCTTGGGCGGCGGGGCTCATGGCCGCCACTATAAGAAGAAAGGCCAGGCATTTCCTAGTCCAATTCATCATGGGCGTCTCCTTGGGTTCAAAGCGGTTTCAATGGGAAATACGCCGGGGGACGGGCGAAGTTACATCGGGAGGCAGGTATCAGGTGTCGGGTATCAGGTGACAGGATTTTCGATTTTCGGGCGGCCTTTGCTGAGACCTAAAACCTGACACCTGATACCTGTCTTTTTTCACCTGACACCTGTTTTTGTTGGAGGCAGGGCTACACGAAGGGCCGGATTACCAGGATGTCGCCGCCGTTATGCCACCATCCGGAACCGCCACAAATACCCCGTTCCCGTAGGTCACGGATGTCCAATTCTGTGTACTGGGCAAAGTGCGGCCCGTCCAATTGATCCCGTCCGGCGAGGTCGCGGCCACGGCACTGGCAAAAGCAACCGCCGCAAAAATGCCGTTCCCGTAGGCCACTGAATTCCATTCCTGCGCACTGGGGAGGGCGCGGGCCGTCCAATTGATCCCGTCCGGCGAAGTCGCCGCCGTCGCACTGTTTAAAGCAACCGCCACAAACTCGCCATTCCCGTAGGTTACGGAATTCCAATCCTGTGAACTGGGGAGGGGTTGGCCCGTCCAGGTGACACTATCCGGGGACGTCGCCGCCACCGTGCTGGGACCAACGGCAACCGCCACAAACACCCCATTGCCGTAGGTCACGGAATTCCAATCCTGTGAACTAGGGAGGGTTTGGGCCGTCCAATTAATCCCGTCCGGGGATGTGGCCGCTATCGAGGTGGGCCCTTGCGCGACCGCCACAAAAACCCCATCCGCGTAGGTCACGGACCGCCATTCCTGTGTATAAGGGAGCGTGCGCGGCGTCCAGTTGATCCCATCCGGGGATGTCGCCGCCACCGAACTAAGGTAAGCAATCGCCACAAACTCCCCATTCCCGTAGGCCACTGAATACCAAAACTGCGAACTGGGGAGGGTTCGGGCCGTCCAGTTGACCCCGTCCGGCGATGTCGCCGCAACCGTGCTGGGCCCGCCGGAAATCGCCACAAACTCCCCATTCCCGTAGGTCACCGAAAACCAATCCTGTGAACTGGGGAGGGTTTGGGCTGTCCAGGCCGCACCCGGCCAAGGAGTGACAGTGACCGTCGGGGTTTGGGTGGGGGTGCTGGGCGTGATGCTGGCCGTGGGCGGCACCTGCACCACCGTCACCGGCCCATTGGCCGTCGGCAGGTTTTTCCCGCAGGCCAAGGGCCACAGGGCCGCCGAGAATAAAATCATCATCAGTGCTATTTTTTTCATGAATTTCCCGCCGGGAATTTGGCAAATTCTACTTTTGTTTTTGCCCCGTTGCAATGGCTCAAACCCGGCCCGGTTAATGGAATGCTAAAGGCCGGATTACCAGGATGTGGCCGCCAGCGTGCTTGGCCCCGCAGCAACCGCCGCGAACACCCCATTCCCATAGGCCACTGAATACCAGTTCTGTGAACTGGGGAGGGCGCGGGCCGTCCAATTGATCCCGTCCGGGGAGGTCGCCGCCACCGCGCTATCCGCGGCAACCGCCGCGAACACCCCATTCCCGTAGGCCACCGAATACCATTGCTGTGAACTGGGGAGGGTTTGGGCTGTCCAGGTGGTCCCGTTCGGGGAGGTTGCCGCCGTCGCGCTGCCATTAGCAACCACCGAAAACACACCGTTCCCGTAGGCCACGGATTGCCAGTCCTGTGCGCTGGGGAGGTTGCGGCTCGTCCAGGTGACGCCGTCCGGTGAGGTTGCCGCCGCCCCAGTACCGGAACTACTGTTGGCAACCGCCACAAACACACCATTTCCGTAGGCTACTGAAGCCCAGGTCTGTGAATTGGGGAGGGTGCGGGCCGTCCAGGTAACCCCGTCCGGTGAGGTTGCCGCTGCCGAGCTATCCTCAGCAATCGCCACAAACTCGCCATCCGCGCAAGTCACCGATATCCAGTACTGTAGACTGGGGAGGGCTTGCTGGGTCCAATGGATCCCGTCCGGCGATGTCGCCCCCACGGTGGTTAGTCCACTGGCAACCGCCACAAATATCCCATTCCCATAGGTCACGGATGACCAGAACTGTGTACTGGGGAGGGTTTGCTGGGTCCAATGGATCCCGTCCGGTGAGGTTGCCGCCGCCGCGCTATCATAAGAAACCGCCACAAACACCCCGTTTCCATAGGCCACGGATTGCCAGTCCTGTGAACTGGGGAGGGTTTGGGCCGTCCAAATCGAACCCGGATAGGGGGTGACGGTCGGGGTCGGCGTGATCGTGGGTGTCCCGGTGGATGCGCCCGTGGGCAGGTTTTTTCCGCAGGCCAGCGGCCACAGGGCCCCGGCCGACAGCGCCAAAATGACCAGTATTTTTTTCATAACCCCTCCCCTTCCGACTTTTCAAATTGCCGTTGGGTTGGCCGCGCGCCACCCTCCGCCGGTGTTAAAGCCCCGTCCATAATCCCGCCGAGACCGGCAGGTCCGTGAAGGCCGTGGTCTGGCTCAGGATCCAGTTGTACTTGGCTTCGATGAAAAAATGGGTCCGGGCGGACAGGTCCAACTGGATTCCCAACCCGCCCAGGGCGTCGAAGTTGACGGTGCTGTCCCCCGAGGGGGAAAGGGCTTGGAAAACCAGCCCCGACCCGGCCAAAAGATAGGGCTGCCAGCCTTGGCCCTCAAAGTTGTACTTGGCCTCCAGAAGGGGCCGCAGGTTATAAAGGGAGTTCCCGCCGCCGGTGAAGAACCATTCCCCGACCTCCAACTGGGCGGACCAGTTCTTGTCCGCCTGGTAACCGCCGAAAACTTCGGCCCCGCCGCCCAGGTAATAGTCGGGATTCCAGTTGGCGCCGGGTAAATCCGCTCCCGTTCCCAATCCGACATAAAAGGGGCTGGGGGACTTATCGGGCCCTGCGCCCGGGCCCCGCCTGCCGCGAAAAGAAGGGCCGCCCCAAGGAAAAAAGCTTTTTTCATGAATTTCCCGCCGGTAATTTGCCAGATTCTACTTTTGTCCCCACCCCGTTGCAATGGCCCCATCCGGCCCGGTTCATCGAATGTTAAAGGCCAAAGTTCTGTGTTTTTACGCTTTTGCCCGTCCCATGCGGCCCGGCCCTGAGCGACCAAAGGGAGTCGAACGGGGTCCCCGTTGTGGACACAGAACTCAAAAACCACGGGGTCAGCCCAATTCTTTTACTTTACTTCTCCGGAACATAAAAACAGCTCGTCGGCATATAAATGCGATTCTTCAAGGGGTCCTTCGGGTCGACCAACACAATGATCTTCGAGTCCTTTTCCGGCACAAAGTAACTTTTATCATAGCCCCGGGTAGGAATGGTAACGGGGTACTCTTTCCCGTCCACGATTACCCGTCCCCCCTTGGCATTCCTTGGGTCCTCAATGCGGCCCACATAGGCCTTTCCGAGTTTCAACAAGCGCCGGGTGCTCAATATCAGAAAAACAAGAAGAAGCGCGATGAAGTGAACCGGAAAGAAGTAAAAAACAAGGCTATAGTCGTGGGGCGGGTGGGCATCTAAGGCGGGAGTGGACATGAACCCAGCAAGACAATGAATCGGCACCGTTTGCCCCACTGAAAGGTCGGTTGGCAAGTTGCCCACGTTGTCGCTTTTTCCCTCGTAATGGCTACCTTGGTAATCATACCCAAGATGCACCACGTAATGCGGAACGCCCTTTGTTGTGTAAGTGGAGAGCTTTTCAATTGTGCCTTGGACTGGATGGCCGTATTGCGCCGAGAAATAGGGGCCCTGAAGCCAAAATATCGAGTAGCACAAAATTAGGAGGTCGCCGAGGAACGAAAAGAAAATGATTATCCAAAGCGCCTTTACCTCACCCAAAGGCCGCAAACGAATGCGCCTTGGTGGCGGGTCCGATACCTCATCCCAGGCTTTTTGGAAAATTTCCGAACGCGTTGTCTCCATCGCGCATCTCCGGAGTTAAACAGTTTTTAAAAGTTCACACATCTGGGTCTAAAATTGGGTCCCCGTCGTGGACAACCCTTTGTTATCGACCCAAAACCATTTTAGTCAATTCGCCCGACATCCAGCTTTTTAGGAACTTCATCTTTTGGCGGTGTCTTTCCGGGCTAACCAGGATGCCCGATAACCTCGGGGCATAATCCGCCTGCGCGCCCATCCAGTGCAGTTGGCGGGCCGCCATCATGGTCGGGATCGCTTTTATCTCAACCGGACTCATGGGACGCAGGTCCGAGTAGGATCTTATAAAAGCCTTGGTCCCTTGCCGCTTTTCGGCGCGGCTGAAGGCGGGACTGTCGTCCCACAGATCCCATAAAAATGTGGCGACATCATAAAGGCGCCATCCAATAACCGTAAGTTCCAGGTCGAAGAGGACGAAATTTCTCTTGGAAAGGTCGTAGCGCATATTGCCGTAGTGTACGTCCCCATGGATTAAGCCATAGGCGGGACCCCTGCGGGGCAGGCGGGCCAGCTCCCTTTTGAGGCGAACCGACGCCTTTTTCAGCAAGGGCCAGTCCCTTCCGAAACTGGATCGGTAAGGCTCCAGTTTTTTCACCTGCTCGCTGGTTAAAAGCTCCGGCTCCATGGGCGGGCTGGGTGGAACCGCGAAAAACCGGTCCTGGGCCTGGTGAAGCCGGGCCAGCAGTCTTCCGACCTTCCGGGCCAATGGAACCATGGGGTCTTGCCGGTTCTCCCCCTCAGCGAAGGTGAACAGGACGGCGGTCGCCACTTCATCCGGAAGGTTCAAGGGCGAGAAATAGGCCTCCTTTTGGGTCGGCAGGGGGACGCAAATCGGAATGCCTGATTTCCTAAGGAATATGCATTCCTTCAATTCGTAATCCACTTGTTCGGCTGTGCGCCACCAAGGGCGGTATATCTTCAACGCGTATTTTTTAGGACCATCATGGATGTGGTAAACAAGGTTCAGGCCATGGAACCAAAAGAAACAGCGTGTGTTACGGCTTAGGCCGTAATTCTTCCGGGCCCAGCCGGCCAGGAACTCCGGGGAAGGCGCGGAGATAATGACCGGAGCAGGTTTGGATTTCGATGTTCCCCGTGAGATAAAACCCTCCCCGTCGTGGACAGCTCTTTTCCCCGTTATTCCTTCGCCGTCTTTTCGACGAACCAAAACGCCCGCGTTAGAAATAGAAATGGACTGAGAGCGTGCTCAAGGAAAGTCCGCTCAAAACTAAACCGGACCGCACATAAGAATAAGTACTGGTGAAATTCTTGTAGCCCGGCGTTAAAGGAGCGTTAAAGGTCTGAGTCACCCAACCGTCGTTTTGGCTGATGGAGTAGGCAAGGTTGGATTGCAGCGAAAGGGATTCACAAAAGGGCGCAAAAAATTCAAAGCCCAAACCCGCCGAAAAAAGGATGGTTTCAGAAAATTGGGTTTGAACGTCATAGCCGACGCCCGTTTGAGTATTCCACCAAATGAGTTGGTCATTTTTATACTGAGCGTACGAGGCCCGGAGCAAGCCTTGAATCCTGAAATCCCTGATAGGCGTCGAGAGATTTTGCCGGTAACCCAATCCTATCCCCCAGGTTTGGTTAGGATAGTTGGTGGTATTGCCGTTGAAATCGAAGTTAGGGTTGTCCGAAGCGGAAAAAGCCCCAAGGAAATCCAAGGCCGACCCATTCGACAGCCAATAAGTGGCATCCAATGCTGTCAAACTTATCGTGTTTATACTTATACTTACCGTATTTAATTGGTCTTCGTCCAAGCGGATACTATCGGAGCCTATTCCGAACCTTCCCGCCAAGCTTAAGGGTTTTTCCGCATCCGGAGTCACCGAAGGCGTGACCACGACTGTTGGCGTCGTCGAAACAACCGGGGCCGTGTCCTGTGCCTGAACCTTCGCCACCGCCAAGCAAAATAGGATCACCGGAAAAAACTTCTTCAGAGGATTTGTTCCCATTCTATTTCTCCTTAAAAAGAAAATATTTTCGGCTCTTTTATTTTTTTCGGAAATATTTGTCCACGACGGGTCCCCATCGTGGACAACCACCCCTTTGAAAATGATTTTTAATTTTGGAACGTTGAAGTTATCAATATGGGGAGTTTATTTTTTGGAACCCTATGGCAATTGAGTGCGGATCAGCTTCCGCGCTTTTGGGAATAAAGTTTCAACCACCCGCCATTTCGGCGAGCCGTTTGTCGGTAAGAATGAGTTGGCTGGCGACGCTGGAGATGTCGGTGCCTTTATTTCTGGCGATCTTTTGGACAAAAGCCAACGCGTCGGCGTCGAGATAGACGGGAAGGCTCAAACGGGCATTCGGCCGGTGAAACTTTCCCCTTTTTCCCTTTGAAAAATCGTATTCTCTTTTCATGCGATTATCCCCCATAGGCTTTACGCTCCTTCCGGGTCGCTTTCCGGCTTGAAAATATACGCACAACAATCCGATTGCGCCTGATCTCCCGAAAGGTATGGCAGACAACCAGGGCCCGTCCCGTTGAAGCCAATCCTAGCGTGATCCAACGGTCTTCCCCCGCGCTATGCTCTGTATCGTATACCGACACTGCCCGTGAATCGAGAAAAACAGTCGCCGATTCTTCAAACGCTACACCGTGCTTTCGGAGGTTTCCCTTGGCTTTTTCCGGGTCCCATTCGAATTCATAGACCGGCGTTATAGGCTCCATCCTTGATCGTATCCTTTTTCACAAAAATCGGGGCCAGAACTCATTATCCATAATTCTTTGTCCACGACGGGTCCCCGTCGTGGACAAACCTTTCGACCCAAAAAACCAAAACACTCGGGCTTTTTATCCGGTCTTCCTCAGTCCCAATTTGTTCTCGATTTTCCGGACCCGTTCTTCGAGGGTTGAATGACCGGACATTGAGCGTTTTAAGATAGAGTTCATCAGAGTTTGATAGGGTATTCCCTGTTTTTTGCCTTCCTCGATAAGCCAATGATAAACCGACTCATCCAACCGGAAGGTTTTCTGAATCTTCGAGCCTTTGGAAGCCAGGAGAGAGCCTCGATGAACCTTAGCTTTTGAAAAGTCATATTCTTTTTTCATAGTTTTCCCGTTCCTTTCGCGTGGCTTTCCTGGCCGAGATGATTCGAATCACATCCACATCCCGGTAAGCGTAAACCACCACCAATAGGTTTAGTTTCTTGGAGTACCCAAGCACGACGAATCTTTGTTCGTTGTGCTCCCTGTCTTCCAGCACCAACTGAACGTCGGATTTCAAGACCGATTGGGACTCCTCAAATGAAACCCCGTGCTTTCTTTGATTGAAAGTGGCTTTCTGGGGATCCCAAATGACGAGCATGTTTTAAGGATACACTACAATGTAGTTACAATGCAATATTGCCCCCCTGTCCACGACGGGTCCCCGTCGTGGACTTCATGTCAGCGGACTCAGCCTCTCGAAACTCGATTCCGGGACAATGGCCCCAATATATCCGTCGGGGCGAATCAGTACGAGATCGCCCTTTGCGAGCCCGTAGGATCGGGCGATCGCACCCTGAGTGTCCCGAATTTCCCCGTGCTCTCCTATGCGATAGACCTGACCCCCGACCAACGGCTTCAATTCGATCGAGGGCTCGAACGCGAGCAGAGTGGAATGGGGCCCCCGGAACACGTCGAACAGCCTCTTTGGCAGGCCGGCTGCCGTCGTAAAGGGCGCGTCCGGCGCACGGTCACCGGCGGCGAGGGGGCGGTTGGCCGGCTCCGTCACCGTGATCGAAGAGCCAGCATAGCTTAAGTCCAGTTGAAGCACTTCACGGCCCCGCTTTCTCCCCCCTTGTTCCTTTTCCTTGTCCAGGATTGTCTGCGAAAGCCCCAGCATTGACTCGGCAATGGGACGCCGCTCTTCCTCATAGGTCGCCAAGATCTCTTCGTCGCCCCTTTCCAGGGCCCGGGCCAGCTTCCAGCCGAGGTTGTAAGCGTCTTGAACGCTGGTATTGAGCCCCTGTCCCCCTGTCGGCGGATGGACGTGCGCCGCATCCCCACAAAGAAACACGCGCCCCACCCGGTACTTCGCCGCCAAACGCGCGCCCATGACGAAGACCGAAGACCATTCGACGTCCGTGATCGTCAAAGCCTGTCCGGTGCGCTGGCGCACGAGGGCGGTTAGGTTTTTCGCGCTCAAATCCACATCGCCCTCCAGCGGAACCGGCACCTGCAAGCAGAACAAGTCCGACCCGGCCAGGGGATCAAAGCCGACTTGGGCCGTCATGTCGCCGTCGTTCCAGCGGTGCCCCACCTCGCGCGATAGGCCCGGCACACGGACATCGGCGGTAAGCGCGCGGATGCCGAGCGATTTGCCCGGAAAGTCGATCCCCAGGTGGTGCCGCACGAAGCTCCGGCCGCCATCGCATCCAACCAGGTAACTTGCCTGGACGGTTTCCAGGCCCTGCGGGGTGCGCAAGGTCGCCTGGACGCCCCCTGCGTCTTGCGTAAAGTCTGTCAACTCCTTGGCAAACTCGGGTGCCCGGCCGTATTCGAGGAGTTTCGCGCGAAGCACACCTTCGGTCGTGGATTGCGGAATCACCAGGGCAAGGTGGTAGGGCTCTTCAGCGGTCACCTCGAAAGGTTCGACCATGGATTCGTCGTGGAAGCGCCCGTCAGCGGAATAGAACCTCTGCGGCGGGTACTCGGCGCCGCGGGCAATGATATGGTCGATCACGCCAAGGTCCTCAAAAATCTCCTGGGTGCGGGGCTGGATGCCTTTCCCACGGGAGCCGGTGAAGGGTCGGTCAAGCTTCTCCACAAGGCGCGCCGATACCCCCCTTCTCGCGAGGTCGATGGCCAACACTAACCCGGCCGGACCGGCCCCACAAATCAAAACGTCGCACCGTGAGGGTTCAGTCTTCATGGTTTATTCTCCGTACTACTCATATTAAAAGGGTTATTTATTCCAGCCGTTCTTGAGGGTCTTGAAGGCCATGTTCAAGGCATCCTTCGGGGAAGGCGAGTTGCAGGCAAAGCTGAACCCTTCCAGGACCAGCTTGGCGATACATTCCGCCTCGGCCTCACACAAAGGGGTCAGGCCTATAGAATGTACTTAAAGACCCTTTGAGCAAAAGCCTTGTCCTTCGTCAACCGCTTCTTGGCGCTGGCACAAAGGCGGCTGACCGCCCCCAACTGACCCCATCTTTTTCCCGATCTCTTTCAGGCTTAAGCCCGATTCTTTAAGTATATTCTATAGGCCTGACCCTTTTATCCTTTTATCTGGAACGCCGGTCCTTCGGATCAGGTTCTTCATCCTTGGCTTTCGCCAGAATCTTAAGAAAGCGATCGCGATTCCCCTTGGCCCCGCGTTTTTGCAGGTAATCCGAGGTCATCAGTGCGGACAATTTCTCGGCCACAGCCAAGGTAATGAGTTGGTTGACGGAAACGTGCTCCTGCTGGGCCATTTTCTTTATGGATTCATGAAGCGAATCCGGCAATCTTAAACTAACAGCACTCATAGTCTTTCCTCCATTCTTTTCAGGTAGGTTCCTGGCTCAAAAACCCGCACTCCAAACCGTTCGGCCCCGAGAAAATCCCGAACGTTGAAAGTCACCAAGTCCGCGCCAGACGCCACCGCGAGTTCCAGGATCATGTCATCATTGGGGTCCTTCAAGGTGGGCCGCCACATGAAATGGATATCTTGTTTCTTCCCGCCACGGCAAATAAAATTCACAAATTCCGAGACTTCCGATTGCGAAAGACCTAAAGTTTTCGCCTGTCTCCTCAAAACCGATTCATATTCCAGGACCAGGGGCACCGAAATATGCGCTTGAAGTTTTCCCCTGGCAAACAGCCCCAGAAGGCGATTAGAGGCCCCCCGCTTGGATCGCATGGCCGCCACAATGACATTGGTATCAAGGACGGTTCCATGCGCTTTCATGATGATATTATAGGTGATATCACTAAAATTTAAATACTTTGACCGGCCGTCCCCAAGTTTGTGCCATGGTTAAGTCACTACTCGAGTAGAAAAGAAAACCTTAAAGCGGGAAGCGCAAACCACCGGTCCTCAAAAACTTTGGGCGAAAGTCCCAAAGGTCCCCGGAAAATATTTCCTGAACAAATAATCAGAACTACTGATTGTCCACGATGGGTCCCCGCCGTGGACGCCGTCCGAGGCTTTTCAGCCTTCAACGAACGAAAATTTTTCAGGATATTGGTATTCTTCACCGGTTCGGGAGATATCTTTTGGAATTTGTATGTTTAATCACGGATTTCCCGGAAGGCCGATGAAAATTCTACCTGGTGGTGGACCCAGGCCAAGCGGTCCTCATGGTCCCAAACGAGTATTAAGCGGTGATGCCCTTCACCAAAACTTCCGGCGTCATTCCCTGGTAGGTGCTCCTCCAGGATTCGGCGTAGGCCTTGGAAAGGCGGGGGATGTCCGCGGCCACCCCGGGCCTGATGTGAAGTGGGCTGTTCAATCCGGGAGGCTCCGGATCTCTTTTTCAAGCGCGGCCTGGTCAAAAGAACCGGTCAAAAGCTGCGGCGCCGTCAGTCCCTTCTTTTCCAGTAGATAGGCCACCAGCAGTTGGTAGCGCAGGTAAAGTCCCGAGGCATGCGGGTCCAGCAAAGGGTCCCCTTTTTTGAAAAGCGCTAGGTTTTTCTTAAAGTCGAAGTCGCCGCCCTTGCCGATGTAATCGGCATAGCCTTCCCTCTTCCAAACCGGTAGGCGCCATTGGGCCCAGGGTCCCAGGAACCGGTTGGTCAGGTTGTGGGTAATCTCATGGGCAAGAAAATAGGAAAGCGGCCGGGCCGGGCCCGAAGGGGTCCGGCCGTCTTTCCGGAAAAGGACATTTTCCGATATATCGGCCTTTCCAAGAAAGACATTCCAAGGGGCGAATAAATAGGCAAACCCTTTGGCGTTTTCGTTGGCCGCGAACAAAAGTCGGTAACGCCAGATATGGTTGCAGAGGAAGATGTTCTCGTGCGGTTTATTCGCGTAAAAGGGGCTCCTGCCCAGGCGGCGTTGCGCGTCCTGGAGCACCTGGTCGGCCTGGGGCGGAATGGGGTCGTCGCAATAAAGGGTCAGGTTGTTCCAAGTATGGCTATAGGCAAAAAGCGGCTGGGGAAAGCAGATCAACAAGATGTAGCTTGCCGCCAGGCCCAAAAACCCGAAAAGGCAAGGCCGCAGGATTCGGAGGATGTTTTTCATGGTCCCGCCTGAAATAAAGGTGCTCGGGATTTAGACGCTGGGGCGATCCGAGTGGGCCTTATTTTTTTCCTTTAAACCGGAATTTCCTAGATGACTTTATCCGGCGATATTGCCTGGTGACCTATTCCTAAAGCTCCGTATTTAATTTCTTTGACCGTTCTGAAATTCATTTATATCCATTCCGCCGTATACGGGGTTGTACTTCCTTCGATTGCTCCTGTCCACGATGGGTCCCCGTCGTGGACAACACGAACGCAAATTTAACTTTGTTTAATCATTGGGACCCTATCCATCCACTTAGGCTCCCAAATATGGCCATCGGGGTCCTCAAGGCTGCGCCCATACATGAACCCGTAGTCTTCTTTGGGGTTTGGGTCGGCTTTGCCGCCGGCTTTTTTACCTTTTTCAACCATGGCATCGACCGCTTTCTGGCTATCGCGGGATAGGATCAAGGCCATTTGCGCCGATTTTTTGGGGTCCGGAATTAGCCTCGTGGTGAAGCCCTTCCACATTGAATGGGTGATCAGCATTACGCTGATGGTGTCCGATAGAACCATACAGGCTGAACCCTTGTCAGAAAATTTCCGGGTAAAACCAATGGCCAGATAAAAACCTACCGACTTCGTGAGGTTTGTTACTGGCAAGCTGATTATGATCATTTGTTTCTGTTTCGCTTTTTTGCCCTTGGGTTGATTTTTCGCCATGCTATTTTTTCCTTTTGTTGACGGGGCCCATTTTGCCTCCCCGTCGCGGACAACCCCTGGAGGTTTTCCATTCTTGCAAGCGGAAGAAATGAATCACTCCTTCGTTGAAAACCAACCCCGCGAACAGGAAAAAGAATCGTTTCATGGGCCCCTCCCCGCCACCTTAATTTGAGCCGGAGGCTGGCAAGGAGGGAGAACACCAAACGGTCCCCGTGTACCCACCTAATATCCATAACCGGTCTTTAAAAACAAAAGCCTGGTTGGCCGTCCGGCCACGAAAAACCGGGCCCGCATCAGGATTGACGCAATCCCAATGGATCCCGTCGGGGCTGTTCCAGACATCACCCACTCCCCCTATTACTTTTCCATTGTCCCCCGCGGTCACCCAAAGTTTTCCTTGATAGGCGACGAACCCAAAACTATGCCTTCCCGAGTAATGAGGGCCGGCGGGAACCTGCTGCCAATGGAACCCATCGGGGGAATTCCAGATATCATCCAGGGGCGTATAAACACTGTCATGGATTCCACCGGTGATCCATATTTTTCCGTTAAAGACCGTTGCTTGATGATCCCGCCGGGATAAAAAGGGCGCATGGACGAGGGCGCATTGCCAATTTTTCCCATCATCCGAGCACCAAACATCGTCCATGACGTCGTTGCTGACGCCTCCGATCATCCAAAGGCGGCCGTTAAACGCGGTCAAACTGATCTTGTTCCGGGGACCGAAGGGAGCGTTATCCGTGGCCAAGTCCCAGTGGACGCCATCGGCGGAGCTTGAGACCCGGCCCCTTCCCCCCACGGCCCATAATCGGCCCTTGAATACCGTGGCGCCGTGACAGAGCGACGGAATATAAAAATCAGGAGCCGCCTCAGTCCATTGGTCGCCGTCGGTGGATTCCCATACCGCATCCAAACCTTCCCCCCCAACGGCGAATATCATGCCGTTGAAAACCAAAGGAACGGTCCCATAGTGGCTACGGTAACCGGTCGAACGAGTGACCAGCCCCCAATCTTTCCCTGGAACACCTTTATCCGCTTCACTGACCGATAGCGTGGGTCCAACCTGGGCCGTTTGGGTTTCATCTTGGATACTGTCCGATCCATCATCATTATCCCCGGCGATAACCCCCGTTGACTGAGGAATGGGTGGGGCCGGACTCATGGCCTGCGAAGGGACGACCGGTAATGGGATCTGGGCCATTCGACCCTCCAGCTTGCCCATTCGGTACCATAAAAAACCGAGCGACAAAAGAAGCGCCAAGCTCACGAAAAAATTAAGCATCAGAAAGATATTATTTTTCCCCATTTTTGCGCCTCCCCAGGGCGGATAATCCAAAACCGATTAAATTTTTTTCCACACACACAAGGGGTCAGGCCTATAGAATATACTTTCAGATCCTTTGAGCAAAAGCCTTGTCCTGCGTCAACCGCTTCTTGGCGCTGGCACAAAGGCGGCTGACCGCCCCCAAACGGACCCCCATCTTTTTCCGATAAGTATATTCTATAGGCCTGACCCTTTTATCCAAGCCGCCGACCGTCGGCTATGGGCCGCCGTTCAGCGCCGCCTGCACCTGGGCGTCCAGCGCCTTGACCCACCCTTCGACTCCCCCTGGGTGCCCAGGGCAGGTCCCCTTGTCCCCGGGGGCTTTGCGCTGGTCCTGCTCCCCCGCGGCCAGCGCCAGCTTATAGATGGCCGGGACCACCGCGATCCGCACCTGGGCCTTGGGCTCCCAGGCACGGGAAAGGGTTTGGGAGGCTTTTTCCACCCAGTCCGGGGGCGCGTCGCGGCCGGAGTCCAGGTACTGGAGCGCCTCCAAACCCACCCGCGCCGAGGCCGAAAGGTCCTGGGACTGTCCCAGGGCGTCGGCCAGGAGGTCGGATTTCTCCAAGATAGGCTCCAGGGCCTTGTGGTTTTTCTCCCAGACCTCCAGGGATCTTTTGAGGCCCCGCCGGTCCCGGGAAGCCGTTCCCGCCAAGTAAGCGTCCACCGAGGCCCCGAAGTGGCGGGCCTCCTCGCTTTCGGGCCTCACCGCGTCCACCAGGCGGTTGAGGGGGAAATCCGTGGAATAACCGCCCCACTTGTGGCGCTGGTAATCCCTCACGGGCTCCACCACGTCGGCCAGGATCCCCAAGGGGACGATGTTCGCGCCGCCCGCCAGGCGCCGGAGCATGGGCAGGTAGCTGGAACGGTGGGTGAGGCCGACTTCCTCCAGCCGCGGGCTTTCCACATCCAGGCGGCGGTAAAAATCGCCCGCGTCCCTCACGCTCGCGCTCGACCAGAGCCTCTCGGCCACGGCCAGGGCGGCGGGCCAGATGCGCGAGTCCACGTTCTCCGGCGTCACCAGCTCGCTCCACATGCAGGCTTCCCCTCCCAGCACGTGGGCCGCCTCCTGCGGCGTCAAGCCGCCATTTTCCGGCAGTGGGCCGGGGCCGGTTTGCCCCGGCACACCCAAAGCTTGCCCACCGGATTGGGCCGAAACCGCTCCGGTTTCGGCACTCGGCTGGCCAACTTGGGGTTGGCCGCCAGCGAGGGCCTGGGGCAGGGGGTCCACGGCGTAGTGGGCCGAGGCGGGATGGGCCAGGTCCAGGTAATAGCCGTTGGAGAGGATGCCGTCATAGCCCAGGCGGGCGGCCTGGGCCAGGGCCTCGGTGCCGCGCCAGGACTGCACCACGATGGTCTTGGGAAGGCCGGGCCGCAGGATTTCGTCCCAGCCCACCATGCGCTTGTGGTTATGGGCGAGGATCTTCTCCACCCGGCCGTTGAAATAACCCTGCAGGTCCTCGTTGGTCTTGAGGCCGTGGGCGTACATAAAGCGCTGGATGGCGGGGTTCTGGTTCCAGTGCTTGCCGTTCACCTCGTCCCCGCCGATGTGGAAGTATTCGTCCGGGAAAAGGGCGGCCATCTCGCCAAGGAAGCCATCGAGGAACCGGTAGGTTTCCTCTTGGGCGGGGTTGAGGCAGGGGTCGAAGACGCCGAATTTTTTCTCCACCTCATAGGGCCCGGGCGCGGAGGCCAGCTCCAGGTAGGCCGCCAGCCAGGAGGTGAAGTGGCCGGGCATGTCGAACTCCGGCACCACGCGGATGCCGCGGTCGCGGGCGTAAGAGAGCGCCTGCCGCACCTGGTCCTGGGTGTAGTAATGGCCGTCCGAGCCCATTTGCCGCAGCTTCGGGTAGGTTTTGCACTCGATCCTAAAGCCCTGGTCATCCGACAGGTGCCAGTGGAACACGTTGAGCTTGGCCTCCTCCATGCCGTCGAGGTTGCGCAGGATGACGTCAAGGGGCATCCAGTGGCGGCAGGCGTCGATCAAAAGGCCCCGCCAGGGGAACCGGGGCTTGTCGTGGATGACCGCGCAACGGAAGGACCAGCCCTGCCCGTCGGTTTGCGCCAATTGGCGGAGGGTCACCAGGCCGTGGAGGATGCCCAGGGGGTTGGGCGCGGAAAGGGTGATCTGACCGGGCGTGACGATGAGGTCGTAGGATTCGTCCTCGCCAACGGACTGCACGGGAAGGCCCTTGCCCCTGCAATCGATCACGAAATTCGCAGGGACGATGAGATCGACAGAAAAGGAAATCCCCGTTTTTTTCCCCAAACGGTCCATGAAACGCCTCAGGGCGCCCTCGACCCGCTCTTCCTTGACCCCCGCCAGGGTGGGGCTCAAACTCCCCGTGATGGGGAAGCCTCCCGGGGCCCATTGCGCCTCAAGGGGCATGGGAAGCAAGACCGGCTGGGTATCGGAGTCCAAGGGCCACCCCTTTGAGGAAATGGAAAGGCATAGCAGCAAGACGGCCAGGCGCGGCAATACCAGTTTATTCATGGGAAACCCCGGAGGGAAGGATGGAAACGATGCCATCCTAACGGGCGGGCCTGAAATAAAAAAGGCCGTTTCCCGCAAGGGAAACGGCCTTTTTTAAAATACGGTTACAAACTGAACCAGTTGAGGGAAATGCCCGCGTCAAAGCCGGTATAGTCGATCACGGCGTATTTCTCGCCGCCTACGCCCACATTGGCCGGGCTGTCGATGTCCACAGTCCCATCCGAGTACTTGACCAAGGCGTAGTTGTCGCCGTCCGAGAGCGTACCTTGGAAACCGCTAATTTGGCAGAAACGGCCCCTGGCGAAAAGGGAAATGCCGAAATTGCGGCCGATGGCGAAATCGCGGCCGATGCCCACCTGGAACCCCACGTTGCCGGCGTAGAGGTTGCCCAGCGGGTTGTCCTGAGCGTTGGGATTGTTTCTGTAATTTTGAAGACTGTAGTTTTCATTAACGTTGACCACGCCCCAATAATATCCAGCACCCGCCGAGATGAAAAATCGGCCATCATGGTCCGGCATGAAGAGGTAGAAATCCAGGGTGATGGGCACGACAGAAGGCGTGAAGGTAGCGTTTTCAAAATCTTCAGGGTAGACTTGGGACGAGCTCGTATCGACCGCAGTCAGTGTGTAGGTACCGGCCTGGATATAACGCGCTCCAATGCCGATACCGAAGTTGGGGTTGACCAGGAAGCCCAACTCGCCGCCGGTTGAAAAACCGCTGTTGGACATCAGGGCATTGGCGTTGGTGAAGTTGTAAAAAAGGGTGCCGTTCTGGGCCTCGGTGTTGGTGGCGTTGGCGCTGTTGATGAGGTCCTCTTGGGTGGAATAGTTGTATGCAAAGTCCCACTTGAACCACATCTTGGCGTGGTCCATGGGCGCCAGGTTGTCCTTATAGTTGGGCTCCGGCTGGGGCTGGCGGTGGTGCGGATGCCCGAAGGGTGGATACTGGCCCGGCTCCATGGGCTGGCTTTCATTGAATTGGCTCCCCGGGGGGCCGGAAGGGGAGGAAGCGGCCGGTGGTGCCGCAGGGGCCGGTGCCTGGGCCGTCACGCCTTCGGAGGTCAGGCTATTCACCTGGGCCTGCGCCGCGCTGTTGTTGGGATTGATCTGGAGGCTTTTTTGGTAGGCGCCCAGGGCCTCGGCGTTGTCGTTCATTTTCATGTAAGCGTCGCCCATGTCCTGGTAGGACTGCCAGTCGTTAGGGTCAGCCGCCACCGCCTGTTGGTAGTAGCTAATGGCTTTCGCGTAAAGGCCCTGTTGGGCCACGGCCTCGCCCATACCCCTTAAATCCGAGGCGGCTTGGGCCAAGAGGATCGCCGGGGCCCCTAAAAACAAAAAGGCAAACAAAGCACTGCGCGTCGTTTTTTTCATAGTTCACCTCGCTCTGTAAGGAATTAGACGTCCCATGGGCTCAAAACGTTACGGAAAATTAGGGAAAAGAAAGCCTTCAAAGAAAAGACTAATCCCATTTGTCCCATGAATCCCCGGCTAAAGAGGTTTTATTTAAGTTATTTTAATTCAGGATGATCTTCCAAGAGACGGTCTAAATTGTGGCGGGCCTGGAGGTGGGTAGGCTCAATCTCCAGGGTTTCCTCCCAGAATTTCTTGGCCGCCGCGTAATCGCCCTGGCGGTAGCTGTCGAGGCCCAAGTTATAAGCCTGGTCGGCTTGGGCCTGGGCGGCTTGGTCGTCTTGGGAGGTGGGTGTTTTTTTAAGGGATGCCTTTTCCTTGCCGGCCGCGTGTTTTTTGACTTTAGGGTGGGGCCGTGCGCTTTCGATTTTATCCTTTAGTTTCAGCGCCTCCTCGTCGTCCGGATGATCGTCCAGGTAATCGTCCAATTCGGCGAGGGCTTCCTCGTTTTTTCCGTTTTTTAGGGATTCCTTTACTTTTTCCAAGGGGTCCACCGGGTTTTCCGGCGGCCCCTGGAGTTTTCCCAGGAAATCCTGGACTTGCGGTTGAATCGGGTCGATTTTCTCGGCTTCCTTTAAATAGTTAACTGTATCAAGGGTGTCGCCATTGGCATAACTTTCCACCGCCTGCTCATAAAGAATTTTAACCATGCGGTTGTAGGGACGGTCGTGATTGGGCTTGAACTCCGGGGGAACGAACCCCGGTTCCAGTGGGAAAATCTTTTCCGCGTTTTTGCCGCCAACGGAAGGGTCCAACTCCCGGGCAAGGGTCCAATATTCATTCGCCTTATCGATGAGGCCCTCGGCCGCGTAGGCGTTGGCCAGGCCGAAAAACTCCCTGGCCCGCTTGGCCTTGGCGGAATCCGCCGGTTGGGCCGCTGGCGTGGGAGTGTCGGCCTGGGCCACATCCGGCGTCGAAACGACCGGGGTAGAATCCACGGGGCCGGCATAGGCCCCGGCAGGGTTCAAGAAATTTCCCGCGAGGGCTAGGAACAGGGCGCTCCCCAAAGAAATATCCAGCGCCTTCAAAATTTAAATTCCAAGTTCATGAATGTCCGCCTTGGCGTCAAATCCTCGGTAGTAAAAGTTTGTGTGTCATTGCGAGGAATAGCCGCCGAATAGGTGGCTGTTTATGACGAAGCAACCTCAGTTCCAAAATAATCTTCTTTGGAATAGGCATATTTTAACTGGGGTTGCTTCGGGCAGGACCAGTCCCCTATTCGGGGACCAGCCCTCGCAATGACAGTAATAAAACCAAAATATTTAAAATGACTCGCTACCAAATATTCAAACAGCATCAAAAGAAAAGCCCGGCGCTGATCCTCTGGATGTCGCCAAAGCCGTCGGGGTTGAACTCATAAGCATAATCCAGGCCGTAGTTCAAAAATTTCGCCGTGGCCCCCAGGGTCGGGTTCCCATTGTCCAGCCCCGCGCGCAAGGCCATGAAACTCCAGGGGGTAACTTCGGCGCCGAAATGGTGGAGAAGGATGAAAGGCGCGCCTCCCTGCCACTCCGCGTCGTAGCTTAAAAGCAGTATTTTTTCGAAGAATCGGTTGCTGATCCCCACCCTGTAATCGCCGGCCACCGCCTCTGACGGGCCTCCAACCCAGCTTAAAAACCCGCCCAAGTGGAGCGCGGAGGCCCCCAGCGTCAAGTCCTCCATGACCGAGGGGACATAAAGGAGGCCGAGATCGAGGCCCCCAAAGCCCCTGGCATTAACGCCCGCCAGGTTTTCGTAAATAAAGCTGGCTCCCACCCCCACCTTGAAATAGTAGCCGAGGTCGCGCGCATAGCCGCCGCCAAAGGCCAGGTTCAAATCGCTGGTGGCTGGGGCTGGAACCCCAATAGCGTTAAACCCAAGCAAGCCGTTCGCCTGGTAATGGTTGACGTAAAAACCCAAGTAATCGTACGGCGGCAGTTGCTGGCAGGCGCCCAAGAAATCATTGAGGCGGTCCAGGGGCAGGAAACCCGCCGAAACGGTCGCTTCCGTGAGGTTCAAGCCCATCAGGGACAAGCCCGCCGGGTTGAACAAGGGCGCGTTGGCGTCGTCGGCCACGGACGTGAAGGCGGAGCCCATTCCCGCGGGCCGGGCGCCGGGATCGAAATCCAAGTACGCCGCCGGGCCCGCCATCAGGGGGAGAGCGGAAGCCAGCAGCCAGCCCAACAAAAAGCCTGTATATTTTTTCATTTCAATTTTGTTCCTTGATTTTAAAGAGACGGCAACAAAACCTCCCGGCTCTTTCCGGGATTTGTAGCCAAATTCATACCAAGGAATCTTAAGGGGAATAGGCAAACCCAACCGTTGACGCCGAACTTCCCGAGTTGAATATCGCGTAGTAGGAGCCATAACTCATCGAATAGCCCGCCGTTGTGGGAACGCCGTTCCATTGCAAAAGGTTTTCGCCCGATTCTCCCGGCCCCTGGTATTGCATGACCTCATTGCCTGTTTCGTCCTTGACAGTGATGGAAAAACCAGCGGAAGCGTTCAGCACGAAAGCGAATTGGAGGTCCTCGCCGCCCTGCACGGGGTTGGGATAAACTTTCAGGTTGCCCGGGTTTAAAGCGTTGAAAACGGGCGGAAGGGTGATTTTTTGAATCCGGTTGTTGCCTGAATCTGCCACGTACAAATCCCCCGATGAATCTGCTGCCGCTCCCCGAGGATCACTGAATTGCTCGGGGCCCGTGCCTTGGCTGCCCCATTGGGCCAGGTAATTCCCGTTGGAATCGAATTTTTCCAATCGGTTGTTGCCATAATCCGTCACATAGATATTCCCCCAGGGATCCGCCGCAACTCCCAAAGGAGTATTAAATTGTCCGTTGCCGGTGCCGCTGTTTCCCCATTGGGCCAGGTAATTCCCGTTGGAATTGAATTTTTCCACTCGGTTGTTACTCGAATCCACCACGTACACATTGATTAAGGAATCCACGGCCACTCCAATAGGACTTCTAAATTGTCCGCTGTCCGTGCCTTCGCTTCCCCATTTGGTCAGGTAATTTCCGTTGGAATTAAATTTTTCAATCCGATAATTGCCGGCATCTGCTACGTACACATTCCCGGCGGAATCCACTGCAATCCCCTGAGGAGAACTAAATTGTCCATTACCGGTGCCACCACCTCCCCATTGGGTCAAGGAATTGCCATAGGAATTGAATTTTTCCACCTGTTCGCTGCAGTCATTCGTTGCGTAAACATTCCCTGAGGAATCCACTGCCACTGCAGCAGGTCCACACGTTGTATACTTTTGGCCTTCAGCTTCGTCTTGCCATTGAGTCAGGTAATTGCCATTGGAATCAAATTTTTCAATCCGATAATTTTGATCATCCGCTACGTAAACATTTCCCGAGGAATCCACAGCCACGTCCACAGGGTTGTCAAATTGACCATTACCCGAGCCTTCGCTGCCCCATTGGAAAAACAGCGGGGGGAATAACAAAGTGAAGGAAGGCGCGCCTGGATTGAGAGGATAGGATTTGTTTTGGCAGGAGCTAAACACCGGTAAAAAACACGTGGAAAAAACAACGACCCATAAGGTTTTGCCCATTTTTACCTCCAATTGCCCAATAATAAGGGCCCTTTTTTACCAGGAAAGGGCCTTGAAGTTCAAGCAATTAACGAAGGTGATGTGATTTTTTCTAGGCTTATTTTTAGAACATCAGTTGAGTTTCGGCGCCAAATAATTAATTGAATAATAATTGTCAATCATTGGTTTAACGGAGCTTCTTCCGATTGGAAACGATTTCAGGGCGGAAGGATTTTAGTGTTTTTTCTTAAATGAAATTGCGATTGTTAAAATTCAGTTAAAACTTCCTGATCGAGCCAAAAAAGTTACACAAAAGGCGCCGATGATGATTGAAAAAGGATTTTTATTTTTGGGCCTTGCCGGTGGGGCTGGCGAAATCATCCTTGAGGGCGGCTTCGACGGTGGGGAAGGACTTCAGGACTTTATCGAATTCCAGCAGTTCATAGGAATCGTAAACCTCGGGCTTCATGCCCGTCAAAGCCAGCCCTCCACCGTCCCCCCGGATACGGTGGAGGAAAGCGATGATCATAGCCCAACCGCCGCTGCTGATGTAATTGGTCTCGGAAAGGTCGAAGACCAGCTTTTTCCTGTCCGCAGACAGGACGGATTGGAGGGTTTTTTCCAAGTGGTCCAGGGTATGGGCGTAAAGGAAACCCACGATGCGCAGGGTGACGGTGTCCGGCTTCAGGTGGTGGTGGACCACTTCGATCGAAATACTTTCCATGGGATGCGCCCCCGGGCCTTCGTCAAAAGAACCTCGCATTGAGGATACAGTATAAACCGGAAAACAAAACCAACAGGGAATTGTCATATAAAAAGGGGCGTTTTCCGGCAAAACCGGGATCCCCGGCGATGAAGAGGGATTTTACCGGCTTCGGAGGGCGGCAGTAAGGCTCTTCCGTGGATCGGGGGTTTTTTCATTCCAAGGGTGAAATTTTTTGGGCCATGGTTTTCGAACAAAAATCGTTTTTGGCAAAATTAGAGGTTGATATTTTTGCGACATTTTAATAACGTCTTGCCGCTCCACTTTTCGATTCCATTTTAAATCACCTTATTTCAGGAGGCGGCCATGGGCGGTTATTTAAAATTATTTTTCCAGGGGGTTTTTACCGCGGCGTTTTGGAAGGACAGGCGGGAAAACTTCCGGCAGATGGTCCTTCACCCGGCTGATTATTTCAAGTCGCTGGATAAAAAAGAAAACGAGGCCGGCGCCTACCTGCTGGGCATGTCGAGCACCTTCCTGGTCTGGGTCCTCCTCACCGTCTTTTACGTTTTAACCTTCGGGCTTTTCACCCTGGGGAAGGCGCTGGTCTTTTTACCGGCCTGGATCGCGGTGGAATTCGTTTGTTGGCTGGCCGGCCAATACCTTCTCTACTATTTGGGAACATGGGCCTTCGCCGCCGCTTACAAATGGCTTACCGGTAAGGACGAAGCCAAACGAATCCGCCCCATCCTTTTCGCCCTCTGCGTCTCGGGCCTGACCAGCGTCATTCCCGGCTTCGGAAGCCTGTTGTCCGTGGCCGTTTTCATCATCTACCTGGTGATCGCCTATGAAAACGTCCTGAGGATCGAAAGGGGCCAGGCCGTCGGCTCGGCGGTGCTGGGCGCGGTTGTTTTAGCGGTGGCGATGGGGCTCCCCTTTTGGTTGATTGGTTGGGCTTTCGCGGCGCTTTGGCTGGGGGTGAACGGGGCCGCGGGCCTGGGTTTGATGGCCTTGCTGCTCCATCACCCCACTTATGATGATCATAATGGAAGCGGTTCCTCCACGGCCGCGATCGCCGAAAAGGCCAATCCCCCTGCCGCGCCTACGGCGCAGGCCATCGCGCCCACGCCGATGGCGGCGGCGCAAGCGGCTGCCCCGCCCCCGCCGACCCCCGCCGAAGCGGCCCCGACGCCGGTGAAGACGGCCAAGAAACACAAGGCCAAATCCACATCCACGGCTTCGTCTCAAGCTTCCGAGGAGGCCGACAATTCCCAGGCCGCGCCGGATGGCGGGAACGCCCCCGCCGATTCCTCCGCGGGTGATAATTCATCCCAGGCCGCGGCGGCCACGCCCACCCCCCCCAAGAACGACGTGGTGGGGAACGCGGTCAATAACGCGGTCGGGGGCGCCATCAAAAGCATCGGGTTCTAAGAACACCTATTCCCAAAACGGGCGGGCCCTTCGGGGGGTCCGCCTTTTATATTGAGGAGGTACGAATATGAAAAGGATACTCAGGTTGTTTTTACCGGTACTGATCCTAGGAAACATCGGCCCAGGGGTCTTTGCCTTTGGCCTGGACGACTTGGGGAATGCGGTTGGGGTGCCCACCGACGCCAAAAGCCTGGCCCTGGGGGCCGCTCAAAAGCTTTTTACCCCGCAGGTACTGGGCCAATACCCGGAGGACCCGCTGGAGGACCAAGCCGTCAACGCCTACGCCAAAAAAATCCTCGCCCGCCTGCAGCCCTACGCGATTAACAAGGATTTCACCCTTCAGGTCTTCAAGACCGCCAAGATCAACGGGTTCAGCGGGGCGACCCATGAAATCGACATCACGCGCGGCTTGCTCAACATGACGCACAACGAGGCCGAACTGGCCTGCGTGATCGGCCATGAGATAGGCCACGCTGACCTGAACCACGCGGACAAGGTGTACCAGGAAAGCTACATGGATTCGGCCCAAAGCAAGGGCATCGTCCTGATCGGGCAGCTCTCCGGGCAAAGCGACACGGCCAGCGCCGCGGACTACGCCCGGAGCAACATGACCATCGCCAACTTCGGCCAGAAACTGGAACAGGACGCGGACGAATACGGCGCGGTTTTGGCCGCCAAGGCCGGCTACGACCCCTACGCCTTCGTGGACCTCTTCAACCGCCTGGCCCAAAAGCGGGGCACGGACCTGGGCGTGCACCTGAACGCCCTGACCGAGGGCCACAAGTCCTCCGACGTGCGGGCCCAGCACCTGTTCGAGTTCCTCCAGGCGAAAGGCTACAAGCCCGGACATGGTTTCCGCGGGACCCAGCCATTCCAGACGGCCATGGCGGACCTCCAGGCCATCCGCACGGGGGATGGCGGGGACCAGCCCCCGGCCCCCTTGAGCGGGGATGAAAAGAAGGACGCGGCGGAAATAACCGACCTCTGTGGCCAGATGAAGCAGGCCGTGGACAGCGGGACCAAGATCACGCCGGCCCAGCTTGCGCAAACCCTGAACCGGTTCTCGGCCTATTTCCAGAAGTACCACGTTACCCGCGAGGCGATATTGGAGGCCGCGGCCGACGAAGCCGTGGAAAAGCTTTCCGCGCCGAAGGGCAGCAAGTCCTTCATGGACGACAACCTGGGCCAGGACCAGCCCTATCCGTGGTACCAAAACCTGGGCCCGGCCGGGAAATTCGCGGTGGACGGGCTGGAATACGCCTTCAAGGTGGGTTTGACGGGCCTTGCCACTTTTATTCCGGAAGTGGAGCTGGTCAATATCGGCATCGGGGCCTATGAGTCCGCCGAAGGCAGGGACCTTTTCACGGGCGAGCCGCTTTCGAACGCGGACCGAGTCCTCAGCGGCATCGGCGCCATGGCCGGGGCCGGTTCCCTGGGCTCCAATTTGTCCGGTTTGATGGACGGCCTGTCGGAAGGGGAACAGCTGACCGGAAATGCCCTGCAAAACTACTCGGATGTCGCCCAAGCCATCCACGATTCCACCGAATTCGAGGCCAAAAGCCTGGGCGACCTGGCGAATTGGGCCAACGCCGACAACCCCCTACCGACCTACCAGGCCGGGCAGGACGTGTACCAGGGCAGCACCCCGGGAGATGAGACCTTCTACCGCGTCCTCACGCCTTCGTCGGACGGGGGGGGCGGGGCGGGCGCCGCCGACCCGGACGTGGAAGGGAACGACCTGGTCAATTTCGACCCCAGCCAGTACACCCCCGCCCAGCTCCAACAGGGGCTCTCCCTTCCTTCGGCCCCCACCGGCTACGCCAAGGTCACCCTTCCGGCCAAGACCGGCTTCGTGGTGGGCAAGATCGGCCAGGCCAACGCTCAGAAGGGCGGCATGCTGAAGTGGACGGTGGTGGGGAATTGGCGGAACGCCGGCATGCGGTTTTCCCCGTTCATCCATTTTTGAGCGGGGGGCATGGCGCACCAACCCCTGTTTTTACCAGGCGGGCAGGCCCTTATTGCCCCAGGCCCGCGACCGGGTCCCGGTCGTTCTTGAGCCCGAACAGGTCCTGGGCGGGTCCGGAGAGTTTGAGATTCTGTTCCACGTCCCCCTGGAGCTCCTTCAACATTCCATTGGGGTCCTTGTATTTTTTGGAAAGTTGGGACCAATCGTTCTTCACCAATTCCTGGAAAGCAACCCAACGGCAGGCATAGGGGAGGTTCCAGGCCGCCGCCGGATCGGAATTTTGGATCGAACCGTCGTCCGACTGGAAATTCATGAAAATAGAACTATGTCCCTCCCGATTGCGGGTTTCAAGAAAAAACGAACCGGTTCAATTCAAAAAGGGGTCACCCCAAAGGGTCAGGCCCACCATTAACCATTTAGGTGCTGGGAATGGATTAGGGTGGCCAGACCCTTTTGGCTCGCCCACCACGGAATTAAGAACCTCTAACAAAACCCGTTTTAGGCGTCCCGAACCCATATTTCCGGGGTGAACTGGGGGGTTTTGTTAGAGCCCCTAAGACCGCCGGCCAGGAACGCGGCGGGGATGAGCCGATGTCCAGAATAGGCCATGGCTTTATCTTACGACGCCGGTGCCCGGCAAGTATAATGCCTTCCAGTTTTAACCCAGGAATGGCTCCAGGAGTCCTTCGCCATGACCCTCATCCCCACCCATCCGCTGGAAGTCCGGCACCTATC
The DNA here is from genome assembly GCA_030041545.1 of candidate division FCPU426 bacterium. Classification (GTDB taxonomy): domain Bacteria; phylum Oederibacteriota; class Muellerivitia; order Muellerivitales; family Muellerivitaceae; genus JAJPJW01. Next base: position 63,490 of record JASHNQ010000015.1, on the reverse strand, counting down.
GAAGAAATACAAATCCCGCTGGGGCGGGGAGGACGTGGAGGCCGTCAACGACATTTCCTTCGAGGTGTCGGCAGGCGAGTGCTTCGGCCTTTTGGGCCCCAACGGCGCGGGCAAATCCACCACCATCCAGTGCATCTCCGGTTTTTACCCCGTGACCTCGGGCGCGGTTTTCGTGGGCGGGCACGACGTGCACCTGGACCCCAAGCAGGCCCGGCGGGAACTGGGCGTGTGCAACCAAGAGGAAACGCTCGACAGCGACTTTTCCACCCTCGACCAACTGGTGCTGCACGCCACTTATTTCCACATCCCCCCGGCCGAGGGGAAAAAGCGCGCCACGGAATTGCTGGGGAAATTCGGGCTCTCGGAGAAGGCCAAGGAAAACGTGGAGGCCCTCTCGGGCGGCATGAAGCGCCGGCTGCAGGTGGCGCGCGCCCTGGTCTCCAACCCCAAGGTGCTGGTCTTGGACGAGCCCACCACGGGCCTGGACCCGGACGTGCGGCGCATGCTGTGGGAGGCCCTCACCGAGGCCCGCTCCCAGGGGACGGCGATCCTCCTTTGCACCCACTATATGGAGGAAGCGGAGCGGCTTTGCGACCGCATCGCCATCCTTTCCCACGGCAAGATCCTGGACATCGATTCGCCGGAAAAGCTCATCGCCAAGCACATCGCCCGGGAGGAAGTGGAGGAGGAAGTGCGCCCCGGCGTGGTGTGGAAAAGGCGGCCCAACCTGGAGGACGTTTATTTGAAGCTCACGGGCAGCGGGCTGGGAGTGGAAGGACTCTGAACAAATTTTTTGGGTATGGTATTCTTATTAAGGTTTTAAGGGTTTTAATTAAGGAATTTTTATGCGGCAATCGCCTTATGCTCTTTTCGGTTTTGCCCTGTTTTTAACGGTTCCATTCGTGTTATTCCCGATGGCCTGCGGGAAAAACCTAACCTCGCCCAACGCGACCCCTACGCCCACGCCCGCCAACACGCCGACCAGCACGCCCACCAATTCCCTCAGCGCCTTCGCGACCCTCGGCAGCGGCGCTTATTTTAACAGCGTCAGGGGAATCCAATACGAAAACGGTTCCCTGTGGGTGGTCAACCTCAACTTCGCGGGCAGCAATCTTCAAGAGTGGGTGACGAACGGCGGCGCGCCCGCGACCACCATTTCAACCTTCAATTCCGGCGCCACCTTTGATATTCCTTTCACGGACGGCATTGATCCCGCCACGGGCAATGTGTACCTGGACGATACAGGAAACGGCCAGATCGAGGTATTCGACCCGACGGGGGTTTACCTGACGACTTTCGGTAAAACCCAGTTGAACGGCTTGGAATCGGACGGCGTAGCGGTCAACGCGGCGGGAACCACCGTTTACGCGTCCGGTGGGGCCGCCAACGAGGTTTTTGTTTATTCCATTACGGCGGGTTCCCCACCCGTTTATACCTATCAATTTAATTTCGGGACGGCCGGATTCGGGCCGGTCACCTTATACCGCCCGGAGGGCCTACGGGTGGATGGAGGCGGCGATGTCTGGGTGGCGGATGAGGACAACCACCGCGTCGCGGAATACAGCGGGTCGGGAGCCTACTTTGGCAGGTCTTTCACGGTTTCAGGGCTCCCCAACCCCTTTAACCCCTCCGACTTGGTATTGGATGGCTCAGGCGACGTTTACGCGGCGGATATAGGCAATAATTTCATCGTGGAATTTAATTCCTCCGGCGCGCAGATCGGCCAATTCGGCCAGGGTATTTTGGACGGTCCCGCGGGTATCACGACGGATGGATCGGGAAATTTCTATGTCTCGGACCCAGGACATTCCCGGATCGTAGTGTTCCATTAGCATCGGGGAAAAGACGGGGATCAGTTGGGGGGCGGTTCGCCACCTTTGTACCAGCGCCAAGAAGCGGTTGACGGAGGCAAGGCTTTTACCCAGGGGACATTAAAGTATATTCTATAGGCCCGACCCCTTCTGTGCGCTATGCTGTTGACGCACCCCATTTTAAAAACACATAACCGACACCTCTTGAGCCAGGGATGCCTGGGATTCATGGCGAAGTAAAGGTGCCCACGATGGGAGCCGTTGGATGAAAAACTTTTTGATGGCTTGCCTTATTCTCGCCCAGGCCGTTTGGGCCGATACCCCAGCGGCCCCCACGAAGGTCCACTGGCCTTATTTCCTCCGGGCCCAGGATAAGGTCCCGCGGAAGTCCCTGGCCTGCCCCGACGTCCCCCCCCAGGGGCCCGGCGGCCAGGCCTGGGACCCGCGGGCCTCCATCCAACCCCCGGACCCCAAGGTCCTGGACCTATTCTCAAGCCCGGCGCTTTTCGAGGAAATCCAGCGGGATAAAAGCCGCGAAACCCAGGTCCAACATTTCTACTGGCACGCCACACCCCGCGGGCTGGACTATTGCCACTTCCAGGACCTGGAAGGCAACCATTGGTACGGCTGGGAAGGCGGGGACGGGAATTTCAACTGGGTTCTCGGGAAGGGGCACCGTTTTTGGTGGCGCGATCCTTTCGCCGCCCACTGGCTTTACTATTTCCAAGGCTATTGGTGGCGGGCGGACGGCCAGGGTCCCCATTCCATCCAGGTTTGCGTCGGCGGCGAGTATTACGCTTGCGACGCCCAAGGGAACGTGCTCAAGGACATGGGCCAGGACGGGAGCGGCGCCATCATCAGCGCGCCCGGCCGCTACCAGGGGGACCGCCGCGGCGGTCACGGGGGGCACGGCGGCCAGCCCTCCCAGGGTTCCCCCCAGGGCGGAGGCCAGGCCGCCCCGGCGCCGGGCAACGCGCCCTCCGGCAACTAAGAACCTCCGCTACCTAACCAAAACCAAATCCATTGAAACTGGGATGAAAGGGATAAATAAAGATACGGCTTCAAATCAAGGATTTTGAAGTTCGGTTTCATAACCCGGGCGAGCCGGAACCAAAGAGGGAAGAATCCTCAAGATTCACTGGCGAAACCAGGGAAATAGTGCCCGGTCCCTTAGGTCGGGAAATTTTCGGTTTTTTGTATAAAATTTCACGACTAAGAGACTAAAAGAACGCCGAAACCTGGATGCCTCCAAAGGGGCCGCTTAAATCCACGGCCAGCGGTCTTGTTCCCTGGGGCGGCGAATTGGGCGGTCCATCCGTGATGAGCGGATATTGGCCGGGGGACGGGTTGGAATAAAAATAAAGCTCATAGTTGGTTCCCTGGTAGGTTCCGGTAAATCCGCTGGCGCTCACCAGTTGGAAACCCGCGAAAGGCCCCACCACGAAGCTGTCCCCCAAATGATAATCCAGGCCCAATTGGGCCTGGCCCCCGACGCCCACGGCGGAGAGGTTGGCGTTGGCGCCCGTGCTCGTCACCTTAAGGTTCATGCTGACGGGGACCACCATGGGCCCCCCGGCCACGAACAAATCCATGTCTTTACCCAGCGGGAACAAGTAACGGGCGTTGAGCCCCACGGAGAAGGCGCTGAGGGCGTAAGTATCGGTTTCCGTAACCCCGCTGCTGGTGGTGTACCCCGATTCAACGAAATTCCCCACCAAACCCAAGGCGATCGGAAGCCCCAGCTCCCATTGGGGGCTCAATCTCAATACAGGCTCGATGGCGATATTCGGGTATCCGGTGGGGACCGAGGCGGAATAACTGGCGTTAGGGTCGGTGCCCTGCAAGTTTTTGGCGTAGGACTCCCCGGCCTGGGCTTCCGCGTTGAAATCCCCCAGGCTGGGAAACACCACGGCCGGTTCGAACCTTATCCCGAAATCCCTGGCGCTGGCGGGGGCCGGGATCCCCGCGGCCGCGGGGTTGGCGGTGGCCGTGACCTGGCCGTCCACCCATTGCCGGTCGGCGGGGGAAAGCCGCGACTTCAACTGGGCCACGTAGTTTTCCACGGACGGGTTGGGATTGAGCTTGTCCGATACCCCTAAAGCCACGGCGGCGTCCTTATAGTCTCCCACCTGGGCCTGGCAGACCCCCAGGTAATAGTAGGCTTTGGAGTCCCGGGGGTTGTCTTGGGTTGCTTTCTGGAACAAGGGAAGGGCCTGGGCGTATTGCTGCTGCTGGAACAAGGCGGTTCCCTGGGCGAAGGAATCTTGCCCCGGCACGGGCGGCTGGGCGGCCGGGGCGGATGCTCCCACCTTGGCCTGGAGGGACTGGATCATGGCGGCCAACTGGGGATTGGGTTGGAGGGCCTCAACCTTCTGGTAATCGTCCAGGGCCAGCTGGTACTGGCCCTGCTGGTAATAGCAGTTGGCCCGGCCCTGGAGGGCCGCGGCGTTGTTGGGGTCCAACTGGATGGCCGCGCTGAAATATTGGATGGCTTGGCCGTAGTTCCGGGCGTTGTAAAGCTGGAGCCCGGCGTTGTAGTAGTCGGTCGCGGTGTAAGCCCCGGCAACGGAAGCCAAGGCCAGGAAGGCCCCAAAGGCCAAAACGGTGGCGAAAGGACGATATAGTTTTATCAAAACAGGATTCCCCAAAAAGAAATTGAAAAGACGGCGTTAGTATACAAAAAACGCCGTTAAACCCGGCAGTGAATCATTTTAGCGGGTAGTTACTCGGACTATTGGGGCCATCGGGCATTTCTTCAAAATCGGCATTCAACGTTACCGATTCGAAACCGTAAACGCCCCCTTCGTTCACGCATAGCGGACTACTGGATTTCCCGGATCAAGTTGTTGATCGTATCCGCGACGTAAACATTTCCGGATCCGTCAACCGCGACCCCGTAGGGGTTATCAAAGGACGCCATCGTCCCCGATCCGTTGGCGGTTCCGGTCACCCCGGCTTGGCCGGCCAGGGTGGACACCACGCCCCCCGAGGTGATTTCCCGGATCAGGTTGTTTTTTTCGTCCGCGACGTAAACATTCCCGGAGGAATCCAGCGCGATTCCCGTGGGATTATTGAAAGACGCGGCGGTTCCCGTTCCGTTGGTGGCTCCGGCCGCTCCGGCTTGGCCGGCCAGGGTGGACACCACGCCGCCGGAGGTGGTTTCCCGGGTCAACTCATTGCCCGTGTCCCCGACAAAGGAAATCTCCGAAGCGGGATTCACCGCGATGCCAAAGGGATTATTGAAAGACGCGGCGGTTCCCGTTCCGTTGGTGGCTCCGGCCACCCCGGCTTGGCCGGCCAGGGTGGACACCACGCCCCCCGAGGTGATTTTCCGGATCAAGTCATTGCCTTCGTCCGCGACGTAAACGTTCCCGGAGCTGTCGACGGCTACACCCGTGGGAGCGTCGAAGGACGACCCCGTCCCCGTTCCGTTGGCCGACCCACTGTAACCCGATCCCGCTAATGTGGACACCTGTCCCGCGGGGGTGATTTCGCGGATCATATTATTGCCCTCGTCCGCGACGTAAACATTTCCGGAAGAATCCACCGCGACGCCCCAGGGGGAATTGAAGGTAGCGGTGGTTCCCATTCCGTTGGCGGCTCCGGCCACCCCGGCTTGGCCCGCCAGGGTCGTCACCAGCCCTCCCCCGGGGGTGATTTTCCGGATCAAATCATCGCCCTCGTCCGCGACGTAAATATTTCCGGATCCATCGACCGCGATGCCGGTGGGATAGGTAAAAGACGCGGTGATCCCCGGGCCGTTGGCGGACCCCGTCGATCCCGTTCCCGCCAGGGTGGACACCACGCCGGCATTGGTTGGAACCGGGGTCTGCGTGTCCGTTGGGGTCGCCGTGGCGGTCATCGTCGCGCTGCTCGTGGGGGTGCCGGTCGGGGTCGCCGTTCCCGTGTTGGTAACGGTGGGGGAAGGGGTCCTGGAGAAAGTAGGCGTGGGCGAACTGGTCGGAGTGCTGGTGGGCGTGACGGTGGCAGTGCTACTGGGTGTCGCGGTGAAAGTCGGCGTGCAAGTGTGGCCCAAACCGTCCACGCAGGGCGTGCCGGTGGGCGTGGGCGCAGGCAAAGGCGATACGACGTAAACTTTTTTGCAGGAGATTTGGAAAAGTCCCAAAGCCGACAAGGCGATGAAGGCGAAACCTAACCGATAAAGTGACCGGCGCAAAGAGGCCTCCAGCAAAAACGGATTCGAACAAGGTCACAGGAAATACCCGCGATCAACCAGGGGCGGCTTTAAAGGAACCCAATCAGGTTGGGACGGCATTGAAAGGGTGAAAGTGTCGCGTTCAGAATAAAGGAAGATCAGCGCAGCACCAGGAGCTTTAAAACCGCCGAGGCATGCGTAAGCCCCGTCACCTCCACCCGGATGTAATAAAGGCCGTTGGCCGCCGGGTTCCCCCAATTGTCCGATAAATTCCAGCTCAAGGCGGCGGTGTCGCCCGGCAGGGCCTGGACGCGGTCGTAAATTTTCCTGAACCCCACGGTATAAACCGACCAGTGCGCCGTGGAACCCGTGGGCGCCGTCAGGGGGATTTGGATGGGGCCGGACCCGCTGATGGGGTCGGGGTAGGGCTGGCCGATGGCGACCGTCACGACCGGCGGGGTGGCGGTGGGGGTGGCCGTGGAAGCCGGGGAGGCCGTGGGCGTGAGGGTGAAGGTAGGAGTGGGCGTGGGGGTCGGTTCCAGGGTGCCGGTGGAAGTGGGGGTGGCCGTGGGGGTGGTGGAAGCCGGCGTGTCCGTGGGGCTGGCCGGCAGGGGCGCGGAGATTTCCGCGATGAAGGAGTTGTTTTCCCCCGCCAGCTCGGACTGCGGGGGGACGACGGTCACGGGGAAATCCGTGGAATAGGTCGTGCCGGTCAAAAAGGCGTCGCCGGTGTTGTCCACGGCCACGCCCTCGGCCTCGTCGAAGAGGCTCCCCCCCAAAAAGGTGGAGTACACCAGGCCCCCGCCCCCGGCCGCCACCTGGGTGAGGAAGCAGGTGCCGTAGGGGCTGTTGTTTTGCGTTTGGACCGCGTTGACGTTGGGGAAATTGGTGGAGCCCGTATAGCCCGCCACATAGGCGTAGTCCTCGCTGTCCACGGCCACGGCGATGCCGTAATCACCATAGCCGTTGGCGTTGCCGCTTCCGCCCAAGTAGGTGGAATAAACGAAGCTGGCCCCCCCGGAGGCCACCTCGGTGAGGAAGGCGTTGCCGTAGCTGTTGGAAAGGGAGGCTTGGTAGGCATTGGTCACCGGGAAATTGGCCGAGGTGGTGGAACCCGCCACGTAGGCGTCCCCTTGCGGGTCCACGGCGATGCCCGAGCCGAAATCCGTGGCGCTCCCCCCCAGGTAGCTGGAATAAACCAGGGCCGAGTCCCCGGTGTTCATTTCGGCCACGAAGGCGTTTTCGTCCCCCCCGAAGGTAGGGTCCAGGTTCGAGGCGTTGGTCACGGGGAAATTGGAGGAGGTGGCCACGCCGGTCAAGTAAGCGTCCTGGTTGGCGTCCACCGCCACCCCGAAACAGCCGTCCTCGGCCGACCCGCCCAGGAAGGTGGAATAGGCCAGCCCCGCGCCCGAGGGGTTGAGCTTGGCGAGGAAGCCGTTGACCGTGCCGTTGAGTGTGCCTTGGTAGGCGTTGGTGACCGGGAAATCGTAGGAAAGGGTGTAACCGCCCAGGTAGATGCCCCCCGCCGCGTCCAGGGCGATGGCCTGCCCGTAATCGCCCCCTCCCTCCCCCGCGTTGCCGCTGCCGCCCAGGTAGGTGGAAAAGACCAGGCTTCCCCCACCGGCGGAAAACTCGGCGGCAAAGGCGTTGTCATAGGCGTTGGAGAGGGCCGTTTGGACGGCGTTGGTGACCGGGAAATCGGGCGAATCGGTGGCGCCCACGATATAGGCTTCCCCGGCCGCGTCCACCTGGATGCCGTTGGCCATGTCCGTATCGCTTCCGCCAAGATAGGTGGAATAAAGCATGACGGTCCCGCTGGAGTCGATTTCATCCACGAAGGCGTTTTGGGCCCCGGACAGGGCGGCCTGGAGGGCCTGGGTCACGGGAAAGTCGGCGGAGGTGGTATAGCCCGCCACGTAGGCGTTGTCCGCCGCGTCCAGGGCGATACCGGTCCCCCAGTCCTGGCCGCTCCCCCCCCAATAAGTGGAATAATCCAGCACGGGGTCGATCACCAGGGGCCGGGCGCGGTCGTAAGCGCCCACCTCAAACCCCACCTGCGCGCCTTGGTCCAGGCGGTAGCGGCCCCCGACGATTGTTTTAAGGCCCTGGTTCTCCTGGTAAACCTGGGGCGCGAGGAAACGCACGGTCCCCTGGCCGGTCCCAAGCTCCAAATCCCCCTCCGCGTTGATCCGGGCGGAGGAGGCCCCCTCATATTGGAGGCGGATCGCGCCCGGATCGGCCCCGGCCTTGACCACGAAGTCGTATTCCAGCTTCCCCTGGTTGCCGTAGTAAGCCAGGTCCACGCCCGGGTAAACCCCCGGGGCCAGGACCTTCCCGTATTGGGGGATGTTCCTTCGCCAAAGGGCGGGGTTTCGGCCGATAAAGTAATTGCTCACGCCCGGTAGCCGCGCCTGGCCCTCGAAGGCGGCCGCCCCGGACGCGCCCTGAAGTTCCAGGCGCAGGAGGGTGGGGGTCGGGGGGGACGGGTGGGACTTGCCCCATTGCGTGAACCGCTTGGGGGCGGACGCATGGGCCCTGGAGGGCGGGGGGGGAATCCGGGATTTTTGAAGCTCCAGCACCGACCCTTCGGCGGTGAGGAACAGCGAGTAGCCCCTTCCCCGCGCCACATATTGGACTTGGGGTGCCGTCTGCCCCTGGTTGGGCTCAAAGGCCAGCGGAAGGTTGCCGTAATCCGCCCGGCGTTGGGCGGGCGGTCCCGGGAAAAGGTAAATTTTCCGGTGGGGGACCGCGGGGGAGGCCTTCCCCAGCGGGCCCGCTCCCAGCGCGAAAAACCCCGCCAGCAACAACACCGCCGGCGGGATGCCGGTGAGGGTGCTTTTAAATCCCATAGGTCTTGTCCCTATACAAGTTCCTTATCGCGCAGACGAAACCCGGCACAACTGCGTCTATTTAATCCCGGGGGGTGAGGGATAAGGAAGGTGGAAAAGGGCGAATTCTGGGAAAACACTAAACCATGAGACTGTTGAACCCGTCCCTGGACCAGGGTTCCAGGGACAAAAAGCGACCTTGCAACGGTCTTGACCCCAAAGATTTCCGCAGGCCTTGGTTTTGCGGATACATATTTCCAACATTCCGGCCCAGGCCCAAGCCGCGTTCCCTGTTTTAACGGCGAACCAAGGGCGGTGGCCGTTTCCCTTTCGGGAAAACCGCTGGCGGCTTAAGGAAGTTTCAGGGCGATTTTATTTACTGATAAGTTTCGGCGGAAAAACTGACAGAAGAACTATTTTACGGCAGTGACTTAGTTTGAATGACGATTATCCCTTTGAGGATTATGAATATCAGTAGGCAAATCCCTTTTCATTTAAAGGAGCGGGGAAAAGATCTTTTAGGCTGTTTCGCCAAAGAGCATCCATCTAAAGGGAGGACAAAACTTTCAATGAATGTTAGAGAAGGTAGCTCCGAATAAAAAGTTAGAAAAGAAAAATAACTATTCTTTAAATTTCTTTTGAAGATCGCTCAGAACAAATCCTAAAAGCCCACCTTTTGCTATCGTTTCGATTTTAATTATTTCATCTGGATCTAAAAATCTAATACAGTGAGGTAAAAAGGTATTCCATCCCCAAACAAAGCCACCAGCTAAAATCAAAACTATAATTGCCCAATATAAAATCAACGAGCCCAAATGACGATGGTTTAAAAACTGTTCTCTTCTACTTCTTTCTAGTTGTTTTGCTTGGACAAGCTTGCTTTCTTCTTGAGCCTTGAAATCATTCAAAGAATCTATGACTTCATTGGATTCAAAAATTTTATAGCGTGATTTTGAACGATTTGAACGGGTAGAACTTGGCATTAATTTTTATGGATTTTTCTCAAATAAAAATCTTGAATTATGGCGTTATCAATTATGCTGTTTTTTCCTTTTCCATTTTTCCAAGTTATATCCCAAGGCGTACCAAGTTGATGTGTAAGAGAAGATAAGTAGATACCACTTTTCTCCTTAAGACTGTCGTAAACAGCCTTAATAAGATCAAGTTCATCAACAGTAAATGTTTCTTTTGGGGCGTCTATATTGAGAATTGGTTCCGACCCATAATTTTTTACTGCTTGATATAATTCCGGAATAACAGGTCCGTAATTCCAAGCTTCGATGGATTCTTTTATTAAAGGTGTTCCAAAATAAGCCAAAGAATACCCGTGGCAAATAAATACAAGTTTTATCATTTGAAGCGGAGTAATTGGCTTACGCTCTTTTTGACTAAACTCTAAAATTTTTTTTGCAACTGCTAAAGCAGAATGAGCCATGTTTGCTCTCCTAAACCTTGCGGAAGTTTAAGACTTTTGTATACCTTTGTCCATACCCATTAAAATGCTCTTAAAAACGCATCAAACATAAGACTTGGGGTTCTGCGTCTCATTTCACCAGCCGCTTGAACATGGACCGGCGGGAGACCCAGACCATGGCCAATAGCCAAACCAGGAGGAGCGGAACCGCCTGGGCCTCAAGGGGAAGCCCCAGCGTGAGGGAGCGCAGGATGGCGTTCACCGAGGTCAGCGGGAAAAACCACGCGATTTCCCTGAGCACCCTGGGAAGGCCGTCGATGGGGTAAAAGACCCCGCAAAAGAGGAACATAGGGAAGATGAAAAGGTACTGGGGGTAGGACAGCTCGTCGATGCTGCGCGAATAGCCCGCCGAGGCCAGGCCCATGGCCGAGAACAAAAAGGCGCCCGCGAAGGCGACCGGAAGGATGGTGAGGAGGCAGCCCGGGTGGAAATCCCCGGTGGCCACCCCGATCAGGGCCACCACCTCGGCGGCCACCGTGGCCTTGGTGGCGTCCCAAAGCAGCTCGCCCCAAAGGACCTCCGAGAGCGTGATGGGCGTGATGGCGATGGCCTGGAAGATCTTCTGGTAGTACATGCGCACGAAGGCGCCGAAGGCCCCCTCGTAGAAGCCCTGGAAGAGGACCGTCTGGGCGATGATGCCGGAAAAGATGAAGCTGCGGTAGGTGAGGTGCGCGCCCTGGGTGGTGATGCCGCCCACCAGGGCCCCCACGCCCAGGCCGAAGGAAAGCAGGTAGAAGATGGGCTCCAGGAAGGTGGTCAGAAGGTAGTAGACGATGCTCTTGAGGAAGGCGGAGTAATACCGCCGCCACACGCACCATACGCCCCACAGGCTTTCGGGTATCACTTTCAAGCCCTCCTAATCGTTGTTAAACCTTGAGGAAATTTCGGGGGACCCGCAAGGGGTCCGGCCCTTGGCGGCCTAAAAGAGCGGCGTGGTGTCCTTCGTTTCGTTGAAGAATTCCTCGATCGACTCGGTCTGGCGGATCGTGATGGTGTTGATCTGAACGAAACCCGTTTCCACCGTGAAGGTCCGGACCGCCTCGAAGCTGGGCGCCCGGAGAATCATGATGGTCTGGTGTTCGGGCACGGGAATCCCGGCGAATACGACCTCGATCCCCAGCTTCGTAAACAGCAGGTCGCCGGTTCAAGCCCGGTCCCCAGCTCCATATTTTTCAACGGTTCTACGGCTTCACCAACTGCCCGGAACCGCCCCGTGTCATATCCGTGTCAAACTGCCTCTCAACCTGTTGCAGCGCCTTCACCCGGTCCTGCCGGTCGATCCGGTTATACCGTTTGAACATCGCATAGGTCTTGTGGCCCGATATGGACATGATGATTCCAAAGTAACCCTTGAGCCGGTTGACCATTTGCAGATCGTTCCGGTAGCTTTTCCTTCTTGCCTCGGAATAAGCCAGGAACGAATCCGCCGCCTCGTTGAAGGTGGCCTCCGGTTTTTCCCCGGCTAGGAACCTGCCCGCCACAATTTCCTGCATGTGTTGGGACAGTATTTTCCGGGCCTGGGCCGCCGGTATTTCCCCTAGCCGGACCCTCTTGCGCTTCCTCAATCCTCCTTCCTGGATGAAGTAATCCAGGAAATACCCCTTACCGTCCTTGCGGAGGAATTGGGGCAATCCATGAACATTAGGCCTACTCATAACTACCTCCTAATGTCCCCAGCACGAACATATTACCAGGGGCCAAGAATTTTTTTAAAGATGTACCCAGCACCAGCACCGCAAATACGAAAAGTCCAATTACGTCCTCAACGCTTTGAAGGCGTAGGTTTTGTTGGTTTTGACTTGGGTTTGGATGGAAGAAGTAGGTTTTAAACAGTTCCGCAATAGGGGCGTCTAAGTGAACCAAGAGGCCAGACCCCACTACCGGTTTCCGGGATCGAAATATGATCCTGGGGGAGTGGGGTCTGGCGTCGCAGGTGAACGAAAGGCCGCCCCAATTGCGGCTTATTCCTGAAAAAAGAGGTGAATCAGATTCACCTTCCGCTTTACACGGGTTTAAGTCCCGCTTAAAGCAGGAGTCGGTCCTATTCGTCGGAGTTAAAAAATCTGGTTGTGAAGCGTTCATGGTTTGGGGGATTCTCCTTGCGGCTTGACTTGGATTTAAAAGTTCGGATGTCGAATCGGAACAACTTGCGAAGAGAAAATCTTCGGGGCAGCAAACGCCCTTTAAATGCAAAATTCGAATTCGAAAAATTTTGTTCATCCGTCACCACCCAACTTTAATATTTGTTTTGACTGTCTTGAGGGTGAATTCGTTGCTTGGAACTAGGATAAATTTTAAGCACTGTCACTGACCGCCATTAACCGTCACTAACTGCCACTTGCCGTGCTTAACCATTCTTTACCGTCTTTAACCGTCACTTCGAATTGCACAAAAAAACCTTCGTGAAATCATTTAAGCAAGACCCTGTAATGCTTATGTCGATGGTCCATGGAACCAATAGTTCCGCGCCATGGAACTCCAAAAATGAAAATTTCCCTTTGAATGGGCCGGTTATGCCACGCTCCGATGGCGAACCCCCCTATCCGCGCATCAAGGTCGGATGCGGGAAACGATAGGGGGGTTCGCCCTCTGTGCGTGGTGGCCCTCATAAACGATTAGTCGTAGGGTGGTTTGGATGGGAACGGAGGAGTTATTTTCCGGTGTAGAAATTGGCGAGGCAGGTTGGAATATCGGGGGTTTGGTTAGGTGAGCATGGTAGGGGTCAAAGTGGATGGGTTGTGTAAGGGGAATAGGTTATAATGCCGTTCGAAGATATCGTTGAAGCCGTTATTGCCTATTCGAGTCATAAAGGGAATTAAATGCAAAGCGTGAGCGCTCAAGACATCATCCAAGAAATGGTCCGGCGGATCGTCGAAAAATTTAACCCGGTTCAGATCATCCTTTTCGGTTCCTATGCCCGGGGGACGGCCGGCCCGGATAGCGACGTGGACCTTTTAGTGGTTATGCCCTTCGCGGGTCGCCATGTCGATAAATGTGTGGAGGTGCGCCTTGCCCTGAGTGGGATAGGTTTGGCAAAGGATGTTTTTGTGGTGACCCCCGAGGAGGTCCGGAAGTTCAGGGATATCGTGGGGACCATTATCAAGACGGCTGTTCACGAGGGGAAAGTTCTCTATGAGCGTGCCGCCTGAGCAAATTGCGATTGTCCACCAATGGATTGAGAAGGCGGAAAACGACCATAAAGCCTTCCAAAACCTTTTGAAGATGGGCGATGATTGCCCCTTCGATACCGTTTGTTTTCACGCCCAACAATGCATCGAAAAATATTTAAAATCACGTCTGATTTACCTCTCGATCGACTTCCCGAAAAGCCATGACATCGCGGAAATCGTCAAACTTTTCCCTCCTGGTTTTAGTTTTCCCTTGACCCTTGCGGAGCAGGAAAAATTAACGAGTTATGCCTGGATGGGCCGCTATCCGGGGAATTGGGAACCCATGAATCGGCAGGAAGCCGAAGAAGCGGCGGCCCTGGCCGTTAAGGTTAGAACGGCAATTCGCACAAGTTTTCCGAAGGATATTTTGAAGTAAAGACATATAACTTGTAGTCGAAAACTTGTCCACGATGGGAAGGGATTTAGAACCGATGACCGATCCCATGCTCAAGTATGAAGAGCTTAAAAAACACGAATTGCCATGGATGAAGGCTCTTGATGGGGAGAAGCATCCAATTGCCCGGAAAGTATTAATCCTTTTCCTCTTCCCGGTTTGGCTTCTTTTTTATCCGCTGATTGCGTGGAAAGCGGAATATCTTTTGTGGGCATGGAAAATAAAAAAACTAATCAAAGGTAAAAAATACAAAGAGGGGTTCGACTATTGCGTGGATAAGCTTACTAACTGGCAGGAAGATGACCCAAACCCAAAAAAGAAAAGGGAGTGGCCCCCGTTTCAGGCCGCTTGGTGGGGCGGCTTTTCATCGCTTTGCGAGTGTGCGGTTCAACAGGAAATTCCCGACACGATGAAGAAGATTTATTCCGTTTTTGAAAAAAGACCAGATGGGAACGCTGGATATGCGGTCTCTAATGGATATTGTGATTTAACTAGAACGGCCTGGCTTAAAGGGTCTAAAGAACAGGCCTGGAGTTATGTGGAAAAGGCAGTAGAGAGCGACCCGACATACGGTTTTCCATATTATTTACGGGCGTGGCTTGGCGAGCAGTTGGGCCTGGGACGGCCATTTGATGACCTGGTTTCGGCCATCCGAAACCAAGACAACCTTAAAGAGCCGATTTTCAAGGACGAGTTTTTTAAGACAAAAACGGGTCTGTTAGAAAATCTGAAAAAAGTTTAGGCCCGCAACCCGAAACCTAATATTACCTTTCCGCGATGGGGAGATGACCTTTCTTAAGGAAAATATATGAAATTATCGATCGTAAAAAACGTGAAGCATTCGGTCCGGTTAAAAAAATCAATTCGCCTCATCACTCATCACCCAAATGGCGACAACTATGATGGGATTGTTCTTTCTTGCACTAAGGATGTAATTCTTTTGCAATACGAAAGGGATTTCATTTTTGATGGTGTCATCGCATTCCCGCCTTCAAATTTAAAAGATGTGCGAATGGGAAAACTTGAACGTTCGTTAGATAGAATATTTTCCAAATTCGAACCGCTCAAAAAAATAAAATACCCATCGTGGATACTTAAAACAAAAAGCATTAATGAAATTATTCGGGAGTGTCGCCGCAGAAGGATTTGGCCCATTGTGGAAGCTCGGAGAAAGGGAAAAACATCTCTTTTTATTGGCCCTGTTACCGAAGTCGGAACGAAAAGTTTTTGCTTATTCGCTTATGACGCTGAGGGAAAATGGGAGAAGAATTACGTAATAACCTATGAACAGGTTTTAAGAATCCAACTTTTTGACGCTTATTCGAAATATTTTAACGGGTATATGAAAAGTAGAATTAAACCAGGAATGGGCTAGTTTTTAAGCCGTAACGATTGGGAGTCGTAATTGAAAACCTTTATTTGGCTGGTACTGATATCGCTCTTGACCCTTCCTCTTTACGCTGATAGCGCCGATAACATCCAACTTTTCACGAAGGCTATTCAAGAGGATCCCAAGAACCCCCAGGCTTATTTCCACCGAGGCAAAGCCTATTGGCAGGAGGGGAGATACGATTTGGCCGTTGAGGATTTCACGAAGACCCTCGAATTAGACCCGAAGAATGTCGAAGCTTTAGAGGGCCGGGCGGAATCCTACCTACGTCTGGTGCAACCCAAGAAAACCATCGCGGACCTTAAAAAAGCCTTGGAGATGGACCCCAAGAATGCGAAATCCTACTTCCAGATGGGGGTGGCCTATGGGCTTCAAGAGGATTACGAAACGGCTTTCAATTGTTACAACAAGGCCATCGAAATCGATCCGAATTATGGCCCCTCCTACGCGAACAGGGGTTCCATTTATAGTTGGGAGAAAAAGGACTATCCCAAAGCTATCGCGGACTTTAACAAGTCGATCGAGTTGAATTGCTGCAATATGCCTGGCGCTTACTATGGGCTCGTTTGTACTTATGATGTCCTTGGTGATTATGACAAGGCGATCGAAACGGCCAAGAAGTGGATAAAGGCTTTTCCAACCGATGACATGGTGAATCATTTTTTGGGAGAAGCCAGGGCATTGAAAACATCCCATGAAAATAAGGGGACGGGGAATAAATGACCAATTGTTTCTTTAATGTTTACGAATTAGGTTCTTTTTTATTGCGGTGGTAAATAGAAAAAATGTCCACGACGGGGAGGACATCGTGGACAGTCAGCAATGCTGATTAATTGTTTTAGACCCAATTTAGGCGTCAAGAATCGCTTGCTTGAACTTATAGTTTGACACGGATATGACAGGGCGGCCTTCTGCCAAACGATCAGGAGGATGAAAAGCGTTAAAAAATTAAAAAATACTGATCTCCTCCATGGAAAACAGGAGGCCTCCAGTGTCATATACGTGTCAAACTCAACTGTCTTTTACCGTTCTTAACCGTCTCTGACTGCCGTTGACCGCCACTTCAAAAAAGAGGCCCTTGCCCGTTTAGGTTGTGAAACCCTTACTGGCAAAGGCCTTTGAAACTGTGCTGGGGACTAATTGATTTTTTAAAACAGCCTTCATGAAGCTGGTAAACTGCCGTTCCTGTTTCGTAAACAGCAGGTCGCCGGTTCAAGCCCGGTCCCCAGCTCCATTTTTTAAATTCACGTCCAAGCCTGAAAAATTCGGGCCTTTGTTTACAAGGGTTTTCACGGACCCGGTAGGCAGGGGCCCTTTTTCGTTGTGACGGTCAAGGACCTTTGGCGACGGTCAAAAACCTCCTGAGACGGTCGAATAAGACAGTAATAAGACACCCCTCACCGGCACGGAAACGGAAGTAGAGCGGCTGTATTCCACACCGCTGGTCTGAGGTGGGAGGCATTGGTGTCTTATTCAGTCTTATAATCCGCCAATGGGTGTGCTTGCCGGGGAAATAGCCGCTTGTGTAAATTGTCCACGGATGTAACGCGGTTTAGGCCCAATCTTCTTGAATTGTCTTACAATGCGTCTTACAATTGATCCGAGGATACATGGAAAGCAAGTGGAAGATCGAATACAGGGACAAAGCCCTGGACGAGCTTGAAGTAATCATTAAGAAGCGCCCTGATTTGAAGGAAATCATCATCCAGCGGTTACAGGCTTTAGAGGATTTTCCGCCGGAAAAATGGTTTGAATTGCGCCGACAAAAAGGACATGACGTTTTCACATCGGACAACCAGATTGTCCACATATCGGGAGAAGCGGACCCGAAGACAAAGACGGTTTGGATTCACAAGATAACGGTAGGAAGGAGCTGAAAATGACCACTAAAACTGTAACTTTCAGGCCTGTGATCGACACCCAGGCCTTGAGGAAAATCGCCAAGGAAACGCATTATGACGACCTTACCGAGTTCATTAATGACGCCATTAAAGAAAAGGTCGAGAAGGAAGCCATAGACCCCAAGGTAAGGAAATTCATTTCCAAGGTTTCGGCCGCGGCATTTGAATACATGGGCTGGAAATTTTCTAAGCCATCCACCAAAGAAGCGGCGGAGATTCGCCGTGGAGTCGCGGAAATGAAAAGTGGCAAGGTCAAGACGATTTCATCGCAGGACCTCATCAAACACTTGAAGAAGCTCTGAGAAGTTTTGAGCTATGAGTAGTAATTTTCATGCCGTCGAATGGATACGGAATATGCGTGAGGCATTGGACCGCGAAAACGAAGGCAAACCATTGAAAGCCATGTTGGAATCCGCCCATAAAAAAGTGAGCCATAATCCTTTTTGGAAAGAGCTTTTAGAAAAAAGCAAAAGGGGTCAGGCCTAAAGAATATACTTAAAGCCTTGGCGTAGGCGGGCCTTAAAGGTACCACGGGCTCTGCCCGTGGGGCTCCATAAAGTATACTTTATAGGCCTGGGCCCTTTAATCGGAACCCGGTGAGGGGGGGCTTAAATTGCTTATCATAAATTAACGATCATCAGCCGGGGCTCGGTGTAGGCCTCCAGCGCGTACCGGGCTCCCTCGCGGCCGAAGCCCGAGTCCTTGACCCCGCCATAGGGCATGGCGTCCACCCGGTAGGTGGGAACCTCGTTGATGAGGACGGTCCCAACCTCGAGCGTTTCATAGGCCCGCTTCATTTTTTCCGGGTCGCGGGTAAAAACGCCCGCCTGCAGGCCGTAGGGACCCCGGTTGACCTCGGCCAGGGCCTTTTCATAATCCGAATAGGGTTCCACCACCACCACGGGGCCGAAAAGCTCCCCGCAGGAAACCCGCATTTCCGGCCTCACGCCGGTCAAGGCTGTGGGCTCGTAAAAGGAGCCGTTGCGCCTGCCGCCGCACAGCGCCTTGGCGCCGCCCGTTCGGGCCTCTTTCACCCAATCCTCCACGCGCTTAGCCGCTTCCTCCGAAATCATGGGGCCCACCTGGGTTTTTTCGTCGGTCGGTTCGCCCATTTGAAGCGCTTTCACCCGGGCCACCAGGAGGTCCAGGAAGCGCGGGAAAAGACCCTTTTCCACATAAACTCGCTGCACCGAGATGCAGGTCTGGCCCGCGTAACCGAACCCGCCGGCCAGGACGCGGGCCAGGGCGAAATCCATATCGGCATCGGGCTCCACCACCACGGCCGCGTTGCCGCCCAGCTCCAACAGCACCTTCTTTTTGTTCGCCAAGCCCTTCAGCCGCCAACCCACCGCCGCGCTGCCCGTGAAGGAAAGCACCTTCACCCGTGGGTCGGCCGCCATTTTTTCCGTGTCGGCGTTTTCCGCGGGGAACACGGAAAAGCCTTCCGGCGGCAGGCCCGCCTCCAGGAGGACCTCCGCCAAAAGAAGGGGGGTCAAGGGCGTCTTGGGGGAAGGCTTGAGGATAAAGGGACAGCCGAAGGCGATGGCCGGGGCAACCTTATGGGCCACCAGATTTAACGGAAAGTTGAAGGGGGTGACGCAAAAGACGGCGCCCAAGGGGAAACGGCCCAGGAAGGCTTTGCGGTTTTCCTGGCCGGGAGGGAATTCCAAGGGAAGGGGCTGGGGCTCCAGCGCCCCCGCTTCCCGGGAAGCCTCCCGGAAGACCGACAGGGTCCTTTGGACCTCGCGCCGGGCGTCGGTGACGGGTTTGCCCGCTTCGGCCACGATGAGGCGGGCGAAGTCCCCCTTTTTTTCCTCCAACCCGCGCGCCACCGCCAAGCAGATTCCGCCGCGTTGGGAAGGAGAAAGCTTTGGGCCCGCTTCAAAATAGGCGGCCCCACAAGCCAGGGCTTTTTCCACTTGGGCGGCATCGGCCAGAAAGGTTTGGCCGAAGGCCCCGCCGGTATAGGGATCCACGACGGGAAGGGGCTTACCGGATTCAACCCAGTTGCCCGCAACAAATATTTTTTGGGAAGAGAGCATGAAAGGCCTGAAGTTTTAAGTCGTGGTTATTTTTGGATTCTGAAATGAGATGTGGGACAAAACTTAAAACCTAGCGGGCTGCTGAAAAAGTCCCTAAAACGGACTTTTTCAGCAGCCCGCTAGAACTCATGACTGATTTTAGGAGGCGGCGTGGAGGACTTGCTTGAAATCCTGCAGGACGATGGGCTGGACCACGGGGGTGTCTTGGGTGGCCGGGTCAAAGGCCTGGGCGGTGCTGAAGTCCTTCAACTGGTAATCCACCGCCCCCTCCAGATTGGCGTATTCGGTCACCTGGTCCTCGCGTTTGGGAAACTCCGGGAACTCGTAAGGGGAGGCTTCCTCAGGGCTGGCGAATGCGTTCATAAAAATAGTTTAACCTTTTTGGGAAACCTTGAAAACACTTCTTTTGGTGAAGTCTATAAATCCCTTTTTTCGGGTTGTCTTTTTTGAAAGCCGCGTCCCCATGCCCAGGAGGGCCGAGGGAGGCTGCCTTGGAAGTATCCGGCCTTCGGGATGGCCAAGCCCGGCATTGAATCCGCCGGGCTAACCGTATAACATTCTTCCCATGCCATTGACCTTGAGATTCATCACCGGTTTCATCATCTTTTTCCAGCTTTTGGCGGCCTGGCCCGGCGCCACTTGGGCTGACAACGGCGCCGCGACCCCTACTCCCACCGCCGCCCTACTGCCCGGCCCGACCCCCACGGCCAACGCCCTGCCCGAAAATTTGGCTGGCGAGAAACTTTACACCCTCGACACCGTTTTGGGGGGCAAGGGTTCAGGCCCGGACGAACTCGACGATCCCGAGGGGATTTGCGTGGGGCCCGGCGACAATCTTTACATCGCGGACACCAACAACAACCGCATCCAGGTATGGACCAGCGATGGAAAGCCCGTCAAATCCATCGGTACTTTCGGCATCTCCGCCATGTGGCGCAATGACCCCCAATTCGACCATCCCGAAGGGGTGCTGGCGCTCCCCAACGGCCAGGTCTACGTCGCCGACACCAACAACAACCGTATCGTGATGCTGGACCCGAACGGGCTCGTCGCGCTTTCCTGGGGAAGCCAGGGAAGCCGCCACCGCCAGTTCAACCTCCCCCGGGTGGTGGCCCAGGACCATTATGGGAACATCTGGGTGCTGGATACGGGGAACTCCCGGGTCGAGAACTTCACCAACGACGGGAAATTCAACTTCGCCTGGGGGTCCCTGGGCTCGGAGGGCGGGCACTTGAACTTTCCCCTGGGGATGGCCCTGAACCAAATCGACCAGTGCGTCATATCCGATTCGCAAAACTTCCGGATGGAAATCTTCAACGACCGGACGCCCGCCAACGTCAATTATTCCCCGGTCACCGACACCTCCACGGGCGCCGTCACGATGGAGCCCACTCCCGTCACCGTCGCCCCCGTCACTGTGGAGGGTTGGTACGGCGACGGGCCCATGCA
Source organism: candidate division FCPU426 bacterium (assembly GCA_030041545.1). Lineage (GTDB taxonomy): Bacteria > Oederibacteriota > Muellerivitia > Muellerivitales > Muellerivitaceae > JAJPJW01. Next base: position 42,875 of record JASHNQ010000015.1, on the reverse strand, counting down.
ATTCAAGGAACCGGCCGGGGCGGTCGTCACCAAAACCGGCTTGGTCGTCGTGGCCGACGGCGTGACGGGCCGGCTGGAGATTTTCAACAAGAGCCCCTTCGAATTCTACGGCGAATGGCGGGCCGAGGACGAGAAGCTGAACCTGGCCTCCCCCCCGCATTTCCGGGGCCTGGCCTGCGATTCCCAGAACCGGCTTTATGTCACCGACATCCAGAACGACTGCGTCATCCGCCTGAAATTGGTCCAGACGGATCAGCCCTTTATCCAGATCAATGTCACCCCCGTCCTGTCGCCGACCCCGGTTCCAACTTTCACACCCACGCCCGATGAGTCCATGCCTTTTGGGGGGCAGGGTTTTCCCATCCGGTAGAAGCACAGGGGGGCCTCCACCGTCTCGGGCGGGCTCAACGCCGGCTTTTAATCCCATACCTGATATTCGTCATAAAGGCGGCACAAGGCCGCCTTTAGCATTTTAAAAGGGGCGATTTAACCAGGCCGCGGAGTAAAATAAGCCCCGAAGGCAAGTTGTGAATCTTGAATTCTCCATTTTGAGTGATGGAAGTTTTTGAGCTATCGGCCCCCAAGCCAACCTTAACTCAAAACTTAAAACTGATTTTAAGGAATCCCGCCATGAGCGTCTCCGATACCGCCAAACACCTCAGCGAAAAAGAAAAAGAATCCCTGGACGTGGCCGAGGGGGCCCGGGAAACGGAATGGACCCAACCCTCCTTCGTGGCCGAGCTTTTCATGGGCCGGCTCAGGACCGACCTGATCTCCCCCTATCCCCTTCAATCCCCCGAGGATAAGGCCGTGGGGGACGAGTTCATGGGCCGCCTGGAGGCTTTCCTTAAGGACAACCTGGACCCGGACGAGGTGGACCGCACGGGCGACCTTCCGAAAAAGGTGATCGACGGCCTGGCGAAACTGGGCTGCTGGGGCATGAAGATCCCCAAGGATTACGGCGGCCTGGGCCTTTCCCAGGTCAACTACAACCGCTCGGTGGCCCTGGTGGCCTCCTATTGCGGCTCCACCGCCGTTTGGCTCTCCGCCCACCAGTCCATCGGCGTGCCCCAACCCCTGAAGCTCTTCGGCAACGAGGCGCAAAAGAAAAAGTATTTCCCCCAATTCGCCAAGGGCGCGGTTTCGGCCTTCGCGCTCACCGAACCCGGGGTGGGCAGTGACCCGGCCCAGATGGTGACGACGGCGGAGCCTTCCTCTGACGGCAAAACCTGGACCCTCAACGGCAACAAACTCTGGTGCACCAACGGACTGGTGGCCGACGTCATGGCGGTCATGGCCCGCACGCCCTCCAAAACGGTCAACGGCAAGGAAAAAAAGCAGATCACCGCCTTCATCGTGGAAAAGGGGATGCCGGGCATCGAATACGCCAGCCGCTGCGACTTCATGGGCATCCGCGCCATCCAGAACGGCGTCATCCGCCTCACCAACGTGAAGGTGCCCTCGGAGAACATCCTTTGGGGCGAGGGCCAGGGGCTGAAGCTGGCCCTGATCACCCTCAACACGGGGCGCCTGACGCTCCCGACCGCTTGCGCTGGGCTCAGCAAGCAGGCCTTGCAGATCGCCCGGCTGTGGGGCAAGGAAAGGGTCCAATGGGGCCAGCCGGTGGGGAAACACGAGGCCGGGGCGGTCAAGATCGCCTCCATGGCCGCCTCCACCTTCGCGCAGGAGGCCATGACCTATTACACCTCGGCCCTGGTGGACAAGGGCGGGGCCGACATCCGGCTGGAGGCCGCCATGGCCAAGCTCTTCTGCAGCGAGGCCTCCTGGAAGATCGTGGACGACCTGATGCAGCTGCGGGGAGGGCGCGGCTATGAGACCGCCGCCTCCCTGCGCAAGCGGGGCGAGAAGGGCTGGGCGGTGGAACGCATGATGCGCGACTCGCGCATCAACCGCATCATCGAGGGCACCACCGAGATCCAACACCTCTTCATCGCGCGCGAGGCCATGGACAAGCACATGCGCCTGGCCATGGACCTCTTGAACCCCAAGGCCCCGATGGCCCGGAAGATGAACGCCCTGGTGAAATGCGCCCTGTTCTATCCCTTCTGGTACCTCCGGATGTGGCTGCCCACGGGGTTGTGGCCCCGCTTCGCGGGGTACGGCTCCCTCGGGAAGCACATGCGCTTCGTGGAATGCCGGTCCCGCAAGCTGGCGCGCACGCTGTTCCACCAGATGGTCAAGTTCGGCCCTAAGCTGGAGCGGCGCCAAAATATTTTGGCCCGGTTGGTGGAAGTGGGCACCGAGCTTTTCGCCATGGCCACTTCCTGCGCCAAGGCCGTGGAACTGGAAAAGCAGAACCCCGGGGAAAAAGGCCCCCGCGAGCTGGCCGACCTTTTCTGCCGGCAGGCGCGGATCCGCATCGGCAACTATTTCCGGGGAGTCTGTTGCAACACCGATGTCAGGGATTCCAAGGCCGCGGTCAAGGCCATGGACGGCGGCTACGAGTGGCTGGAGAAGGGGATCGTGGTGGACGACGGACTCGGCTTCCAAGGCAAAAAATAGGCTTCTTTGACGTTTCCCCCGCCGGCGAATTGACACCCGGGCCCGAAAATCGTATGCTTTTATGCATGAGAACAACCCTGGATATCCATGACGACCTTTTGATCCGCGCCAAGAAACGGGCGGCGGATACCCGCCAGACCTTGACGGCGGTGGTGGAGGAGGCCCTGCGGTTGGCGTTGCAGCCCAACCAACGCAAAGGCCACAAACCCTTCAAGCTGCGCACCTTCAAAGGTGACGGCGTTAGGCCGGGCATCGACATCAGCAACACGGCCGCTTTAACGGCGTTCCTTGAGTCCGAAAAAGATGCTTCTTATCGACACTAACATCCTGGTTTACGCCTATCGCCAGGATTCCTTCCGGCATATGGAATTCCGTCGTTGGGTGGAACAGATGGTTTCTTCGGGACAAACCTTTTCAATCCCCGAAATGATCGGAAGCAGTTTTTTACGGATTGTTACCAATCCCCGCATTTACCGCCTACCAACTCCTTTTGAGGAAGCTTTGACAGTTTTGGATGACCTTACGCGCAGTCCAAACCATGTCGCAAACCATCCCGGAAAGAACCATTGGGCTATTTTCATTGACCTTTGCCGCAAGGCGGACGTGAAGGGGGATTTAGTGCCGGACGCCTACCTTGCAGCCTTGGCGATCGAAATCGGTGGGGAATGGATCACGGCCGACAAGGATTACTCGAAATTTCCAGGTTTAAATTGGCGCCATCCCTTGGACGGCCTTTACAAGCCGGGGAAAGGTTCCGGTTCCTTTTCCGTCCAGGAGCCTCGCCGGCGTTACCGCTCCCGAATCCGCACCGCCTCCCTCGTCAAATGAGAATCCGCCCCGGAACGGCCGACGACATCGACGAAATTTCCCGCGTTTACGCGCAGACCTGGCGCGAGACCTACCAGGACATCGCGCCCCGTCCCTTCGTGAAAGGCATGACGGCCGGAGCCGCAGCCCAGATTTTCCGCGACAGCCTGAAGTCCGAGGGCCATTCCTACTTCTTCCACGTGGCCGAGGCGCCCCAGCGCCGGCTGGTGGGCTTCGCGGACGGAGGCAAGGAACGAAGCCACCCCGAAAGCGGCCTGGGGGAGCTTTACGCCATTTATGTCCTCAAGGAGTTCCAGAAGCAGGGCACGGGCCGCCAATTGTTCGAGGCCTCGGTGGAAAGCCTGCTCAAGTCCGGCATGAAATCCATGGTGGTCTGGGTGCTGGAGGCCAGCCCCTACCGCAAGTTCTACGAATCGCTCCATGGGACCCTGCAGCCGGGGATCAAACAATTGCAGGTGGCGGGCCACAGCCTGCGGCTGGTCTCCTATTTGTGGCCTGACTTAGGAAACCTCTGACCCCCTGCCGTGGTGAAAGACTATACTTCCACCATGGCCTCCCCACCCCCACCGAGCCGCGCGCCTAGCCCGCCCCACGCCGATGAATCCTTTTCCCGGTCCTGGATCCTGGCGCTCGCCGCCTGTTTTTTGCTTTTGGGACTCCTGGCTTCGAGGAAAATCTGGGACACCGACCTGGGCATTTACTTGGGCGCGGGAAAATGGATCGTCCAAAACCACGGGGTCCCCGCCCACGATGTTTTCACCTACACGGTCCCGGACCATCCTTACTTGGAAGTCCAATGGGCCTTCGACCTGTTGGCCTTGGGCCTTTACCGCGCGGGCGGCTATCCCCTCCTTTCCTTTTTCAACGTCGTCCTTATCGCGCTGGCCTTCGCCTGCTCTTGGGCCCGCCTGGGGCGGACCCATTGCCCCCGGTGGCTGGGGGTCCCCCTCCTGGCCGCCGTGGTGCTGGCCTGCGAATTCAGGTTCCACCTCCGCGCGGAAAACCTCAGTTGGGCGCTGCTGGTCGGGATGCTTTGGGTGTTGGAACTTTACGTGGACCGGGGGAAAAACCTGCTTTTCCTCCCCCCGCTCCTTGAAATCCTTTGGGTCAACACCGAGGGCATTTTCCCGATCGGCTGGGCCGTGGTGGCCCTTTTCCTGCTCTCCGCTTGGATCCGCGCAAAGCGGGTGGACGCCCGGTTGCTTTCCTGCTTCCTGCTGGTTCTTTTAGCCGTCTTATGGAACCCTTATGGATACCACATCCTCCGGGTTCCGCTCGCCATTTGGGAAACCCTCCATGCGGATGTTTTCACCCGCAACATCACGGAATTCCTGTCCCCCTGGGATTCCTCCGACGCCTCCCTCCTGCCCCCGGGACTTTGGGGCTACAAGAGTTTTTCCGTCCTCCTCTTGCTGGGAATGGCCGCCACCTTTCGGCATCGAAGGCTTCGGGATTGGCTCTTGGCCGGATTTTTCTTTTACTTGTCCGCGCGATCCGTGAGAAATATTCCCCTTTTCCTGCTAGCCTGCCTTCCCACCGCCGGGGAGGTTTTAAGGGACCTGTCCGGAGGCCGGCTGGGGAGGTGGACCGGGCCTTTTCTTTCAAGCCCACGGGCGGCGGCGTTGTGGACGGCGCTGATGTTGGGCCTGGGGGCCAGGGTGGTTACGAACGCTTTCTATGTTTCCGCCGAAAGGCCGGAGCACTTCGGCTGGGGCCTGGATTTGGACCGGATTCCCGAACGGGCCGTCGAGTTTATTTCCCAAAACCATTTGGATGGCCGTATCCTCAATGACATACCCTGCGGCGATTGGCTGGACTGGCGGGGACCGCAAAAGATCTTCCTAGACGGGCGCTTGCAGGTGATGGGAAGCGACCTTTTCGCCCAATACACGCGGACCCGACAACCCGGCGGCCTCCTTTCCCTGGCGGATCATTATGGCGCGGATATCCTGATCTTCACCCTTCCCAACCATTGGGTCAACGACCTGGCCAAGGCCACGTCCTGGAGGCCGGTTTACGCGGATGGGACCGCCGCCCTCTACCTGCGGGAAGGTTACGCGCCGCAGGTTCCCGCCCTCCAGGACGCCCAGATCCTTCGACAGGAAGGGGTCTCCAACGACATCCTGGCCCAAGCTCCCGGTTTGCTACGGCTTTCCCCTGCACCGGCTTGGGAGGCTTTCGGGGAAGGGTTTTTCCGCAAGGAGGACTATCCCTACCGCCTGGCCCACTTGGGGGTCTTTTTATTCCTCACCGGCCATCCCGCCGGCGGAGAGGCCTTTTACCTGGAGGCCATTCGCAGGGGCGGGGGAAGGTACGGGGCTTTTTACTTCAACCTGGGCCAGTTTTATTACCTGGAGGGGCGCGCCGCCGAGGCCGGGCTTTGCATGAGGCGGGTGCTGCAGGAGGACCCGGGCAACGGAATCGCGCGCCGGATTTTGGAAAGCCTTCCCCTTGGTTCCCCAGGGCAACCCTAACAGTCCAAACTTTTTTCACCGCTGGTGACATTCAAAAGGGCGCCCCCTATGATGGGCGCGCACTTTCATTTCAGGAGAACCCATGTCCCACGCCACATCCCAAGGAACGCAAAAATACGCCGGCCGGTTTCCCGATTTGGTCAAGGCCGGGCATTACCGGAACTTCATGGGCCTCACGGTTTCATCCCTGGGCTTGGGCACCTACCTGGGGAACCAGAACGAGTCCGACGACCGGCTTTACGTGGAGGCCATCCAGGCCGCCCTCGCCTCGGGCGTCAACCTCCTGGATTCGGCCATCAATTACCGTTGTATGCGCAGTGAAAGGAATATCGGGCAGGCCCTCCGGGAGTTGATAAAGGAAGGAAAAACCGCGCGCGAAGAGGTGGTGGTCTGCACCAAGGGAGGCTTCATCCCCTTTGATGGCGCGCCGCCCGCCAATCCATCGAAATATTTCCACGATGAATACATCGGTCCGGGTTTGTGCCGCCATGAAGACGTTGTGGCGGGATGCCACTGCATGGCGCCCCAGTACCTGAGGAACCAGGTGGAACGTTCCCTCAAGAACCTGGGATTGGATTGCATCGACCTTTATTACGTCCACAACCCCGAAACCCAATTCGAAGCCACGGACCGGGCCGGGTTTTACCAAAGGCTGGAAAAGGCTTTTGAGGAATTGGAAAAGCTGGTTTCGGAGGGCAGGATTTCGGCCTATGGCACGGCCACCTGGAACGGCTACCGCGTGGAACCCGAATCGCCGGAGCACCTGTCGCTGCACGAGGTATTGAGGGCCGCGGAAAAAGCGGGAGGGAGTTCCCACCATTTCAAGGCGGTCCAACTGCCGTATAACCTCGCCATGGCGGAGGCCTACGGCTTTTCCAACCAGGTGCTGGGCTCCCAGACCATTCCTTTCCTGGAAGCGGCCAAGGCCAACGGCGTCGCGGTCTTCACCAGCGCCTCCATCCTCCAGTCCAAGCTCTCCCGCAACCTGCCGCAGGCCGTGGCCGAAACCTTCGCGGGCCTGGAGACAGACGCCCAAAGGGCCATCCAGTTCGTGCGCTCGACCCCCGGAGTCACCGCCGCCCTGGTGGGCATGAAGAGAAAAGCCCACGTGGAGGAAAACCTGAAGGTGGCGCTGGTACCGCCCGTTTCCACCGAAAAACTGCAGGAACTTTTCTCAGGGAAATAAATAAGGCCCCATTGAAAATGGGGCCTTATGGGTGTTGCCGAACGAATCGTTTAGTTGCCGGAGCTCTTGCCGCCTTTGTTGCCGCTGCATTTCCCGTGGCAACCGTGGTGATGCCCTTTGCCTTTCCCGCTTTGCGAGATGCTCGGCTTGGGCGCGATGCCCTGGGAAGGCGTGATTTGCTGGGCCAAGGCCGGGCCCGAAGTCGCGGTCAAAAACATCACGGCCAAACCGCCGGCCATCCAGAATTTTTTCATGGTTTTTTCTCCCTGTCTCTCTCGAGTCTTGAATCGGTGTTTTTCACCATAGGTTAAGACGCCATGCCTTCCCAAAAGTGTCACCGCCGGGCCTATGCCGCGCTGGGGGCTTTTCCTTGATTTGCCAAAGAGGGTTAGGCCTTGAGCGAGGCCATGTCGATGACGAACCGGTAGCGCACGTCGTTCCTCGCCATGCGGTCAAAAGCCTCGTTGATCTTCTGCATGGGAATGACCTCCACGTCGGAGCCCAGGCCGTGTTGCGCGCAGAAGTCCAGCATCTCCTGGGTTTCCTTAATACTGCCTACCTGGGAACCCGCGATGGCCCGGCGCTTGGCCGTGAGAGCGAAGGGCAGGATGGCCGGGGATTTGGGCGGAAGACCCACCAGCACCAGGGTGCCGTCCCTCTTCAAGAGGTCCATGTACTTCGTGAAGTCGTGGTCCGCCGAAACGGCGTCGATGATCAGGTGAAAATAACCGGCGTAGTCCGTGAAGCTCTTGGGGTTGGACATGTCGGCGAAGCGCTTGGCGCCCAGCCGGAAGGCGTCGTCCTTTTTCTTGGGGGAGGAACTCAGGACCGTCACCTCCGCCCCCATGGCGGCCGCCAGCTTGACGCCCATATGGCCCAAGCCGCCCAGCCCCAGGATGGCCACCCTCTTGTCGGGCCCGGCGCCCCAATGTCGCAGCGGGGAATAGGTGGTGATGCCGGCGCAAAGAAGGGGCGCGGCCTCGTGGAGTTTCAGTTTGGGAGAAACCCTCAACACGTAATTCTCATCGGCCACGATGCGGGTGGAATAACCGCCATAGGTGGGTTTGCCCGTCTCTTTTTCCACGCCGCCGTAGGTCCAAACGATAGTCCCCTCGCAGTACTGCTCCAACCCTTCCTTACAGGACTCACAGGTGCGACAGGTGTCCACCAGGACACCGATGGCCGCTATGTCCCCCTTCTTGAATTTCTTGGCGGCGGAGCCCACCGCCTCCACTTTCCCCACGATTTCATGGCCCGGCACCATGGGATAGGCGCCGAAGCCCCATTCATTTTTCACTTGGTGCAGGTCGGAGTGGCAGACACCGCAAAAAAGGATGTCGATCAAAACGTCGTGCGGGCCCGGTTCCCGGCGCTGAAGGTCCAAGGGCTTTAAAGGCTCCTTCGCTTGGTGGGCGGCATAGGCTTTGGCGGATGGCATAACTCCCCCTGGAACTGCAGTTTTGAGTTCTAAGCGCTGAGTTTTAAGTTGATGAAGTTCTTGTTCGGCAAAGCCGAACAAGAACACACCCAAACTTCGTACTTCGAACTTTCAAGAGAGAATGCTAGAGGATGAAAACGGCAATACACAAGGGGAGAACCGGTCTTTAGTTAAAAAACCAGGGAAGCGCTTTTTCGGCCGGGAAGTAAAAGCCGTTTTTGAAATGAATTATCCAAGCCTCAGGCTGGAATTTTTTTGGAGGGCATGAGGAGGGGGAAAAGCACGATGCCGGTCAGGAAGCCGCCCACGTGGGCCCAAAAGGCCACGCCGCCCAGGGAGGGATCGGAGGTGGCGGCCATGAAGTATTGCTCCAGGAACCAGATGCCCACCACGAAAAAGGCCCGCGCCGGGATGGAGAAGATGGGGAAGATGAGGAAGAAGAACTGCAGGCGCATCCTCTGCCAGGGGAACATCAACATGTAAAGCGCGCAGACGCCCGAAATGGCCCCGGAGGCGCCCACCAGGGGCAGGGTGGAGGCCGGGTCCACGATGTATTGGAGGTAACAGGCGCCCAGGCCCGAGAGGAAATAGGCCAGAAGGTAGTTGAGGCGGCCCATGCGGTCCTCCACGTTGTCGCCGAAAACGTAAAGGAAGTACATGTTGCCCACCAGGTGCAGCAGCCCGGCATGGAGGAACATGGAGGAAAAGACGTCCTTGAGGTGCGGATGGGCGGGGATGAAGCCGTAATGCCAGATGATGCGCTCGAAGGAACGCCGGGTGGCCGTCTTGAAGAAAACGTAACAGTTCAGCAGGATCAAAAGGACGTTGATCAGGGGGAACTTCTTGGGCGGGTTGCCCTCCTGCACGGGAAGAAAGAAAAACAAGCCGCGCTCCTTTTTTATTCTTTCAATGCCGGACCCACTGTCAACCGTGTTTTTGGGGGGGCATCAGGAAATGAAGGATAAGCCCCGCCGCCATGGCGCCCAGGTGGGCCCGCCAGGCGGTCCCCGCCGTCGGGTTTACGGTAAAGAGGGTAATGCCCATACGGGTCAGGGAATCGAAAACTCGGGCCAGCACGGACCAGGGGAAGAAGGCCAGGGCCAGCTGGACCAGCGCCCAGAAGGCCATGACGAAAAGGGTGCGGGAGGGGATTTCCAGGACGGGCGCGCCGAAAAAGGAAAAGACCCATTTCATCTTGCCCCAGGGATACATGAGCAGGTAAATGACCCCCAGGCCGGTGACGATGCGGGAGGCGCCGACGAGGGGCAGCATGCTCCCTCGGTTAAAGTACCAATGCACCAGCTCGCTCGCTAGGCCGATCCCGAAATAAGCCAGCACGTAGTTGAACCGGCCGATGCGATGTTCGGCGCCCTTCCCGAACATGAAGAGGAAGGCCATATTCGTGACCAATTGGGCCCAGCTGCTGTGGAGGAAAAAGCCCGTCAGGAGGCCGATCTGCACCCCCCGCGCGGGGATGAAGCCGTAATGGGCCAAGGTCAGGTTGAAACCGGGCCGACCCAGGGTGAGGTAGACGACCAGGATGTTCAGGACGATCATGCCGGTGTTGGCCCAGGCGATCTTTTTGGAAGCCGGCGCGTCCTCGACGAAGGTGATGAACAAGGAAACCTCGGATGAAACCGGGATGAGGTGAATTTTAAAAGCTTACGCCTAAAAGCCAAGGCTTTTTTTGCCACAGATGCACGGGATAAATGGGATTGGCCTGAACCCTAAACCAATAGCCTTATGTCTTTTGATTTTTCCATCCCATTCATCCCATGACTCTGTGGCTCAATTTTGTTTTCGGGTGTATGTGGCCGCGGCCAGGGCGGCTTCGGCCAAGGGCGTTTGTTCCACCGGCGTCACGGCGCCGGGGTCCCGGCCGGGAATTTTCCAGACACCCGGGATGGGGGTCTGGCATTTCGGGCAAAGGCCGTCGGCTCCCAGGCGGTCCTTGAAGACTTTAAAACCGTAACGTTCAATAAGAGGTTCGTCGCAGGACGGGCAATAGGTGTTTTCGGTGGTACCCACCTGGCCCGGCCGGTTGCCGGAATACACGTACCTGAGCCCCGCTTCCCGGCCGATTTGGTAGCCCCGGCTCAACTGTTCGGGTTGGGTGTCGGGGGTATCCATCATTTTGTAATCCGAATGGAAGGCGGTCACGTGCCAGGGAATGTCGCGGCTCACCGAGGCGATGAATCGGGCGATACCCCTGAGCTCCGATTCGCCGTCGTTGAAGCCGGGTATGACCAGCGTGACGATTTCAAGCCAGAAGCCCATAGCCTTGAGCCGCTCGATGGATTCCAGGACCGGCCTCAAGGTGCCGCCCATGGTGGATCGGTAGTGCTTGTCGTTGAAGCCCTTCAGATCCACCTTATAAAGGTCCACCCAAGGGCGGATGAATTCCAGCACTTCCCTCGTGGCGTTGCCGTTGGAGACGTAGGAAGTCAGCAGTCCTTTTTTCCGGGCCTCTTGGAAAACTTCCACCGACCATTCGCTGGTGATGAGGGGTTCGTTATAGGTGGAGGTGACGACAGGGCATTTATATTGAAGGGCCAGTTGGACGATATTGGCCGCGGTCATGTCCTGGGGTTGGGCGCCGGCTTCCTCCGAGGCCGGGTCGTGCAGCGCCTGGCTGGTGATCCAGTTCTGGCAGTAATGGCAGTGATAGTCACAGCCCAACATGCCATAGGAAAAAGCCCGGCTGCCGGGCAGCGCATGGAAGAACGGTTTCTTCTCGATGGGGTCCACCTGGACCGCGCCAACATAGTTGCGGGGGACCCTCAAAACGCCGCCTTCGTTATAACGGACTTTGCAAATCCCCTTCTTGCCCTCGGGTATGCGGCAACGATGGGCGCAAGCCCAGCATTGCACCCGGTTGTCCGGCCGCTTTTCGTAAAGTGTCCCCTCGGCGGTCCGTTCCGAGAGCAGTTGTTCCAGCGTCAAAATCCCGGCCATGGCCTTCCTTTCGCCTTCATTCTAAGGCTGCACCCCGGGCAAAAACAGGTTCGTCCCAGTTTAAAACCAGGTAAAATAGCCGTCCTTTTCCTGAAGGAGTCACATGGCCTCGAAGTCCAAAACCCCCAAAGAAAATCCACTCCCCAAAGCCTCCGCCGCGGCCAAGCGGGCCTTGGAAGCCCTCGATTTCCTTGTGCTTTTGGCCGGAATTTTCCGCGATGAGGCTGGTTTGAAGTTCGTACGACTACTCAAATGGCTGGCCAAAAAGGACACTGAACCCGCGAAGGGCTTGAGGCGCTACGGCGCGCTTTGGAAAGCCCTGGTGGACCATCAGGAATTCGCCGCCCACCCCCGGGTGGGAACCCTCCTGCAGGACTACTTCCTGGAGCGGCTCTTGGAGGACGACAACCCCCTGCACCGCAAGGCCGAATTGGCGCCGCTTTCCGAGATCAGCCCCTCGCTGCACCAAAGCTATGCGCGGGAACTGGACGCGGTCCAAAAAATCCTGAAAACGGACTGGGAAGGGGAATTCCTCAAGAAGTCCGGTCTTTTGGGCAAGAGTGAAGCACCCTCCCTGGAAGGGGTCGTCGCCCCCAAGCGGGGCAAGGGCCTTCCCCCGGCCGTCGAAGCCCGGCGCAAGATGAAGGCGGAACTCCTCTCCTCCAACAAGGGAAACCCGCTCCTGGCCAACCTGGCCGAATATTTCCACAAGAACGGATGGGGATTGTTTGGCCTCTATCGGGCTTTTCGTTGGCAGATGGAGGAAGGCGGGAAAGGGCGCCTCGTGGGCGTGGAAGCCGTGGACCCTATCCGCCTGGAAAACCTGATCGGCTATGACGAACAACGCAAGCCTTTGATCGAAAACATCGAGGCGTTCGTGTCCGGCAAAGGGGCCAACAACGCCCTGCTTTACGGGGAAAGGGGGACAGGGAAGTCTTCCACCGTGAAGGCCCTTTTGAACAAATACCAGGGCAGGGGTTTAAGGCTGGTGGAAGTGCATCCTTCCCATTTGAACGAATACCCGGCCATCCTGCCCTTCTTGAGGGGACGGCCTGAAAAATTTATCCTTTTCGTGGACGACCTCTCTTTTGAGGAGAATGAAACTTCTTATAAAGGGTTGAAGGCGCTTTTGGAAGGAACGGTGGAGGCCACGCCCCCCAACGTGATTATTATCGCCACGTCCAACCGTCGCCACTTGATCCGGGAGTTCTTCGGCGACCGGGCGGGGGGCGTCCAAAAGGAAGGGGAAATCCATGGGGCGGACACGGTGGAGGAAAAATTATCCCTTTCGGACCGCTTCGGGTTGGTGATTTCCTTTTATACCCCGGACCAGGAGACCTACCTGAAGATGGTGGACGGTTGGGCCAAGGCCGAGGGCATCAAGATGCCGCCCGCCGAGCTGCATGCCCGGGCTTTACAATGGGAAAAGGCTAATAATGTCCGCTCGGGCCGCACGGCCCGGCAATTCATCAACGACTTGAAAGGCAAAGTCAGTTGAACCACAAAGGCACAAAGGGCACTAAGGAAGACATGAAGCATTTTGAAAGGATTGATCCGGAAACAGAGAGGACTGCCGGCCAGGTTGTTGATGCGGCCTTTAAAATTCATCGAATTTTTGGTCCTGGACTTTTGGAAAGTGCTTACCAAGCTTGCTTAGCATATGAATTGAGAAAAAGAGGATTAAAGGTCGAAGTCGAAATCCCCGTTCCATTGGTATATGAAGAAGTAAAATTAGACGTTGGATTCCGAATCGATTTATTCGTAGAAGGAAAATTAATTGTTGAGTTAAAAGCTGTTGAAGCTTTATTGCCGATTCATGAAGCCCAAGTCATAACTTATTTAAAAGTAACCAAACAAAGATTGGGGTTACTTATAAATTTCAATGAGCCGCTTATTAAAGATGGGATTCAAAGAGTCATTTTGTAATTTTGACGTTCTTGGTGCCCTTTGTGTCTTTGTGGTTCAATCGTTTTTGAGGTGCTCATGGAACCCATTATTAAAGTCCAAAATCTAAACAAGAGTTTCAAGGAAGTGCAAGCTGTCAAGGATGTCAGCTTCAAGGTGGCCCCCGGTGAATGCTTCGCGCTACTGGGCCCCAACGGCGCAGGCAAGTCCACCACCATCAAGATGCTCATCACGCTCCTAGCGCCCGATTCCGGAGAAGCCTGGGTGAACGGCTTTTCACTGAGGCAGCCGGGCCACATCCGGGAATCCATCGGCTACGTGCCCCAATCCCTTTCGGTGGACGGCGCCCTGACGGGTTATGAAAACCTGATGATCTTCGGAAAGCTCTACGGGATGGGCGCCAAGGAATTGAAGGAGCGCATCCCCCGCATCCTGGAACTCATGGACCTAACGGAGGCGGCCCAGCGCCTGGTAGCCCATTATTCGGGCGGCATGGTGCGGCGGCTGGAGGTGGGCCAGGCCATCCTGCACCACCCGGCGGTGATTTTCCTGGACGAGCCCACGGTGGGCTTGGACCCGGTGGCCCGCAAGGCCCTTTGGGGCCATATCCGGGGCCTGCAAAAGGAATACGGCATGACTCTGTTCCTGACCACCCATTACATGGACGAGGCCCAAGAGCTCTGCGACCGCATCGCCATCATGAACAAGGGGAGTATCGAGGTCATGGGCACCCTGGCCGAGTTGCGCAAGAAGGCCCGGATGCCCCGGGCCGACATGGACGAGCTTTTCGTGCATTTTGTGGGGCACCTGGAACCCGAGGAACAAGGAGACCTTTCCGATGTCAAGCGCATCCGCCGCACCGCACGACGCCTTGGCTGAACATTTAAAACCGTAAAGGTTAAAATTTTCACCGTAGATTCACAAGGAACGATCTGAATTTTATCAAAATCAAACGAACACATTTTGTGTTTAGGTGTTTACTAACCTTGTTGAACTATTAGTGTTTGGTCGATTTTATTAACCTGATATTCCAGCAAAGTTGTTGAAACCATACTCAATAAACAGTAAGCCAAGAAATAATAGAAGCCTCGGAATAGATAAGCTTGGGTGGTTTGGTCGGCTTTGATGGCAAAGCTCACCAGTAATAAAGCCGCCACAAAAACATCAGCCATAGACCATTTTCCGATTAAATGTAGAAATTTAGCGATTGTTAACTTTGCAGATAATGAAGCGAATTCCGTGGCATATAAAGTCAAAATCGCCTTAGAAATTGGGATAAGAATACTAAAAAGTGTTAAAGCGGATGCAACAAACCAATGGCCTGATGAAAATAATTTGGAAATAACACCCAAGACACTTCTTATTTCATAATGTAAAACCGCTGAAGGCAAATATTGTGTTTTGGGTGACATGGCAACAATCATTAATGCGGGTGTAGTTATCCCAACAACAAAAGAAACAATAGAAATGTTTGTTAGCGAATAAAGTATATTTTTAATTCTCGATTTTTTAAAAAATGCCATCACTAAAATGAAATAAATAAAACTTATTGCAATTAAAATCCACGACCATAAGCTTGATTTTTTGCCCTCTTTTTCGATCTGAATTTTTAAACCTGGGATTTTGTCCGTGTCCTGTTTTACTTTTGTTAAGGAGGGGAGATCGAAAGTTTGATTGATAAAATTTTTGACTTGAGGAGCGATTAAAGGCCCAATTAAATGATGGCCCTGAATAATTTTCCCGATCAAATTTGGTTCCTCTTCTGCAAATATATATTTCCAATTATCAATTTCGAATACTTTTGAAAGAACATGTACCGCTGTTTCAGTATGACGAAAAGTCTGATATCCAAATATTCCGGCGATTAACAAATAGGTCAAAGCCACCCAAAAATGAACAGATCTATCCATCGCGTTTTCCCTTCTCGTGATCCTAAAAACAAAAAAGCGTTATTTATGTAACCAAACGCTGCCTTATTATACTGTTATAAATGTGATAGAAATTTCATCCGAAAAGTCCGGGTTAAAAGCTCAAAATTTATTGATTTTTTCCTACCTAATAATTTTGTGGTTTAGCGTCTTTACGTTAAAGGATTTAAAAGATGAAAAAACATAACTACGTCGTCCTTTACCTTCACCACGTTTCGGTCATCATCGAGTTGGAAGTGATCAAGATGGCCAAGGATCCGGTGGAGGTGCTTTCCCGCAGCGTCCAGCCGGTCCTCTGGCTTCTCCTCTTCGGCGGGGCTTTCAGCCGCCTGAAGGCCGTGCCCGAAGCGGGGGGCGACTACCAGGCCTTCCTGACGCCGGGCATCCTGGCCCAGGCCATCACCTTCGTTTCCATCTTCAACGGCCTGTCCATCATCTGGGAGAGGGACATGGGACTCCTTCAGAAGATCCTCACCACGCCCATTGAGCGCTCGGCCCTGGTCCTGGGCAAGATGCTGGCCTCCACGGCCAAATCCCTCAGCCAGTTGGTGGTGGTGCTGCTGGTGGCCTTTCTCCTGGGTATCCACCTTCAATGGGGTTGGGACCGGGCCCTGGGGTTGTTCGTCTTCGTGGTGCTGGGGTCGGCTTTTTTCTCCGGGTTTTCCATGGTCATCGCCGCCCTGGTGAAGACCCGGGACCGGATGATGGGGATCGGCCAGTTGGTGACCATGCCTCTTTTCTTCCTTTCCAGCGCCCTTTACCCCCTTCCCATCCTTCCTACTTGGATGCAGGTGGCGGCGAAAGCCAACCCCATGAGCTACCTGGTGGACGGCCTGAGGGGGCTTTTGCTGGATCCGGATTATACCCAAGGGCTGTTGGATGGGAGCGTGCTCCTGGGCGCGTCCCTTTTCATCTGGGCCCTGGCCACGCGGGAATATCCTAACCTGCTGACCTGACCTTTTCATGAGACTTAACCGCAAAAAAATTGAATAATTGAACCACAAAGACACGAAGGGCACAAAGGACGATCATGGCCCAGGGAAAAAAGTCAGATTTGTTATTTCTTGGTGCCCTTAGTGCCTTCGTGGTTCATTTTGTTGGAGGTTGGAATGCCCGTTGACCTGTCCGTTTTCAAGGATGCCGCGCCCTACCGGGGCCTGAAGGAGCCGGATTGGAAGATCCTTGCGGAGCTTTTGAGGGAGATCGGGCGGGAGGCGGGTGCCGCGGTTTTCAAGGAGAACGACCCCGGGGACGGGTTTTACTGGGTGCGGTCGGGCAAAATCCGCATCAGCCGCCAGGTGACGCCGGAGGGGCGCAGGGAAAAACAGGAACAGCTCCTGACGGTCCTCACCGCGGGGCAGATTTTCGGGGAAATGGCCCTGGTGGACGGGGAACCCCGGTCAGCGGACGCCGTGGCGGATTCCGAAGCCGTTCTTTTTTTTCTTTCCCACTCGGATTACGAGAAACTCAAGCGGGAGAACCCGGCCACCGCCCTGCGCATCCAGGACATGCTGGTGGTGACCCTCTGTTCGCGCATCCGGGAAGCCAACCGGGCCTTCGAGACCATCCGGTTCTGGTGCACATGAAAAACCTTAAACCGATTGAACCACGAAGGCACGAAGGGCACCAAGAACTTCGAAAACCATTAATAGAAAAACCGGGTTCAAACAAAATATTTTGTTTTGGTTTTCTTTGTGCCCTTTGTGCCTTCGTGGTTCCATTTAGGATTTCCGTTGCCTTTGCCGAGGAGCCGGCGGCAAAGCCCGCCTTTCCCACCGTGGTGCTTTGCGGGACAAAGCACAACACGGTCTTCCATGTCCTCCGCAACCACACCGATTGGGACTACGCCCTGGACGGCCCCTTGAAGGACATCCAGCCCCAGCCCCTTCCCGGCTATTACCTGGTCACGGGAGGCTCCCGGCAGGTGCTGCTGCTGCGCAAGGTCTGGAAGGGTTGCCGCGTGGTGTGGCATTGGGGCCAATTGCCCGGCGTGGCGGTGGAAAGCGCGGTGGTGGCCGATTGGGACGAGAAGGACAACCCCACCCTCGTCCTGGCCGCGGATTCGCTCAACCAGCGGATTTTTTTGGCCGACGCCAAGACCCGGAACCCCAAAATCCGCTGGGAGTACCAACTGGCCGCCACGCCCCGGCGGGTGCACCTTTGCACGGACAGCGGAAACTTCCTCGTCGTTCTCCAGGATTCCACGGTGGAGGAGGTTTTCTTCCAGGAGGACAAGGTCGTCTGGCAGCTTGGGAAGGCGGACGGCCTGGCGGACATCCGGGACGCGGTGCGCGACCCCTGGGCCAACACCTACGTGGCCGACGCGGCCACGGGCGACGTGCTTTGCTACGGACCCCAAAAACAGCTGGATTGGAAAACCCACCTGCCCTTCGCGCCGGGGCCTTCCCAGGACATGTCCCTCGCCCTTTTCCGGGAAAACCACAAACGCATGGTCATGGCGGCGGTGCATTTTTCCGGGACCGGCCCCGAGTCCCAAAACGTGATTTACGTGTTAAACGCGGAAACGGGCAAGGTGACCGACTGGAACGACCACGACGACAAGGGCGGGTACCCGGATTTCACCAAGGCCGTGCCGGACGAAGCGGAGTACTATAAAAAGCAATAAGGCGAATTTTGAATTATGAATTCTCAATTTTGAATTGATGAGAAAAGCTTCGCTTTTCGTTATTTTTAAACACCGAAAAAAGAAGGCGAAATGACCCCGGTTTTTTCATTAAAAAAAATTTTAGTGATTGTCGGTATGATGGCTTTGGCGGTTCAAACAGCCTCCGCCGGCGTCGCCTTCTTGACCGACGCGGAGGTCCTCAAGCTGAAGGCCTTGGCGAACTCCTCCCCCGAGGCGGGGATGTGGGCCGAGTTCATCGAACGGCAGGCCCAGGAAGCCCTGGAGGAGACGCCCGACCCCATCGCCCAAATCCAAACCGCGGGCCAACTGCAGGGAAGCGCGGAGAAGACCGAAACCCAGGAGGCGCTCAAGGACATGCCCCGCATGCGGGCCCTGGCGCTGGCTTTCGTCCTGACCGGACGGAAGGAGTACGGCCAAAAGGCCCAGGCTTACCTTTGGGCCTGGGCCAAGACCTGCCAGCCGCCGGAGAACGCCATCGACGCCACGAACCTGGAGGCGCTCCTGGAAACCTACGACCTCCTGCGGCCCCACGTGACAGCCCAGGTCCGGGACACCCTGGACAACTGGGTTCGGTCCGTGGCCCAGACCCTCCTTTCCTCCGACGACCCCTCCAAGGGGACCTATTGGAACAACCACAAGTCCCACCGGCTGAAGATCGTGGCCATGGCCGCCTTCGTGCTTGAGGATGCGGCGCTGGAAAAGCAGGCGTGGGATGCCCTTAAAACCCTGCTGGAAAAAAACCTCAACCCGGACGGCACCACCTTGGATTACATGGAAAGGGACGCCCTGCACTACCAGGTTTACGACCTGGAACCCCTGATCCGCACCGCCATGATCTACCAAAGGGCGGGTTTCGGGGACCTCTACGATTGGAAAACGGCTCAGGGCGCCTCGATCCGAAATTGCGTGGCCTTCGTGTTGCCCTTCGCCAAGGGCAAAAAAAACCATGCCGAATACGTGCACACCACGGTGAAGTTCGACCTCCAGCGCGCCGAAAACCACGAGAAGGGCCACGCCATCGGGGGACTTTTCGAGCCAAAAGCCGCGATCCACTGCCTGGAACTGGCGCAGTTTTTCGAGCCGGATTTAAAGGATTTAGTAGGAACCTTGGCAGGCAAACCCGACTCGGCTTACCCCACCCCGCAAATCCTCTTGAACGAAGCCACCCGGCCCTCCGTGACGGCTCCTTCGGGGACGCCATGAGCCTTTGGCCCCGGAAACTCCTTCAAGAACTCCGGGATTGCCACAAAGCGGTGGTCCTGACCGGAGCGGGTGTTTCCGCCGAGTCCGGCGTTTCCACGTTCCGGGGCGCGGGCGGCTTATGGGAAAAGGTGGACCCGATGAAAATGGCCACTCCGGAGGCCTTTTCGGGGAATCCCAAGGCGGTTTGGGAATGGTACGAGGCCCGGCGGCGGCAAGTGGCGGAGGCCGCGCCCAACCGGGCCCATGAGGTCATCGCCTGGATGGAAGGCTATTTCCCGGGTTTCACCCTCGTCACCCAAAACGTGGACCGGCTGCACCAGAAAGCCGGAAGCCGGTGGCCCCTTGAGCTGCACGGCAGCTTATGGATGGTGCGATGTACCGGAAATCCCTCCTGCGGGGAATGGGAGGACCGCCATGAACTGGTAAACCTGCCCCCCCAATGCCCCCAATGCGGGGCGCTGTTACGGCCCGGCGTTGTCTGGTTCGGGGAAGGGCTGCCGCAACAAACCTGGGACGAGGCCGAGGAAGCGGCCCGGGCCTGCGACGTTTTTTTCGTGATTGGAACCTCAGCCCTGGTCTATCCCGCGGCCGCCCTGCCGGAGGACCCCTTAAGCCGGGGAAAACCGGTTATTGAGATCAACACCGAGGAAACGCCCCTTTCCGGCCGCGTTACCCTTTCCCTGCGCTCCAAGGCCGGGGAAGCGCTAGAATCGTTGAGGGAGCTATTGTTGGGAAATAAGCCGGGATAAGCTTTTTCAAGAACATCCCGAAATGGAATATTTTTAGGAGATGATATGAAAAGCAGCACTTTTCTCGCGGTTTTAACCGTTTTGTTAGTTGGCGTGGGTTACTTGGGTTATCTGTGCTTCCACCACGAATATGTGACGGTCAGGTGCCCGGACTGCGACGGAACCGGCGCGGCTTCCTGCGGCGCGCCGGGCTGCGTGCACGGCCGGGTTCATTGTCCCAATCCCGACTGCCTGGAGCTTTGGCGCGGCGACTGGGAGCACCTGCAGGTGGCTGGGCACCCGGACACGGAACTATGGCACCGTTTCTACCTCCCCGATGGAAGTTGGTCGGCCTATAGCCAAGGCCACGTAGGCCACGTGATTCAACTGGTCAACGGCCATTGGACTGACATGGGGCCTTGCCCTATTTGCCACGGGACAGGCTGGGCCGAATGCCCGGTCTGCCACGGAAAAATTCCATGTCCCACCTGCCACGGGAAGGGAACCATTCAAAAGGAAGTCGTCCTGCGCAAGTTTTTAATGGTCACCGCCGTGCCGAAGGGAGCTTTTCCTGAGGTCGGCTCAAAGTGAGCCGGGAAAAGGCCTGTCAAAACCAAGCGGTCCGAGGCGGCCCGGGCGCTTAGAATACTGGAGAGGCTCGTGGCCGGTTCCTTTTGGAAACCATCACCGTTAGCGGCGGTTGTCTATATGTTTCCCGAATATCGGTTGGTGTTTTACTCCTGCTTTTGATACTGGTTGGATTCCTTGTGTGGAAATTCTTCTTTTGGTTCCTTTACGTCTGGAAACCCCTGGGTTAAGCGGTCCAAGGTTGGCAGGCGTCTCCAAATTTGGTAACTTGATTCTTCAGACCAATCCCGAAGCGGAGGCTCTTGATGGACAAACTGTTTCATCACGACGCGGTGGCGGTGGGGGATTGGACCCTCTCGATCGTCCTGTTGGCCGCCTGGCTGGCGGTGGGCTTCGCGGCGGCCCGGTGGTTTTTCTTCTTCCTCAAGAACCGGTCCCTGAAAGCCGACCCATCCTCCGGCAATATCCTGGCCAAGGTCCTGCCCATCCCTTTTTACGCCCTTTTGGTGATCACGGGTTTCATGGTCTCCAGCCGCTATGCCCCCTTCCTGGAGTCGGACGAA
Source organism: candidate division FCPU426 bacterium (assembly GCA_030041545.1). GTDB lineage: Bacteria > Oederibacteriota > Muellerivitia > Muellerivitales > Muellerivitaceae > JAJPJW01. The sequence goes on along the minus strand of JASHNQ010000015.1, from coordinate 21,909 downwards.
ACCCAGATCCTGAAGGTCCTCAAGGTGCTCCTGCTCCTGGCCTTGGTTTACCTGGTGGACAGCCTGCTCCAGGGGTTCCTGCGGCAAATGGAAAACCGGCATGAGGACCTGGAAAATTCCCGGACCTTTTTTTCCGCCATCCTCCACATCGCGGTCTGGACGCTGGGCGTCATGCTCCTCCTCGACCACCTGGGAATTTCCATCACGCCCCTCCTGGCTTCCTTGGGCGTTGGCAGTTTGGCCGTGGCCCTGGGGTTCCAGAGCACCTTCGCCAATTTGTTTTCCGGGGTGTACCTGCTCATCGACAAGCCCGCCCGGGTGGGGGATTTCGTGAGGCTCTCCACCGGCGAGGAGGGTTTCGTGAAGGTCATCGGCTGGCGCAGCACCCAGATCAACACCCTTTCCAACCACCTGGTCATCCTCCCCAACTCCAAGCTGGCGGAAAACCTCATCCACAACTACAGCCTGCCCGACCCCCGTTGCTCCCTCTCGGTGGAAGTGGGCGTGGACTACGACAGCGACTTGAGGCGGGTCGAGGCCGTCACCCTGGAGGTGGCCCGCCAGGTGCAGGAGAAAGCCACAGGAGCCTCCCGCGGTTACCAGCCTTCCATCAGCTTCCACGATTTCGGAAGCTCCGCGGTCCAGTTTTCGGTCAACCTGGAGGCGGACCAATACCCGGGAATCTCCGGGGTCAAGCACGAGTTCATCAAAGCCCTGCACGAACGTTATAGAAAGGAAGGAATCGTCATGCCCTTCCCTATCCAGTCCGTGGAGTTCCGGGGGCCTTTGCCCACAGCCGAAAAAGGGAAGACCCCTTGATGCGCCGTCACTTCCGGCTGTTTTGGATCCTGGGCCTTCTTTGGGCTGGAGGAGCCTGGGCCGACGAAGGCGCGGGCTTCGCCGGGAACCTGAGCCTGGAAGGCGGGGGCCTCCAGGCCCCGGAAACCGCGGTCGAGACCTATTCCTATTACCGCCTTTTCCTGAAGGACTTGGGAGACCTGGACCCGGGTTTGTCCTACGCCCTGGCCGCCGAGTCCGACTGGCAGACCCTCACCCCGCCGGGGAGCACCGCCTGGCCCCTTTACCCCCAAACCAACGCCTTGAGGCTGGAAGCGGACAACGCGGCCGCCAGCAAGGGAAACGACTTTTACGGCGTTGAAATGGACCGGGCCTACCTCCACTGGGCCTCGGGGCCGCTGGACGTGACCGCCGGGTTGTTCAAACCCTCATGGGGTTCCGCCCGGTTCTACCGTCCCACCGATTACTTTTTTCCCCTGCCACCCCTGCAATGGGAGAGGGCCGAGCCCTTAGCCAGCGAGGGATTGGACGCTTCCTGCTATCTTTTCGACGATTTGAGCCTGGAGGGCGCGGCCCGCTGGCTGGCCGGCGGCGACACCGAGGGGGTCGTGAGGCTGGTCAACAAGGGGATCGGCCTGACGGTGGTCCCCAGCGCGGCCTGGCTGACCGGCCGCAACGCCTTCGGCCTGGAACTGGCCGGCACCTTTCCCACCTTCCAGGTGCGCCTGGAGGGCACGGACTGGCTTTATCCCGGCCAGCGCACGGCCGCCGATTGGGTGGCGGGCATTTCGACTTCCCACCTGGGCGTCGAGTACACGGCCGAGGTTTTAAGGGATGCAACCGGGGAAATCCTGGGGTCTTACTCGGACGTGGAGGGCCAAGCCACTTATGTTTTCCTCAAGGCCGAAGGAGGTGTCTTGGACCGGTGGAAGGCTTCCCCCGCCATGGTGGTCCCCATGGAGGGAGGGCCTTTTCTTTTCTGGCCCCAGCTGGAATGGGAATTCACGTCCCAGTGGGAACTGGGTTTCCAGGCGCAGATGCTCCTGGGCGATTGGAAAGGGCCGCTGGACCTCTACCCCGGCCGGGCTGGGGCTTCGCTGGATTATTTTTTTTAAGAACCTCCAACAAAAACTCTTACCACAAAGGTCACGAAGGGCACAAAGTGTGGCATAAAAATGTCAGGAACACTTAAGGCATTTTACTTCGTGTCCTTTGTGCCGATTCACCTTAAAGGAGTTAATGAAACCGGTACTATACCGACCCCTTTAACAGCTTTATGGAAGGTCGGCATGTGTACTTCGTGGTGATGGATTTTTGTTCGAAACTTTAATTAGGGGACGAAATCCACGCCCAGTTGGACGGGAATAAGCACGGCCAGTTTATCCTGGCCCAAGGCTGGGGTGGAACTCAGCAGAAAGGTGCCCTTGCTTTGGATGAAGATGCTGAAATTGGGGGCGGCGAAGAAATCCAGCCCCAAGCCCGCCTCCAAGAGGGGATCGGATTCACTGGCGGAGGAACCACTGGAGGAACCATTGATGCTGGAGACCCCCAGGCCCTCCCCCAGGAAGACAAAAGGCTTCATGGACGTCAGGGCCCCCAAGCGGAACTTTTCGACCAGGGCCGCTTCCAACGTATTGTAGGTGGTGGTGGAATCCTCGATGGGGGAGTTTAACGTATCGTATTGGGCGTCCAGCAAGAGGGAAAACCAGCCGAAGGAATAGCCCAGCGAACCGCCGAAAGAGGAAGACGCGGTGTAGTTTTCGTAAAGAAGCCCGCTGACGGGCGAAACCAGGCCCCCGTCCAGCCGGATCTCGAAACCCGAATCCGGGGCCGCCCAGGCTGAGGAAGCCAGACCCACCAAGGCCGCAAGCATTAGAAATCCCTTTCGCATGGCGTCCCCCCCGTCCGAGAACTCGTGATTGAAAACGGCCCTCATTATACAAGGGCCGGAGGCTGGAAAAAAGCGGCCACTGCGGTGGCCCTAACGCCCCACTTTTATGGATAATGGCGGCCAGCCGAGATATCCCTTGTTTGCGGAGGAACCGTCACGTGAAGAAAACCAGCGGCTTCGCCTTAAAACCCGGATCCATTCCGGAAAACATCGTTCTTATCGGCATGTTCGGCAGCGGCAAGAGCACGGTGGGGCGGGCCCTGGCTGAAAAACTCCGCTACCATTTCGTGGACGTGGACCACTTGATCGAGGCCAAGTACCGCCTGCCCCTCCAGAAGGTGCTGGACAAATTGGGCATGAAGGGTTTTATGAAAATGGAGGACGAGACCCTGCGGGCCCTGCGGTACCGGCATTGCGTGATCGCGCCCGGCGGAAGCGCGGTGTATTACCCCAAGGGCATGGGGCGCATGAAACGCCTGGGCCCCTGCGTCTTCCTTAAGGTGGAATTGGATGAGCTTCAAAAACGCCTGCCCGACTGGTCTAACCGAGGCGTGGTATGCCGCGGCGGCGCATCCTTACCGGCGCTTTACAAGGAAAGGACGCCACTGTTCAAGAAATACGCCGACCTGACCGTGGAAACCAAGGGCAAGCCCGCGCCCAAAATCGCGGGGGAAATCCTACGCCTGTTAAAACGCGGAGCCCATTCGACTCACTCCGCCCGCTCAGGGTCGTACGCGAAGGCCGCGAAGTCATAAACTTCCCTTTCGGTAAAAAACAAAAGTCGAGTAAAGCCTTTGGCTTTTACGAGTCCTTTTTTCGCGCTCTTCGCGCCTTCGCGGTTAAGAATTCTTGCTTCTTTCCCGCCTTTTCCATTTCCATCTCGGCCAGGCGGTGGTACAGCGGCACCGGCATCAAGAGCCGGCCAATGCCCTGGGCCAGGAAAGCCGCCAGCATGAAGGGGATCAGGAGGAGGCTCTGGTCGGTCATTTCCATCACGATGATGACCGACGTCAAGGGGGCCTGCACCACGCCGGAGAAAAAGGCCACCATGCCGATCAGGGCGCAGGCCTTCAAGTCCGGCACGTGGAGGATTTGGGCGGAGGTCACGCCCATCCCCGCGCCGATGGAGAGGGAGGGGGAAAATATGCCCCCGGCCATGCCCGAGAGATAGGAGAAGACGGTGGTGAGGAATTTCGCCGGAAACAAGAGGGGTGGAAGCGTTCCCCGGGTGGCGTCCATGAACCGGCGGGTCACGTCATAGCTCGAACCCGAGGTGTCCGCGTGGGTCAGCAGGTTCAGGAGGGCGACCAGAAGGCCGCAGGAGAGGGCCCGCGTCCACCACCGGGAAGGCAGGATGGAAAGGCGGGGCCGCGTGAGGATCATGGAAAAAAGCCCGCCGAACAAGCCGCCCAACAGTCCCAAGAACAGGGAGACCGGGTAAATGGAGGCCGAGGGGTTCTGGATGGAAGGGTGGCCGAAGTAAAGGTAGTTGCCGCCGATGGCCTGGGCCGTGATGCCGCCCACGATGACGGCGAGCATGACCGCGCGCTTGAACTGGGCGAAGGTTTGTTCCGCGATTTCCTCCAGGGCGAAGAGGATGCCCGCGATGGGGGTGTTAAAGGCCGCCGAAATGCCCGCCGAGGCCCCCGCGATGAGGTAGGACTGGAAGTCCAGCGACCCGAAAAAGCGCCGGGCATGACGCGCCGCGAAGGCGAAAACCGAGGAGGCCACCTGCACGGTCGGGCCTTCCCTTCCGATGGAGGCCCCGCCCAGGATGCCCACGAGGCTGGAAGCCACTTTCAGGACCGAGGTCCTCATGGAGACCAGTTGGCCACCCGTGACTTTCGGGTCCCCGGGTTCGGTCCCCTCGATGGCCTGCAACACCTGGGGGATGCCGCTGCCTTTGGCGGCGGGCGCGAACCGCACGACCAGCCAGGCGGCGGCGACGAAAAGAGCGGGGCAGGCCAGGGACAGGAGATAAGGGTGGTCCCTGAAAATCAGGTCATAAAGGGCCTGGATGAGCGCGGTGGCTTGGGCATAAAGATAGGCGCAAAGGCCCGCGGCCACGGCCGCCAAAAGAAGGGAGGCTTGGACGGAGCTTTTGGGGTGGATGGGGTTGAGTTCCACGGCCGCTTCCGAAACCCCCCGGCCCAGTTGGTTGAGGGAGTCGCTTAAAAGGCGGTCGGTTTTCCTTCGGTGGTACTCGGGCATGGGCCTTCCTTTCGGGTTCCGGGGGCGACCCAAGCTTATCCAAGCCGGCCCTGACAACCAAGCCCAAAGCGGGAAAAGACGGTTAAAATGGCCAGGAGGGGGAACCCGGGAGCGGCGTTCAAGGGGGATATGAGATTCGAACCTAGGGAAAAAGGACCTCCGGCGCCCCTGGACGTTTTTTCCAGGATCGCGCATGTTTCCTTTGAAATGGGGATTCTCCTCAAGGGCGTGGACGGGGTCCTGGAAGTGGCCGGGGGAATCCTGCTTTCCTTCCTCACCCCCCAGAAGATCGGCCATGTGGCCTCCCTCCTGACCCAGCATGAACTCAGCCGCGACCCGAACGACTTCATCGCCGGCCACTTGGCGCTGGCGGCCCAAGGCTTTTCCGCAAGCGCGAGGACTTTCGCGGTCCTTTTTCTTTTATCCCATGGGCTGGTGAAAGTGGGCCTGGTTGGGGCCCTTTGGCGGTCCCAACTTTGGGCCTATCCCACCGCCATGGCCGTCTTCGCCGCCTTCGGCGCCTATCAAATCTACCGATTCACCCTTTCGGGTTCGACAGCCGTGGCGATCCTCACCCTTTTGGACGCTATCGTCATTTGGCTGACTTGGGAAGAGTATGGTCGATTGCGCAAGGGAAACCGCCCTTCCAACGTTTGAAAAAGGGGGGAAACACGGCGGAAAAAGGCCAGGCCCTGGTTATAATAGATTTCATGAAAACAGCGGTCATCGGAACCGGGAACATGGGTACGGCCCTGGCCTGCCTTTTGGCCGACAACGGCCACACGGTGGCCTGCTGGGACCACATGCCGGAGGTGGTGGAGGACATCAAGAAGAACCACCTGAATTCCCGGTTTCTCCCCGAGATACCCCTTCCTTCGAGCGTGACGGCGGACCACCTTTTGAACCACGTGGTCAAGGAAGCGCCGCTGATCCTCATCGCCACTCCCTCCCTTTACTTCCGCCAGGTGGTCAAGGAGTTCTCCCCCTTTTCCCTGCCCGAGGCGGTGGTGGTGGGGACTTCCAAGGGCCTGGAGGCCGTTACCCACAAGCGCATGAGCGAGGTTTACGCCGAGGCGGCCCTGCATACCCCCGACCATTACGTGGCCCTTTCAGGCCCCTCCATCGCCAATGAGTTCGCCCGCAAGAAGCCCACGGCGGTGGTCATCGCGGGCACCAACCATTCCTGCGTGCAAAAGGCGGCTGGCGCCCTGGCCAACCCCTATTTCCGTGTGGAAATTTCAAAGGACCCCCTGGGCGTGGAAGTGGGAGGGGTCCTGAAGAACATTTATGCCCTCGGTTTCGGGCTTTTGGACGGCTTGAACCATGGATCGCCCAACCTGAAGGCCGCCTTCGTGACCATGGCCCTGAGGGAAATGAAGGAAACCGCGGTGGCGATGGGAGCCAAGAGAGAAACCATGGACGGCTTGGCGGGGCTGGGGGACCTGGTGACCACAGGGTTCTCGTCTGATTCCCATAACCGCAAGCTGGGCGAATACCTGGCGCAGGGCATGGAATACGGCAAGGCCATTGAAAAGCTGGGAGGAGTGGTGCCCGAGGGCGTCCGCACCCTGGAAATGGTGCTGCAAACCGTCGGTTCGACGGTGGACACACCCTTGGCCCGGCTGATCCAAACGGCCTTAAACCAACCCGCGGCTCGCGCCAAGTTCGTGGACGAGGTGTGGAAGATAGTGTCTTAAAACAAGGTATCAGGTTTCAGGCGCAAGGTGTTAGTTCACGGCAAAATCTTCAAATCTTTTACTGACACCTGATACCTTGGACCTGACACCTGCCTTGGAAAGGTTGAAGCCTTGGCCCTGGAGTTCGTGTCCCATTATCCCGAATGGCACCATGTCCTGTTCAAGGTGAAGGACGCGGACCTTTCCATCCACTTTTACAGCGAGTACCTGGGTATGGGGGCGGTCTTCGACCAGAGGGACGGGGACGGGACCCGGTGGGTTTGGATGCGTTTTTCCGAAAACCCCTACGCTCCCCTCTTCGTTTTCGCCGAGGACCCCCATCCGAAGGCTACGGCCGGGGGGGTGGCCGCCCATCCTTTGTTCTCCTTCCGTCTGGCTGACTTGAAACCCGTGGAGGAAATCAGCGCCAAGGCCAAGAAGGACAATTGCTTGGTGGAGCCGGCCAGCTACGGGGGGCATATCAAGGGGTATTTTTGCGTGGTCTCCGACCCGGACGGGAACCTACTTGAGTTTTCCTATCAGTTGTCCCCCAAACCCGGCCAAACGCATTAAAGGCAATTTTGAATTCTAAATTTTGAATTTTAATTTGAAAGGGTGCTTCAACTTGGTTTTTCAATTCCCTTCCACCTTCCGCAAAAACATTTGGATTTTGTCGCCCTCCGAACTCCTGACGTCCTTCCTCTTCTTCATCTTTTTCTTCCTGACCATGGGCGCCTGTTTCACGGATCGCCCGGGTTGGGAGGCGGCCTTTTGGCAGGGCACGGCCTCTTTTGCCCTTTGGGGCGCCTGGCTTTATTTCGTGGTGGCCGTGCGCCGGCCGCCGCCCCTGGGCGGTTGGGGCTTGGCGCGGGGGCTGGCGCCCTGGGGTGGGCTGGTGCTTTGCTACGGCCTGATGAAACCCCTGGTGCCGGTGCTGCATCCCCAGCTTTACGACGCCCAGCTGCGGAGGTTGGATTTAAGCCTCCTGGGCCGGGGGCCCGCCTTCTTCGAGCAGTTCCTCCTGGGTCGGCCCCATTGGACCGATTTTTTCTCCGTCTGCTACCTGGGCCTCTTCGCCTGGCTCCTGGGGCTTTTGGTTTACCACAGCCTCCTGCGGCGGGCCCTTTACCAGCGCTTCATGCTGGGGCTCATCTTGGTTTACATCGGCGGGTTCCTGGGCTACCTGAGCTTCCCGGCCATCGGTCCCCGCTTCGCTTATCCCGGCGAATGGACCTGGTTGAAAGGGGGAGTGATTTTCAAGGCCGCGGAGTTCTTGATCGTCAACCTGGGCTCCCGCTTCGACGTGTTCCCGAGCCTGCACGGCGCCATCTCAACCTACCTCCTTTTTTGGCAGGCGGCCTATGACCGCCGGTCGGTGGTTTGGGGACTGCCTTTGACGGTGGGCATCTGGCTTTCCACCCTTCTCCTGGGGTTCCACTACGTGCCCGACTTGATCAGCGGCGGCCTTTTGGCGGGGGTGAGCGCCTGGGCCGCGCCCCAAATCGAAATCCTGGTGGGGGCCTACCGGCGCTCCCTTCACCCTCCCCGCGTTTGGCTGCTTTCCCTGACCGAGGGTCACGGCGACTATTATGGGAAGTTGGCGGGGCGTTTGAGCGACCTGCTGCCCCTGGGCGGCGAAACTTCCCCGGGTTTCATCTGCGGGGGCATGCCCCGGAGCCGGGCGGAGGAGGCGGTTCGGCAGGCCTTGGGGGAGCTTGGGCAAGGGCCTTTTTGGCTGAGGTCTTCGGACGTTTCGGGCTCCAAAAAAAGCACCCTCCAAGCCCTGAAGCCCCTCTCCCACGAACAGGTGATGCGCGCCGTTTTCCCGCTTCGCCAAGGCTTCGCGGGACAGGCCGCGCCCACCGCCAAACGGTATTTCATCGTGCAAAAGGCCCTCAAGGCCTCGGCGGTGGGGGTTTGCCGTTCCTTCCCGCCCCGGGGTTTCAAGCTCACCGACGTGGAGATAAGGGTGACGTCACTTCCCCAGGGGGAGGTGTTGATCCTCCGGCTCACCCCCGACCGCACCCTTTTCAAGGGCTGGCTGGACACCCCCTGGAATTATTTTCCCCGGTCTTTCCCCTTGAGGGGGTTCGAGCTTTTTGACGTGGTCAAGCTCACCCGCAGGTTGGCGGGCCGCTGGGGACAGTTCACCGAGGTGGAGTGGATTCTCTCCGACGGAAAGGTTTACGTGCTGGACGGCCGTCCTGTCCGAACCTCGGAAAACAATTCTTAGTTCTAAGTTTTAAGTTTTGAGTTGAGGCCAAATTTTGACCTCCCATCAAAAATTCTCCATAACTTAGAACCCAAAATTTAGAACTTAAGACTCCACTGGAGGGGTTGGCGTTGAGAAAGGCCGTTTTCGTCTCGAGTTTTATGGCGTGCTTCATGGCGGCGAGCGGGATAAGGGCGGCCAACGAGGCCATTACCGTGCCGGTCGTGTTGGCCGATTATTACGCCTGGGCTTATACCGAGGCCTTCGAGGATCACGCGGACATCTACGCCTGGTCCGCCGCGGGGGTTGACGCCCTGGGCTGGACTTTGTTTTTCGCCGCCAACGACTACGACGCGGGATTGTTTTTCGTGAACGCGGACGGTATCGCCAAGACCCTTTACCCGGTGGTGACGCTTTTGGGCGCTTCCGATCCTGGGGTGCGGCAAAGAGCCTGGATCGCGGTGGGCACCCACGCCACCACCCTCCTCACGCTGGAAATCCTGGGGCGCCCCGCCCTCAACGTCCAAACCACCTTGGGCCCCAACCGGGACGGCTGTGGGCTCACCATCGCCTACAAATTCTAAAATTGGCTCACAATCCACAGTTGACAGCAAAGGCTTTAAAGACCTCGCTGCGAACTATCACCTGTGAGCCCTTCGATTTCACTCAGGGCCCTGAGGGGCCGGAGGCCACTCGAAGGGCTGTCAGCTGTCTTTATTGAAAGTTGTAAAGAAGTCCCACGGTATAACCCGTGAAGTTCTGTTCGGTGGGCTGGGTGAAGGTCCGGGTTTTACCCGTAATGGGGCTGAAGATGGTTCCCGCCGAGTAAAATTCCTGGCCCGCTTGCGCGGAGAGGAGCAGTTGGAAGTCCTTGCAAAAGGTCGTTTCGGTTTCCAGGGTCAGGGAGGGGATGCGGTCGGACTGGTTGATGGGTTTGACGTTGTCGTCGTCAACGCCGTTGGTTTGGAAGGTCACGTCGATTTCCTGCTGCCCGGTGAGCGTCAGGGTCTCAAAATCCCAGGGAACGAAGGAAACTTCCACCCCGGCGTCCCAATCGCCGGTGCTGACGACGATGAAAGAATCGGGATTGGACGTGTTGGGGTAAATCTGCGAAGCGGGCCCCTGGTGGGTTTCCACCCCCCCACTGACCAGGGGGCCCACGGTGAGGGAATCCAAAACCTGGAAATCCAGGGTCAAAATCGAACTATAGGCATTCAAGGCGGCGGCGCCCTCCGCCAGGGACAGGGAAAGGGTGGGCAGGAAAATTCCCATGGCCAGGCAGCCTTCCCCCGTGATTTCCCCGAAATTGGTGTTGGCCCCTTCCAGCAACAGCTCCCCGCCCGCGATTTCCAGGGACACGTAAGCGCCGCTCTCCGTGATGTTGTAGGTTCCGGTCAGGTTGAGCTGTTCGGTTTGCTGGCCCTGGCCCAATTGGGTTGGCTGGGTGGAGTAGGTGAGGCCCAATTGGCCTGTCCAATGGGGAACAAAGGGCTTTTCCAACTCCCCCAAGACCTGCTCTTCATCGCTTTCATCCCCTTGGGGGGACTGGCCCGGGGACGGCGTGACCCAAGCGGCGGGGGTTGTTTGGGCGTGGGAGCGGTTGAAGAACCCGCAAAAAACCATTGCCAGGCCTAAAAGAAGGATCGAACGCTTCATCATTGTTTTCCCGCGCGGATTGGACCGGAGTCTTACATCTTACTCGAAACTGTAGCTGACAGAAACCGTGCCGCCCACGAAGTTTTGGGAGGTGGGCGAGGTATTAAACACCAAACCGCCCGCCTTGGGGTTGTAAACCGCGCCCGCAGGGAAATATTCCCGGCCTACTTGGGGGGCGAGGTCCAGGAGGAGGCCCTTGAAAAGGGTGAAATCCAGGGCCGGGTTGAGGGTGTCGATTTGTTCAGCTTGGTCGATAGGGACCTTCTTGTTCGGGTGATAGATGCCCTGCAATTGGTAGGTGATGTCGTACTCGTAACCTATCGTCGTGGAAATAGACCACCAGTCCCAGGGGGTGAAGGTGGGCCCCAAGGTGGTATTCCAACTGGCCGTGTCGATGCGCGCGGTTTCATTGAGGGAAGGATAAAATTGGGAAACCGGCCCATCGTGGTAGCCCGCGTTGCCTCCCAGGGTGTAATTGAGCGCCCAGGGGTCCCAAAGTTGGAAAGCGAGGGTCAGATTCCCGTCCAACTGGTGCCAGGCGTTTTCGCCCCCCTCGCCTCCGATGGAGAGGGCGGGGGAGAAAAACCCCAATCCCAACCCGCCCTCGAAGGTCAGCACGCCGATGGCCGAGGCCGCCCCTTCCACCTTTTGCCGCTCGAGTTGGAGTTCGCCGGAGGCGAAATCCCCTGCCTCGGTGAAATGCCGGGTGCCCGTGTAGGAAAGGGCATTGGTGGACTGGCCCGCCTGCTGGTTGGTGGAACTCAATTGGAACTCATTTTCCCAATGGGGCTTGAAGGGTTTCTCCTCGTCGTCGCCGGAAGGAGTCGCCGAATCGTCGGAATCGGAGGTCGAGGATAGTTGGGACTGGAGCCAGAGGGTGAGTGAACTCAAGGAGGGATTATCGGGGTGCAGGGCCAGGCAGGTCCGGTAATCCGAAAGGGCCCGCGTTTTGTCGCCCTGGGCCAATTCGCAGTTGCCCAACCCCTCGTAGCCCTGCCAAGAGCGGGGATTTAGTTTGACCGCGGCTTGGTAATAATGGAGGGCCTGGCTGTAATTTTTTTCCCGGTATAGCTTGTTTCCCGCATCCAAGTACTGCATGGCGGAATCTTGCGCATGGGCGGGAAAAGCCGGCAATAAGGTGAAAAATACCCCTACCACCGTGAATGGTACCGATTTCATTTTTTTCCTTTTGGCCATAAGTCCGGCTGGACCTCATGGTTTGCAAAAGGGAGGACTTTCCGGCCCGCCATCGTTCGTTGGACGGTTTAACACCCGGAAAAGTTAGGGTTCCGCCTGGGGCAAATTTTATCCTAAAACGGCGGTTGGAGGGGCGAACTTATTTTTGGGAGGACGAAGCCGGTTCTTCCATGAGCCCCTTACTCGTAAAATCTTCTAAAACGGTTAAAGATTTCCCGAGCTAAGGGACCGGGCGTTATTGGCCTGGTTCGCCCATAAGAGTCTAGGTTTTATCCCCGTTGGTTCTGGCTAGGCTGGGTTAGGAAGGTATGGATACCGCACTCGATTTTGCCCGTGCCAGCCCAGCGGCCCGAACGGGCGTCTTCCCCCGGCGTGACTGGGCGGGTGCAGGTCTCCGGCGAACAACCGATGGACAGGTAGCCTTTTTCCCAAAGGGGATGGTAGGGCAGGTCATATTTCTTGGCGTAATCCCAGAGCATCTTTCCGGTCCAGTTGATCAGGGGGTTCACCTTGACCAGGGCGCCACGGTAGTTTTCCACGAAAGGCGCCTCCTGGCGGGTGGCGGCTTGGTTGCGGCGAATGCCGGTGATCCAGCCCTGGTAGTCCTTCAGGGCTTTCTCAAAAGGCGCGATCTTGTTCATGGCGCAGCAGGCGTCCGGGTCCCGCTCGTAAAGCTTGCCGTATTGGGCCAGGAATTCGTCATGGGGTATCTGCGGGGTTAGTTCGCGTAGGTTTAACTTCAACCTTTGCACCAGGTAGTCCCGGTGCTCCAGGGTTTGCTTGAAATGAAAGCCCGTGTTGGTGAAAAGCACGGGGATGCCGGGCTTGATTTGCGTGACCAAGTGCAGCAGGACGGCGCTTTCCGCCCCGAAGGAGGTGGACATGGCCAAGCCGTCGCCCAACTCCCCCGCCGCCCATCGGACGATATCCTCGGAGGACAGAGTTTCGAAGTTGCGGTTGAGTTTTTCGTAATCGTAAGCTTTCATAGGAGTTCCCGCCCAAAAACGGTTTTAGCAATGATACGTTGCCGAAGGGCCGAAGACAAGGAAGAGACTTTCGAAGTTGCATTTTTAAAGGGATTTCAAGCGAACCCACGCGGCTTCCAATTTTTTTGCATTGACGCTGGGTTAAGGCCGTGGCAATCTCGGACGCCAAGCCTCGGCGATTTGTCGGCAATGACTGTCAACCCAATCAACGGAGCACCCATGAAAACCTTAAAACTTTTGGCCGCTATCGCCGTACTATCGTCATCCCAGGCCTTCGCCGACACATCCCTGAAAGGCGTCGGCTCGGCTTTAGTCGCATCCCTTTATGGGAAATGGATCAAGGAACGGCGCCAGGTGGAGCCGGCCGTTAAAGTCCAATATGAAGTCAAGGATTCCTCGGAGGGCGTGCAGAAAGCCCTGAACCATGGTTCGGATTTCGCGGCGGTGGACACCCCCTTCACTTTGGAGGAAGGGCAGTTGGTACAAAGCCGTGCCATCCTCCACCTGCCGGTGGCCGTGGAGGCGGTGGCCATTACTTACAACCTCCCGGGCGTGGAAACCGGCCTCAAATTGACGCCCGCCGTTCTATCCGACATCTTCCAAGGCGTGACCAAGAAATGGAACAACCCCGCCATCAAGGAGCTGAACCCCGGCGTGGACCTGCCCGACCTCGAAATCCGAGTGGTGCACCGGGAGGAGGAAAGCAGCCCGCACGACCTTTTTCCCTCTTACTTGGCCAAACAGGACCCCCAGTGGACGCTTAAGCGTGGAAAGGATAAAAAACTGCATTGGCCCGTGGGGCAGAACGTGAAAGGAGACGACAAGGTTTTGGAGAAGCTGCGCCTTTGGCCCGGCACGGTGGGGGCGGTGGACCTGGCCTTCGCCGCCCCAAACCACTTGCCGACGGCGGCCTTGAGGAACCAAGCCGGGCGTTTCGTGGAGCCCTCAGCGGACTCGCTGGCCGCGGCCCTTTCCGACTTGGAAGGCCTGCCGGAGGATTTCCAGGTCAACCTGGACCAGTCCCGCGCCAAGGAAGCCTATCCCCTCTGCTCCTTTTCCTACCTGCTGGTCCATCAGAATTATTTCAACGTCACCCATAACCACAAAAGGGGACAGGCTTTGGTGGATTTCCTGAACTGGATCCTGGCCGACGGCCAGAAGTTGGAGGCGGATTTATCCTACGCCCCCCTGCCGGACAGTTTTCTTTCACAAGTGAAGGAGAAGGTGACCGAAATTAAGTATTAGTCGTCCCACCCCGGCTCTAAGGAAGCTTTCATCCGATTGACCAGGGCTTCCAGCCCCTTCCTCATTTCGGCCTTGGGGAGGCTCATCCGCTGACCGTGGCCGGGCAAAACCCAATCAAAATCGAACCTTAAAAGCCGCTCCATGGACTCGGTTTGCTTGCGCCAGGAATACCAGGCCACGTTTTGAGAGGCTCCCAGCTGTTGGCGCTTGCGGCGCCACCAGAGGTGATCGCCGGTGAAAAGGTATTTGTCTTTGTAAAGCAAGACACAATGGCCCTGGGTGTGGCCGGGGGTGGGGATGACCTTGAAGCCCGGCTCTGGTTCCAGGATATCCACGCCCCTCACAACGATTTCAGCGCCAGGCTGCGCGCCTTGGTCCTCCTCATGGATGATCCTTAGGCTTCCGAATTTTTCCGCGTAGCGGGCGGCCTCGGCCACGTCGTCCTGGTGGGTGAGGAAGATATACCGGATTCCACCAGCTTCTGAGAATTTGCGAACCAGGTGGGGAAGGAACTTGGGGGAATCCACCAGCCAGTTGCCTTCGGGGTGGCGGACAAAATAACTGTTTCCGCCGTAGGACTTCGGGGAATTGAAGCCGCAGTAAAAAACGCCGTCCTCAATTTCCAGGGGGAAATGGTCCATGATTTCTGAGGCTTTGTTTTTATGGAGGGTCCCGATTGAACCGGTAGGGCAGGCCAAAAGGGACTGAAGGGCGGTTTGGGTTTCTTCCGGAGTTTGAGGCTGTCGCCGGACAAAGGACGTGTTACCGGCGTCCTCAAAGACGCTGGGAGCCAGTTGACGGCAGGTGTCGCAGTCAATGCAGGTGGAATCCACGAAAAACTCACCTGGTACGTTTTGGGAAACGCTTTTTTTGAAATCCGCCATTCCACACCTCAAATAAGCTCACAGTTCGCAGATCACAGTTGACAGGCGGGCGGGAGGCGTTCAATTCGTTACTGAGAGCTGTTAACTGTGAACTGTCAGCTGCTTTGGGGTTTCACCCTAAAAACATGAGTTTCCCCAAGTTTGGGGCGGGGTTGAAATAATTACAAGGCTCGGTTCAAATAAGTCCGTTAAAATAAAGGCCTCACCTAAAATCCTTTTACTCCGAGGTTTTTTATGGCAACCGCAGCGCTCTTGGAAAATCCCCTGCGCCAAGGCCTCTTCAGCGACCGCGTTCCCGAACCTTGCAGCCTGGTGATTTACGGCGCCTCCGGCGACCTGACCCACCGCAAGCTGGTGCCCGCTCTTTTCGACCTTTATGAAAAGCACTTGCTGCCGACCTCCTTCAACCTGGTGGGAATCTCCCGCTCCAAGATGACCGATGAGGAATTCAAGAAACACTTGAAAGAATCCCTGAAACAAAGCGAGCCACAGCTGTCCGATTCCCTGTGGGAGAGCTTTTCCCAGAACTTCCATTACGTGTCGGGCGCGTATGACGATTTCAAGGCCTTCCAGACCCTCTCGAAACTCCTGGACGAGTTGGACGCGGAAAACGGGACGGCCGCCAACCGCATTTTCTACCTTTCCACGCCGCCCAACGTATTCGAGGCCATCATCTCCAACCTGGGGGCGGCGGGCCTCAACCGGGAGGAAAAGGGCTACGCCCGCATCGTCATCGAGAAGCCCTTCGGCCACGACCTGGGTTCGGCCAAGGAATTGAACCGCCGGGTCAAGGAAGTCTTCAAGGAGAACCAGATCTACCGCATTGACCATTACCTCGGCAAGGAGACGGTGCAAAACCTCCTGGTCATGCGGTTCGCCAACTCCATCTTCGAGCCCATCTGGGACCGCCGCCATGTGGACCACGTGCAGATCACGGCCTGCGAGGACCTGGGGGTCGGGAGCCGGGCCGGCTATTACGAGAGCTCGGGCGTGCTGCGCGACATGTTCCAAAACCACCTCTTCCAGGTCATGTGCCTGATCGCCATGGAGCCGCCGGTGACCTACGAGGCCAACGCCATCCGCGATGAAAAACTGAAAATCCTGAAGTCCATCCGGCCCTTCGAGGACCGGACCCTCTCGCAATTCGCGGTGCGCGGACAGTACGGCCCCGGCTACCTGGCGGGGGCGAGGGTGCCCGGCTACCGTCAGGAGGAAGGCGTCAACCCCAAGTCCATCACGCCCACCTACGCCGCCATCAAGGTGTTCCTGGACACCTGGCGCTGGCACGGCGTGCCTTTCCTGCTGCGGTCCGGCAAACGGCTGCCCAAGCGCGCCACCGAGGTGGCCATCCAGTTCAAAGAACCCCCCAACCTCCTTTTCAAGAGCAACGTGACCGACCTCTCGCCCAACGTACTGGTGGTGCGCATCCAGCCGGATGAGGGCATCACGCTCAAGTTCGAGACCAAGGTGCCGGGCATGACCATGGAAGCCAAGACCGTCAACATGGACTTCCGCTACGGCACCACTTTCGCCGAGGGCACCTCCGAGGCCTATGAGCGCCTACTGTTGGACTGCATGCTGGGGGACGCCACTTTGTTCATCCGGGGCGACGAGACCGAGGCGGCCTGGGAAGCCCTGATGCCCGTTTTGAACCGCTGGGAAACCACCGAGCCGGAAGGCGATTTTCCCAATTACGAGGCGGGAAGCTGGGGCCCGGCCGCGGCCGACCAGATGCTGGAAAAACCGTGGCGTAAGTGGAGAAGGCTGTAAAGGCAGTTGACAGGTCACGGTTCACAGTTCGCAGCAACTGCTTCAATCGCCAACCCCGCCTTGCTGCCAACTGTGACCTGTGAACTGACGTGCGAGGTGTTGAATGACGGTTTCAGCCCAATCCATCGAAAAAGACCTGGCCGAACTTTGGAAGGCCGGGGTCGAGGACAAGGCCCAGCAACTGGGCCTCCAGAGGGTCTATACCACCAACCTGGTGGCCTATGCCTCGGACCACGAGGAAGGTTACCGAGTGGAGCAGATCCTCAATGACTTGGCGGAAAAGCACCCGGGCCGCTACATCCTCGTGAGGCCCGCGGCCGATCGCAGCGAGCCACCCCTTCGTTCCTACCTTTCCGGCCATTGCCTTTTCGGCGCGGGCCGGGAAAAAAGGGTCTGCTGCGACCTCATCAAGCTGGTGGCCCAGCCCGAGATCATCGAAAACCTCTACGGCTTCACCTTTTCCCTGTTGATGCCCGACCTGCCGGTGGAGTTTTGGTGGCCCGGCGACCTGCCTTACGAGAACGCCTTTTTCGAGAAGATGGCCCAGGAATCCAACCGTGTTTGGGTGGATTCCTCCAAGTTCAAAAAACCCGTGCAGTCCCTCACCCGCTTGGCCGCCTTCTGGCACAGCCGCTACCCCCACACCTTCCTAGGCGACCTGAATTGGATCCGCATCCAAAGGTGGAGGTCCCTCATCGCCGAGCTCTTCGACGGGGATTGGTCCAAGGTCCTGAAGGATATCCGCCAGGTCACCATCGAGTATGGGGAGGGGACCCAACCCACCCGCAGCTTTTTCCTGGCCTGCTGGCTGGCTTCCCAATTGGGCTGGCATTACCTGGGGCCCCGGCTTTCGGAGTTCACCGACCGGCTCACTTTTGAGGCCACCCAGGGGAACGTGGAGATTTTCCTGAAACCCGTGCCCGTGCCCGACGTGAAACGGGACCGGATTTTCGCCGTAGGGATCGCCACCGGCGGCGGCCAGGAAGGGATTTTCACCGTGGTCCGGGACCAGGACCCCCACTGCGTGATCGCCCGGTCGGAAGTGGCCCACAAGGTTGCCTTTTCCAGGACGGTTTCCTTCGACCACCTGCATTCCAACGAGCTGCTGGCCCTGGGCCTCAAGCACTTGGAGGAGGACCCGCTTTGGAAGAAGGCCCTGGCAATGGCCGGATCCGTGTTGGTCAAACCCAAGTTAACCCTGGATTAAACCAAAACCCAACCGCTCTCAGACTTAGGACCGCGGAGGAAAAATGTCCCCCAAGAAAAAGAACCGGGCCCGCCCTAAAGCCCCCAAAAACAAAGCCGCGTCGGCAAAAAAGAAAAGCGCGTTGAAGGCCAGGCCCGCCAAGAAAACCCGGCCCTCCACGAGACCCAAGGCCGCCCCTTCCAAGGTTTTTCTCTTTCAACCCGAGGTACGGGTTTATCCCACACCCGAAACCTTGTTCCAGGAGGCGGCCCACCAGGTCATGCAGATCGCCCGGGAAGCCGTGAACGAAAGGGGGCGTTTCGTGGCGGCCCTTTCCGGCGGGTCCACCCCCAAGGGCCTGTTCCAGCAGTTGACCGAGGAGCCCTACCGGACCCTCATCCCCTGGGCCAAGGCCTATTTTTTCTGGGTGGATGAACGCCACGTACCCTTGGATCACGAGACAAGCAACTACCGTATGGCGCAGGAATACCTCCTGTCCAAAGCGCCGGTTCCCAAAGAAAACGTGTTTCCCGCCACCAACGGTTCCTTGACGGTGGACAAGGCGGCTTCGGCGTATGAAATCAAGATGAGGAAATTCTTCGGGGACGGTTCGGTCCCGGTTTTCGACCTGGCCTTGATGGGAATGGGCGAGGACGGCCATACGGCTAGCCTCTTCCCCGGCATGCCCCAGGTGAACGAATTGGAAAAATGGGTGGTGGGCTATTTCGTGGATGAGGCCCGGAAGGAAAGGGTGTCCCTGACCTTCCCAGTACTGAATGCCTCCCGGTTCCTCATGATTTTGGTGGAAGGGGAGAAAAAGGCGGCTATTGCGAAGGAAACCTTGGGCGGCCCCTCCGAGCCTCCCCACTATCCCATCCAATACCTGCGCCCCGCCGCGGGGAATCTGGTGTTTTTCCTTGATCAATCCGCGGCCGCCCTCCTTCCCCGGTAGTGCTCAGATTAAATCATTCTCCCCGCATCCGGGGTTATTCCCCGGATAGCTTCAAATCGTATTTCTTGATCTTGTTGAAGAGGGTTTTCCTTGTGATGCCGAGTTTTTCCGCGGCCTTGGATTGGTTTCCGTTGGTTTCGACCAAGGCCTTCCGGATGTTTTCCTTTTCCGCCTCTTCCTTGGTCATGGAGCCTTTGGAAGGGGCTGCGGACTTCCGGGTCTCCATGATTTCCTTCGGCAGGTCCTTCACCGTAAGGCCGGAGCCTTTGGCCGTGATGACCATCCGCTCAATAACGTGCTTCAATTCCCGCACGTTGCCGGGCCAATTATGGTTTTTCAATTTCTCCACGATATCCGATGAGAGGAGGTTCAGTTTCTTGTCGAAGGCTTGACAGGCCTCCTTGAAGAAGAAGTGAGACAACTGTTCGATATCCTCCGGCCGGGAGCGCAAGGGGGGAAGGGTGATGGGCACCACGTTCAAGCGGTAAAACAGATCGGCCCGGAAGCGGCCTTCCTGCACCTCCTTTTCCAGGTTGCGGTGGGTGGCCGCGATGATCCGCACATCGAGGGGAATCTCGCGGGTCCCCCCCAAGCGGCGGAGGGTTTTCTGTTCCAGCACCTTCAAGAGCTTGGTTTGGACGGCCGGCGTCAGCTCCCCGATTTCATCCAGGAAGACGCTGCCGAATTGCGCCTCCTCGAAAAGACCGCGTTTCTGCTTCCGGGCGTCGGTGAAGGCGCCCGGCTCGTAGCCGAAAAGCTCCGATTCCAAAATGGTTTCGGGCAGCGCCCCGCAGTGGAGCTCCACGAAGGGTTGGGACGCTCGGGACGAAAGGGCGTGAATAAGCTTGGCGATGTGTTCCTTGCCGGTGCCGGTCTCGCCCAGGATCAGGGCCGTAATTTTGTCCTGTTGGGCCACCTGTTCGATCTGGTCGTAGATTTTCCGCATTTCAGGGTCGGTGAGGAAAAGGTAGTCCTTGCGGTAAAGCTCCCGCCGCTGTTTCTTGAGGTCGGAAACCTCCCTTAAAAGCCCCTGCTTCTCAGCGATTTTCTTGATGACGATCTTCAGCTTCTCGACGTTCAGGGGCTTCTCCAGGTAGTCCTCGGCGCCCATTTTCATGGCCTGTACCGCCGTGTCCACCGAGCCCTCCCCGGTGATCATGACCACCTGGGCCGGCAACTTGCGCTCGTTGATTTGGCCCAAGACCTCCAGGCCGGTCATGTCCGGCAGGTGGATGTCCAGGAGGATGACGTCGGGGTTTAGGGTTTCGGCGCGCTCCAAGCCGTCTTTGGCGTTGAAGGCCGAAAAAGCCTCGTGGCCTTCCTGTTGAATGAACTTGGAGAGGATTTTAGCGATACTTTCTTCGTCGTCGATGATGAGGACTTTCATGCCAACTCTCCGTTGAAAAATATTTTAAACAGAGCGGCTTTTAGCGAGGGGTCGAAAAAAAAGCTATCCAATTTTAACGTCTTTTGGGATTTCTTTTTGAAATATGCGTTTTGACAAAATTAACCCATGAAATTTTATAATAGCACAAATAGTGGCTGGAAATACTTAACCGCCAGTCATTCCAATGATGTTTGGGATATTTGGGGGTCTGGGCCCCGCGAGGAACGTTTGGGGGCTGACACTTATTTTACTAAAACCTGCTGATGTCCCTTCCCCAAAGGCCGGTTTTGAGCCAGTCGAAAAGCACCAGTAATTTGTTTTTCCAACTCACCAGGCGGGTCAAATAGGCTGAGCGCCAGAGAAAGTAAGTGGTCCGGCCCTTTCCCTTGATTTCGGGCAGGTCGGCGATGGCCGAATCTTCCCCAATGTAGGCCAGCATGCCGTGGTGGCGGTATTGGAAGGGCCTGACGGACCGGCCCCGGGACAGGTTGTTGAGGGCTTTCGCCAAGTATGTCCCCTCTTGCATGGCCACTTGGGCGGTTGCGGGATAGTTTTTGCCGATCACGCAGGAACAGTCCCCCAGGGCGTAAACCGAATCCTGCCCCTGGACCTTGAGGGTATCGTCCACCAGGAGGCGGGAGGCCTTGTCCTTGGGGAGGTTGAAGTTGCCCACAGCGATGGTGGGGCCCAGGCCCGTGGACCAAACCACCATCCCAAAGGAGACCTCGGAACCGTCGTTGAGGATGGCGCGGTCCTTTTCAAGTTTCACGGTGCGGATGCCGGTGAGCATCTGGATGTTCTCTCGTTGGAAATGCCTCGTCGTATACTCACTTAAGGATTTATCGAAAGCGCTTAAGATGTGATCGGCGGCGTCCACCAAGGTGATGCGGACGTCCCCTATGAGGGAGGGATAACAAGCCTTGACTTCCTTCAGCACGAAATCATGCAGTTCGGCCGCGAACTCAACGCCCGTGGGACCGCCACCCACCACCATGAAATGAAGGAGCTGGCGGCGCTTTTCGGGAGACACGGTGGGTTCGGCGGCCCGCTCGAAACATTCAATGGTGCGCCGCCTAATGCGGCGGGCGTCCTCCACGGTTTTGAGGAAGAGCGCGTTTTCAACAACGCCCGGGATGCCGAAGGTGTTGACCTTGGCGCCCACGGCGATCACCAAGAGGTCGTAGGGCACCTCGAAATATCCCTGGCCGTCGGCCGCCGTGCACCGGACGGTTTTGGGGGCCGTATTGAGCTCACGGGCCGAAGCCAGGTAGAAACGGATGCCTTTCAGGGCCCGGCGTATGGGTTCGATGATGCTTCTAAATTCCACGGTCCCCACGGTGGAACCGGGAAGAAGGGGAGTGAAAAGGAAGTGGTTCCGGGAGGCGATAACCGTGACGTCGTAGGCCCGGCGGTCCAGCTTTTTCAGTAGGCTGAAACCGGCGAAGCCCGAACCAAGCACGACCAATTTGGGCTTGGCGGCCGGGGATGAAGGGTCCCAAAAAAAGTCGGGCATGGTTACAAGTTAACCATGCCCGACATCGCTTACAATATCCCAGTCGTTCTTGTTACGGGATTGTTACTCAAACCCGTAAAAGGAATAGGGAAGGCTCTTGGAATCCTGCACGGTACTGTTCACGTACACGCTTCCGAAGTTGCTGTCATAAAGCCATCCCGTTCCACTGCCAATAGGCACCGAACTCATCGTGGTCATCGTGACCAGGTTCCCCGCCGGGCTTGTGGCATTGGCCACGAAAGCACCCGTCACCTTCACCGACGAGAGGTTGTCCAGGTAACGGCTGAAGCCGTAAATGCTCATGGACTCCAGCGTCGACGGCCAAGTGCCCTGGGTGTCGCCGTA